>JBCBCI010000047.1:0-45922 GCA_038530755.1 Cyanobacteria bacterium J06592_8 | reverse complement strand
GTTCTAGACCCCATACTGGTACCTTTCATGGGCCATATCCATTCTAAAGATGAATCAACCTCTAGTTTAGAGATATCAGCTTGATTCGGTTTTGTACTGTTTCCCAAATCATCACCCTCAATAATTTCCACATGAGGAAGAAAGACATACCAGGTGTTATGATTGCGAGGTCTAGGATCTTTAAAGGTTACTTTAATATGATTATTTCCAACGAAATTATAAGTCTCAATCTCAAATTCTGTCCCTAAATAGGCAGATATTTTTCGATTATAAGCAACCTGATTGGATTGAATGGGTCTATCTTTAAAAACGGTATTTTTAAGAATTTTTAGTTTCATGGGAATTCACAGAAAATCAGTAATGAGAAAGCACAAAATTCGAGCGAAAACTAGAGCAATAGTTTAAACTGATAGCTTAAACTCAAGGGTTCAGTTCAAATTCTATCACCTTTTCTATCACCTTAATACTAAGATTCGTTCAATACACGAAATTGAATTGGCTTGAGGTTTAAATATTGAGTCAGAGTAAAGGCATCTACACCGAGTTCTGTTTGTTCTGTTTCCGCTTGAATACCTGCTTGGGCGTGCCACCAAACGGCTGTTTTTACAATTGCATCTAAGGACGTTGAATTCAAGACAACTGTGGCTACCAATCCTCCTAATAAACCTGTTAAAACATCTCCACTTCCGCCTCTTGCTAATGCGGGTGTACTCTCAGGATTTATCCAAACGGTGTCAGCAGTTCCAATACAAACTCTCGCCCCTTTCAAGACGATAATACTTCTACTTTGTTTGGCGGCTTTTTGGGTCACTAAAATTCGATTTTTTAACTCATCTGCCAAGTCAGGAAATAATCGTTTAAATTCTCCAGGATGGGGAGTAATAATGGTTGTAGCTTGTCTTTTAGAAAGAGTAAAACTGGGGTAAAGTTCTGCTAAAATATTTAAACCATCGGCATCTAATACTAGAGGTTTTGTTGATTCTAAAATGATTTGTACCAGTGAGGTTGTAGATTTTGTTAAACCAGGGCCACAGGCGATCGCATCAAATGGTTCTAAACTAAAATCAGAAGGAAAATCTAAAATTGCACCATCTTCTGTTTCTGGACAACCAACAATTAAGGCTTCGGGAAGTTGACTATTTAAAAGCGGTTTAATTGACTGAGGAACAGCAACTGAAAGCATTCCCACACCGGATGCTCTTGCCCCTAATCCTGCTAAGATTGCGGCTCCGGTATACTGTTGAGAACCTGCTACAATTAATAGATTGCCATTCTTGTATTTATGAGTGGTTAACGAGCGAGGTAGAGGCAAATCAGCCAAAGCGTTTTCAGATGTAATTCGGCGAAATTCTGGAGTTTTTCCTAAAATAGCTTCGATATCTTTTAAAGGAATATCAAAGTCAATCAGTTCAACCTTTCCCAAATATTCTAAGGCGGAGTCTTCTAGAAAAGCAAGTTTCCAAAGACCGAGACAGAAGGTATAGGTGGCGTGAATTGCTGTTCCTAAAACTTCTCCAGTATTCGTTTCAATTCCTGATGGTAAATCAATACTAATGACTGTTTTTTTCCAAGCGTTAACTTGATTGATAGCTTGAGCTAAATTATCTAGAATTGGACGCTCTAAACCGAAACCAAATATCCCGTCAATAATTACATTGCAGAACGGCAAAGGTTCAATATTATCTTCAACTAAAATCCCTAAACTTTTGACATATTGAAGGTGTTGACGGGTTAATTCTTTTAGCTTAGAGAACGGACAATAAATGATGACAGAATATCCTAAAAAATGTAACTCTCGGGCAACAACTAAGGCATCTCCGCCGTTATGACCAGGGCCAACTAAAACACCAATAGAAGTTACAGAAATTGATGAAATTTTATCAAGAATCCGTTGGGTAATCCGTCCGGCGACTTTTTCCATGAGTGCAGCTACAGGCATTCCCGCAGCAAAAATACGAGATTCTATCGCCTGCATTTGTTCAGTCGTGACGACAAATTGTTGAATTTGAGAGCGGTTTTGAGTCATTTTTAAAATTCAAGTTTCAACTCGAAAACATGATATTTTTTTTGTTTTGATGCGTTACGCTTGGCTAACACATTCTACTTTTTGATTTTGATGCGTTACGCTTCCCTAACTACCTTCCAAAATAAATTCGTGCTTCGGGGAGTCCTGAATCAATAAAATAATTTTCCCATTCTTCTGCTAGGCTTTCGTTAGAAAACGGCCCAACTGCAACAAATGGGTCAAAATCTAAGTTTTGAACACTCACACTTTGTTCAGGCGCACCGAGTGCAATCACATTATTTGCGATAATATTTAAGTCAGTCGGTTGACCGGGAATTAACACAAAATAACTGTCTTTTTCTGACAACCCATAACCCTGACCCTCTCCGGGTTCTAAACTGGCGTTTGCAGTCGGAACTTCCGGTTGAATTGCGACCCAAAGTTGTAACTCTCGCAAACTTTGAATAATTTCAGACGGAATTCCTCGTAACGCTAATTCATCTGCTAAGAGTTGAGCATTTCCCGGGTTAACAAAACTTCCAGCTTGAATAATTAGTTTTCCTTGAAATTCTTTAACTTCAGCATAAGGTGCTACTTTCGCGACTTCAAATATTGCTGCATCACTCACACTCACAAAAACTTGATATAAGCCTAAACTTCCTTCTGGAAAGACATAAATCGGCGGAACATTTGTTTCAATGGGTTTATCTTCCTCTGTGGGTAGAGGGATAACAGGTAAAGCTGGGTTAACACGCCCTGTAAATTCTTCTTCGTCCTCAAAGTCGGTAATTTCCGCTTCTATTCCGTAATTTTCTAAATCCTCAGCCACTCTTTCCGCTTGACTTGATCTAAAATAGACACCTGCATCAATAATTTGACGCCCTCTATACCTGCGAATCACCGCCCCTGGTTGTACTTGTTGAACGACTTCTAACATAAAAGGGCTATTACTGTTGACATACACGCCATAACGTTCTCGCTGTCGTTCTTGTTCTTGTTGTTCTTGTTCCTGGGCGAACGTTGGAGATATCGCCGCCAAACCCGTTCCCAACAGCAGCAACATTACGGTCAGTGCGGTTCCCCATTTGTAGTTTTTATGTATTATCATAGAAGTGACAGACATTTTCGCTTCCTCCAACTCTTAGTGTATTAATGTCATCATTGAGAACAGAAGTAAATATAAATTAGCTTATTATCTGTGGATACCATGAAAAAAGTTGTTGTCGGTTTATCCGGAGGAGTTGACAGTTCAGCTACTGCTGCTATTTTGCACCACCAAGGTTATGAAGTGGTGGGGTTAACGCTGTGGTTAATGAAGGGAAAAGGTCAGTGCTGTTCTGAAGGAATGGTGGATGCGGCGTTCATCTGCGAACAACTCGGTGTTCCTCATCATATTGTTGACAGTCGGGATTTATTTCAAGCCAATATTGTTGATTATTTGGTCGAAGGATACAGCGCAGGGATTACCCCGTTACCCTGTTCTCAATGTAATAAAGCCGTTAAATTTGGCCCGATGTTGAATTATGCGCGAGAAGAATTGGGAATTGATTTGATTGCGACGGGTCATTATGCCAGAATTAAGTATGATCAAGAAAGTAACCGTTATCAACTTTTACGAGCGGTTGACCGTAGCAAAGATCAATCCTATTTCTTGTATGATTTAACTCAAGATTTACTGGCGGGTTCGTTGTTTCCATTAGGGGAAGTTCTCAAAACTGAAACCCGAAAAATTGCGGCGGAATATAATCTGAAAACGGCAGATAAACCCGAAAGTCAAGACCTCTGTTTGGTTGAGGCGAATGGGTCTATGCAGGCGTTTTTGGATAAATATATTAATGGTCAAAAAGGTGATATTGTCGATCAAGATGGCAACATTTTAGGTCAACATGACGGGATTCATCACTATACGATTGGACAACGTAGAGGGTTAGGAATTGCAGCCCCGAATCCATTGTATGTGATTGGAATTGATGCGGGACGAAATCAGGTAATTGTAGGCGATCGCGAAAATGCAACCCAAACAGAATGTATAATTAAAAGAGTAAATTGGGTGTCGATTGCGCCGCCGACTTCTCCAATTCGAGCGGAAGTTCAAATTCGTTATCGAACCAAGCCTCAACCTGTAACCGTTGTTCCGCTAAACGATGATGAAGTTAAGCTGATTTTTGATGAACCGATTTTTGGGATTACTCCGGGTCAAGCTGCGGTTTGGTATGATGGAGAAATTCTCATCGGTGGTGGAATTATTGTCAGTGATTCTTAAATTCCCCGAAATCAATTTTTTGGGCTAATACAAAAAGTTCTCATATACCCGGAAATCAATTTCCGGGCTGATACCAAAAGTCCATTAAAATGGACAAAAAAATCTTTACCTCAACTGAGAGTTCTCTTGAGAGGACTTTAAATATTAGACAGAGTTTTCGGTTAAACTTTATTTAATCGGAACCTCAGCATTGAGCCATTGCAGAAAACCATCATTAATTGATTCAGGTGAGAGTTCTACCATACAGTTAGTATAATCAATATGCTGGCGAACGACAGTTTCAATCTCTGTACGATAATTAGCTTGTGTTTTCACGATTAGAACCGTTTCACCTTCTTCTACAATTTTACCAGACCAGGAATAAGCACAAGTAATCGGAAACCAATTCGTACAAACGGCTAGCTTTTGTTCAAGTAATGCTCGACTGATTTGACGTGCTTCTTCGATAGTATTCAGTGTAATGTAATAGAGTCTCATTTTTAAAGCTTATTGAAAAAGAAATAATCGAGAATATCGGTTTAATGCGACTCTCTGAGACGCTTACTTTAACAGAGCTTTAGATCATAATAACCTAAGTTTTATCAACAAGATGATTAATATCATCATTTGAACCCAGTACCACAATTACCGTTCCCTTTTTCAAGCGTTTATTAGGGAGAGGATTCACTTCCAATTTATCTTGTTCATCTCGAATTACTAATAAAGTCAAACCATACTTACTTCGCAATTCTAACTCAGCGATTGTTTTGCTATCAAATTCTTTAGGAACGACCATCTCAACAATACTATAATTAGAATCGAGTTCAAACTGATCAAGAATTCGAGGTCTAGTCAAAAGTCGAGCCAGTTCACATCCCATTTCTCGTTCCGGAAAAACGACATGGTCTGCTCCAACTTTTTTGAGGATTTTCATGTGAGTTTCAGAAGAGGCTTTAGCGACAACGAAATTAACGCCTCCTTCTTTAAGATTGAGAGTTGTAGTAACGCTTTCTGCTAAATAGTTACCAATAGCGACAATTACAGTATTAAAGTCAAAAATTCCAGCCTCTTTCAACGCCTTGGTTTCTGTCGAATCCAGTTTAATTGCATGGGATGCAATCCGACTATTCAAAGCCTGACTGACGTGTTTTTCATTGCTATCAACGGCTAAGACTTCATATCCAGCATTATGCAGGGTGGAGCAAACAGCACAGCCGAAACGACCTAAGCCAATGACAACAAATTGCTGTTTTTCTGTGCGTAAATTTCTCAAAAAATTCAAGGATGATAAGCTCATGCTTCTAACCTATTAAAAGATTTTCTTCGGGATAGTCAATAGAAGTGGGTTCAGGATCTCCAACAAAAGCTAGCATTAATAATAATACACCGACTCGACCAATATACATGGTGACAATGACCACGAACTGAGCCGGAAGGGATAAACTTCCAGTAATTCCTGTGGACAATCCGACTGTTGCAAATGCAGAGACAATTTCAAATAAAATTTTAACAAAGGCTAAATCAGATTGAAGTAAACTGATCAAAAGCGTAGAAATCAACACCACAATACTGGAACCTACCAGAACAGATACAGCTTTCAAAATTAATTGTGCTGGAATTTGACGTTGATAACACAACACTTCATCTCGACCTCGTAATGTTGCTTTTGTACATCTAAGTAACAGTCTAGCTGTTGTTGTTTTAATACCACCTCCGGTACTTCCTGGACTCGCACCAATGAACATAAAAATCATGGTAATAAATAATCCGGCTTCGGTGAAACCTCCAATATCAATAGTATTAAAGCCTGCTGTTCGATTGGTGACGGATTGAAACCAAGCTGCTAATATTTTTTCAGGTAATGTTAGAGGCGCAAGCGTGTTAGGATTGCCAAACTCTAAAATAAAAGTCAAAACTGTTCCGAAAACCAACAAAAATATTGTGGTCGTTGTCACGACTTTAAAATGCAGGGAAAATTCACGACGACAAGGATTTCCAGATACTCTATCTTTGAGCCATGAATACATTTCAATAATCACCTGATATCCCAATCCTCCGAATATAATCAAGGTCGTCAAGGTGAAATTCAGCATCGGAGAGGTGACATATTGAACTAAGCTATCTGAAAATAGACTAAATCCTGCATTATTAAATCCATTCACACTATGAAAAATAGAGAGCCAAAGTCCTTGGTTGAAGCCATAATCGGGAGTAAAAACAATTAAAAGTAAAAACACTCCTGTTAATTGAAACAAAATCACAGTCGCAATGATAGATTGCAGTAGAGAAACCACTCCTCCTAATCCACTGGTGTCTAAAGTTTGTTGCAAAGCTAATTTATCTCGTAACCCAAATTTTCGCCCAATAATCAGCAGTAAAATGGTTGTTGATGCCATGTACCCCAAGGCTCCAACTTCAACCAAGAGTAACAAAACTAGCTGACCCCAAAAGGAATAGTATTCACTCACATTAACAACCGATAAACCTGTTACACAAACGGCTGAAGTTGCTGTAAATAGAGCGGCTACTATGGTGTGAATTGGACTGGTAAAAACAGTATTATCATTAAAAGAAAACGGCATCAAAAGTAATAACGTTCCTGTGGCAATTACGGCCAAAAAGCCCAAGCAAATTGTTCTGGGTACAGTCATTCGATGTTCAGTCCTAGAATTGGGAGGTTAGATTGACTAAGGGTTGTAGTCGGTGATAATGGTTCAGTAAAGCACATACATCCGGTGATGACCTCAATACTTTATCAACAAATTCAACAATTCTACGATGCTTCTTCAAGTCTGTGGGAGGATATTTGGGGTGAACATATGCACCATGGCTATTATGGCCCATCTGGAAACCTGGCCAAAGAGCGACGTCAAGCCCAAATTGATTTGATTGAGGAATTTCTCGCCTGGGGAATGGAAAGTCCAATGGAAAGTCCAACGGTTCAACCTCTTTCAGAACCATCAAGTTTTTCTCATATTTTAGATATGGGTTGCGGGATAGGAGGTAGCACATTATACCTGGCTGAGAAGTTTCAAGCCTCGGCGACGGGAATTACTCTCAGCCCTGTACAGGCGAACCGCGCCACAGAACGCGCCCAAGCCGCCCAGTTAGACCAACGGGTGAATTTTCAGGTTGCAGATGCGTTGGAAATGCCTTTTGTAGACAATTCTTTTGATTTGGTTTGGTCACTCGAAAGCGGCGAACATATGCCAAATAAAATTCAATTTTTGCGTGAATGCTACCGCGTTTTAAAGCCGGGTGGATTATTTCTGATGGCGACTTGGTGTCATCGTCCAGTCGGACCAACCGCAGGCGAACTCACCGATGATGAACGCAAACATCTGGCTGAAATTTATCGCGTTTATGCTTTACCTTTTGTGATTTCTTTACCTGAATATGAAACAATTGCCAGAAATATGGGTTTTCAGGAGATTCAGACTGCGGACTGGTCAAAAGCGGTTGCACCTTTTTGGAATATTGTCATTGATTCGGCTTTTGACTGGAAATCAATTATGGGTTTACTTTCGTCAGGTTGGACAACAATTGAAGCCGCTTTATCTCTGGGGTTAATGAGTCAAGGCTATGAACGAGGATTAATCAAATTTGGGCTATTACGGGGAACAAAAAAACAGTGAATAGTTAACTGTCTTTGTCTGTTGTTTCTTCATAAATTTCCTGATTAATGTTTTGGCTTTCTGCTTCCATTTTCAGGTATTCTTCTTGACTGATTTCTTGATTGACTTCTCTTCTTTCTACTGTGAGTTCTGTCTGATTTTCCATTGGAATTAGAGTTTCTGAGGGAGAATTTTCTTCAGGAGTGAGTGAGCTTTGATCTACTGCTACTTCTGCGGCTTCGATTTGATCGTTAATTAAATTTAGATCTTCTGCGATCGCGGTTTCTGATTCTACTTGATGAATTTGAATTTGCTCAATGCGTGGCCCGTCGGCGGAACTCACAGTTAATTCTAGATTTTTATAACGCAGTGTTTCCCCAACGGTTGGAATTTTTTGCAACTGAAAAATTAAAAAACCTGCAAGGGTTTGATATTCTTCTGTGATCGGAAGCTCGAGATCAAGCATTTCATTAACTTCTTCAATATCGAGTTGAGCTTGAACTAAAAATGTTTGCTCGTCAATATACTGTAAAGTCACTTCTTCAGTTTCGGTGACTTCTGAACTATCCCCAATAATTTCAGCAATCAAATCATTAATCGTGACTAATCCGGCGGTTCCGCCAAATTCATCTACAATAATAACCATCTCTAAATGCGATCGCTGCATTAAGGGTAATAACTCACTGAGAAGCATTTGTTCGGAGACAAATCGAGCCGGACGAATCCAAGGTTCTAAAGAAGTTTCGGGAGAAAGTTGTCCTTCAGCCAAAGGTTTAGCTAAGTCTCGAAAGTCAATAATTCCTAAGATATCGTCGAGCGATTCTCGCATGACTGGATAACGCGAATGACTCGAAGCAGACATTTCATTAAGTAGTTCTTGAAACGTAGCCGCACGAGAAAGAGCGACAATATTAGTTCGAGGAATCATCACCTCTTCGGCTAATACATCCCCAAATTCAAACACATTATTCAGGATTTCTCGTTCTTCAGCTTCTAACCCCATTGACTCAGTTGAGGTTGTGATAATCAGTTGTAATTCTTCAGGAGTAACTCGGGTGTAAGGCTGTCCGGTATATTCAATTCCACCGAGTTTTAACAACCAACGAGTAGACTGATTGAGTCCCCAAACAAAGGGACTGAAAAAGCGAGCGATCGCTAAACTAGGAGGGGCGAGTAAACGAGAAAGACGCTCAGGATAGAGTAAAGCTAAAGATTTAGGAAGTAGCTCTCCGATGACGATTTGTAAGTAGGCGACTAACATAAAAGTAACAATCGGAATCGCCAAAGAATGAGCCACAAAATTTTGCAGGGCGGGCGGAATTGGGAGTGAAACAATTAATGCTCGAATCGAAACGGCTAAAGTTCCCTCACCAATCCAACCTAACGCTAAACTAGAGAGCGTAATCCCAAATTGAGTCGTTGAGAGCAACAGATCAACACGTCGCTGGAGTCGCTGAACAGAACGAGCGGGTCGATCTCCCTCATCAACAAGCTGGCTAATCCGTGAACGTCTCACAGAAACCATTGAGAACTCAGCGGTGACAAAAAAAGCGTTGATTGCAATCAGCAAGACTACAGACAACAATCGCACAAGCAAATCTTGCAAAGTCAGTGTCATTGTTGAAAAGTCACCCAGATGAGTTCTCTCAAAAAAAGTTGAATAAACATTAAAACTGATTTATCTCGTGATTGGAATTCCAGACATTTTTAGCTCAAGTTTTTGATCGGGATAGTCCGTTAAACTAATCGCCAGTTCCTGAGCATTATCCAATAGTGCTGTGGGAATACTGACTGTTCCAACGTATGTTTGACTATCAGCGGGAAGCTGTCCGGGTAAGTTATCAACACTCGCACTTAAAGCCCGACCCTTATCATCAGTCACGTTCAGGAAACTATAAAGAAATCGAATCGAAGTATCGCTTTCATTTTTTAGCTGAACCTTCAACAGCAATGAACTTCCCGTCTGGCTGGCTGATGTCACTTCTAGCGTTACTCCCCCATCTCGACTGACAATCGGAAAAACGGCTGAAGCGGTTTGCTCTTGAGGCTTTTCTTCTGGCTTTTCTTCTGCTTTTGATTCGGGTTTCTGTGCTGCTTTGGGTTGAGCAGGTACGGTTACAGTCGTAGAAGCCACAGGTTCATCACTTTTCCCTTGCTTGCGATTTTTAACGCTGGTGAGAATATCTCCTTCTTTGAGCATTTTCACCCCTTCTGTTTGGCGTTCAGTTTCCCCTTTGTTCGCTGTTAGGTTACTGGGGCGAACATCGGGCTGAGTAATCTCTTTCAACGCTTCTCGTCCCAGTTTATAGCCCCAAGCTGAACTGAAAAACCCGGCTCCGAACATAAGCACGAGTAAAATAACAGTCATTACTACGGTTGAGTTCAATCCTAGCCTCCCGTGAATTGCAGTGTGAGCGATCGCGATTATTAATTGCTTTCAATAGGCTATACTAGCAATCTTTCATTAATTATAGAAATAATGTACTCAAGAAATCGGTAAATATTTGCCTCTTGACTCTCCAGTTAACTGGAGACTTTATACTAATGGAGTCGTTTTCACAGAAACCTGGGTGATGAAGACTAGCTATTTACGACTCAAAGGTATGGCTTGTGCGAGTTGCGCCAACAAAATTGATCGCGTGATTCACGAAGTTTCGGGTGTAGCTGAGTGTAATGTTAATTTTGGCGCAGAACAAGCAACCGTTCAGTACGATCCGCAACAAACCAATCTGGAAAATATTCAACAAGCGGTTGTGGAAGCCGGATTCAAGGCTGAACCCCTCGATCATACTCAAAATCACCTCGAAGAACAAGATCGAGAAAATCACCAAATTAGTCAAAAACAGCGGCGAAAAGTCATTATTAGTGCGGTTATTAGCAGTATTTTAGTGATCGGAAGTTTACCGATGATGACCGGGTTAGAAATCCCATTTATCCCGAGGTGGTTACATAATCCCTGGTTGCAGCTTATTTTAACAACTCCGGTGATGTTTTGGTGCGGGAAAAGCTTTTTTACTGGGGCGTGGAAAGGGTTGAAACGTCATAGTGCGGATATGAATACTTTAATTGCAGTGGGGACAGGTTCAGCCTATCTTTATTCTATTTTTGTGACTCTTTTTCCACAATTTTTTATCAATCAAGGCTTAAGGGTTGAGGTTTATTATGAATCTGCTGTTGTGATTATTACCTTAATTTTACTCGGAAAATTACTCGAGCATCGAGCCCGAAGACAAACCTCCCAAGCCATGCGGAAATTAATGGGATTACAAGCCAAAACAGCCAGAGTTATACGAAATAGTGAAGAAGTTGATATTCCACTCGAAGCCCTTAATGTTGGTGATATTGTGATTGTTCGTCCGGGAGAAAAAATTCCGGTTGATGGTGAACTGATAGAAGGACGTTCAACAGTAGATGAGTCGATGGTAACAGGAGAAAGTGTTCCGGTTGAAAAACAATCAGGAGATGAGATTATTGGCGCAACCATTAACAAAACTGGGAGCTTTAAATTTCGAGCTTCTCGTGTGGGAAAAGATACCGTTTTAGCGCAAATTATGCAATTAGTTCAACAGGCGCAAGGTTCAAAAGCACCCATTCAAAAATTAGCAGATCAAGTCACAGGTTGGTTTGTTCCGGTTGTGATTGCGATCGCGATTTTAACCTTTCTAATCTGGTTTAATTTTACCGGGAATTTAACCTTAGCAACCTTAACCAGTGTCGGCGTTTTAATTATTGCTTGTCCCTGTGCATTAGGACTCGCCACACCCACTTCTGTAATGGTCGGAACTGGATTAGGAGCAGAACATGGAATCTTAATTAAAGGAGCAGAAAGTTTAGAAATCGCTCACAAAATTCAAACGATTATTCTCGATAAAACCGGAACCTTAACCGCCGGAAAGCCGACCGTTACCAACTATATTACAACCAGTGGAACAGCCAATAATAATGAACTCAAACTCTTACGATTAGTGGCTGCAATTGAGCGAAAATCAGAGCATCCTCTCGCCGAAGCGATCGTTCAATATGCTCAATCTCAAGAAATAAAATTTCCCTTACCTGAACCTGAAAACTTTGAGGCGATGACAGGAATGGGCGTTCAAGGTCAGGTTTGTGATCGATTTATTCAAATAGGAACGAGTCGGTGGATGAAAGAACTCGGTATTGATATTAGTTCTTTAAAACAGTTTCAACAGCAATGGGAAACAGAAGGAAAAACTACAGCTTGGATTGCGATTGATGGTCAAATCGAAGGATTAATCGCAATAGCAGATAGCCTCAAACCCTCTTCAGAAGAAGCCGTAAAAGCTTTACAAAGAATGGGATTAGAAGTCGTCATGTTAACCGGAGATAATCAAAAAACAGCCGAAGCCATTGCAAGAGAAGTCGGAATTCAACGGGTATTTGCAGAAGTTCGCCCCGATCAAAAAGCAGATATTGTTAAGTTAATTCAAAGTGAGACAAAAAGAAAAGGAGAAAATCATCGCATTGTAGCAATGGTAGGAGATGGAATTAATGATGCGCCAGCCCTCGCCCAAGCCGATGTCGGAATCTCTATTGGTACTGGAACAGATGTCGCGATCGCCGCTGGAGATATTACCTTGATTTCCGGAGAATTAAACGGAATTATTACCGCAATTAAACTCAGTCGAGCAACAATGGAAAATATTCGCCAAAACCTATTTTTTGCCTTCATTTATAATACAGCAGGAATTCCCCTAGCTGCTGGGATTCTCTATCCCCTCTTGGGTTGGTTACTCAATCCGATGATTGCCGGAGGTGCGATGGCAATGAGTTCAGTTTCTGTTGTGACAAATGCCCTGCGTTTGCGAAACTTTAAACTATCCTAATATTATCAATCCCATCAAACTTAAACCTGAACGGAGACTTCAATCATGCTAAAATTCAGTCAAGTTTTACTGTCTTTAATTCTGGCAACATCTGTACAAGCCGCTTCTCCAACATCTGCCTCTCCAACATCTGCCTCTCCAACTCCTGAAAAATTTCACCAAATTCAACAACCTGTTCCCATAAAAATCGCAGTCACAACCGCAGGTTTAGGTTTAATGGGTTTAGAGATTTGGTGGTTTATGTTCAGCAAGTCTAAAGCTAAAAAAGCAAGTCCCAATCAAGGCATCCAAGAACTGAATTCGCGCTCTATTCAAAAACAATGAAAGCTAGCCAAATTTAAGGCTTGGTAATAGGCTTCCCAAAATATTTGTCGTTCCTGTTTTAATTTTTTATCATTGATTTGTACTTCAAATCGACTCAATTGAATTGAGGAAGATTTGAGAGATAGATTTTTAGAGTCTCGATTGATTTGGGTTTTCATGTCTATTTTCTCCGATCTTATCGGTCAAGCTATGACTATTATTGAAAATTGCAACATCTTTGACAGTGGGAAAAAGTGGGTATTTCTGAGGAGACGTTCTTCAGCACTCTCAAATGGGTGAGAATGTTATGCTTGGATAATCACTTCTCAAAAAATTTAGGTTTGTCGATTCAGCAGTTGTTCTTGTTCCGCATCAACTGCTTTTTTGTAAACACTAACGAAGTGACCGAGAAACAAATCACCCGAATAATCGACAAAAGTCCAAACTTGACCGGAGTGGGCAAACACTAACTTACCAATCTTGGTTGGGGGTGCAGTGGGGACGCTATCAGCCATATTCACAATTCGATAACTATTGGGAATCAAGCGGCTATGGACTTCAGCAAACTCCACATTCCCCACTCGTGGCCCTGCATAGGTATACAGTCTCAATTGATCTTTTAACTCCGGAATTTGAATAGCTAAATCCATTGCGGCGAGCGTTGCTAGAGAGGCCCCTAAACTATGTCCGGTAATATAAATTGGACGAGAGGGATCAAGCTTTCGCGCTGCTGCAATCACTTGGCGGGCAATGGGACTATAGAGAGTTGCAAAGCCTCGATGAACTTTTCCTCTAAATTCAAATAGAGATAATTCAGTATGTCTGACCTGTTGAGCGAGTACATTTTGCACCCATTCATTCGTCTGTTGAGTGCCGCGAAAGGCAATAATACTGTTTTCTGGCGATCGCAATACAAACCCCCAATACACCGGATTTAACCATTTGACGGTTACAGCTTGACCGCCAATCTGTTTGACGAGGTCTTCAACTTGATCCAAATTTTCTCGCAAAGGATCGGGTTGCAACAGAGGAATCGTCGATTCTGCGTCTGAGATTTCCAGCTTACGTTTCGTTGTCGCTTCTTCAGGCCCTCTGAGGGTAGCAACACGAGTGTAGCGATCGAGGCGAGGATCGTAACTCGGCAAATCTGTAATAGAACCATCATAATCGGTGACAATCGTTCCGGTTAAATATTGCTCTGTCCCCAGACGATTGCAGCGAATCAGCAGTTTAGACATTTCTCGATTGTAGGGAACAGTCGGCGGCAGTATTTTTGTCGCTTCTTTGATCGCTTGGGTCTTTTCCGTGCTGGCGGTATCCCCTGTAAAGGCTTGTTCTAGATATTGTTCAATATAGGCATCAGATTCTCGAGCCAGTTTGGAGAGTCTAGCTTGCTCTAGTTTAAATTCTCGTTGTTCGCTGTAGGTATGCAGCCCCGTCAGAATACTACTCGCACCCAGTAAACCATATAAAATACGGCGTCGTTTTAGGCTGCCACCACCCCCTACAAATTGGTTGGCAATGCCAAATGATTCAGTTATTAGGCTCTGATCAATTGTTTCTGTTGCTTTTCCGGTTGCATAATATTGGTGGGTCGCTTGTCCGACAATCCAGGTGAATGTGGAATAGGCGGCGGCTAGGGAAAAGGATTTGAGAACCGGGAAGTAGATGGCCGCTACAATCATAAAGCCCCAGGCTAAACAAGCCACAGTAAAGGCTCCGAATCCACCTGCTAGGTTTCCGGCGATCGCGAGAATGTCCTGTCCTTTAGGATAGCCCCATTTCCGACCAATATCCCGCATCATTTTAAAGCTGAGAATACCGACCAAAATTAAAGAAATGCTGAATAAATTGGGAAATGGGTTAAGTCCGATTAAAGCGGCAATCAGAGCATATTCAAAGATCAAAATCCGAATATCTCGATGGGGCGATCGCAATTCAAAACTCTGCTTAACCTGTTCGATGAAGCCAGAAATGTTGTCATTCATTGCCAGTGAGAGGTAGAAAATTGACTATCAAGCTTTAAGACTTCTCATAACCGTACTTTACTATACACACTCAAAATCTGAGAAAACTTAGCTTTAAATTCTGATTTATTTATTAATTTTAGGGTCATAGCCGTTGTCAACAAGATCGAAAGTACGCTAATGTAAGCACAAATTTTCAGAGCGAGGTGTTCTCTTGGTTCCCATACATGACGAAAATCCTGTTTCTATCACGCCCTGGGTAACGCGAGGATTAATTCTGGCAAATATTATCTTCTTTATTGTCGAGTTGCGGTTAAGCCCCGAACAGCTTGAGGACTTTTTCTACACCTGGGCATTTGTCCCCTGTCAACTTGCTAATTCCTGTCAAGTCAGTCTTCCGGCTTCTCCGTTTCCCGAATGGATTACCCTAATTACCTCTCAATTTTTGCACGGAGGTTTCGGACATATTTTCGGAAATATGCTCTATCTTATAATTTTTGGCAATAATGTTGAAGATTGTTTAGGTCATTTTAAGTTTCTGATTTTTTATATTGTTTGTGGGATGTTAGCTGCCTTAACTCAAGGGGTATTTTCGCCAACTTCTGCAATTCCTACTTTAGGGGCTAGTGGAGCGATCGCGGGTGTTTTAGGAGCCTATATTATTCGTTTCCCCCGTGCAAAGATTACTCTTCTCCCTTTTCTCTTAATTCCAATTCCGATTCGTTTACCTGCTGTTTTCTTTCTCGGATTCTGGTTTTTAATGCAGTTAATGAACGGTGTCGCTAGTTTAAATGTGGAAGCAACAATGGGTTCGGAACCTGGAGGGGTTGCTTACTGGGCGCACGCGGGTGGATTCGTCTTTGGAGCAATTTTAGGCCCAATCTTAGGATTATTTTCTGGGCCAAAACCCCGTTAAACAGCCTTGACCGTTACCTCTTCTTTCATTTGTTCTAAATCCGGGAAGTCTGTAGATAGAAAAAGGGATTTAATCATTTAATCAACATAACTATTGACTTTTCGGATTGAATGCAAATTTTAGCTATTTTTTTAAGCCTGATTTGATCAGAATAGATTCAGTATTATATGAGAAAAAGCGGGTTTTTTATCCAGAATTTATTACTAACTTTAACTATAATTTTAACTATAATTTTATTTTTAAACCCTTTACAAATACAGGCAAAAGTTGATAACTTTCTAAATGGAAATTCAGAAAATATTAGTTTTAAATTAAAGGGTGCTGTCTACAATCTGGGTGGTGGAGGACTAGATGTAGATCCAGCCATTCAATGGATGATTAATCAAGTCAGAGGATGCAAAAATTGCGCTCAAACTGTTGATGTTGTTGTGATTCGAGCGAGTGGCGGCCCAGGTTATAATCAGCCAATTTTAGACATGAATGGTGTCGATTCTATCGAAACTTTAGTCATTCCTGAACGCATAGATACCAAAAGTTATCCAACTATTACATCGATTAAAAATGCTGAAGTCATTTTTTTTTCCGGAGGAGATCAGTGTGAATATGTTCGTAATTTTCAGGAGACAGAAGTGACTCAAGCGGTCAAATCGGTTGTGGCGAAAGGAGGTGCTGTTGGTGGAACCAGTGCTGGGGCAATGATTCAAAGTGAATTTGTCTTTAATGCTTGTTCAGAGACCATTGTGTCTTCAACTGCGTTATCCGATCCCTACAAAGATATCGATCTAACTCAGCGTTTATTTGAATGGGAAATCCTCAAAAATACTATTATTGATACGCACTTTTCTAAACGCGATCGCATGGGTCGTTTAATGACTTTTATTGCGCGTTTACTCCAAGATGGAGAAGCTAATCAAATCTTAGGAATTGGCATTGATGAAGGCACCTCTATCCTCATTAATCAAGAAGGTATTGCTAAGGTAATCGGAGAAGGAAACGCCTACTTTATACTCGGAGATCATCAACCCGAAATCTGCCAACCACAAACACCGCTGACGTTTAGCAACTATCAAATCTGGAAAGTCGGTAATGGTGAGTCTTTTGATTTTAGCAACTATCCGACAACTGTTTACAAGCAGGTCAGTGTTGAGAATGGGAAAATTTTATCTAATCCCTATTAAGACTCTCCTAATTGGGTTGAGATCAGTTAGATTCATCCTGGAGTTGAGTCACTATTTGTTGAACCAATTCCACAGGTAAATCTAAGCCTTGGGCAATTTGCTCAATATTTAATCCAAATCTTAATAGTCGCGGAATCGATTCTAATTTACTTTCTTGTCGGCCTTCCTCAATACCTTCCTGTTTAACTTCTTGATAAAATCGAGTTTGTTTAAGTTCTTCTGTTAAATTTAACATAGCGGCAATTTCCTCTCGGCTTTTTTGGGGTAGTTTGTAGACAATAATGGTTTCAATTAAATTAATTAAATCCCGTTGAACAGTGGCATCGGTGAGTTGTTGTTTGGCTTGGACAATTAATTGCCTCGCTTCTTCTCCGGCTGTCTGTTCGGGTGCAATTACCAGTTTAACAATTCCGACACCTAATGAACGTTCTGCGGCTGAGGTGAGTTCATCTAGATAGATACGCTGTACACGGAAACTGTTGAGAAGTTCTTCAAATTGCAGCCGTTGTTCGACTTCGATGTTGCGACTTGGGTAGAGAACCACAACACGCCAAGGATAGGGCGGTTTATATTGTCGCAGGTAGAGAAACAGTTCACCAAAAATACGGTAATACAAGTCAGCATCAGGCTGAAATTGAACTTCTACCAAATAAAACGGTTTTTCGGAGTCTGAGGTTTTGGGGAGAAATAACCCATCAATACGGAAAGCCAGTTGTTTGATTTCACGAGAGGTAAACTCATAATCAGTGGCTTCTTCTGGCGAACGGTTAATCAGTTCAAAGAAGAAACTGGGGAATTCTTGGAACAGGCTATAGAAAATTGTGTCGGTTCTCATGGATGACGATCGCAATTAACCAGATTTAAAATAATATAGACGCGCCTGGGCGCGTCCTCAGTAGATGAATTTTTTGAGAGAATTCTATTGGCAACCCTCAACCCAAATTGTGTAACTATGTCCGATCGCATCACCCCCACCAACATTTAAGTTAACTTGATAGGGAAGATCCCCAGAACGAGGTTCCCCCGTCATTTGTTGAGATTCTTCAGGGTCTAATCTCACTGAATCATTAAAGACTCGGTCGGCTGTTCCATCACTATATTTAAGGAACATTTGAACTTTAAATTTAGCTGGGTCTTCCGAAGCTGATCTAATGGTCGCGACAAAGTAGCGGTAGTTGGCATTTCCGGCGATCGCAAAGTCTGTATCCCAGTTTCCTCGATAGCCCACTGGAACGAAGGGAATAATCCCGGCATTGGGAGGAGAAACTCGTTTCGTTACAGATGTTCCCTCTCCTTTGACAACAGCTAAGGGCGTGCAAGTTTCGGCTTTAACGGGTAAACTAAAGCTGAACAGTAAGGCTAAGGTTCCCCACAAGATACGAGGTCTGATCATCGTCGATCTCTATAGCATTAATTTAGCTTAATTATCTCATTAAAGCCTCGTAAAGTCCAGTGATTTCTCTGAGTTCCTGTTCTCTCAAAATCAAATTTTACTTATGTCACTTTTCTGACTCAAATTCCTTAAAATTATTTAACATAAACTTTAAAATGTGAATGTTATTGTTTTTACCGAAACTTTATTTTTGAGTTCGAGAATAAAGCTTTTTAGCAAAATTCAGAATTTTTGGGCGAATATACCGATATGTCCAGCAGCAAACTTGAAGTGATCATAACCTTCTAGCACTTGCACTTGAAATCCAATCTCCTGCAATTCTTTAATGATTTCTTGACCGTCTAAAAGTTGAACGAGATGAACTTCTTGATCGCGTCGATAGAGTTCCCCAACTTTACGAAAAGTTGTAATCCATCGTGTTAATTGTTTTTGCTGGTGATTTTCTTCTTTCTGAACTAAGACTGCCCAATCTTCAGTTTGCTTAAAACTGCGGTCATTGACTCGGAGATTTTGTCCAGGTTCGAGAAGATCTAATAGCAATATTCCTCCGGTTGATAACGCCTGATAAATTCGCTGAAATAACTTGATACGTTCGGCGGTTGTATTGTTCTCATCCACTAAATAATTCAAACATTCACTAATTGCTGTTACCGCAATACAAGCAGGAATGTCAGCCGTGAATAAAGATTCAACTAAAAACTCAGCTTGGGGAACACGTTGACGAGCGATCGCAATAAAATCAGCAGAAATATCAATCCCGAAAACTTCATAACCTGCGGCATAAACCCGTTGAGAAAAAATACCACTCCCACAACCCAGGTCAACAATTAAACCCTGTTTGATTCCTTGCTGCTGCAAAACATTTAATAAATAGTTGCTGGCATTTTCAGCAACGTGACCAAAACCCGCATCGTGAATATAGGCAAGATCTTCACTATAAAATTGACTCATAAGAAACGAATTAAATAAACTAGAGGTTAAATTCAGCTAACGAGTAGACTGTTGAACGGATGAATCTACGCTCAGAAAACTTTATATCAATTACTGTGTACTGATTACTTGTCACCTCCACAAGCATCGGATAAGCTAAGATAGGGACAATTCCGCCATACATGGCTATTATGCTTCAAACAGCTACGCAAAACCCAGGTGCGATCGGAACCGATTCTCTACTCGATGTCGAACTTCGTAAAGTCTTCAAAGTCTTTAACGGAGAAACTGCTGTACGCGGTGTTGATTTAGAGGTGCGTCGAGGGGAATTTTTTAGTATATTGGGGCCTTCGGGTTGCGGTAAAACCACAACTCTGCGCCTAGTCGCCGGATTTGAAACCCCCTCAGCAGGTGAGGTGTTAATCCGAGGACAGTCCATGACGCGAGTTCCTCCCTATCTTCGCCCCGTTAATACCGTTTTTCAAAGTTACGCTTTATTTAGCCATCTCAATGTTCAAGATAACATTGCGTTTGGTCTACGAATTAAAAAACGAAGTCGCGCAGAAATTCAAGAACAAGTTCAAGAAGCCTTAAGATTGGTGAAAATGGAAGCCTTTGCGAATCGCTTCCCTAGCCAAATGTCAGGCGGACAACAACAACGAGTTGCTTTAGCCCGTGCATTAGTTAATCGTCCGGCGGTATTACTACTCGATGAACCTTTAGGGGCTTTAGATTTGAAACTGCGTAAGGAAATGCAGGTAGAATTGTCAAATCTACACAAAAATCTAGGCTTAACTTTTGTCATGGTAACTCACGACCAAGAAGAAGCGATGAGTTTATCCGATCGCATTGCGGTAATGCACGATGGACGCATTGAACAAATTGGTACGCCAAGCGACATTTACGAACACCCTCAAACGCCTTTTGTTGCTGATTTTATTGGCGATACGAACCTGTTCTCAGGACATCTAGAATCAACGGACGCGACGAGTCAATTAATTGTCACAGAAACAGGTTTAAAAATCGAAGCAGTTCCCAATCGTCACACTCAAAGCGATCCAAATTCTCAGCTTCATGTCGGAGATGCGGTTATCGTTAGTGTACGACCCGAAAAAATTTCTCTTAATTCCTATCCGATTGGTGGAGCGGTAAACTGTTTTGAAGGACGAGTGGTGAATACCATGTATATGGGAACTCATCTACAATATATTGTGCAGTTACTCTCCGGTGAACAAGTCAGGGTTCAGCAGTCTAAAACCACTGAAATAATTACGGATGAGAATCCGATTTATGTATGCTGGACACCGACTGACTGTTTAGCTTTAGCCCAACAAACCTAAAATTGGGTTTTGATACAGTCAGCTTTTCCACAGCAGTAACTGTTTGTGGGATGATTAAATATGTTATTTTCGATGAGTCAAACTTGAACTGCGCTTAGACTTCAAATCTTTAGACCTAAATAACAGTATGCTCAGGGCGGCTCTTACTCGACGTAAATTTCTACGGACAACCTTTGCAACAGCGGCGGCTTCTACGCTTTCGAGTTGTGGCTGGACGCTGGCGGAAGTGAAAACCACACCCAACACCAGTATTGATTCAGATACGCTCTATATTTACACTTGGACAGGTTACACCGATCGCGATTTATTAGATCGCTTTACCCAAGAAACGGGTTTAAAAGTGGTGGCGGATGTTTTTGACTCCAATGAAGCGATGCTGGCTCGTATTCAAGCCGGAGGCGCGGGAGCTTATAGTATTATCTATCCTTCTGACTACATGGTTCAGAAGATGGTTGAACTTGGCTTATTGATGGATTTGGATCATTCGCTGATTTTGGGTTTAGAAGATACCTTTCCTATGTTCCAAAATCCAGGTTACGATCCGGGTAATCGTTATAGTGTTCCGATTAGTTGGGGAACAACTGGATTAGTCTACAATAGTCGCCTCCTCAAAACCCCTCCGAGAGATTGGGACTATCTCTGGGAAAATCAACAGCAAATCTCGAAACGGTTTACGCTTCTCAATGATGTTCGCGAGGTCTTGGGAGCGACACTTCGGCTCCTGGGCTACTCCTACAACTCCACCAACCCCGAACATATCCGTCAAGCTTACAACAAATTGGCAGAACTGCAACCTGCGATCGCTTCATTCACAACAGATGCTTGGCGTCCTCAAGTTATTGTTGGGGATTTGTTGCTGGCGATGTGTTATTCCTCAGATGCCGCAGAAATTATGCCGGAAAACGAAGATTTGAGGTACATTACTCCTAAAAGCGGATCGTCGTTGTGGACAGATACCTTGGTAATTCCCAAGTCTGCTCCTAATCCCGATGGGGCTTATCAATGGATTAATTTCATGCTTCAGCCGGATATTGCAGCTCAAATTGTCGAACGTTTGAGTTTTGCGACGCCCTCCCAACTCGCCTACAAAAAACTCCCGAAAGATTTACAGAATGATGCGACATTGTTTCCACCTGAGTCTGTAATTGAGAAATGCGAAGCGTTGGCTCCGGTTGGCGAAGCTAGCGATATTTATGATCGCTATTGGACGAAACTAACCAGTGCTTGATTGTCTCTCAGGTTTGAATTGATAATTGATCGTTCATAACTTTACTGAAAAATGGCTGTATCGAGTAAAAATCCCTCAAATCTTCCTCCTTCTAAAACAGGTCTCAAACATAAATTTGAGGATCTACTCGGTCCGTTGGTTTTGTTAGGGCCTTCTGGATTGTGGTTACTGCTGTTGTTGGTTTTCCCAACTTTAGTGATTTTTGAACTCAGTTTAGTTGAGAATATTCGCCCTGGAGATGTTGTAATTCCGGATGGAATTGGCAACTATTTACGAGTCTTTGAACCTGTGAATTTACAGGTGATTGGGCGATCACTCTTTTTCGCATTCGGGACAACAATTTTATGTCTATTATTAGGGTTTCCGGTTGCCTATTGGATTGCTTTAACGGCTCCTCGTCAATGGCGAAATTTGTTGCTATTAGCGTTTGTTTTACCCTTGTGGACTTCTTCTCTACTGCGTTCCTATGCTTGGATTACGATTCTACGACCTACAGGTGTATTAAACTCATTTCTCGGAATATTGGGTTTACCTGCATTGGAATTATTGAACCGAACGCCCGCCGTTTTAATTGGGATGGCTTATAGTTATTTACCCTATATTGTGACCGTTCTTTACGCCTCTTTAGAAAAGCTAGATCGTCGTTTATTAGAGGCGTCCGCCGACTTAGGCGCAAAACCAACTGAAACCTTTTGGAAAGTCACTGTTCCTCAAACTAGAGCGGGAATTGCAGCGGGATCATTGCTGGTTTTTATTAGTGCATTGGGAGATTTTGTTGACCCTGAACTCTTGGGTGGGGCGTCTAGTATGACCGTTTCTCGATTAATTTATAATCAATTTTTAGGCGCAACGCAAAATTGGGGGTTTGGTTCGGCTTTGAGTATGGTTTTAATTATGGGAGTCAGTTTGGCGATCGCGCTTCTCCTCAAGTATGGTGACGGTAGACCCTCAAAATAGGGAAAAATTACTGATATTAATACAACGATATTATTATGGAAAATATTAAAACACAACATCAAGATGCGGAGGATATTCCCCTAGAAATGAGAGAAAGTAAGCCAAAATTCAAGATATCTTGGCAGGTTATATTTGTCGGCTTGATGTTTTTCTATATGTATCTGCCGATTTTTGTTTTAACCTTTTATAGTTTTAATAAATCTCGTTATAGTGCCGGATGGCAGGGCTTTACATTAGAATGGTATGTTAAACTTTTTCAAGATACTCGGATTTTATCGGCTCTGCAAAAGAGTTTAATTGTTGCCTTAGTGGCGGTGGGAATTTCAGCCGTAATTGGAACGTTAATGGCGGTGGGATTGGCTCGATTTCGATTTTGGGGGAAAAGTTTATACCAGGGTGTATCTTACTTACCTCTGATTATTCCAGATATTGCGATCGCGGTTTCGACTCTCGTTTTCCTGGCGGCGGTTGCTATTCCCCTCAGTATTTGGACAATTGTAGCGGCTCATGTGGTCTTTTGTTTAGCCTATGTCGCGTTAGTAGTTTCTACTCGTTTAGCGGATTTGAATCCCCATTTAGAAGAAGCGGCATTAGACTTAGGTGCAACTCCCGTTGAAGCTTTTCTAAAAGTGCTATTACCCGAATTAATGCCGGGAATTATCTCCGGTTGTTTGTTGGCATTTGTTCTGAGTATGGATGACTTTTTAATTGCCAGTTTTACCGCCGGAAGTGGGGCGACAACCTTACCAATGGAGATTTTCAGCCGCATTCGGACAGGCGTTAAACCCGATATCAACGCCTTAAGTGTGATTTTAATTATCGGTTCAGGAATTGTCGCCTTTGCAGGAGAATTTTTGAGAGTTCAAGGAGACAAGCAACGCAAATAATGCAAATAATAACGATTAAAATTATTCGTTATTTGAGGGAGTCGGGGGTTCAGATGGATTAGAATTCAGTGGTAACTGGGTAAGCTGTTCAACCGATAAACCTGTGAAACTTGCGACTTGTTCAAGACTCATTCCACTCCTCAGCAGATTAAGAGCGACTTGTTGAATTCCTTCAACTCGACCTTCTTGAAGTCCTTCTTCGCGAGCTTCTCTTCTGAGTGCTTGGTAGGTTGTAGATTCTTCCATAATATCCCTCCTGAGAATACTTTGAATAGTCTCACTCTCTAATACTAACCCAGCCAGAATAAAAGCTGAGGCCCCAATATTAGATTGAACTCGTGAATCTGAAATAGACTCAATTCGACGAGCGACTTCCCGCAAGACATCTACTTTTTCATCACTTCGACTTAAAACTGCAAAAGGTAATAATCCAGGTGCATTTAAAAATTGTTCAGTTGGCTGTTCCCATAAACGAATCACATCAAATTCGTTGAGAATTCTTCAGCAATGAACTTGCAAATGTTGTCATACATTAACGAAAATAATTTTCAATCCTTATCATTATATAGTAAGAGGTAGAAACCTCTACATAAAAAGTCTCTACCTCAGTTAAATTCAGTCAAAAATCGTTAACTGGGTTCGGGAATACTAATATCAATTGCCGTAATCTTCATATCTTGATCTAATGAGGTTAAAGGCGGCTGAATTGCCGTTTCATTTCCAACTACTAACGTCACCATTTCATCGGGTTTTAGATACTTTTGGGCGACTCGTTGAATATCCTCGACTGTAGCGGCTTCTACCTGACGTTGATAGTCGAAGATAAAATCTTTAGGATAACCATAATACTCATACAACATTACGCGAGATAGAGTTTGATCGGGAGAGGCAAAATTGAAAATAAAAGAATTCAAAGTTGAGTCTTTTGCGTAAGATAATTCCTCAGATTTCACAGGTTCGCTGCGAACTTTTTCCAATTCAACTCGCATGGCTTTTAAGAAGTCAACGGTAGCATCAGAACGAGTTTGTCCACCTGCAATAAATACACCAGGATAATCATAGTTTGCACTCCAAACCCCGTAAACCGTATAAGCTAATCCGCGATCCGAGCGAATTTGGTTAAATAACCGTCCTCCAAAACCATTTAAAACACCATTTAATACAGATAATTCTGGATAGTCAGGATTATTTCGCTCTCCACCCAGATGACCCATTTCAATATAACTTTGAGTCAGTTGAGGTTGACTAATAAAATACATTCCGCCTTGATGGGCTTGAGTTGCGTTCGGTTCGGGTGGAATTTCAGCAGTGTTTGTGGGGTTCCACTGACCAAATCTTTCATCAATGAGGGCTTTCATTTGACTGGTTTGAAAGTCACCGACAATACCCAAAATCATATTTTCGGGGTGAAAATATTGCTGATAAAACTCGACTAAATCTTCTCGCTGAATGTTGTTGAGAGTTTCATATTCAACGGTACGAGCGTAGGGGCTATCTTCTCCATAAATTAACTTCTGGAATTCTCGCCCAGCAATGCGTTCTGGACTATCATTTCGTCGGGCAATTCCGCCTTTTTCCTGGGTTTTTGCCAACTCCAATTTTTGCGGATCAAAGGTGGGATTTTGGATCACTTCAGCAAAGAGTCCGAACACATTTTCTAAGTCTTCACTTAAGGCACTAAAACCAACTCTCCCAGAAGTTGTACCAATTCCAGTTTCCACAGATGCGGCTTTTTGTTCAAGAATTTGATTGAGTTTACTGGCGGGATGAATTGTCGTTCCTCCGCTTCGCATTACGCCTCCGGTTAAGCCAGCTAGTCCTACTTTATCTTCCGGTTCATATCGGCTTCCGGTGCGAAATAATGCAGTACCTCCGACTAAGGGAAGTTCGCGATCTTCCATTAAATAAACAATAATTCCATTATCAAGTTGATAGCGGGTATATTCGGGGAGTTGTATTTCCGGTAACGGGGGAAATGTCAGATCGGTATAATGCTTTGCCGTCGAAGCCGCAGCCGGAGAACGCCAAGTGCTAATAAAGAATGTCAGAGCGAAAAATAATACAAGTAGAAAGGGTTTTGACTTTCTCAGGTTAAATCTAGCTTGAGTTTGCATCATAATCGGTCGTCGAAAGATTTTGAGTGTGAGGTTGAAAATATTTGAGAGTGAAAAATAATACAATCAGACTAAGGGTTTGAGACTAAGCGGTTGATCATTCAAATCACAATGAACAAGCGATCGCTTTATTCCCAAATTTAAGAGTCTTCAGACAATAATCGGCCAATCGTGCGATTTTCGGGGCGGAACGTTTCTCTAGCAACTCGTTGAATATCAGCCGGAGTAATCTCAGAAATGGCATCCATTTGTTTAAATAAATTCATCCAATTTCCGGTTTTAACTTGATATTCGAGTAATGCAAATGCCATCCCCATATTCGAGTCTAGCGATCGCAATAAACCCGCTTTAGCTTGGGTTTTAACTCGCTCTAATTCCTGTTGAGAAACGGGTTCAGTTTTGAGCCGTTCAATTTGATTTCGCAAAGCATCTGCCACCTCTTCAACATTGTGACCGGGAGCCGTCAGCGCGTAGAATAACATTAGATTCGGATACTTATCACCGGGATAGCCACTAAACCCTTCTGCGGCTAAGGCGATTTGTTGATCTTGAACCAGAGATCGATAGAGGCGAGAGGTACGACCACTACTGAGGATACTGGCGATCGCTTCATATACTACATGATCTGGGTGAGCCAGTGCCGGACGATGATACCCTTCAAAATACCAAGGTTGAGACCTCAGTTGCATCGTCAACTCTCGCGTTTCGGGCTGAGGCGGTTCAACGATGTCTAATTTTGGCGGTTCAGGACTGGCTTTGTAACGTCCGAAGTAAGTTTGGGCGAAGTCTTTAACTTGTTTGGGGTCAACATCACCAACAATAGCAACCGTTAAATTATTCGGAACGTAGTAGGTTTCAAAGAAGTCTTTAACGTTCTGTCGATCCAGATTTTGGATGTCTTCAAAAGACCCAATGACTGGACGGCGATAGGGATGCACCTGAAACGCTTTCGCCGTAAACTTTTCAATCATTTTACCGACCGGTGAATTTTCTGTTCGCAGTCGTCTTTCTTCTAAAATCACCTGTTTTTCTTTAAAAAATTCTCGGAAAACGGGATCAAGAAATCGCTCAGATTCCAAAGACATCCACAATTCGAGTTTGTTTGAGGGTAAACTGTAGAAATAAACGGTAGAATCGGTGGAAGTTGCAGCGTTTAATCCCACACCACCTGAGCGTTCAACGATTTGAGAAAATTCATTCGGCTTAATAAATTTGGAAGCTTCGGCTTGTACGGTTTCAAATTCAGCTAATAATTGCGACACTTGTTCAGATTTTCCCTGCTTTTGGGCTGCTTTAATTTGCTCAAAAAGCCGATCAAGGCGTTCTAGTAAGGGTTTTTCTTGCTGATAATTTGTGGTGCCGATGCGTCGAGTTCCCTTGAAGGCTAAATGTTCTAAATAATGAGCGACCCCAGTCTGACCGTCCGGTTCATTTGCGCCGCCTACATCTGCATAAATTAGGAAGGAAATAACAGGCGCTCGATGGTTTTCCAGAACAATAAATTTCATCCCATTATCAAGGCGAAATTCGCTGATCTCATCCATGACCCGTTCCAGATAGGGCTGAATAGAGCTGCTGCGACGGTTGGGAGTTTCATCGGCGAGGAGAGGGTTTGTCGAAATTCCCCAAAATAAGCAGACTAATAAGGCTAATATAAGTCCCCGCCCCATTCTTCGACCAGGGATCTGCTGAAGATTGGGCGGAAAAGGCCAATTCACAAACATAGGCATCAGTCTCGTGAGGAAATGCGTGCTAGACGGATTTTAACATTCACACTAACCTGGATGGGTTAAGGTAGAAATATCCTCTTGTACTTTTTTTGATGAAGAGTTTTGTCATTTAAGCCATCTGAGCAGTTACAAATGGTACGCTTATACAGCAAACTCAGGCATTTGAGGATATAAAACCGGGTGAAGAATGCTCAACGGTATCATTGATCTTGACCTGCTGCAACCCATAACAGTTCCGAATCGATTTCTCAACAACTAATAGGATATTTAATTGCAAAATTATGAAAACTTTAAATCATACTCCTCATTTGGAAAACGAAACTTCTACTCGGATTCTCAAGGCTGCACAGCAATTATTTGCCCGTAAAGGTTATGATGGCACGACAACTCGTGATTTAGCACAGTCGGCGGGTGTTGCTGAAGGGACTATCTTTCGTCACTTTCCGAATAAAAAGGCAATTTTGATTGAGGTGGCGACGGAAGGATGGATTGAAATTCTCACGGATTTATTAACGGAATTGAGCGAAATGGGGAGTTATAAAGCGGTTGCTCAGGTGATGCGCCGTCGAATGTTAAGTTTACATGAAAATGCAGATTTGATGCGGGTTTGTTTTTTAGAGGCTCAGTTTCATCCCGAACTTCGCGATCGCATTCAGTCTGAAGTGATTGCTAAAATGACGGATGTGGCAGAAGCTTTTTTTGAAACCGCAATGGAAAAAGGGGTCTATCGTCCGATGAATCCTCGTATTGTTGCTCAAGTATTTTTGGGAATGTTTGCGGTGGCTGGATTTAGCTATAATACCTTAATTGAACCCGGAGCGCGTCCCAAAGCCATGCAAGAAGTTGCTGAAGGTTTAGCGGATATTTTTCTCAACGGCGTCTTGAATACAGAGGCGGTATAAGGGTTTGGCATAAAAAGCGATATGAAAGATATAAAAATAGTGGGCAACCCAAACAAGCAAAAAAATGTTCGCTGTCATTAAGTGTGGGTTCGCCCTAGCAGTCTAGAGTAACCGCGCTTCTTGAACCCACTGCTGTACAATTGCTACAGAAGGACAGAGATCGCGTCTTTGTAAGGTAATGACGTGTAGACGCAAAACTTGTTGGTGCAAGCGATGAACGGGCATTTGCGCGAGCTGAGTCACAGAGCCAATTCCGGCATGAAGCAACAGTCCGCAATATTGACAGCCTATACTCGGAATTCGAGCTAAATCAGACATAGCAACCCACTTACTAATATCCCGCAGGTTACGGTGTAGGACATTTGACAGCATCATTTTTTGGGCTTGGGTATGAGCATTTTCTAATAGTTGCGTAGTTGTGGTTATGCCACATTTCTCTCGCAAAAGCCTTCGATTACTATAGTTTAACCCTGGAAGTTGATCAAGCGGCCAATCGCAAGCTTGAATTGAATATTGGGATTTAGATTTAGATACTGTCATAGCATCGTTTACAAATTTAAGGAACAACAAATTTCCAAACAGACGACTGGACACGAATGTACCTTCATCTGTTCAGCTTTTGCATCGCACCCAGAATCTCGAAGTTTCGTCTCCGCCGCGATGTGAATATTTTATTGTAGCAGTCTGTTCTTCAAGATTTAGGTATAGCGATACACCATCAATTATAACCACAGTTCACAGAATTTTCAGCCTATTGATCTAGACTAATAATTCAAGTATTTTTCGATATAAAATCATAAATTATTGTTGATAGATTGATATTAATTCATAAACTCTAAACAGAGCTGACGGAAGCGATCGCCTCGATGTTCAAAGCTTTCATATTGATCGAAACTTGCACAGGCTGGCGATAACAGTACGACTTTTGCTGATAATTTTTGCGCTAATTCTGCGGCTTTCGGAATGGCTTTTTCTATCGTTTCTACAATTTCTATATTCTGATAATTGATTTGTTGGAGTCGTTGGGAAAATTGAGGCGCAGCATCTCCAATCAACAAAACGGCTGCGGCTTTCTCTTGAATGGTTTGCAACCATTGGGTATCATCTCCTTTCTTGGCTTCACCACCTGCAATCAAAATAACTGGGGCTTCTACGGCAGCCAGTCCAACCTGTGCTGCATCATAATTAGTAGCTTTGCTATCATTAATCCAATCAATTCCCTGCCAGGTTCCCACATATTCTAAACGGTGAGGCACACCCGGAAAACTAGAAATCGCTTGTTCTATTGCTGCGGGTTCAATGTCCGCTATTCGGGCGGCTGCCACTGCCATTAAGAGGTTCTGAAGGTTATGCTTTCCCACCATTTTCAACACATTAACAGGTAGGAGTTTCTGATTATTTTGACAAACGAAATCTTCTTCAATATAAACGCCTAACGCTTGATTTCCCAGTAGTTCTCCTTTTCCATTCACACTCGTCCAGCAGGCATCTTTCCACTTGCGATCACCCTGTTGACGAAGGTAAGGATCGTCACCATTCAGGATTTGAACTTCCGAGTTTCTGAGTAATTTCGCCTTAATATTATTATAATTTTCTAAGGTTTTGTGGCGGTTTAAATGATCGGGAGTGAAAGTCGTCCAGATCCCAATTTTAGGAGCAAGAGTTGATGAAGATTCGATCTGATAACTGCTAATCTCTGCAATTACCCAATCGACTAATTTTCCGACTTTCAAAGCTTTAATCTCTTGTTGCTCTAGAGCCAGTTCACAGGCTGCATTTCCAATGTTCCCACAGGCAGGAGCGTTTAATCCTCCGGCTCGAAAAATGGCGGCGGTTAAGGCTGTTGTTGTCGTTTTGCCATTGGTTCCAGTAATTCCCACCCAAGGCGCGAAATTCAGATTCCGCCAAGCCAATTCCATTTCCCCAATGGTTTCAATTCCTCGTTGCCGAATCGCTTCTAAAGGCGGAATATCCCAAGGCACACCCGGACTAACAACCACCAAATCTGGGGAAGCATTCGGACTAATATTTTCGCCTAAAATTACATCAATTCCTTCTGTGATTAATTGCTGTTGTTGCTGATACAATTTAGCCGAGGTATTGCGATCGCTAACGGTAACGTGCCAGCCTTGAGATTTCAAGAGTCGAGCGGCAGCATTTCCAGATTTTCCGAGGCCGATAATATAAGCGTTGGGCATAAACAGAACTGGTAGTTTCCCTGAGATCGTTTATTCTGAATTGGGCTCTGATATTCGGGATTAAAAATTGAGTTTATCAGTTGATGTGTTTTTCGGCAATAAGTGGCATTACTCTCTCTGTGTCGAGCTATACTGCTATGATGATTGAGCTTAGGTGTGGGAACACTCCACTTTCCTTCACTCATACAGAGAGGGGAGTCTGGGGCGATGAAACCTTGCCTCAGTCAAGCTATTTTGGGGACATTCAATAACAATTCAAGGTTCAAAACGGCAAATTTTCTAAGCTTTGGCATTCAATTAATTCAGATTTTGGTTCAAGCGGAATGGTTTTTCCCTGTTCATTACGATTGATTAAAATTGCTGGGATTCCCGCAGATTTAGCTCCTTGATAATCCGCTTTTAAACTATCGCCAATATGACAAGCTTCCTGGGGAAAGCACTGATATTTTTGTAAGGCAATGCTAAAAATTTTAGGATCGGGTTTGGCGGCACCGACTTCAGTTGAAATCGTCACAGAATTAAAAAACTTTGCCAGGTCGAGTGCATCTAAGACTGGATAGAGACGAGAATCAAAATTTGATAAAACACCCAGTTGAAATCCGCGATCGCACCACTGCTGAAGTGTAGGTTTAACATCCGGATAAACAAACCAAGGTTGAGCTGTTGTAAAATAGTGATAAAGCTGTTTAAAAAAGGAGGAAAAGTCAGAAAATTCTTTGAATACACCCACGGCTTGAAAGGTTTGAATTGCAATTTTTAACCACCAATCAAACTCCAGTTGGGGGATTTGATCCCGATGAGTGCCTGGAAATGCCATCGCAGGAGCAGCAGCAAAAGCTTGGAAAAAGGCAGTATTGACGGCATCAGGATCGGCTTGAACCCCGACTTGAGCCGCTAGTTTTGTATAAACGGCTCCCACACTATCTCGAACTCCAAATAATGTGCCAACCGCATCTAAAAAAATTACCTTTGGTTTTTCCATCTCAACAATCATTTGAATTAATAAAAATTACCCTCGAGCATTCTATCAGAATTGTTATTGATTAAATTTTAATTTTCTCAAATCGTAGGCAATTGGATGAAAATATGACAAAATTAAAAAATAAGCTGTAACCTATGCGAGATTGTGTAGGAGTCGCAACCTAAATAGTTGTAATCTTAGGATTTTGCACCGAGCAATCGTCAGATTAAAATGACCAACAGCGTTATCTTTCTCTACAGCTCCAATTGTCCGTTGTATAACTATTCTACTAACGTCTTAACACTATGTCTAAATTAATCAAACGCTTAGACATTTCGGCTCATCCTGGCTTAGAGCAATCTTTAGGGTATGATGCTGAGAATCGTTGGGTGGCTTGGCATTGGGAACCCGAAATTGAACAACCCTTCTACACCGATGGTAAAAAAACCGGAGCATCGAGCAGTTTAGCCTGGCAAGTTTTCCTGGAGCATCCCCAAGTTAGCCACGATTTACAAGATTATCCTTTTGCTGAGAGCGATCACTATTGGCTGTTACTCGATCGCAAAACTCGTAGTTTCTATGTCGGTGAAGGTAAGATTATCCAAGGTTTATTAGAACAGCCGGAAAGTTTGGGGCTATTGGCAACGCTGGATGGCCACAAGAATCCACTGCGAGATACACGCTACGCGATTACACGACTCAGACATTATAACCCGCTTCGTAGTTGGTTGAAATTGATTCCCGTGGGTTTAGGTGCAGCTTTAATTGCAGGTTTGGTTGGGGGAACTTGGTCTTCTTTATTCTCTCCTTCAGCAGAACAAAAACAAGCCCTTCAACCTGTCGCGACAACTCCAATCGTTCCTAATAGCAGTTGTGGGGTAGGAGGTTCACAGGATTTTTCGGCTTTTGTGAATCTCACAGATGGAGATAGAGAACTGCATCTGGTAGGCGTTTATGAATCTCATCGCTATCATCGCCGTAACGATCATCCCGTTGGTGAAGCCCAAGTGAAGGTGTCACGTCGAGGAAAACCAATTATTTTGGCGTTGTCTTCCTATGAACCTGTGAATTGGAATATTCAGGTTGAACCGGGTGTTGAGATCGAGAAAATTATTCTCAATGGATATCACGATCAAAAAGTAACGGGCGTTTCTGGCGTTCCGATTGAGGAGTACAGCTACGAAGATACCGGAAAATACTTGGGTGATTTTGTCTATCAATGGAGTTCGGTAAACCCTCAAAAAACTCCAGCTTTAGTTTCTCAACTCAATCAACTAACCGGAACTCAATTAACTTCTTTTCAAGGTTGCTATCGAGGAAACCAGTTTGAAATTCAGTGAAAGATTAAGAAATCATTGCATTCAGCGCGAAATTTGAGGTTAATAGTAGGATTAAGGAAAGCAAGAGGTTTAGATTCTCCTCTGCTCTCTTGTACCCTGCCTTCTCTAGCAGATAGGGTGAGTTGATTAACTACCCTATCTGGTTCTCTGACTCACGATACAAGGTAGTGAAGTTTTTACAAAAGTATTAATAACTAAGCTTTTGTCACTAATTTTTGTTCAACTCCAAAGCCAGCTAAAATTACCTTTTCTAAAGGTCGTTTTTCACGAGGACGTTGATAATTTAAGATTTTCCGAATCCGTAACTTGGGATTAACAAAAGTAATTGAATCAACAGAAACAACCTGAGTATAGTGAGTTGTCATTAACAGTTCACGGGTTTGGATATTGTAGCGAAAATGAGCGGTCATCGGTTTAGCTTCCTCATAGGCTTGATCCCGTAAATAATCTCCTTCTAGGTAGGGAAATTCAAACTTTTGCGGGATAAACAGAATATTCCACTGCTGGGAAACGCGATCGCCTTTTTCTGAAACGGTCTCAAAAGCGAGGTGATATCCCACCAACTCCTCTAAATTCTGTTTGATCGATTGCTCGTTATCTCTCAAGACTTTCACTTTAGTCTCTCGGCTGATCGGATCGATTACAAACTTTGTCCGCGATCGCTCAATTTCCTGATGAGTCAAGTCGTGATAAGTCCGTTCCGTTCTCCAAGCTCCTACGCAGTAGTCAAAAAATTCTTGAAACTGATCGATTGACATAAAAATTTACGACACCTCGCCGATTGAAACACTTAGTAACATTGTCCGATCAAAAATCACTCCTCAAATTAAAATCTAAACTAAATTCCTCAATATTGACTGATTTTTGTGACTGACCTAGAATGCTTCCCCTATAGCGTTGGCCATGCCGATGAAGGAATTTGTTTGATGGTACGAATGGGTCCTTATCGAATTTTACTCGATTGTGGGATACCCGATCTTTCTCCTTTACTCGAAACAAGCGCGAGCGCCCAACTCCCGGCTGATTTTGTGTTCTGCACTCATGCTCACACCGATCATGCTGTGGGTTTACTGGCATTGCATCAAGCCTTTCCTCAATTGCCGATTTATGCCAGTGAAGTGACCGCCCAACTCTTAGCCGTTAATTGGCCAGAACTTCCTCGGCAAGACATTCCCCAATTTTGTCAACCTTTGTCCTGGCAATCTGAGATTCAGCTTCAAAAAGGACTCTCCGCAACATTATTTCCGGCGGGCCATCTACCCGGTGCGGCAGTTGTTTTGCTGAAATATCAAGCGCCTGAACGAACCTACAAAGTGCTTTATACGGGTGATTTCTTCTTGTCTAATTCTCGCTTAGTGGAAGGATTACCTTTAGGTGAGTTACGCAACCTCAAACCGGATGTCTTGATTTTAGAAGGCTCCTACGGAACAGCTCGTTATCCTCATCGGCGTCAACTTGAAAATCAACTGGCAGAGCGGATTGAACAAGCGTTATCTTTTGGGTATTCGATTATCTTCCCCACTCCTCCTTTGGGCTTAGGACAAGAACTATTAATGCTCCTTCGCAGCCATCACTACTTTACAGGTCGTGAGATTGATATTTGGGTCGATTATCAAGTGGCTCAAGGCTGTGATATCTACCTAGAACTTTTGCCCTATTTTCCCACCAGTGTCCAAAATTTTGCCCAACATCAACCACTATTTTGGGATGAGCGAATTCGTCCACGAGTTCGACGCATCACTCCTGAGCAAACTCCGATGTTAAGTGAGTCACCTTGTGTCGTCATTGCTGAACGCGAAAGCCCTTGGTTACAATACGTTCAAAATTCTAGTCAAGCTTGGGCGTTATTTTGGCCAGAAAAGCCGGGAACAGTTCTCGACATTTCGCCAGAAGTTGAATCTCTATTTGCACAAGTCGAAACCTATTTTCTCTCAGAACATAGTGATGGTGCTGGCATTACTCAACTGATTCATAATGTCCGACCTCAGCACATCATTTTTGTACATGGTTCTCCACTCTATTTGGCAGACCTAACAAACCTTGATGAGTTACGCAACCGCTACAAACTTCATTATCCCTCTGCGGGAATCTTAGTAGAGTTGCCTGTCGGTGAAACCTTTATACAGCCAGCTCTTCAAGAGAATCAATACCAAGCTGAAGTGACCGAGCTAGCCACAGAAGTCAATATTGTTATTCCACAATCCATTACAAATGATCCGCGTTGGCCAAACTTTGCGGATACAGGCTTAGTCGAAGTCCGATGGCAAGGTGAGGAGTTAGTATTGCGAGGAATCTCACAACGAGAGCTGCTTAATCAAGGGAACGAACCCGTTTTCCCGAACTCGCTAGAATGCTGTGGAAATTGCCTTTACTATCGCGGCCAACGCTGTTTAAATCCATCTTCAGCTTTTTTTAACTTTAAGGTAACACCAGATGGATATTGTCCCGTGTTTGCACCGAGTCAAGCTTTAGAAGATCAAGATTAGTGCCGTTTACTCTGGGTTGGAGTCAGAGGAAGGATTCCGAATTTGTTCAGCTTCTGGACAGTCCTCTGCAATTTGAGGATCAAAATGTCTCCTCGATACTGAGGCTAACTTCTGACTCACGGCACCAATACTTTCTAGACGTACCATTTCTTCCCAAGAAGAAACCTCATCGTCCTCCTCTACTTCATAGCGGAGTGTAACTAGATCTCCTTCGATGTCAAGGATACGGGCTTTCTCGATCCAGCGTTGCTGATCCCGCAAGAAGATAAAGACTTCACAACCGTCACAACAAAGTTGATAAATCTTGCGATGTAGCATTTTAAACTTATCCTGAGAAGTGGGCTAGCTTTTTTTTACCTTTGACTGATAAGATTAACAGGTCATTTAGATACTAAAGACTAAGTTAGTTAAATTCTACCTGATCGCTCCAGGAAATGCACGAATTTGGGGGCATAAATTGCACGAATTTTGTAGGCTGTACACCCGAGATCAGAATATGATAAGTTGAAAGCTTTAGAAGTAATTGAGGAGTTCCGGCTCTGGTGTTTAGGAGGAGTGGGTTCCCAGTGAATGAGTTTCTGATGGATGAAAAACAGCGAATACAAGGTATTTTCGACCGCATTGCCCCCGTTTACGATCGCCTCAACAATCAGTTGAGTTTGGGGACGCATCATATTTGGAAAAAGATGGCTCTTCGCTGGAGTCAGGCTCAAGCGGGACAGACAGGACTAGATCTCTGTTGTGGGAGTGGAGATTTAGCAATTTTAATGGCTCAACGCTTAGGAACTCAGGGTCAAGTGTTGGGTGTGGATTTTTCAGCCGAACAATTAGCGATCGCGCGATCGCGCCAGAAACCTTTCACCTTTGCTTTGGCTCCGATTAATTGGGTCGAAGCGGATGCGCTCGATCTGCCCTTTGCTGACCATAGCTTTGATTGTGCCACAATGGGCTATGGATTACGAAATGTGATTGATATTCCTCGCAGTTTACAGGAACTTTATCGAGTTCTCAAACCCGGTGCAACTGCGGCAATTTTGGACATGAACCGTCCTCAAGCTCCGAGTTTAAAAGCTTTTCAGCAATGGTACTTAGAAACGATTGTGGTTCCGGCGGCTGAGGGTTTAGGACTTCGAGAAGAATACGCCTATATTCATCCGAGTTTAGAGAAATTTCCCACAGGGCCTCAACAAGTTACTCTAGCTGAAAATGCGGGTTTTCGACCTGTCACCCATTATGCGATCGCGGGCGGTATGATGGGAGTATTGGTGGTTACAAAAGAGTCATCAGTAAGCAGATAATAGATCGCCGCTCGCCGATCATAGATATGGCAGACTCGTTAGCTCTCTGGGTTTTAATTGCTCCGCCCATTTTAGGGGGAATTATTGGCTATTTCACGAATGATTTAGCCATCAAAATGTTATTTCGTCCCTATCGTCCCATTCGAGTGGGTGGACGAATGTTACCTTTTACACCTGGCTTGATTCCCCGGAACCAAGAGCGGTTAGCGAAACGAGTTTCGGATACTATTATGAGTTCTCTCCTCACGCCGGAGGAGTTACAAAATTTAGCCCGTCGCTTGCTTCAACTCGAACGAATGCAAGCTGCAATTAACTGGTTATTACGGTTAGCTTTAGATCAAGTTCAAGCGGATACTCAACAAAAAACCGCCAAAATTTTAGCTGGAATTTTACATGATTTATTGGGAGAATCTTTCCCGCGTGTTTTAAAAGTTTGGGCGAAACAAGAAGACTTTCTCGAACCGCAGCTTAATCAAATTTTTGATCGGATTTTGCTGGAATTTCAACTCTCAGAAACTCAAGCTCGTCAGCTTTCAGATTGGCTTTTGACGGTTGTTCTTCCGCCCGAAGTGATTCGACAAGCCTTAATTGATTTTCTCACTGATCGCAATATTGCGATTATTGATGAAGGGTTTCGAGAGCGATCAAGCGGGACGTATTGGGTGGTTGCTAATTTATTTGGGTTACGAAATAGTTTAACCCGATTACGCACATTTTGTCTGGATGAGCGAGAAGAGACAAATCGTCGGTTGGCTGAGTTGATTATTGCTTTGGGGATGCGAGAACGTTTGCAAGAATGGCTGCAAAATTTATCACTACAAAATTTGCCTGTTTCTACCGTTCGTCAGTTACGCAAAACCTTGCGAGATTCAGTCCGTCACTATTTACAGGATCGAGGAATTGATGTACTTCAGGATTTAACGCTGTCGATTGATTGGGAAAATATTTCAACTTTAATCTTAAAACGACTGCAAACCTCAGAGGTTGTCAGTAATTCTTTAGAACTGGTCAGTCAAGAACTGGCTTTAGTATTAGAACGGTATTTAGAACGAGATTTAGAAAAGATAGTCGCTCAAGCAATTCCCATTCTCAATATCGATCAGGTGATTATTGATCGCGTCATGGCAACCTCTCCCCAAGAATTAGAAACAGCAGTGAATGGAATTGTTAAAAGTGAGTTACAGGCGATTGTTAATTTGGGTGGAATTTTGGGTGTTGTGATTGGCTGCTTACAAACTGTATTGCTTTTAGTTCGATAAAAAGAGGCAGGGATTATTCCCTACCTCAATCATCAATTGCTTAATCCGTTCAACTCGGTGATTCGGAATTAATACCGATAAGAGTTAGATTGATTGCCCTTGTGAATAATGAAGCTGAGAACTTGGCACTGCTTCACGTTGTCAAAACCTGCAACCCGAATAAAGCACTTGGGATATTCTTGACGGCAAGCTTGGATTTCTGCCATTACGTCACGAACAGTTGTGGCGTTAAACAGAGGCAGCTTCCACATTGTCCAGTAGTGAACTTCAGGTTCTGCGGTTTCGTTAAATTCAATCGCTGGAATAAAACCCTGCTCTAACATATATTGGATTTGCTGGTCAATCTGAGCGTCAGTCAGCGGGGGCAAGTAAGACAGAGTTTCGTAGCGACGCTCTTTTGGTAATGTTTGCATTGATAGGTCCTAAAACGTTAATGAGTGTACAACACAAGTCAGAACAAATTCGCTTTTATTCATCCTGATGCGGTTCGGAATCCATTTGAAATTCGGGGTGAGGGCTGGTGTCAGACCAAGAAACTTGTGTCATCCGTTCAAGATATTGACGGCGATGTTCAATGTTGTCTTGCTGAATACATTCACGAACCATTTCAGGTAAATAATCCACTACCTCCTGAGCAAGATGTTCCCGTACCGTCATAATTCGGAAAGCCATTTCCTGATTTTCTTGAAGCATTTCTTGCAAATATGCTTCTCCATCTTGAATTTTTCCGGTTGACGAAAACCCACTCAACCAAATCGCTAAACCGGGGTTTGTCTCTTTTAATTGAGATGAAACCACCCGTACAGCTTGGTAGGTTAGGTAGCTTGATAGCACCTTAGTTGTGTCTTTCGCTACTTTTTTGATATCCATTCTGACACCAACCTCCAAGAGTTTTGAGTTTTGAATTTTAAGTTTTAAATTCTAAGTTTATCTACTTATCGCTTAAAATTCATCCCCATCACTCTTAAGATGGATTTAAACTGTATCCATTGCTTCAAACTCGAACTTAATTTCTTTCCAAAGTTCACAAGCAACAGCCAGTTCAGGACTCCATTTTGCCGCTTCACGGATAACGTCGCCACCTTCACGGAACAAGTTACGTCCTTCGTTACGCGCTTGGATACAAGCTTCTAATGCAACACGGTTTGCAGTTGCACCCGGAGCGTTACCCCAGGGGTGTCCTAATGTACCACCACCGAACTGTAAGCAGGAATCATCACCAAAGATTTCTACCAAAGCAGGCATATGCCATACGTGGATACCACCAGACGCAACGGGCATTACACCAGGCATGGAAGCCCAATCTTGAGTGAAGAAAATACCGCGTTCGCGATCTTGTTCGATGTGATCTTCACGCATTAGGTCAACAAAACCCATGGTGATGCCTTTCTCACCTTCGAGTTTACCTACAACAGTACCGGAGTGGAGGTGATCTCCACCGGACATCCGTAAGCACTTCGCCAGTACCCGGAAGTGGATACCATGATTACGTTGACGGTCAATTACCGCGTGCATCGCACGGTGAATGTGCAGCAACAGACCATTACGACGGCACCATTTTGCTAAAGTCGTATTTGCAGTGAAACCACCTGTGAGGTAGTCGTGCATGACGATGGGCGTACCGAGTTCTTTTGCAAACTCTGCGCGCTCTAACATTTCTTCGCAAGTCGGAGCGGTAACGTTGAGGTAGTGACCTTTAACTTCTCCGGTCTCAGCTTGAGCTTTTTCAATGGCTTCTTGAACAAATAAGAAGCGATCGCGCCAGCGCATGAAGGGCTGAGAGTTAATGTTTTCGTCGTCTTTTGTGAAGTCTAAGCCACCGCGCAGACATTCATAAACTGCACGTCCGTAGTTCTTCGCGGATAAACCCAGTTTGGGCTTAATGGTACAACCCAGTAAGGGACGACCATATTTGTTTAATTTGTCCCGTTCTACGGTAATACCGTGAGGAGGACCTTGGAAGGTTTTTAAGTAAGCAATAGGAATGCGTAAATCTTCTAAACGCAGTGAACGTAGAGCTTTAAATCCAAATACGTTACCTACAATAGAGGTCAACATATTGGTAACAGAGCCTTCCTCAAACAGGTCGAGAGGATAAGCAACAAAACAGAAGTATTGATTATCTTCTCCAGGAACGGATTCAACATGATAACAACGGCCTTTGTAGCGGTCGAGGTCAGTCAATAGGTCCGTCCATACTGTTGTCCAGGTTCCTGTGGAGGATTCAGCCGCAATTGCTGCTCCTGCTTCTTCTGGAGGAACTCCCGGCTGAGGGCTGAAACGGAATGCAGCCAAAATATCTGTATCTTTCGGCGTATAGTCAGGCGTGTAATAGGTGAGTTTATAGTCCTTTACACCAGCTTGGTAGCCAGCTTTCGACTGAGTGCGAGTTTGCGAGTAAGCCATAACTCCTTGATATCTCCCTTGTCGGAATCGCTTATATTTTGGTCTTTCGTACCAAGATAATTAAGATATTATCAAGAAAGTGTCCCCGTCAACCTTGAATCTCTTTAAGATTTCCATAATATTTCTTTATCTTTCTTCATATTTGAATATATTTGTACAGATCAACAAAAATATCGGTTTTCGGTATCATTAAACTGTTACAGAAAATGTTAACTTTTATAAAAAACGTAACGCTTTTCAGAAATATTTATCTTTACTGAGCATTAATACTGAAATTAGGCAATGGGCAATAGGGAACAGGGAACAGTGAACAGGCAACAGGTAACGGGTAACAGTGACTTTTAGTCCTTTTTAAAGGACGGGCTAATTTTAGACAGGGATTTTAATCCCTGGTTCAAAAGCATAGGAAGCACTACATCCCTTGAGGGATGAAAGAATCAACCAAAATCGATTAAAATGTAGTACATAAATTACAGAGGGACGGTCGCGGCGTTGATTCAAGCAGAAACCTTAGAACTACTGGAATGGCAGCGTTTGTGTCATCATCTTTCTACCTTTGCCACAACAAAGCTGGGAGTGATTGTGACGCGCAATTTACAAATTCCTCAAACTCCCTCAGAAACCTTGGAGTTGTTGGCGCAAACAAAAGAAGCCTATCAACTGGAATTGCAGCTAACCAGTGGACTCTCGCTTCAAGGTATTCAAGATATTGGTGATGCACTCGAACGAGTTGAACGTCAGGGAATCCTTTCAGGGATTGAACTGCTTAATATTGCGACAACATTAGCCGGGGCGCGACAACTTCGACGCCAAATCGACGCCCATGAAGAAGACGTTCCAGTTTTGGTGCGGTTGGTGTCTGAGTTGCGAACCTACCCTGAAATAGAAAAAGAAATTCATCGCTGTATCGACGATCGCGGTGATGTCACCGATCGCGCTAATCCTAAATTAACGGAAATTCGCTCCAAACTCAAAACAACCCGCGATCGCATTTATCAAATCCTGCAAAGCATATTACAGCGCAAAGCAGGTGCTATTCAAGAACAACTGATTACCCAAAGAGGCTCGCGCTTCGTTATCCCAGTCAAAGCGCCTCAAAAAGATCAAGTTCCCGGTATCGTTCACGATACTTCCGCTAAAGGTGGAACCCTTTATATTGAACCGAGATCGACGACTGAACTAAACAATCAACTGCGACAACTGCAACGACGAGAACAAATCGAAGAAGAGGTGGTTCGTCAGGTTCTCAGCGAACAAGTCGCAGAAGTTCAACCCGACTTAGAACGTTTGTTGGCAATTGTGACAACCATTGACCTCGCTGTTGCCAGAGCGCGTTATAGTTTATGGCTAGAAGCTAATCCCCCAACATTTACCAATCTCAAAATTGAAGACGAAACGGTTGAATGTATTCTCCCCTCCGAAATCGATCAAACTCAATTTCAAAACCCCGTCACCTTACGACACCTGCGCCATCCTCTATTAATATGGCAGCAGCAACACGAACAAGGTACACCTGTTGTTCCCATTGACGTTATCGTTAAACCTTCTATTCATGTCGTGGCGATTACGGGACCCAATACAGGCGGAAAAACCGTTACCCTGAAAACCACTGGAATGGCTGCACTGATGGCGAAAGTCGGGTTATTTATTCCAGCTAAAGAACCTGTTGAATTGCCCTGGTTTGATCTCGTATTAGCGGATATTGGCGATGAACAATCCATCGAACAAAGTTTATCAACCTTTTCCGGTCATATTCGCCGGATTAGTCGAATTTTAGAGGCAATTTCTGCCACTCGTCAATTTACCCTAGATTCTCAGCCAGAAGAAAATCAACCCGAGATAGAATCGACGCAAGATCAAGACGAAACAGTGGATATCGTTGAAGTTGATTCTTTAGAAACTCTAAAAGAAAAAATCCACAATGCGGAAGTTCAGGTGTCGAATTCTCTAATTTTACTCGATGAAATTGGAGCGGGAACTGACCCAACAGAAGGGAGTGCTTTAGCAACCGCCCTGCTTCAGCATTTAGCCGATTCCGCATTATTAACGATCGCCACAACTCACTATGGAGAATTAAAAGCCTTAAAGTACCAAGATGAACGGTTTGAAAATGCAAGCGTAGAATTTGATGAGAAAACCCTACAGCCTACCTATCGTTTATTGTGGGGAATTCCCGGACGCTCTAACGCCTTGACGATCGCGAAACGCTTAGGATTGCAGTCTGAAATTCTGGAAACGGCTTCTTCTTATGTTGGCGGTACCTCCCAAGATGTGAATGAAGTGATTGCAGGCTTAGAAGCACAACGCAAACAACAGGAAACCAAAGCCGAAGCCGCAAGCAAACTGCTGAAAGAAACAGAACACCTGCATCGAGAACTGATCCGAAAAACAGCTCTGTTGAAAGAGCGAGAACAGGAACTTAAACGAGAACAAGAACAAGCCATCCAAGAAACTTTAATCCAGGCAAAAGGTGAAATCGCTCAAGTGATTCGTCGTTTGCAGCAGGGTCAACCCAAAGCCCAAGATGCTCAAAAAGCAACAGAAGCCTTAGATCAAATTGCTGAACAACGCCTTCCCTCTCGCAAACAAAAGCCACCTGAAAAACCAAAATTTCAGCCAAAAGTTGGCGATCGCATTCGGATTCCGAGTATTGGTCAAACCGCAGAGGTTTTGAATGAACCCGATGAAAATGGTCAGCTTACTGTTCGCTTCGGAATTATGAAAATGAATGTGGGATTAGCTGAAATTGAGTCTCTAGATGGTCAGAAAGCAGAGATTCCAACGAGAGGAAAAAGTTTAGAGAAGAGTAAGAGTGCAACGGCAGAACCTCAAACTCCAGAGTCCACAAAGAGAGCAACTGTTCGTACATCTAAAAACACGATTGACTTGCGTGGAAAACGAGTCTCAGAAGCAGAAATTGAAATTGATCGAATGCTAGGTCAAATGCTTGAATTTGGGGCGATCTGGATTATTCATGGAAAAGGCACAGGACAACTGAGACGAGGGGTTCAGGAGTTCTTAAAAAATAATCCTCTAGTTGATCGCTTTGAGCTGGCTCCTCAAGCAGAAGGAGGTGCGGGTGTAACTGTCGCCTATCTTAAGTAAAAGTAATAGCAAGATCATAGAGAGTCTTTTCTATACTTTACCTATAGCGCAAAAATCGCGATCGTGGCAATCACAATCAGAAATCCAACAAGACCCCCTTCAGAATTATCTTCCTTATACTCGGCTTTAGTATATCCGCCTCCAGAGCTACTGTATCCACTGCTAGAACTGCTGTAGCTGCTGTTGTAGCTACCGCTAGAGGATTTCTTACTGCTGCTAGAGAGACTTTTACTTTTGTCTTTGTATTGTCCGCGAGATAGGTCTCTCTGAAAGTCGCAGTTGAGACATTGAAAAACATCAGGATTGCGTTGAACGATGGTATGTTTGCCGCATTTTGGGCATTCTACTCCGTCTTGCATAAGTCTATTCTCCTAATTACAGGTATTGTCCCTTGATAATGATGGGTGTCACCCATACTTGGTTGTAACCCACAGATGAAAATCCGGCAACCCATCTGGCCAAGGTTTAACTCCTGTTGACTCACTGCTACTCTATTTACCTCCCTTGGTACAAGACTTTTCGGCTCGGATTTAAAAAATTTATACATCTCCGAAGTCCGTTACTGAGACCCTATGTTTTTGAGTCCTTACGAAAGGTTACTTAACTTTCACACCAATAACTGTATAAAAAAATACTTTTATGGGGAGAGTACAAAGTTAATATTGGTTGTAATACTGGAAACTAACCCGAAACTTTCTCATCAATTATGCCTAAATGCTGTAACTGTTATGTTAGACAAGATTTTTAATTTAGACAAAGCTTTTAACATAATTACAAATATTGCTAAAACGCAAGTTCTTCCTGTTGCTCAACGAAATGAATTTGTAGTCAAAGATTGGCTCGCTTTCGGTGACGTAGCGAGCGTTAATGGCAATCTCAACGAAATCCGATCGCGGAAAAATTAGCCTTCCAGACAAGGCGAGTACAGAGCTGCAAGTCAACAGACCTGTACTTTTCAGTGAGCAATTTTTTCAGGACACAGTACGTGAATTAATCAGGTTGACGCAATGCTCGACGTGCGAGTTTAGCGTAATTTTTTACCGTTTCATAGGGCATTTTCAAATCCGTTGCGATCGCCTGCAAAGATTCTCTCCTCTCGCGACGTGCTAGAATTGTAGCCCAGGTTTTAGAAGCTTTTTGAGTACGAGTTCCGCCTGTGCGTTTTCGTTGAGCGATAAACTGTTCTGTTAACTCAGCAATACGTTCACCTAATTGCTGTGAACTCGAAGAAATCATCTCGATTTCATCGCTTGGCTACTGGCGGCGATTTAAAGAAGCTGTTTTCGCAAGAGATGGTTTCACACATTCAAGCCCTGATGGAATTCTCAGGTCTAATTTAGTATATATCCTTCCCTATTTGACTTTTGAAAATAGCGGATGTCTTAATCAAGCTTTGAAATTATTGGTTATTTTGAGAAGAGGACTATTAATGGTATTGTTGAAGGTATTAACAATAGACTGAAAGTATTAAAAAGTTGCGGGTTTGGATTTAGAAATTTCGATAATTTTAAGGGCATAGCCTTGTTATTTGGGCATCTAACTAATAATTTAGCAAGACAAGTACCGAAGAACCACCAACTCGCCCGTATTTCTGGAGTCCAGTCCGCCACCCCAAATTTTGTTCAATCTCTGAGTTATTATGAGGATCACCAAAAGTTGCCAAGACCCTTAATGTGGTCTCGCGCCAGCGCGATGATTGTGGGTCAAGTGATTTATAATTGCAAGTCGTTACACCTAGTAAGTCGGCTCGAAAAAACAGAAAGAGGAAACCCAAATCGTGAGGTTTGGAATCTCAGTTGTTGATGACGAGGAGGATGTCAATTGAACAACCCATATATATAATTGTCTATACACTTTGACTTGTTTAAAAACTATGAATATTAATCAAAAACTTAACAAAGCCTCAATATATCTTAACAATGCAATTGGTTTAATTAAAGAGATCTATCAGGACATCCATGACGATTCGGAGGCTGAAGAACTGAATGAATGGAGGTTACAGGACTTAGAGTTGAGGATCGTAGAGTTCCAGCAGCATATTAATTCAATTAAAGAAAGTTTATAGAACTTATTCAGGATCAATGGGTGTACTAATCTCTGTTCTAAGTTTAGAGGCGATCGCAGAACTCTAGCCAACATTAATTGTGTCCACAAGTTTGTGGTCAAGCATAGTGTTGATGGGTAGACAAATTGATGACATAAACTAAAGAAGTTAGTCGTCGAATAAAATCACATCTCTTAGTCACCTTTTCGGTGCGTTGGAGGCCCACACTGAAAGCAGCGCGGAGCGTGTGTGGAGGAAAACGCGCACCACGTCTT
>JBCBCI010000046.1:0-46360 GCA_038530755.1 Cyanobacteria bacterium J06592_8 | reverse complement strand
TTAACTCTCCAGTTATCGGATCAATCGTTAATGAATCTCGATCCTCTCCACCACTAATACTATAAGTTAAGCCATCTCCTTCGCTATCATTATCATCGGTCGCATCAAGATCCGTGACATCTGTGGTATTTTCGCTAATGGTAATGTCTTCAGTTTCTAGCTGAGGATTACTATTTTCGTCTTCATCACCCACATTAATATTGAGCAGTTGAGTATCCGTCAATCCTTGTGAATCTGTGACCGTAACTTCGACTTGATAGCGATTATCTCCATCAACATCACCCGGATTTTCAAAGTCGGGAGGCTGATTGAATCTTAACTCTCCAGTTATCGGATCAATCGTTAATGAATCTCGATCCTCTCCACCACTAATACTATAAGTTAAGCCATCTTGTTCTACATCTATGTCATCAGTCGCCTCAACATCAGTAACATCCGTGATATTTTCTGCGAGGGTTAGTTCTGCGGTTTCTCCACCACCGTTACTTGTAATTTTAGGCGGAATATTGACACCTTGACGAACAAAAATTCTCCCGGCTGAAATCAGATCTAAGTTTCCAAAAGAATTACCTTGATTATCTTCTTCTGGGGTATCAGTCGGAAAATCAGTTAAACCGATTAAATCATTACTTTCATCAACATCTGGTGGAAAAATTGAAAATCCATAAAAGATTTGATCGTCTGTCACTTCCAGATCTGCAAAGCTGATAAAAAGTCCAGCGATCGCTTGAGTTCCACCTAACTTTGTTGTTGAACGCAAGTTATCTTCGTTGGGATCTTGTCGCATCACCTCCGCGAGAACTGAATAGGAAGATTGACCCCAACTGTCTGCACTAATTTCCTGAAGAGGACCGAATTCAGTTGGATTTCCTTGGTCATCAACTGCTGTAATTGCAGCTACTTTAAACCGATCATTTCCGCCTCTTTCTAAAATGAGAAATCCAATTTCATCTAGAAAAATTTCCGGGCTTGAAAACCCTCGAATTGAAACTAAATCTAGTCTCTCAATATTATTATTGTTGCCATATTCATTGCCGACATTTGTGAAAATATTATCGCTTCCTCTATTAATAATACTACTCAGCAAAGTCTCTTCCATTGTGGTGGCTAGGGAAGGTTTTAATGAGAGACTATCATTTGTTCTATCTTGCTGTTCAAACCAAATGATTTGTCGTTCACCTTGAGCTTGGTCGTTATCAACCCGCTGAATATTAATTTGATCGACAAAGGATAGAAGATCATAGTTTTCACTCAGTGTACTGGTAAAACCTGTGATCTGAAGGTTATTTTCATCTCCGACTTGGAAGTCATGGGTTAATGTATTTTGCGGAGGATTAACCTCTTGAGCGGTATACTGATCTTCAGTATTTTCAGGAAGATTATCGTAGGTTGCGATTAGATTTTGAATTGGGATAGTCATTTGAATGCACTCCTAATCTTACCCTAATCTCTCAATTAGAGCTTGATAAAATACAAATAGTTTGTTTAAGGACTTTTATGGAATCAATTCAGACTCTCAAATCTATAGTTTTTGATAGTTTGGCGAAGAGTCTGAGATCTATTGACTCACATTGTACGTGTTTATTCGGATTTGCTTGATAACTCTAGTGTAGTTTATAGAAATATTAATGTCCGTATTTTCACTGAAGCTTTACAGGATTTTTACAAAATAATGGCTTTTGTAAATCCAAAATCATGTTTGATATAAAGATTATAAATTTTAATAGCAAAAAAGTTATATGTTCAAAGATAATCTCTATCTAATATTTGATATATTTTACCTTAATTTGCCTAATTTGGGGTTGAATAATATGATCTAAGACTTGCCTCATTTCTTCAGCTAACTCCTGATGATCAAACTCAGTTAATAACTGTTCAGGACGGGTTGACACTCCCTGCATGACAATGACAATTGTGTTGTCAAAGGTCTTACAGATAACTTCACTAAGCTGATGATTTAGTTGCTGTTCATATAAAGCATGAATTTTTTGAGTTAAAAGGGTTTGTAACTGTTTGGATTGTAAATCTAGATCAGTCATGTTGTTTAGTTATCAGATGAACTTTAAGTAGAGAAAACCTCCAACAAATACTGCTCTTTTTTTTACCCTAACCTACGATAAGATTGCAACAAGAAATAACTTGTCTTCTAAAAATCTGCCATCTCAAAATATTTCAAGAACAGGAGTCCGTGTCATTAGACATAGCATCTTGCTGACTCGGAATACGCTGATCAAGTTAACATAGCATTAACCTTTCTTTTGCCCTTTAGGTATGGCTTCAGGATTACGAACAGCAGGAGTCTCTGATAGAACGGCAATAATACCTGTTCGTTCAGTTTCTAGTGTTGCATCACTGAGGAGATCCAAAACTTCAACCTGTAGCACCTGTTGGATTAATTCCATGAGTTGAGGTTTCGTTGCTTCATCTAAGCTTGAACGTACCTCTTCAGCCAGTTCGTTTTTGCCTTCCCTCATCAAAAGACTTTCCGCAGGTGTGACAGAGTTTTCAAGAATAATCGCCACCTTACTATCAAAAATTTGACAGGTTACTTTGGAAGGCTGGTGTCCGAGTTCTTGTCGATAAAAGGCTTGAACACGTTGAGATAAGGTTCTTTCGAGCTGGCCTCGTGTTGGAGCTTGGGTCATTGTACTTATACCTCTGAAATAGACTAATCTCAATAAGTTAGAGAACTTCATAATACCTCTAAGTTATTGGAAATAGTGTAAATGTAATCGTCTGAAACTTTGTTCAATCTTATACTTTTAAAAAAGTTAAAGTTTTTGATGTTATGTGATATGAATTATGTTACACCAGATTGTGCAAAAGCGGGATAAAGGGTCAGTCCACCATCAATAAATAAAGTGTGACCTGTGATGTAAGACGCATCATTTGATACTAAAAATGCAGCAACAGCAGCCATTTCTTCAGGTGTGCCGACTCGTCCCATGGGGACAAAATCAGCCACTTTTTGCATTTGCTCTGAGTCTGTACTCCAATCATTGATAGAAGTTGCAGTGGCTCCCGGTGCGATCGCATTGACGCGAATCTTTTGACGAGCATATTCTAAAGCTAGGGTTTTTGTCAAGTTTTCCATGCCCCCTTTACTAATGGAATAGCTGAGATATTTGGGACGAGGAATAATTTCGTGAACACTGGAGATATTAAGGATCACTCCCTCTTGATTACAGTGCAAATTGTAGAACTGTAATTTAGAGTTGCTGCTTGAGCGGTAGAAGTTGTAGAGAATACACCTAGACTCCCTACAGCTACCATGAAACCTGCAAGTACAATAGAAAAAATAGAGCGGAATGCTACTTTCCGGACAAAAGACGGAACCTTCATCATTAATACTCCTAACTGCTTATTAGTAAAGCCTACAGATCTAAGAGTATTCGCTGAATTGGTGATTCTGCCTCACTCATTGGATAGAAGAGTTGTAGAGCTTTTTTTTCAAAAATCTATCTAAGGAGATATTGTCAAACTAAGGTTCATTTTTTAAGTTAGAAAAAGGATATGAAAGCGGTAATGGAACAGCGAGTTAAAGACCGCTGGCAACTCGATCCAGATTCTGCCGAGAATTATTAAAGCAATAATAATTAAAGTAATGAGAGTTGGTTACTAGCATTCCGGGTTTCTAAGCCCGGATTTTTTAGTCGTATATAAAATAAAAAAATAGACCATTAAAAATAGGATGACACTTTCACCCAGCCACCATTGGAAAGCATCATCCTAGAAACTCAACGATCTACCACAGGAGTACACCTAAAAACCAGAAGATTGGAGTTTAGGTTGTCTTTTTGAGTCCTATCTCTATTAATAGCCTGATGTAAACTGAAATGCCCTCAGAGAATTTACGGATTTTTTATATTGATTGAAATCAAGCCAGTGAGTCAAATGAACTATTCTAAAAACCTAGTTAGTCTTGAGCATTAGCATTTTTCAGAGCTTGAATGATCGCTTTATATCCTTGAAATTCTGCCAACATTAAAGCCGTACATCCGCCTTGATTTTTTAAATTCACATCAGTACCTGCTGCAATTAATGCTTGTAGGGCTTCTAAATGCCCTCTGTGAGCCGCCCACATTAATGCTGTGGCTCCCACATAATCTCGTTGGTTGACCTGCGCTCCTTGGGCAATTAGCTCGTACAGAACCTGAGTATATCCCCGTTCTGCGGCTTTCATCAAAGCTGTTTTGCCCCCATCAGCAGCAGTATTAATATCTGCTCCGGCTTTCAATAATAAGTTAACGGTATTAAGATCGTCGTGCAGTGTCGCAAGCGTCAGAGCAGTTTCTCCAAAAATTTTAGTAGTCAGGAGTGAGCTTAGGTTTTCGGGTGAGACTTGGTGTAAAAGCCGGGCTGAAATTGAACGATAACCCTGTAACAAAGCCACCATGATCGGTGTATCGCCCAGTTGGTTGGCAACGTTAACATCCGCACCTCGACTCAGAAGCAGTTCCACCATCGCTTCTAGTTCCTCCACAACGGCTAAATGTAAAGCTGTTTCACCGTCATTATCGCAAGCGCTGACATCAGCCCCAGCATCGAGAAGCACAGAGGCGATCGCTACATAGCCTGACGCCGCCGCAGCCATTAGGGCCGTGCTGCCATCCTCGGTTTTAGTATTTACCTCTGCACCAACTTGAATCAGGGTTTTGACCCCTTCCAAATTATTCAAGTCTACGGCTTGCATTAGCGGGGTTTCACCATTACGATTTAGACTATTAAGATCGACTCCAGCACTCGCAAAGACTTGAATGAGTTTCAGGTTTCGTTGGCTGATGGCATCTGCTAAAACAGTAGAAATCAAGTCGGGAGCGATCGCTCCACTTTCTACGAGGGTTTTCACGCTCTCCCAACGGCTGTGAGATAAGGCTAAAGAAAAGGCAGTTTGTTGTTGGTGGTCTTGCAGATTGATATCAGCCCCTCGATCTAGCAACAACTGGATGATGTTGGCATCTGCTTTTAAGCACGCGACCATCAGCGGGGTCGTTCCTTTGAGGTTAACCCCATTTACATTCGCCCCAGACTGGAGTAATAACTCAACAATTGAGTGCTGACCATGAGCAACCGCTAACATTAAAGCCGTTAAACCGTAATGTTTACTCATGTAATTAACGGAGGCACCTCTTTCTAATAAAATTTTAACGATGTCAGCATCACCCGCTCGTGCCGCCAGCATCAGAACGGTAACACCATCTTGGTCTTTGGCATTAGCGTTAACCCCTTTGGCGAGTAAGGCGCGAGTATGAATAATATTTCCCGTTTTAACGGCTCGAATTAATGTATTGTCTTGTGTTATAGAACCCATAAATGTTTTTTATCCCACTCGATCTTGATCGACTGCACAAATTCCTCGAAAATGGACAGGGTTGTTTCCGTTTTTAGAACATGGATTGTCAAGTTTGACAGCAAGTTTAAGAACAAGTTTGACAGAGTGAGCTGGAGTAGTGAAGTCAAGAGAAGATTTTCTCAAGGGAATCTCACGGCTTTACTCATCAAAATCGCGATTGGCTCTCCCTCTCCTTGTCCATAGCCCATCTCCCTAGCCTATAAATGTTCGTTGGACAAACGAAACAGCTCTGCCCCAAGATCGAGGGGTTTGGCAATTTAATATACACCTTGCATATTCTCAGGAAGGCTCAAAAACCGTCAATCCCTATTTTTGAACCCAGCAGCCAATGAGTAAAAATCCGGGTGGCAGAGCGTCACCTGGACTGTTATGCTAAGTTTTATGAAGTTTTTTAATCGAACTGGAGAACACTATGGAGTTGCCGATTCCTGAGTCTGTTAAACCCTGGCTCAACTTTTTCCATCCTGTTTTAATGTTTATTTTGCTGGCTCTGACCGTTTATGCGCTGTATCTAGGGATTCAAATTCGTCGTCTCCGCAGTGCTGAAGGTGAGGAGAAAAAGGAATTAATTAAAGGAAAGTTTAATCTCAAGCACCATCAGGTTGGCTCTCTATTACTGGCCTTCATGGTGCTAGGGACAATCGGAGGAATGGCAGTAACCTATATCAATAATGGGAAATTATTTGTTGGCTCTCACCTATTGGCAGGGCTAGGGATGACAGGCATGATTGCGACTTCAGCCTCTTTAACCCCTTGGATGCAAAAAGGATTTGACTGGGCAAGATACACTCACATTGCCCTCAATGTAACCTTACTCGCTTTATTTACTTGGCAAGCTTTCACTGGAGTTGAAATTATCCAACGGATCATTAGCGATATGTAAATAAGTTGTAAATCTTAGACAAAAAACACAGTTATGGTGAAGTGAGGTGATCGGCAGAGGGGAGAACGTAAACTTGTTGAGTTCCCCATTCGCAATTGTTTTCAGGCGCGGCCGATGCACGCAGACCCTAAAGAAGAATTGCGATCGCCTTTTGCCTCATTCCCAAACTGGATCTCATCTCAATTTGTGCCTTTTTTACGTTTTCCCTGGGTCAGAAAAGGGATATTCTCTGTTGTATGGAAATCCACTTGAGTTTTGTAGCTTAAGCATCGAGAAACTTGCTTAACAATTTGAGCCAGAAGCCGATCGCCTGTTTTTTGAATCAGAGACTTGGACATCGAATTAATCAACTTGGGAAACTTCACGCCAACGTACAAATCTAATGTCCAGTCTGCCCCAGTGATAACCGTTGGACGTTGATCGGGTTTGATCCGGTGTTGGCGACAAAATTCATCAACCGATAACTCAACCAATTTCATCTCAGCTTCAAATTTCACTTCATAGCCAGGAGGAGTGTAGCCGGGAATCGGAACGCTACGAATTCGATAAATTCCTTGTTCATCTGGGGGCAGGAGTTCTAAACCTACTCTCGCCTCAACCTGATAGCCGAAAGCCCCAAAGCGACCAATTAAGATATCATAAGCATTTTCTCCAATGGGTTGTGTTTGCATCGGTTCTGCACACCGACAAAACCAACCCTGATGATTGCTTAAATACTCTGCAACTGTATCTAGGTCAGCATACATTTCCATGCAATCTTTAAAATGAGTGTAGAACCAAGTCGGTTCAACTTGCTCGAAGTGGACTCTATCGGTTTGTTCAGCTTCAGGAAAATGTAAGGTTTCAGGATTAAGAAATTCTTCAGAAACTGCTGCTGAATGAAGGTTAACCGAATTTTGGTGCATCATGGGTTCTCCTGCCATCTAATCTGCTTAACTCTAGAATGCCTTTTACTAATGTCTGGTCGCTACTATAGATATACGGATTTTTTTAAATTGACCCAGATACAGTTTAGCTTTTATACTCAGTATATTCACTGATCAAACAGGATGATATCTGGTGAAAGTATTTGTAGCGGGTGCAACAGGTCAAACGGGTCGTCGAATTGTTCAGCAATTAGTCGAAAAAAACATTCCGGTACGGGCATTTGTTCGGAATCGGGAAACGGGTCGGCAAATTCTCCCAAGCGAAGCTGAATTAGTTGTTGGAGACGTGCTAGATCCCCAAACGATCACAGCGGCGATCGCGGAATGTACCGTGTTAATATGTGCCACAGGAGCTACTCCCAGTTTTGATCCAACCGGGCCGTATAAAGTAGACTACGAAGGGACAAAAAATCTCGTAGATGTGGCTAAACAGCAGGGAATCGAACATTTTGTTTTGGTCTCTTCCCTCTGTGTTTCCCAGTTTTTTCACCCACTCAATCTGTTCTGGTTGATTCTGGTATGGAAAAAACAAGCGGAAGACTACATCCGTACTAGTGGTTTACCTTATACGATTGTTCGTCCAGGAGGGTTGAAAAATGAAGACAACGAAGATGGGATTGTGATGAAGCCTGGGGATACTTTGTTTGATGGGAGTATCCCTCGTACAAAAGTGGCTCAGGTTTGCATCGAAGCGTTGTCTATTCCGGCCGCTCGAAATAAAATTATCGAGATTATTGCCAAGCCGGAAGAAACCCAGCCTTCTTTTGAACAGTTGTTTGCCAGTGTGACCTAAAGTTTCATGCGTCAAATCCAAAGACCCCGAAACCCCGTTCAGCCCCGAATTCAACCCTCTAGAACTCCAATCAGATCTCAAGAGTTTGCATCTACATCTCCAAAAATGGCTACCCTGACTTCTAAGGAACGTCGCCAAAGACGGACAAGAAGCCGAGGTCGTTTACTAAAACGCTTGATTTTAATTGCTCTCGTCTTGGCTGGAATTGTGTATTACTGGCCTGAAGCCCAGCTAGAAGAATCGACTGAAGATCAGCTCGATATCGTTCTAGAAGAAATTAACCGGGATATTGATCGTCGATGGCCCCCTTTAATTATGGAGGGGGGCGATCCTTATGTGCGGGCTTTGATGCGAACGATTTCTGCGAGTGAATCCAACTCTGCTGAACCTTATAATCTTCTCTATGGTGGACGTTCTATTGAGGATTTGAGTCGGCATCCAGACCGTTGTGTGACGATTGTTGTTGGCCCAAATAAGGGACGGTGTACAACCGCCGCAGGTCGTTATCAACTGCTGACCACAACTTGGGAACGCATTGCCTATCGTTATCATCCTGAACCCAATAAGTTTTGGCTTCGCCAGGACTACAATTTTGCACCCCAGTACCAGGATATTGTGGTTTATCGTTGGTTGATGGACTCTGAATTTTGGGAGATGGATATTGCTGAATATTTGCGATCGGGTCAGTTGAGTGAGGTCTTACGTTCTCTTTCTTATACTTGGACAAGTTTAGGGTATGGAATCGAAGATAATCTGATGACGCCCCTTCTCCCTAAAATTTATGAGGAGATTTTACAGCGAGAACTGGATGCAGCGAATGTTAAACCCGGGTCGAATCCTTACTCTTCTTCTCCGAATTCTAATCAATCTGATTAGGTAAGCACTCAGGTGTCAGCAATACGCGATCATATTAAGTTAAATCTAATGAGATTGAGACTCATTTATGCACTGATTAATAAACTTCTGCTCAATCAACTCACCTCCTCGAATTGATTGACGTAACCATTTAATTTGTATTTCAGCTTGTTCTATTTCACTCAGACTCCAATTAATATTGGACTTTCTTAATCGAGTGGTAATATCATACAAGCAAAGGGCTACGCTAACCGAAATATTAAAACTTTCACTAAACCCAACCATCGGAATTCGCACGAAATCATCGGCTTGCGAAAACGCATAGTCTGACAAGCCATTTAACTCGGTTCCAAACATTAACCCGAGTTTCTCTTCAATCGATATCTCCTCAAGAGGGGTTGCGTCTTCACGAGGCGTTGTCGCCAGGATTTTATATCCTTGATTTTTCAGCGTTTCTAGACAAATTTTGCTGTTGTTAATTTTAGGTTGATTATATCGATACAAGCTTAACCATCGTTCTGAACCGACACTCACCTCTGGATTAAGATTAAAATCATTCCGATTCTCGATAATATGAACATCCTGAATCCCAAAACTATCACAACTTCTCAAACAAGCACTGGCATTATGAGGTTGATAAATATCTTCTAAAATGATGGTAATGTGTCGCGATCGCTTCTGCAACACGGATTGGATTTTTTGCTGACGGGCTACCGTTACAAATTGACTGAGATAGGTAATCAGATCTTGTTTTTCTTGAAGTTGCATCAAACTTCATTTAATAGCATTTTATCTCATTATAAGCTGTTAGGTGACATTTGATCGCTCAGATTGAGAGGCTAAATAATCCGCCCAACGAGTTGTTTCCGGGAGACGATATTTTGGTGTACATTCCAAGACATAATCAATCGCCGTTTCGAGACTAATTCGATGACCTGGAGACACATATAAGGGCTTAACATTCGTTCGCGATCGCACAACAGCCCCGATGACTTCTCCATTATCCATTAAAGGTTGCCAACTTCCCCTTGCTGCTGCTAATTCTTGATGAGTTCCAATGAATTTTGACTTCGCTGCCCCAATTGTCGGAACATCGATTAATATACCTAAATGACAAGCTAAACCCAATCGTTTGGGATGAGCAATTCCTTGACCATCACAGATGATTAAATCGGGAGTTATAGTCAGTTTTTCTAAAGCGTCTAAAATCACAGGAATCTCTCGAAAAGACAAGAAACCGGGAAGATAAGGAAAAGTCGTTTGACGCTGGCTAATGGCTTGTTCTTGAAGCTGTAAATCTGGAAAACTTAATACCGCAACTGCCGCTTGAGAAATGGTATAATTATCGAAAAATCCGACATCAACTCCAGCAACATATTGAATAGATTTCAATTCATCGGTTGTGACAACCAAGGATTTTAACTGTTCTTGAATCAGAATTGCTGCATCTACGGTTTCTGGCCAAGTTTCCGGATGTTGAATTTTCATCGTTTTCTACAGCGAGTTAAACCTTTATTTTATCACAGGTTTTCTGCAAGTTAATCTGTACCTTCGTAACACTTAAACATTATGGTTCAAACAATACCTGCAAGCAAAGTTGATTTATACATATTAGAAGAAAAATTCGGATTAACAGAAATAGAAACTCCTGATTTTTTCCCGGAATGGCAAGGTGAGTTACCTGAACTGAAAGATTTAGAGAAACAAGAGTTAATACAAGTTAAAGCTAATTATCGATATCTTGTTAAACGCCCAATGTTAGAACAAATTGTTAAAATGGTGGTTTTATCACCTTTATTGAAAATAGCAGGCTTTTATCAAGAACCCTTTTATCTCACGGCTGAAAAGCAAGTGACCATTACTTCAGAAGATGAGGGAACAATTGTTTCTGGAAAAATTGATATTTTCGTTTCTGTTCCTGCCTTTTGGATCTTAGCAATTGAAGCCAAACGAGTTGATTTTTCACTTCATGTTGGCATTCCTCAACTGTTAACGTATATGTTAGGATCTACAGAACTTGAATATCCTGCATTTGGATTCGTTACCAATGGTTATGATTTTAAATTTTTAAAACTGATTAAACAGGAAACCCCTGGATATGCGACCTCCAATTCATTTACCCTAGAAGATGGAGAAGAATTATTTACCGTTGCCAGGATTTTAAAACATTTAGCAAGAGTTGTGAGTCAGTAGAATTATGAATTATTAACTATGAATAATAAACAGAAAAATATAACGAGTGGAATATTAACTGTATTGTTATCGGGTTGGGGAATAAATCATGCGATCGCAAATACCCTGACAGAAGTTAATACAGAAATCGAAACCGTTCAACGTTTAGAAACGAGAGGATTAACAATTGAAGAACTCCAAGGAGAATTTGTCACTCTGAATGGAAATCCGGCTAAAATTGGAGATATTTTACAAGTTGGAGATCAAATTCAGACCGGTTCAGAGTCTCTTGTTAATTTACGAGTCGATAGTTACATTGGTTTAGTTGAACTTGCAGAATATACAACGCTTGAAGTTAAAGAATTATCGGGTGAAGCCGGATTTAACCCGAATCAAATTACAGTTTTATCGATTACAGCAGGACAAGCTAGATTCTCAATTTCTCGGTTTGTTAGTGCGCCTTTTTGGAGTGAAACCCTTCCGGAAGATCAACGTCAACAGTCAATTATAAATTCTCCCTTTCGGATTGAAACTCCTGCTACAATTGTGGGTGTACGCGGAACAACATTTGGCGTGAATGTCGCCGAGGATGGGAAAACAGCAATTCATACAATAGAAGGAACAGTCGGAACCATTTCAGGCGGAGAAGAAATCAGAATTGAACTCGGTGAAGTTTCAATTATTAATACTTCCGAAAAACCCACACCTGTCACCACTATTCCACCTTTATCTGAACTGCGGGTGAGAAGTTTAACACGACTTGGTTTAGAAACCGTTCAACTGCGGGGACAAGTCGATCCGATGGATTTAGTGTATATTAATGAGCAACCTATTCAAACTGATATCGCCGGAAACTTTGACTTTATTGGACGTTTACCCGTGAGTCGGCGTTTACAAGTTACAGTCCGAGGGCCATCCGTGCGAGAACGACACTATATTATCGCAGTTCCATAATGCTAAACTATTGACTGTATATTTTTTAGATCGAGATGAAAAAATGGCAGTTTTACATCTAGAAGACGGAACAACTTACACTCAACTTGAAGACATTTCTCCTCAACTCGAACCCTTAAATGTTCATTTGAATCGATGGCCAGTTGGAGACAGTTCGCAATTACAAGCATTACTGAAGAAAGATGCTTTAGATGAAACTGAAAAAGAACAAGTTTTGCAAGAATTGGATCAATATTTTGAACAATTAAAACAAACAGCAGGCTATCGTTCGCGAGATTTAATCGCTTTGCATCCAGACATTCCGAATTTAGAGGGTTTTTTAACTAAGTTTCAAAGCTGTCACACTCATGAGGCTGATGAAGTACGCTATATTATCGATGGAGAAGGAGTGTTCGGATTTGTTTGTTTGGATGGTTCACAAATGGAGTTAACCATTCAACCTGAAGAATATATTAATGTTCCGGCTGGAACTGAACATTGGTTTCATTTAACCAAGAGTAAGCGTATTAAAGCAGTCCGTTATTTTACAACAACAGAAGGTTGGGTTCCTGAATATACAGAAACTAAAATTCGGATGAAATTTTAGACAACAATGATGTTGAAGGAGATGGATTGAAACTCACTACTCATTCATGGTTTTATAGGTAGAAACAGCAGACGGTGAACTGCGGTTGAGATAGCGGAAAATCCAATATTTAAACACTGCATCTAGAATCACCGGGAAAGTTGCAATAAACAGGAAGTTAAAGTCTCGGTTTTCTGGGAGTCCAAAATGTCTAGCAATACTTTCGAGAATGACTTCCCATCCGTGCGGAGAGTGAAATCCTACAAACATATCGGTTAGGAGAATAATAATAAACGCTTTCGCACTATCACTTAAACCATAAATTAGATCTCCGAGAAACGATTTAAGAATTTCAATTTCTTTCTTATTGGTGTATAGAATAACGCCAAACGTAACAACCGATAATAAATCTGCGAATACATTTTTAATCGCACTACTTCCTAAACCCTGATATTCTTCAGCAATTTCAACCGCTTTTTCCTGAATTTTTTCCTCCATTTCTTCGGGTTCTAACTTTGGAACTAAACCAATCATCTGTTTAAATTCTAGCTGTTCTCGATAACGGTGTAACTCCATAAATGCTTCTTCTTCTAAGTCAATATTGAGAAAGACTTGAGCATTTTCCGGTTGCGGTAAAACGGCATCAACAATAGGCCCGACCAAAAAGTTTTTAGCCAGTTGCTGAGTTAGTAAAGGCACTAGAATTAACAGTAAAATAAATCGAACCGAAATAATAGTTTTGACTTTCGATTTGCGATAATTTTTGATAACTTCTTCTTCCGACTCCGGATTAAGTTCTCGACGAATACGCCCAAAAGTTCGCAGGAGAGAACGAGGTAAAACACTGGTTTCTGAACCTTTCGTCAGTTCCTTTCTAAGTTGTTGAGGATCGGATGTTGATGAATTCGGTAATTCTAAAGTCTCTGAATTCTCAGGAGTCGGAGTTTTGTCTCCGGAAGAACTAAACCTTAACCGACTTGTATCATTTTTAGGGGTGACTAAAGGGTTTAATTCTGGGGATAAATCATTAATCAGTTCAGGTTTCGGGGGAGTATATTTCTCAGTAATAGAATCAATAAAATTGAGCTTTTCACAAATTAGAGCCGTATGATCCGATAAACTTAAACCCTCAATTGAGATCTTCTTAGCAGTTGACCCGTTAGTTTGGGCTGAGTTCAAAGATTCAGACAAGTTCAGAATAGAACGACTGGTATTAAATTCAGCTAAACGAGTTTGAATAATTTTTAAGCATTTTTTCAGCTCCGAGTTAAAATAAGATAAAACGCGATCGCTATGATAGTCTGAATCTTGAGTAATTTTTCCACCTTGAAAGTGTTCATCTTCAATCGCCTTAATTCTCAAAGCGGCATCGTAAGCTTGATCCAAAGCGCGATCTGGAGTATCTTTATACCAGCGATTGGCACGACGCAGAACTTGTACAAACTGAGTCCAGGTTGAGGTTTTCATAGCAGACAGACAACGTGCTAATGTGTTGGGTATCTTAGCAAATTTACTGATAGAATTGTGTCGGTTTTGTCCTTGTGGATAACAGGAAATAGTCGAAGTGGAAAAACAACTCGCCTGATTGAGCAGTTTGGAGATTGGAGTTTTCGCCTCAGTCCTAACTCGATCTCCGTGAATTCTCAGAATGCTCAACCCACTCGCCAACGCGGAATTGCTCTCATTTTAGCGGCAAATAGCGATAATCGACTGGATTTAGTTGATCGCCTCTGGGAAACCTATCCAGAATTATCCGCCTATCACTCAACCACACCGTTGGGTTTAATTCAGGATGATGTGACTTTATTTTGGCCGTTATTGGTGCAGTCGCTACATCTCAAAGCCCAATTTCCGGTCAGACTACGCCCCGAAACCGAACAGGAACTTGCAACCCATCTTTGGAGTCAGGAACTGGAAACTGGACAACTTGCTCGCGCAGGTGTCAGCCCTGATAGAATAGTGCGTCAAACTCTAGATTTGATGCAGCTCGCAGCGATGAGTGGTAAATCTGTCACCGAAATCCCTCAAATATTAGTCCAGGGATTAGGATCGTCAGAGATATCTGATTCGCTGTGTTTCTGCATGGGTGAATTGTTGGTGCAGTGGCGACAGTGGTGTTTAGATCGAGGATTTCTCACCTATGGAATTCTGACAGAATTGTATTGGCATTTATTAAAACATTCCACCTATCAACAGCACCTGCTTCGCCGCTATCGGATGGTTTTGGCTGACGATGTTGATGAATATCCCGCCATCATGCGTTCGGTGTTCGAGTTCCTCTTAGAGAACGGAAAAATGGGAGCATTTACCTTTAATCCTACCGGATCAATTCGCTTGGGTTTGGGTGCAGATCCAGACTATTTAGCGCAACTCCAACAATATTGTCAGATTGAAGAAGCTTTAGATTTGCCTTCGGGTTTAGCCCCGCAGCTTGTAGAACCTGTGGTTAGTGGTGTGATTGACAATAGCATTGGACTGGCTGAACTCTCAACCGCCTTGTCGGATGTTTGTTCGATTCAAACTCAATCTAGGGCGGATTTATTGCGACGGACCGCAGAAGTCATTATCGAAGTCGTCAAAACTCAACAGGTTCAGCCTGACGAGATTGCTGTGATTGGGCCGGGTTTAGATGCGATCGCGCGTTATACCCTACGGGCAATTTTAAGCCATGAGGGCATTGCAGTCCAGTCTTTGCAGGAACAGCGACCTCTGCTGAGTTCTCCTTTGGTGAGGGCGTTACTGACCTTAATTGCTCTGGTTTATCCCGATTTAGGGCGGTTAGTTGAGCGAGAGGCGATCGCCGAAATGTTAGTGGTTTTAAGTGGCGTGAAGCGGCATTCAGACCCCGCTGAGGAAGCATCGGAGTTCCCCCAACAGCCCCTTTCAATTATCGATCCAGTGCGGGCGGGTTTGCTAGCTGATTATTGTTTTCGTCCCGACCCCGAACACCCCACTTTGTTAGACGTGAAAGCCTTTCCCCGTTGGGATCGGTTGGGATATCAAGCCACCCAAACCTACACTCATATTGTGCAGTGGATCGAGCGACAACGCCAACAATATCAACAGCGCCTGATTCCGAGTCCCGTTTCGTTTTTTGATCGCGCCATTCAACACTTTTTTATTCCCACTCAGTCTCTGCGGGCTGATCAACTCGCGGTTTTACGAGAATTAATTGAAACGGCGATTCATTATTGGGAAGTACATAGTAGACTCCATCAACGCAGCCATATCGAAACCTCCAGCGAAACGATTTATTCTTTTATTCAACTGTTACAACGGGGAGTTGTGAGTGCGAACCCCTATCCCGTCAAACCTGTAATTCCCACAGAAGCTGTGACGCTTGCGACTATTTTCCAATATCGGGCGAACCGTCAATCCCACCGTTATCATTTTTGGCTTGATGTGGGGTCGCCATTATGGTTGAGTGGAGGGGCTAGCACCTTATGGGGCGCACCTCTGTTTTGGCAAGATTGGCAAGGCGATGCTTGGACTCCCGAAGATCAAATTAATGCAGATACAAGACGATTGCATCGAATTCTGCTAGATTTATTGAGTCGAGTTGGCGATCGCTTATACCTCTGTCATAGTAGTCTTGCCGTTAATGGTCAAGAACAACTCGGCCCCCTTTTACCTCTCGTTTATGCTTGTGTCACAACACTGTAATTCCTTCGATCAATTTCATCAATTGAGTTGATGTTTTTTGCGATGAAATGGGAATACTGTTGACCATCTGAGAATTAAGGATTGTCTATGAAACATTAGGTTTGAATCTAGGATAAACTATCAAAGGTTTAGTAAAAAATAGCAAATGTTGGCTATCCACTCATTGAATTTTAATTCATCTCCGCTAAAATTACTGGTTCAGTTAGTTGGTTAATAAAAAGATAATAATGATCATAGAAAAAACAAAAAATTGGCAGAATTTCTGTTCGTTTGTCAGAATATTAACTAGACAAATCACAATAGAAGCTAGAGTTTTATTTAGGCAAAAACACAATTTTAATTTCCCTTGATTCGTACTAACCTCTAATTTCCAGGATCAGAAAAAAGGAGTTGAAAGCGGCAAAATATCAGATATCTAGGGTTCTACTTTAAGTGCAAATTTCCATAAAAAATTTAGTCAGTTAATAGGAGTTTGATTTATGACCAGTACGGGCGTCGGTTTTGAAACATTTTTTGCAACGTTACTTGATGCAGACGGGAGTTTCGTTCTCGATCCAGTTACCAATCAACAGATTATTGTTGAGATTACCCAAACTGAATTTACATCAGGGGGAAATCGCGTTTTTCAAACTTTTAATATCACAAATACCGTAGAATTTGAAGAAGATCCAGAAGGACAATTCGCCGGAACGACCTTACCCGGAGGAACAACAGGTATTCAATTTGTTTCATTAGTCAGTCTTCCTCCTCTCGCAGGTGATGACACGATGGACGGTGGTGATGGCGGTGATGACACGATGGATGGCGGTGATGGCGGCGATGATACGATGGACGGTGGTGATGGCGGCGACGATACGATGGACGGTGGTGATGGCGGCGACGATACGATGGACGGCGGTGATGGTGATGATTCAATTCGACCGAATGAACCACCCGTAGGCGTTAATGACCAATTTCAGACGAACCAAGCAGAAGCCACATTCTTCAATGTATTAGAAAATGATTTTGACCCCGATGGAGATACGCTGAGTGTTGGCACTTTTACGCAGACTCAAAATGGTACACTAACCTTTGCTGGGGCGGGAATCTTTACCTACGAACCCAACCGTGAATTTTTTGGGAACGATGGCTTTAGTTATACCGTTACTGATGGAACTGCAACCGATCTCGCCGAAGTTTTGATTACTGTTGTTCCTCAAGATTTACCGACAATTATTGAAGGGATTGGGAAAGGGACGCCAAACGATGATACGATTATTGGTTCATCTGGGGATGATGTCATCGATGGTTTAGAAGGTAATGACTCGATCTTTGGGTTAGCCGGAAATGACCAACTTCGAGGCAATGAAGGGAATGATTCTCTGTTTGGAAACCCCGATAACGATACCCTAGAAGGGGGAACAGGCGATGACCAAATCTACGGCGGAAAACAGAACGATCGCTTAGTTGGAGATGAAGGCGGAGATCTCTTATTTGGGAATTTAGGAGGAGATACTCTGTTAGGGGGTCAGGGTCGAGATTCCATGTACGGTGGACAATCTGGGGACTCTCTACGCGGCGGTTTAGACGATGACCTGGTTCTCGGTGATAAAGATAACGACTTTGTTTGGGGCGATGAAGGCAATGATAGCGTTTACGGAGGGAGTGGCGAAGACCTGATTTTTGGTAACGATGGGGCGGACTCCTTACTCGGTGATGTTGGTAGCGATACCATCTTCGGCGGAACAGGTTCTGATACCGCTTTCGGGGGAGAAGATAACGACCAAATTTCGGGTGAAGTCGGATCAGATTTTCTGTTCGGTGGAGAAGGCGCTGATACCTTAACTGGAGGATCTGGAAATGATACCTTTGCGATCGCGGAAGGAACAGGCGGTTCGAGTATAGAAGAAGCGAATATTGTTCAAGATTTTCAACCCGGAGATTTGATTGGGTTAGCAGGCGGCTTGAACTTCAGCGATCTGAGTATTTCTCAAAGCAGCGAAAACGCCGGAGATACGATTATCCGTCGAGGGGAAGAAGGCGAATTCCTGGCTGTATTGCTAGGCGTTGATAGTAATAGCTTGAGTAGCGATAACTTTGTTCCCGTTTCTATCGATGATATACCACCCGCGCCAACTCCAACTCCCACACCTCCAACTCCAACTCCTACACCCACTCCAACCCCGACACCCACTCCAACCCCAACTCCCACACCAACGCCAACTCCCACACCCACACCCACACCTCCAACTCCTACCCCAACTCCAACAGATCCACCGACACCCACACCAACTCCCACACCCACACCAACTCCCACACCAACGCCTCCAACCCCGACACCGCCACCCAATCTTCCTCCGATCGCAAACGATGACTTTGTCAGACGAAACCTCGATCAACCCGTCACCTTTAACGTTCTCGATAATGACTCAGATCCGGAAGGGGATTTAATTCAAGTTATCACCTTTAGTCAAACGACAAGCGGAGATCTTCTCAACCAAGGCGGCGGCGTATTCACCTATACTCCCGAACCCGGTTTCCTCGGAACCGATGCCTTTAGCTACACTATTGTTGACACTGCTAGCAACACGGCGACGGCGTTAGTCACGATCGCAGTCAATCAGCCTCCAGTTTTGGCAACAAATGAACTCCTGGTGGTAGACTTAGGCAACCCCGATGCCACAACCGTTAGCCGAGATGTTCTACTTGCGGTTGATCCTGACGATCCACCCAGTCAAGTTCAGTATGTGATTACCCAGGCGACTCAACGAGGAGACTTGCTGCGACTGGGAACCCAAACCGAAGCCTTGCGAGTTGGCGATCGCTTTACACAGGAAAATGTTGATAATGGTTCGATTAGCTTTGATGGCAGTGGCCCGGCTGGAGGCGATGGGTTCCTCTTTGCTGTCACTGATAATATTGGGACAATACCCCAGGAATTGTTTAGTATTACTCTCGTTGATCGGACTTTAAACACAACACCCGGAGAAGTAAATCAGGGTAGCAACTTAGGTGAACTGATCGTCGGTACGGATCTTAACGATACCATTTTAGGATTAGGTGGCCGGGATGTAATTCGAGGCTTAGGCGGTAACGACTCCCTCGATGGAGGAACAGGTAACGATGTCATCGAAGGGGGGACAGGTGATGATACAAACTTAGGTCAAGAAGGAAATGACTCTCTCGTTGGAGGTTCAGGAAATGACTTCCTCGATGGAGGGGCAGGTATTAATACTGTTGAAGGAAACGAAGGCAATGACATCTTAAGAGGAGGTGACGAAAGCAACATCCTCAGTGGTGGAGATGGTAACGATAACCTCGCCTCTGGAATCGGAAGCGACTCTCTCGTCGGTGGAATTGGGGATGATACCGTCAGTGGAAACGCCGGAGAAGACACGCTACGCGGAGATCAAGGTCAAGATGTGATCATTGGTGGGCCAGGTCGTGACTTTGTTCGCGGGGGAGAAGGAGACGACACCCTCCAGGGTCAAGATAATAGTGACGTGGTTTCTGGGGATGAAGGCAGTGACTCGATTACAGGCGATGCAGGCGATGACACCCTCTTAGGCGATACCGGAATTAGTTCTCTGAGTGGAGGCAATGACACTATTCTCGCTGGAGTTGGAAACGATAGCATCTTTGGGGAAAAAGGAAATGATTCTCTAATTGGAGAACAGGGTCAAGACTCTATCTTTGGCGGAGAGAATAACGATGTGATCTTCGGGCGAGAAGACAGCGACTTAATGTTCGGAGATGCTGGAAATGATTCGATTCGAGGCGGAATTGGAGATGATACCCTCGCTGGAGGGGCAGGGGCAGATCTGCTGATTTCTGATGCGGGGAATGATGTTTTCTACTACCTAAATCCGGGAGAAGGTGTTGACGTGATTAACGACTTTGAGGAATCTGGAAATGATCAATTCTTGATTGTCTCCGGAACCAATAATTTCTCCGGTTTACTCCCCAACGTTGGCACGGCTGCCACTCCGCTGCAAAGCATTATTGTCAGTAACTTAGGTTCAGAAGGAGATAATATTACGGGCCGACAATTGATCATTTTCCAAGATACATTTGATAATGTTCAAGCCGTGAATGCTCAACTGGCAAATCAAAGTGGTTCTAATGATAGTTCGGCTTTAATTGTGTATCGGAATAACCTCAGTTTTGCGGGCTTCCCGGGTAACTATGTTCTCGCGTTTGATCCTAATCTCGCTGATGATAGTTTGCCAGCTTTTGATTTAGGAATTCTTGCCTCAATTGACCCGTCAACTGATAATATTAGTACGATTATTGGTTCGGACGACTTCACGATTATCTAGGTAAATGAGGGCGATTGCTATCGGATTTAAGGAAACTTATTCTATGCGATCGCCTTCAATTTGAACATCTTTTTATTTTCTCGTTTTGACGCTTAAATTATTAAAAAAGGAGTTAGAATTATGACCTCTACTGGTGTTGGTGTTCCTGAAACTTCAGCGGTTGTTAACCGACGAGTACAACCGAGCGGTCGATTATTATCTACAGGTGAAATTGCTGTTCTAGTCCCGACAGATACACCGGGTATTGTTCAGAGTATTACACCCGTTGAATTAGGATTTGGAACCCTCGTTAATCAAGCTGGACAGCTAGTCTTTGTTCCCAATGAAACCTGGTTAGAAGCTATATCTGTTGCCAATAACCAATTGATTGTATTAAGACCCACTGAAGATGGCGGGTTTGAAACCCTGGCTGGAGATGCGGGAACCGTTGAACCGGGGCCTGCGGGTTCGTTTCTATTTACGCCCGATGACTTTACTCCTCCTGAACCCGAACCCGAACCCGAACCCGAACCGGAACCGGAACCCGAACCTGAACCTGAACCGGAACCTGAACCTGAACCTGAACCTGAACCGGAACCCGAACCGACACCGACACCAGACCCAGACCCAGACCCAGATCCAGATCCAGATCCTGAACCCGAACCCGAACCCGAACCTGAGTTTATTTCAATTCAAGGCGCAGGTGTCGGAACCGAGGGAAGCGACTCAATTCTTGGAAGTCCCTTTAACGACACGATTTCCGCCCTGGATGGGAATGACACTGTATTTGGTTTAGCTGGAGATGACATCCTGAATGGAAATGGAGATGACGACAATATTAATGGAAATCAGGGTAATGATGGAATTCAAGGCGGCGACGGTTTAGACTGTTTGCGAGGCGGTCAAAATAATGACTTAATTCTCGGAGAAGGAGATGATGACTCCCTATTCGGCGATAAAGACTTAGATACACTACTGGGCGGCGTTGGGGCTGATAGTATGTATGGCGGTCGCAACAATGATAGCTTAGTTGGTGGCACCGGAGACGATGTTTTGTTTGGGGATAAAGGTAATGATGTTGTAATTGGCGGTCAGGGAAATGACTCCGTTTCTGGAGGTGATGAAAACGATCTCTTACTTGGAAACTCAGGAACCGATCTTCTTGATGGCGGTTTAGGTGATGATCAGATATATGGTGGTCAAGGTGATGATAGCGCGATCGGTGGAGAAGGGAACGATCTAATTTTCGGTGATGTCGGAAATGACTCCGTTTTCGGCGGAACAGGTCAAGATCAAATCTTTGGAAATGCTGGAGATGACTTTATAAATGGGGATCTAGGGGCTGACGCAATTTTTGGCGGTCAAGGGGCAGATATTCTCGATGGTGATAAAGGCCCCGATACCTTATCTGGCGATCTAGATAACGATTTATTGATCGGCGATCGCGGTGCTGATATTTTAACAGGAGGGGCAGGAAGCGATATCTTCTCCGTTGGCTTAGTTCTCAGTGAGTCGGAGTCTGGCGGAAGTATTGTGATCGGAACGACAGGCGGTCAAACTATCGATCAAGCGGATATTGTTACGGACTTTGAACAAGGCGTTGATAAAGTGGGTTTAACAGGCGGACTTGTTTTTGAAGATCTGTTAATTGAAGGACAAAATAGCGATACTGTTCTCATTGATAAAAATACAGGTGAATTTTTAGCTGTTCTTCAAGGCGTTAATAGCGCGAACTTCACCAATACAGACTTTGTTAACAACCCAGACAGTCCTCTTCCACCTGACCCCACGCCTACACCTACACCTACACCTACACCTACACCTACACCTACACCTACACCGACTCCAACACCTACACCGACTCCAACACCTACACCTACACCTACAGATCCAGAACCCACTCCTACACCCACAGACCCCGAACCCACTCCTACACCCACAGATCCAGAACCCACTCCTACACCCACACCCACACCGACAGATCCACCCACGCCTACACCAACTCCAACTCCAACACCAACTCCCGTTGTTCCGACGCCGCCTCCTTCTCCCACACCGACACCCAATTTCGATCCGCCAGAAGTTAATGATGACACGCTAACAGGAACTCAGAATGATCAACTTACGTTTAGCAAAGATGAATTGCTAGAGAATGACTCACCCGCAGGTGGAATTATTGATATTTTGACCATTACTGAGTTCGATACCACCACCGAAAATGAAGGAACAGTTGAAGAAGATACGAATGATACTCAGTCATTAGTTTATACTCCCGCACCCGGTTTTTCAGGAATTGATTTCTTTACCTATACAGCCACTGATAGTAACAATCAAACGGGAACTGCAACTGTTTTCATTAACGTTGAAATCAATAACGAACCGCCGAATTTAGACTTAGATGGAACCTCAGATGGTACTGACTTAATAACAACCTTTAATATTGGACAGCCTGCGGTTTCAATTGGAAATGAGGTGAATATTACCGACCCAGATAATACCAATATGGTCTCGGCAACTGTCACTTTAACTAACTTAAGAGATCAAGATGAAACATTGTCTGTAAATGGAACTTTACCCGATGGAATTACCGCCGGAAACTTCGATCCAGCTACAGGTATTATTACGTTAAGAGGAACAGCACCGACAACCAGTTATGAAACAGCGATCGAACAAATCGTTTATACCAATACGGCTGAAACTCCAGATACAACAGAACGTGTTCTTGATGTTGTTGTTAATGATGGAATAGAAGATAGTAACCTTGCGAATACAACGATCCGAGTCAACTTTATCCCAGAGTTAGACTTAGATGGAACGGCAACCGGAACCGACTTTGCTACCGTCTTCACCGAAAAAGAGGCAGCGGTTAATATTGCCAATGAGTCTAGTATTACAGACCTGAATAATACTAGCTTAGAGTCCGCCACAATTGCGATTACAAACCTCCGAGATGGCACAGAAGAAAGCTTGTCAATTAGCGGAACTTTACCCGATCAAATTGATTTTGGCTATGATACCTCTACTGGTATTCTTTCACTTTCCGGTAGCGCATCCCTCGAAGATTATCAAACTGCAATTGATCAAGTTGTCTACGAAAATACTTCACAAAATCCTACCGATGAAGATCGAGAAATTCAGGTTACTGTTAATGATGGTTTGAGTGATAGTAATATTGCGGTTTCAACCGTTGATATTATTCCCGTTAATGATCCACCTGAACTTGACCTTGATACAATCTCAACGGGTACCGACTTTAGCAATATATTCACCGAAGATCTCGGAGGAGTCAGTATTGGGAATACAGGAAATATTGGAATTGTTGATCCAGATGATACTGAAGTTGAGTCTGCAACTTTGACCTTAACCAATCTTCTCGACGGAAACGATGAGAGTTTGGCTATTAGCGGAACATTACCCGATGGAATTACGGCTGCTTATGATACCGGAACTGGAGTTTTTAACTTAACTGGAAGTGCCACATTAGAAGAGTATGAAACTGCATTAGGGCAAGTCGTTTACAATAACCTCTCTCAAAATCCTAACACCACAACTCGTCTCATTGATGTGTTTGTGAATGATGGCGAACTTGATAGTAATACTGCTACATCAAGCATTAATGTGATTGCCGTTAATGACCCGCCTTTCCTGGATTTTGATACCACAACAGATGGTACAGACTTCTCAACAATCTTTACCACAGGCGGAACAGGTACAGCCATTACAAATGTGGGGAATAGTAGCATCGTTGACCCCGATAATACAAATATTCAGTCAGCAACAGTCACCTTACTTAATCCTTTAGATGGTACAAGTGAGAGTTTGTCAACCAGTGGATTACCTGCTGGAGTAACGGCGAATTATGACACCTCGACTAGCATACTTAATATTACCGGAAGTGCAACTTTAGCTGAGTACGAAACAATCATAGATCGAGTCATTTACAACAATGTAGATGCTGATCTAGATTTAAGCGATCGCACCGTTCAAGCTATTGTGAATGATGGAGAATTGGATAGCAATACCGCGACAACCGTCATCCAAATTAATCGTCCTCCTATTGCAGTCGATGGTGGAACTTTCTTGACCAACAATACCAATCCATTATTCATTGATGTACTTGCAAATGATAGCGATCCAGATGGAGATCCTTTAATCATTTCCGAAGTTGATAACTCACCAGCAAGTATTGTGACAACTGATGCTTCCTTTGTAGAATATTCTCGAATAACAACCACTGGATTCGATCAGTTTTCATACACTATTAGCGATGAACGAGGTGGATTTGCAACAGCGCAAGTATCAGTAACAGTTCGAGCCTTTTCTAACAATGCAAACAATAACTTTGAGGGAGGAACTCTCAGTGATAACCTCAACGGTTTAGGGGGAAATGACACATTAAACGGTCTAGCTGGAAACGATACCCTCAGTGGAAATGCAGATAACGACAGTATTGTTGGAGGAGAAGGACTCGATAGTATTACTGGCGGTTTAGGAGTCGATAATCTTAGCGGAGGTAGCGGAACGGACTTATTCCGGTATGTGAGTCTTGAAGAAGGTGGAGGAACACCTTTTAATGCCAGTTCTACTGATGCTATTAACACTCAAATTGGATTAGGTCAGTTTGATGGAATTACCGATTTTGAAGGACTCGGTACAGCCAGTGGCGATCGCATTCAACTGGATTTCGGTACGACTATTAATCTTGTGACTACCGTTCAAACAGATATTTCTGCTAACATTCTGACACCAGATGAAGCGGGAATTTTTGCCTTTGATGATGGGACTGCCACTTATCTAATTTATGATGCAGATGGTAACAATCTCACAGGTGATAATTCTCAAATTCTTGCCCAATTGCAAGGTGTTACCGGAGTGACAGAAATGTTACCCGATGACTTCATTATCATCTAACAAAAGTTAGGTAATCGTCTCCTTCCTCTCCTAAAAGGAGAGGGTTAGGGAGAGGCGATCGCGCTTCACATTTACCGGGAGAATCTGCCCCCTTAGAAGTTGTTGGAAATCCTAAAAGCCACCAAAGTAATCAACCCCAATAAACCCAGTGATCGACGAAAATAGTTAACACCATCAAATAGTTCTAGCCACGCCCAAGTAAACAAAGAACCAAAAGCGATCGCATCTAAAGCAACAAAATATTACCACTTTTAATGACGAATTTCAGTAAACTAGCTACAACTCCAACAATTAGAGGAGGATTTGGAGGTTGAGCGATCACAATATTACCCTCACTATCTCGAAACACTTGATCGAATAAGCTGTTATCCATAAATCATCAAATTAGTATAAATATTACTATTAGTCTATTTTCAAGTCAGATATCAGCGTTCAACAACTATCTTTAGACAGAGTTACTGATCTTGTAATTCCCTAAGATGCGTGACTTGACCCACTTAAACTAGAGCGATCGCAATCCTCAGTGTTTAAGAGTGACTTTCACATAACTTAAATATTTTACCTAAGCATCACCTATTTGTCAGAAAGGTTATTTGTGAGAAATATAAATCTTTGCAGAACCCGCCGCCCTGAAAAAATTAACTGAATCTGTGATCTGGCTGCGGGGCATTGAAGCTCAGGGGAGAATGCGCTATCGTAGAAAACTTAGCATCTTACCGAGGAGTCTCCATGCGTCCATCATCCTCTCCTAGCATAGCCAGCGATACCCAAACATCCGCATCTGTCCTCTGTCTCAACGTTTCACCAGCCCAAGTGTTGCGGGGAATTCACGCGATCGCACAAGCAGGAGAGGCGATCGCAGTTTTAGGAAAACGCCCTCTACTCGTGGGAGGCGATCGCAGTCTCAGCCTAACTCAGCCGACCCTAGAACCTATCTTAGAACAACATCACCTCAAATTTGCCTCAGCGACTTACACCCCTGACTGTAGCGAAGCCAGTTTAGCGCAATTGCGGGAAAAAGTAACCCACCATCAAGCAGATCTGATTATCGGAATTGGAGGCGGAAAAGCCCTAGATACCGCTAAACTTCTCGCCCATCAGTGTCAACTTCCGATCGCAACCATTCCCACTTCTGGGGCGACTTGTGCAGCTTGGACTGCCCTTTCTAATGTTTATTCTGATCAAGGGGCTTTCTTGTATGACGTTCCCCTGCGTAAATGTCCAGACTTGCTGATTCTCGACTACAGTTTAATTCAAACCGCTCCCCAACGCACGCTCGTTGCGGGTATTGGAGATGCGATCGCGAAATGGTATGAAGCCTCTGTCAGTAGCGGACATTCTGAACAAACTTTACTCATTGCAGCGGTTCAACAAGCGCGAGTTCTGCGCGATATTCTACTGCAAAAATCCGTCACAGCCCTACAGGAACCTGGAGGCGAAACCTGGCGAGAAGTTGTAGACGCAACTGTATTACTGGCTGGAGTGATCGGGGGAATTGGTGGGGCGCAATGTCGAACCGTCGCCGCCCACGCCGTTCATAATGGGTTAACTCATATCCCGGCTTGTCATGGTACACTGCACGGAGAGAAAGTCGCGTTTGGTATTTTGGCACAACTACGCCTGGAAGAGATGCTGCAAGGCAACCAACTCGCAGCGACAGCCAGACAACAATTGCTGAAATTTTACAATGACATTGGTTTACCCCAAACTTTAAATCATCTGGGTTTAGAAAAGGTGACGTTAACTGAACTGAAACAAGCGGCTGAACTGGCTTGTTGTCAAGGTTCAGATATTCATCGATTACCTTTTTCTGTTGTTCCTGAACAGTTAATGGCAGCGATGGTTTCGACAACCGTCCGTACACAGTCAACAGTACACAATTAACAGTGAACAGTAGAAGCATTGATAACTGTAAACTGTAAAATTCCCTCACCTCTGAATACTAAAAATTAACCGATGACTTTGGATTGGATCAACCCCGCTGATCGGGTTCAGAAACTACCACCCTATGTGTTTGCGCGTTTGGATGAATTGAAAGTTCGCGCCAGAGAACAAGGACTCGATTTAATTGATTTGGGAATGGGGAATCCGGGTGGCCCTGCCCCAGAACCTGTTATAGAAGCGGCAAAACAAGCCCTGAATACGCCTGATAATCATGGTTATCCGCCCTTTGAAGGAACTGCGAATTTTCGTCAAGCAATTACGCAGTGGTATTGGCGGCGCTATGGTGTGAAACTCGATCCCAATAGTGAAGCGTTACCATTGTTGGGTTCAAAGGAAGGATTAACTCATTTAGCCTTAGCTTATGTCAATCCGGGCGATTTAGTTTTAGCCCCAAATCCGGCTTATCCGGCGCATTTTCGAGGCCCATTAATTGCAGGCGGAGAGATTCATAGTATTCTATTAACAGCAGAAAATGATTGGTTAATTGATTTAGGATCAATTCCCGATTCTGTTGCCGAACAGGCAAAAATCCTCTTTTTTAATTATCCGAGTAACCCGACAGGTGCAACCGCCCCTCGAGAATTTTTTGAAGAAATTGTCGCTTTTGCTCATAAATATCAAATCCTTCTGGTTCACGATTTATGTTACGCTGAACTAGCGTTTGATGGCTACCAACCGACAAGTTTACTCGAAATTCCGGGTGGAAAAGAAATAGGTGTCGAGTTTCATACTTTATCAAAAACCTATAATATGGCCGGCTGGCGCGTCGGATTTGTAGTTGGGAATTCAACGATTATTCAAGGACTGAGAACCTTGAAAACAAACTTAGATTATGGTTTGTTTGCTGCCTTACAAACCGCCGCAGAAACCGCTTTAAATTTGCCGGATTCCTATATTACCGAAGTTCAAAACCGTTATCGAAAACGGCGAGATTTCCTGATAGAAGGATTAGGTGAACTGGGATGGAATATTCCCAAACCTTTAGCGACGATGTATGTTTGGGTGCCTTGTCCACCAGGAATGGGTTCAACAGATTTTGCCCTATCCGTATTAGAACAAACCGGAGTCGTCTTAACACCTGGAAATGCCTTTGGAACAGGTGGAGAAGGCTATGTGAGAGTGAGTTTGATCGCCGATTGCGATCGCTTAGGAGAAGCCTTACGTCGGTTAAAAGAGGCAAATATTCGATATCAACCCCAAGCTGTGACCGTGTAAGAATGAGATGACACTCACGAATTTGAATCGTCAATTGTCAGGCGATCGCTTTTTACTCGGTGAACTGGCTGCCATCACTCCGTCTCCAGCGGTATTGCGACCGTAATCTGTGATTGAGTCGTAGGAGAATTGAATGACGGGGTACTCTTGCTGTAGAATAAAATGACCAATAAGTCTTTTCTAGACTTTTGCTTACTGGCAAGCTGAAAAGCCTCTGCGGACGATAGTAAGCTGTGTTTTCCAGAAAAAAGTAAGCTCAAGGGTTTTTTACCTAAGAGTAGAGGGTCTGTTTGACGCAGCCCGGTTGCTACGAAATCGAAGGTTGATTGGTTCTGTGTTGTACTCGTCATCTCTGAAGGGAAAGTAGTAGGTTTAGCAGTTCGCTGCCTCTAAGATTCTGTTTCTTAAGAATGCGTTTCTATAGCGAAGCTTAGGAAAGGAGTACGTCAAGATACACTGCTAGTTAAACTGATAGCGGCTATGCTTGGGAAAGCCAGGACTAGGGCAAATCCATCTTTTAACCCTGACAAGTAGATGAGTATCTCGAAGTCGGTACTAGCAGATTTGGTAAAGCTTATGCCCAAACTGCGGCCTCAAATTTACTTTAAATCATCCTTAACGGCCCTTTCTCATGCGATGGAAGATCAGGTTTTGGCGGGAACCGATCAACCCCTGGTGATTGCAACTTTTCAGCGAGAACGTTTTTATCGTCAAGAGGCTCACCGTTATCGACGCATCGCCGAACACAGCAATCAAGTTTATATAATGGCGGCACCGGAAACAGGGTTTGAAAATGCCTCCGAAGATCATGAATTAGTGGCATTTCCCTCCGAAGATCCCTTAAGCCAAGAGTGGAATTTAGTGGTTTTGGGTCAGCATTTCTCGAGTTGTCTAGCCTGTATTGAACGCCAAGATTTAGCTGCCAGTTCTCAAATTCCCGAACAACTGGCAATGGATCAAGCTAGGGCTTTTGAGGGGATTTGGACAAGCGATCGCTACGTTTGCTTACAAATTGCCCAACTGTTGTTAGAGCGAATCGTTTATTATCGACCCGAACTGAGTCAAAAAGTTGAACGAGCTTTTGAAACCTATGGTATCGTGCCATCGGGAAAACGCTCAAAATCGAAAACTCGTACTCCTCGAAAACAATTATTGTCTTCTCAACTGACTCCTCCAATAAACGCCTCGGTTTCTCAGTTTAATGATGCTTTTGCTCATCGCCTCGTCACCTATTTACAAGCAGGTCAACATAAACTATTAAGAGTTTACCGTTCTCTCGCCGCCCAAGAACGTAAAGAACGCCTGGTCAATTCGATTACTCATGCAATTCGACAATCTCTCAATCCTCAAGAAGTGATTAAAGTCGCCACCCAAGAACTGGGGGATGTGATGGAGGCGTCTCGATGCTTGATTTATCGCTGTCAGTCTACCGATAAAAATGTGGTTCTCAGCCATGAATATAGTCCCAGTCAATCATTAGAGGATACCGAATCATCTGTTCAATCTCTACTCTCTCAAACTTGGCCCCTACAAAAGAATCCTCTATTTCAAGCTGTTGTTAAATATCAAGATCGAGTTTACCTCCCAGATACTTCTTTGTCTCCCGAAGCCGCAATTGCATCTCCTAAAAATCGCCATCTTCCTCCTGAACTGTTAAGATTAGATGCTCAAAAGACGATTACTCAGTTCGCGAGTGCTTGGAAAATTCGGGGCTGGTTAATGATGCCAATTTTGTGTCAAGGGAAGTTATTGGGTATTGTCGAACTGCATCAATGCACCCCAAATTGTAAGAGTTGGGAAGATGATGAACTCTCCCTCGTCAATGCGATCGCCACTCAACTCAGTGCGGCTTTAATTCAAGCTCAAACCTACGCCAATTTAGAAGATCTCAATCAACAACTTGAAGCCTTAGAACGGACTCGCAGTAATTTAATTGCCATCACAGGACATGAACTTCGGACTCCTCTGTCAACGATTCAAGTTTGTTTAGAAAGCTTGAGTCAAGAACCCGATATGCCCCTAGAAATGCGGCAGGTTATGTTAGAAACTGCGCTCACTGATGCTGAACGATTAAGAAAATTAGTGCAAGATTTTCTCACTTTATCGAATCTCGAAAGTGGCCGAGTGGATTGGAACTTAGAAACATTGCCTCTCGAAGAATGTGTGGAACTCGCCATCAGTGGACTTCGCGCCCGTTTGTCAAAAACAGTGTTACCTGGGATAGAAACAGAAGTTCCGGGTGATTTACCTCTTGTGAAAGCTGACGGAGAATGGTTAGTTGAACTCCTGTCAAAGTTACTGGATAATGCCTGTAAATTTACCAGCCCCGATGGGAAAGTCACCATAAAAGCCAAACGCAATGGCAATCAAATGTTAGAAGTAACTGTTGCAGATACGGGACGTGGAATTGAACCCAATCGTCTAGAAGCCGTTTTTGACCGTTTTTATCAAGAAGAAGGTTCTCTCAGACGAACGGTTGGGGGAACCGGACTAGGGCTGGCCATTGGCAAACAAATTGTTATCGGTTGGGGTGGAGAAATTTGGGCTAATTCTTCTGGAAAAAATCAAGGCAGTGAATTTCACTTCACCGTACCATTTGTTGAGGCTGAGGCTGAAGTGAATTGAGAAAATTCTCAAGTTTTGTAACTTGATCGCTCCCGAAAATTTTATTGATTTAATTTCAGCTTCAATAAAATGAAAGAGAATACACGAATAACAGTAGACTTTTTATTTATACTAAGACCAATTGTCAAAGTAGCACTTTAAATCCCTCTCTATTTATTTCAGTACCCTGTAACCTGTAACTTTCTCTCTCAGAAATCAACTGCTACAGAAACCAGATGTGGTATCAATCATTAGGGGTTATGATAAGTAGGGGTCAGACCTAACAAAATTTGAAAGGCTGAATTTCCGGGAATTGTGACTATTTTTTCGTGAAATCAATCTGAAATCATCATTTCAAAGTCTGTTTTTCTAGTTTATTTTCAATTCAATATTTGTTGTTGGTTTTTGTCACATTTTAATCGGTAGTCCTGAACCCAAGAGTTGCGCTTGTGAAGTCAGAATCTCAGTAAATTCTCAGAAAAAATTTAACTCAAAATCTATTAATTAACTACCAATCCGTGAAAATACTGATATACTAGGGCGTATACTATACCTATTAATAATTCTTGTAGGTACGTTGAGTTAGTCAGAGGTCCGATAATCATGGGGTGCTTTACTCGATTTGCAACTGCTGTGACACTGGTCGCAGGTACACAACTTTCGTTCGTAGGCATGGCTCAAGCTCGCTTTCAGCCAAATGACCAAATGGATAGAAATCTCTGTCAGGTTACATCGGCTTCTCTAAAACAAGTGACCTGTCGATTTAAACAAGGGGAAGAAACAGGAGTACCGGGAGGAGCACCAGGAACAGGAGGTGCTGGTGGCGCACGATAGATTATCAGTTTTTAGTATTTCTTGTTCTGTGAGACAAATCACAACCCAGTTTCAAGTGTTCAGAGGAGTAGTCCAAACCCGCTCTTCTTGAGCTACTGTGTGAACCTACTAATGAATTCGGGTTTGAGGATAGTCTTGACGATAATGACCTCCTCGGCTCTCTTGTCGGAAAATAGAACTTTTAAGAATCAGGTCTGCAATGTCTAGTAAATTACAAGTTTCTCCCCAAGTTCTTAACTGGAGAGCTTTAATATCATGCTTGAACTTCAAAGTCTGTTGAGGTTGTAGTGTTAACAGAGCCTTGCTCAAAGAAAGGTTGAGGAACGTCTTGCGCCAATCTTCAATTTGACTTGTAGCTTGATCTAGCATCGGTTGATTGCGACAAATTTCAGCACTCTGCCAAACGAGCTCTGGCAACTTGCTCCTAATTTCTTTAATCTTACCATATTGTTCTTCCCAATCTAAGGGGTTAGAGCATTCAATTTCCAGTTGAGAAACGGGAGATTGTGAACTACCTACGCAGACGCTTCGCTTTCTGCCGTAGGCTTCCAGTTTCTTGAACAATCTTGGTCGAAGCATCAGTAGATTGTTCATTGATCGGAAGTTGCCGCACAGAGGACTTGCGTCCAACGAGAGGTCTTACACTTCCTCCACTGGCAGTCGCCTCCGTCCCCGAGGCAAGGGGCTGTCTGCGTGGGTCTCCCGCTCCGTTTATACGCCCCGCGATAACTCGCAATCCTTCGTCCCTGATGTTAGTCGCGGCATTGATATCCCGATCATGTTGGGTATGGCAGTGATTGCATTCCCATTGACGGATATCAAGCGGCAAACTTTCCACAACATTCAGACAAGCATTGCAAGTCTTTGAGGATGGGAAAAACCGATCTATAGAAAGATTTAAAACAGACTGTTGTAAGCACTGTGAATAAGTTTCTTTCAACCAAGCTGTTTCTTCCTTTCTCTTGAGAATTAGTAGTTGTTTTTTGAGTTGCATTCCTGAGATACCCTTGCCTGTTTCCTTGTAGGCTTGGTTGTTTAGCTCCAGGCAGTAATTCCATACCCAACGAACAGAACCAAACGCTTTCGCGAGGGCTTGTTTCTGCTCATCTGTTGGGTATAACCTGACTTTTGCTACGTTTCTGATCATGCAATTTAGAGTGAATGTTTTTCATTATACGCGACTCTTGGAAAATGGAGATCTTGTCGGCGATTCATAAGGGGCTGTCGCTGGAATTTAGTTCCAGCGTTTATAAGCCCCGTCCCACCCTCACGCTGCGCTTTGAGTCGTGGGGCTTTTCGCCGCGAAAGCTAAATTTGGAGCGCGATCGCATTTAAGTTGTGACATCCCGGCACCATACACAATATCCTGAAAACCCCCTAAGCTTTTATTGAATGGGCTTAAAGGGTTTTTGTTTCTAGGATTTATCGTTGGCTAGGAGAAGAGTTATTAGAATTGTGCGATCGCTAAACGAATCGAATTGGGCTATTATCTAGATCTTCTCCAATTTCTAGGTCTGTAACGCCTTCTAATATCGCGATTAATTCATTTGCGCCAGAGGTTCGGACAAGGATGGCGGTTCCTTCGGGAAATCCTTCGGGAGAGTCGGTAAATAAATAGTCACCAGAACCACTCAACTGAATAATATCTTGAGTGCTATTAAAATCAAGAATTAAACCATAATCGCTAATCCCAGAAAAGTCATCATCGTTTTGATTATCATAATAAATCTGTCCTTCATCTCCGAGAACAAAGGTATCGAAACCATCGCCTCCATACAAGGTATCAATCTCAATTAATCCGGGAATATCAGACTCGACATCGACTCCAATGAGAACGTCATTTCCTTTATCGCCACTAACGTAGTCATTTCCAGTCCCGCCAACAACGCTATCGTCTGAACGACCTCCATACAATAGATCAGCGCCTGTACCGCCATCGAGAAAATCATCTTGTTTGTCGCCTCGGAGGAAGTCTTTTCCATCTCCCCCAAATAAACTATCTTGATCTTTTCCACCGTAGAGAACGTCTTCTCCTTCTCCTCCGTCGAGGCTATCATTTCCTAGATTTGCGATCAGAACATCGTCTCCTAAACCGCCTGTGAGGGTGTCGTTATCTTCGCCGCCATAGAGACTGTCATTGCGATCGCCTCCATCAACGCTATCATCACCTTTATCTCCATACATGAGGTCATTTCCAGCGCCTCCGATCAGAGTATCAACATTCACGCCTCCAAAGAAGGTATCGTTTCCGCTTCCCCCATCAAGGAAGTCATCTCCCAGATTTCCGTGTAGTAAGTCAATTCCATCTTCTCCAAGTAAGGTGTCATTGTTGCGTCCACCATAGATGATGTCATTTCCTTCGTTTCCATTCAGAGAGTCATCGGCTTGTAACCCGGAGAGGGTATCGTCTCCTCCTCGTCCTCGAATTAAATCTCGGTTGTTGGTTCCAATGAGTAGATTATTTCTGTCGTCACCTTCTATTCCCGTTTCTGGGGGTTCGGGTGTCGGTTCGGGTGTCGGTTCTGGAGTTGGTTCGGGTGTCGGTTCTGGAGTCGGTTCGGGAGTTGGTTCTGGAGTCGGTTCGGGAGTTGGTTCGGGTGTCGGTTCTGGAGTCGGTTCGGGTGTCGGTTCTGGAGTCGGTTCTGGAGTCGGTTCTGGGGTTGGTTCTGGGGTTGGAGTCGGTACCGGAACGGGTGGAAGTGTGGGTACTGGAGTGGGAGTCGGCTGTGTTGGGGTTGGCGTGGGTTCGAGAATCGGAGGCGGAGTGGGTTCAATGGGTGCGGATGCTTCTTCTTCGTCGTTTCTTGATCTACGACGATCTGTTTCTGTCTCTGTAATTATGACTTCTCCTTGATTAGCATCTAAGGTTACTAAAGAATTGTTGAAGTCTATAGCTTGAAAATCTTGTTTACGAACCATTTTACGTCCCTCACAGATAGCGATGCTGTCCAAACTACTCTAAACTAAGATCTATAACAGTAACTTACCCAAACTTTGAGCAATGCAAGCGAATTACTCTTTGTCTTACCCGCTCATTGCAACGAATACCGCAGCTACAGTCGATCTGATTCTAAATTTCAACGCTCAAACTCAAAACCAAACTGCTCCTCGTCGTCCTTTAAATCTGTGTTTGGTGATTGATCGTTCTGGGTCGATGGCGGGTCAACCTTTGCGGTATGCGATTAAGGCGGCTCAACAGTTGGTTGAATCTTTGAATGCGGATGATATTGTCTCGGTGGTGATTTATGATGATCAACCGGAAACGGTGTTAACGCCTCAAGCCGTTGAAGACAAAGCTGCGATTAAGACTCAGATTAGCAAAATTCGAGCCGGAGGTTGTACGAATTTAAGCGGGGGTTGGTTGATGGGGTGTGATTGTGTGAAATCTCAACAAACTCCAGATCGATTAAATCGGGTGTTGCTGTTAACGGATGGTCAGGCGAATATGGGGATTACTGACCCGAAGGTTTTGACTAAAACGGCGCTGACTCAAGCGGAAACGGGGATTATTACAACGACGTTAGGGTTTGGAACTTATTTTAATGAAGACCTGCTGATTAGTATGGCGGATGCGGCGGGTGGTAATTTTTATTTTATTCAGTCTACCGATGATGTGGCTGAGGTATTTCGGATTGAGTTAGAGGGGTTAACTACGGTTGCGGCTCAAAATTTAACGGTTAAATTAACACCGGAAGCGAACGTTCAAATTACGGAAGTTCTCAACGATTATCGTTCGACTCGTCAAGGGGAAGAATTGGAGTTATTTGTAGGGGATGTTTATCAAACCGAAGCCAAACAACTCGCTTTGCAATTAGCGATTCCGCCTCAAGCAAATTCCGGAGAAGTACAGCTTGTCACGATCGCATATAGTTATCAATCGATTATTGAAGAAAGTATTCGTTCCTCCTCTGAAGAGTTTCCGATTTCAGTGACGATTGGTTCAGAAGAACAAGCGAGTCAATGTTCGCCAAATACTACGGTTTTTGAACAAACCAGTCAACTCAGAATCGCACGGCTAAAAGATGAGGCGATCGCTTTAGCTGAACAAGGTCAGCATCAACAAGCCGCCGAAAAGTTACGGTCAGCTATTGCAGATCTTCGGTCTAAATTGTTAGACGAGATTTTTGAAATTGCTGAAGAAATGGAACAATTAAACTATTATGCAGAACGGTTAGAAAATCGCCGTTTTGATGCAGAAACTCGTAAAGAAATGCGAGATCAATCCTATCAAACTCGCAAACGGAGTCGAAGCGATTTAAAATTGCGAGGTGTTACCGCCGGAAATGCAGATAGTTTAGCTGGAGTTTCTGAAGCAGGCGACGGGATTTTGTTAAAGTGTTTTCGAGAGGGTGGAAAGTTAAGGGTTCGGGTAATTTCAGACGGGTATAATTCCGATCTAAATGTTCAGTTTCCGCGTAATATTCGCCAAGAGGGAGTGACCTATGTTGTGGATGGAGTTCAACTCTCAGCGAAGGGAGATTTCTATCGCGTTCAAGGGGAAATTCGACGGTTAGGAGATCGGATTTCAACAGGTTCTAGTTCAACTCAAACAACTTCAAAATCTCTACAAGCGGCTAAAGCAACAGGTTCTTTTGAAGACTTAGAAACAGTTGATACGGTTGGAACTGGAGTCCTTGTTCAATGTGTGAAAGAAAAGGGTAAATTGAGGGCGAGAGTGGTTTCAGATGGATACAATCCAAATTATAATATTCGGTTTCCGCGCAATATTCGGGTTGAGGGCCTGTTGTATGTGGTTGATGAAGTTCGAGAATCTTCGGATGGAAAATCATACATTGCGTATGGCAAAATTCGCCGTTTATTGCAGTAGTTGCGCTTGAGTGCTAAAGCACAATTACAATTCTTAATTTTATAGCATTACACTCAATTACCTACTTCCTATCTCCAGGGATTAAAATTCCTGTCTAAAACCTGAAGTTTTCTCAAGAAGACTAGATTCAAAAAACTGTTCCCTATTCAAGTTAATATCGTCCCACAATCTTTAAACCATCTTTAAAATGAGAAATAGTTGTGACAACAGCAATCGAAAAGTAGAAAATACGAATACCCCAAAAACAAATTCCCATTAACCAAGTCACGACAGTAGGTGGAATTCCGGTAACTTTCACAAATCTAGAATTCACTTGTTTTTCGAGTTTGGTTAAATCCTCCATCTGAGAAGCACGTGTGGGAATCATGGGAAATTGACCTGTGTAGAGATAATATCCAAAGACACCGTCATGGTTAACGCGACTCTTTAAAAAAGAATCCGCTAGTTCAACCGCTTCCGGTTCAGAAATATTATCATCAATGGCAATATCTTTAACCCACAAATCGTATTTCACGTATTGAGGAATCGCTAAAATAATCGGAACCAAAACGACCAAAAACCCAGCACTAATTTTGCGACCGACAGGCGAGGGAAGCAAACCCGTTGCGATTCCAAATCCCATTCCGACGACTGCAAAAACTAACAAATTTAAGAGGTCAATTAACTCCAGTCCTCGAAGCAAATCACCAAAAATAAAAATCGGATATAAATATCGATGGGCGAGTATGAGTACAGCGACTTTTACGGCGACGGCGACCCCAAATAATATCGCTCCTGAAGCCACATAGCCAAAAGCACTGGCAAGATATAAACTGACACGCCCGAGTTGGTTAATCAACTGCATGGAACTACAAGGGAATTTAGGATTTAGAGGAAGATCGACAGAGATCGTCTTGCGTCATCTGTGTAGTTTGTCGAATTTGATCGATGCTAGGAAATGCAACGCCATCGACACTTAACCATAGCAGATACTCAATATTACCCGCCGGGCCTTGTATCGGCGATCCGGTTAAACCCCGATATTGCCATCCGAGTTTTTCCGCCGTACCACAGACTTGAAAGATAGCATCTGCTTGATCAATTGGTGATCGCACCACTCCTTTTTTTCCAACTCGCTCTTTACCGACTTCAAACTGGGGCTTAACTAAGAGTACCGCCTCACGAGGGGGCTTCAGAAGTTGCCACAGAGCGGGAAGAACTTTCGTTAGAGAAATGAATGATACATCAACGACTGTCAGATCTGCGTAATTTTCTGGATAACTTACCTTAGTATCAGGTTCGATGTCATTTTTCGCAAGGGGAGTATCGGAGAGCTTGTAGAGTTGTTCTGGGGTTAAATGCCTTATATTGGTACGTTCAAGTAAAATTACTCGTGGGTCGTTGCGGAGTTTCCAGTCTACTTGTCCATAACCGACATCAATACCGTAAACTTGTTTCGCCCCAGCTTGCAGGAGACAGTCTGTAAAGCCTCCCGTGGAAATTCCACCATCAATACAAATCCGTCCGGCGACGTTGAGGTTAAAATAATTTAAAGCTTTGGATAATTTTTCGCCACCACGAGACACGAAAGGCGATCGCTGTTTAACTTTTATTTCGGCTTCGATGTTGATCTCGGTACCGGGTTTATCAATCACCTGTAGATTTACCATTACCTCTCCCGCCCGAATTAAGCGTTGCGCCTGTTGTCGGGAGGAACACAAGTTGCGGTCGATTAAGAGTGTGTCAAGCCGTTGTTTTGCCAAGATAGATTTAAGATTTGACAAAGAAAAGACCTGTTTATCCTAACATGACAGCCATACTCGAGGGATTAAAATCCCTGTCTAAAACTTCAAGTCCTCTATCAGAAGACTAAATTCAATTCCCTGTGTACTGTTTACTGTGTACTGAAAAAGCCCCAGTCTGAATGTTTAAAACCTTAGAAACTGGGACTATATAGATTCAGTTGGTTAATTGAATTCTTATTCAGCGCTAGGCGGTAAAATTACTTTATCAACGACGTGAATAACACCGTTGCTACCGACAATATCAGTCTTCACAACTGTGGCATCATTGACTTTAACTTCATTGGTGTCGGGGTCAACCGCAATTTCTAAAGGTTCTCCTTCGACGGTTTCAACAGCACCCGGTTCAATTTCGGTAGATAGCACCTTTGCGGGAACAACGTGATATGTGAGGAGGGTAATTAACTGATCCTTATTTTCAGGCTTCAGTAGCTCGTCAACGGTTCCTTCAGGTAAAGCAGCAAAGGCTTCATCGGTGGGAGCAAAAACGGTGTAGGGGCCTTCTGCAGATAAGGCTTCAGCCAAGTCAGCCGCTTCAATGGCTGCAACTAGAGTGCTGAATGTGCTGTCGCCGCTAGCAATTTCTACAATATTTCCGGCTTCGGCTGTATCTTCACTAGCAGTCGGGGTTGCTGTTGTATCTGTTTCGTCAGTCGCAACAGCTTCAGTCGCGGGGTCTACTTCAACTTCCACAACCGTTTCATTTGTTGCTTCTGCGGGTTCGCTGGCTTGTTCTGCCGCAGGTTCTTCAGTTGTGTTGGTTGCTGAGGGTTGGTTGCAAGCTGCTAATACAGTGGTACTTGCAACAGCAGCAAATAGAATTAAAAGGCGTTTTGTCATCTGAGTCATTTTTTTAATATCCGTATACACCACGTAAAGAACAGTAACCAATGTTGACTGAACTTAGCGCATCTTAACACAGCCTTAACGAAAGTCAAGCTATCTTAAAGTGCAGTTAACCGCACCTACAAATCGGTTTTGCAACTCTACGGAAAATTTACGCAATTTTTTTATGGCGTTACGTTCAGGGAATATGCAACAAAAGTGGTGGCTTTCCGAACTTATTCTGGGGTTGACGATGAAGGTGTTGCTGGAAGTAGACACACATTCCAACCTCGTTCTGTTTTTTCTAAACCGAAGGAGTTACACAAATCAATAAATTTTGGGAATTTGCCTCCGGGCTGAAATTGTTTAATAACTTGGGTAATGGCTTGACCGTATTTTTTGTTAAAATAGCTGCCTAATATTGAGAGGGAAATACAAGGACTGGCTGTTTTGGCTGTGAGTTCTTTGACAATTTCAACGAGGGCGACTTCTAATTGTTCTATAGATTCGATTTTGACTGAACCATTGTTAGAATTATTAGAATTTTCAGTGGAATTCTCGCTGGCGGGGACCGGCTTTTCTTTAACCGCTGCCAGTTCAAATAAAGTGACGTAGGTTTGAGATTTTTCTGAGGGTTGATGAATGGCAAAAACTTGAGGATTTTTAATAAATATATCTCTGGCTTTGGCTTCGGCTGAATGGGCAGAAACGACTTGACTAATGGTTAAATTGTAGGTATCTTTGTAGAGTGCAGATAAACGCGAAAGCTTGATCCATTGAGTCTGAATGCGTTTTTGTTCAGCGCGAATTAGGTCTTTTAACTGCACAATTAATTCATCTAGGGACGGAATATCGTTAGAGGATTTTAACGCAAACTGCTGGATTTCTCCTGTATGATTATTAATCACTACAATCTGATCTTTTTTCTTCTTGACTTGATACACCGTTAACCCATGACCTTGTAAAGTGTTGCATAGGTGTGTTAAGGCTCGGTCAGATGAACAGACTAAAACTTCTTGGGCTGTGGGATAATAAACAAAAATAGAGGAACCGACTGTCGCCATTTTTAAATCGGCACTATCTTTTCCCGGCGGAACGTGAATCAGTTGATAGCCTCGGTGATGAAATTCTACATCTTTTTTACCCATACTCCGCCAGTTTGCAAACGCCACTTTAATTTGGAGTGGACAGGTACAAATCGTTTCTAAAAATTTCTCGGTTTCTACATCTAACTGAAGATTTTCTACATCCAACAACAGGATACTAATTCCATTGGTAGAAAAACTACGTCCATTAAAATAGAGTTGCTGAGGGTATATTTCGCTCGGATGAGGAAATGGAGTTAATTTTGGGTTAGGATAAATGAGTTGTTCAAACTGGGTAACAAGATCTCGATATTGAGAGGTTTGAATAAATTCTGTACTCAGTAAAGCTTTGAGATCATCTTGAACTTTAGCGAATAATTTCTCAGGCGGCTTGACTTGACTCAACCTTTGTGACATCTTCCCAAGAAAGATAGACTGGTAGTGCGGTTGATGCCAAGGAACATTTCGGTAGCGAGGACTTAGCCATTCAGGATTTCTTTTCTGGAGTGAAACCAGAGTTTGATAAAGATAATGGCAAATTCGGTCAGCTACTGTAGAATCATTAGTCCCAAGTTGGTGATTTGGATGGGGCATAACCCAACACACATGATCAAGATATCCGATGCTATATTTAAGGTTAACACGTTGGACGCGGCGAATGCGATCGCACTGACAAAAACTTCAAGAATTTTCTGGATTACTCAGACTGAAAACCCTGACAAATAATTCGCCACAACCAGCCCATCGCAATTAATCCGATTCCGACTAACCAAATTTGCCAGTCTACCCAAAACGCCAGAAAAAAGCAGGAAACCAAACCAATCACTGATATTGGCTTCGGATAAAGTCGTCCTTCGGGTGGAATTCGCAAAGCAGCTAAATTGGTGATGCCATAATAAATCAAAACATTAAAAGCGCTAAACGACCAAGTGGTTTTCACGTTCCCTACCAACACCAACACCCCAATAATCACCGCCATAACGATAACTGCAATCACTGGAGTTGTCCCAGAAGCGTTGAGTCGGGCGACTTGACGCGGCATATCTCGACGACGTCCCATCGCTAACAAAACCCGTGATAACCCCAAAATTAAATTTAACAACACGCCCAACATCGCCGTTATCGCCCCCACCGCCACAATTTGACGAACTCCGGGTATTCCGAATTGACTCGCCGCGATTTCCAAGGAAGCCACGTTCTCAGTTTCATCACTGAACCCTTCTACTCCCACGGCTGCAACTCCCACCACCGCCACCGCAAAATATAGCAACATGGTGACTATCATCGTGACAATCATGGCTTTAGGAATGGTGACTCTCGGTTCACGAACTTCCTCACCTAAAGTCGCAATTCGTCCATATCCGGTATAAGCAACAAACATTAAAGCTGCGGATTGGAATAAAGCTGCGAGGGGATTATCCGCCGTAAAAAACGGAGTTAAATTATCAACTCCAGTGGGAGAAAATGCAGTGGGTAGACCAGATAGAATAAAAATTAATAAAGAAAATAATGTCAGTGAAACAATTGCTAAATTTGCTAAATTAGAACGACGAATTCCATTTAAAACAATTAGGGTAATCACAAAAACAGCAGCTAAAGCAGTCGGGATTAAAAAACGGTTCTCCAACCCGAAAGTATTGAGGAGATAGCCCGAAAAGCCTAAAGCAGCGGTAGCCGCCGAGGCACTTTTTGCCAGTAGAAACATCCACCCAGCCGTAAATCCTAAAATCGGATTCAGGTATTTGTAACCGTATTCATAGGTTCCTCCACTCACCGCATGATTGGCTGCAAGCTGGGCGCTACTTAAGCCATTACACAAAGCCACCATCGCCCCAATGGCGACGGCTAAAATCACAGAAGGGCCAGTAATATTCGTAGCAATTCCAATACTGACAAATACTCCTGTTCCGATGATAGAACCCAGTCCCATTAACGTGGCACCGAAAACTCCAAGTTCTCGTTTGAGGGATGATGTTTGTTCAGACACTGAGTAACCCTTAGCGACAACAGTTATCAAAATAGTCTTAAATTATAAAGCTTTTTCGTTAAAATTAGGTTAAATTATCTTTTCCGTACTTGTTATGCTAAATTAGCAGTAGTTTAGTGTCCTAAGTTCAGAAGAGTCTCAACTCAGCCGTACATGATATTTATTATCTTGTTTTTTGACGACAAAAGTCTCACAAGATTTCACAAAGGTAATAAATTTCCCAGCAATTTCAAGTTCTTTCAACAGTTGGGATAGAGAAATTTTATAATCGAGTTGAAACTGTTGAGATAAAACTTCTAGGGGAACAAAATTGTTTTCATATTTAGGCTGCAAGTCTTCCATGATTTTAATTAAAATTTTCTCCACATCTTCTTGAGAGGTGATTCCAGGTATAGAAGGTTCTTTAAAACCTACATGATAGATATTCTTTTTTTTGATAACAATTAGAGAGGCAAAATTCTGTAAAAACTTATATAAATTTGCCGCCAACTTTAACTTTTTGATTAAGTTTTTAGGCGGTTCTCCGTAGACTTTTTTAAACTCGATTGCTAATTCACTAATTGTTACTGTTTCTTGCTGTGAACCTTCTAGACAAGTCGTTAATATCGATTTGATTGCAGTTTCCAATTGTTCTTTACTCTTAAATAATACAGTATCTTCAGTTGAGTCTGAAGCGGTTTGTTGAGATGCTGGTTCAAGTTTCCCATTAGAATTTGATATTTCAGTTTGACTTCGATCTGGATTTTGAGTAGATATTAACTGCTTTTCAATCTCAAAGAGTTGATTGATTTGCGATAATTTATCGAGTCGTTCTTCTAAAGAGTCGTGGGTTTCATTAATTAAAGTCTGGATTTTATCCATCAGGTCTTGAGGGGTAGGAATTTCTGCCTTTTTAGGAATTGAGTAGGATTTTATTTCTCCAGTATTCATTTGTTCAACTGTGAGAACTTTGGGGAATTTTTTCGGTTGTTTTTTAGAAACTCGATAGACTGAAAATCCTTGATGCTGTAACTCGGTCATCAAATAAGTAAACAGCCAATCTGACGAACAAACAAACACCTCTTTTGCCTGAGAATAATGTTGAGAAATCGCCGCCCCCATCGCAATCATTTGGGCATCTGCGCTATCTTTTCCTAACGGAACGTGTATCATTTGATAGCCGCGCTGATAAAGTTCGGTATCTCCACCTGTTTTCTTCCAGTTGGCAAAGGCTAGCTTAACGGTTAAAGGATAAGTCGATAAATGACTCAAAAATGCTTCAACTTCTGCATCCAAATCCCTCAAATTTTCTGCATCTAATAATAAAATAGATGTCGGAGAATCGGATGAAAACTGACTCTGTTGTTGCTTTTGTAAGGCTTGAATTATTTTTTGAAATCCAGAAGATTCTAGAAACAAGTCTAGAAACTCAGATGAACTGAAAAGCTGTATTAATTCTTCCCGAAAAGAGAGAATTTGCGGAGAATTTAGTGAATTTTGTTGCCTAGCAGTTTTTGAATATCCATTTTGTTCATTGTGAACATTCTGTTTTTGATCGCCTGAGAAAGAAGATGGCAGTTGAGTTGCCAACGGTTCAAGAAACTGACGACCACAATCTTTACACTGGTAGCGTTGTCTTCCCTTGAGTCGTCCGTTCTTGCGATAGGAGGTAGATTCACAGTTCGGACATTTCATAATTCTTTGATCTTAGCAAAAAAACCCTCATAATAGATTAATGAAACTTCATCTTTACAATAATAATGGCGAGAGATTTGCGGGGATTCCTAAAACGACTAGAAGAACGAGGGCAGTTACGATGCATTGACGCTTTAGTTGACCCAGACCTCGAAATAGCAGAAATTTCTAATCGAATGCTACAGTCTGGCGGCCCTGGCTTACTCTTTGAGAACGTGAAGGGGTCGCCTCACGCGGTGGCGGTCAATTTACTTGGAACTGAACAACGGGTCTGTTTGGCGATGAATATGGAAAAACCCCAAGAGTTAGAAGAATTGGGGAGAAAATTGGGAATGCTACAACAACCCAAACCGCCGAAAAAAATATCACAAGCGGTTGATTTTGGGAAGGTTTTATTTGATGTCGTTAAAGCTAAACCTGGACGCAATTTCTTTCCGCCCTGTCAACAGATTGTCCTCGAAGGAGAGGAATTAGACTTAACAAAAATTCCCATGATTCGCCCCTATCCCAAAGATGCGGGAAAGATTATTACCTTGGGATTAGTGATTACCAAAGACTGCGAAACCGGAACACCAAATGTGGGGGTTTATCGCTTACAATTGCAGTCAAAAACGACAATGACTGTTCATTGGTTATCAGTTCGAGGTGGGGCAAGACATTTACGAAAAGCCGCAGAAAATGGAAAAAAACTCGAAATTGCGATCGCATTAGGGGTCGATCCTTTAATTATTATGGCAGCCGCGACACCCATTCCCGTTGATCTATCAGAATGGTTATTTGCCGGACTCTATGGCGGTTCTGGCGTACAACTCGCGAAGTGTAAAACCGTTGATTTAGAAGTTCCCGCAGATTCTGAATTTGTACTCGAAGGAACCATCACTCCAGGCGAAATGTTACCCGACGGTCCCTTTGGAGATCACATGGGCTATTACGGGGGAGTCGAAGATTCACCGCTGATTCGGTTTCACTGCATGACCCATCGTAAAGACCCGATTTATTTAACCACTTTTAGCGGTCGTCCACCCAAAGAAGAAGCCATGATGGCGATCGCATTAAACCGGATTTATACCCCGATTTTACGACAACAAGTGTCTGAAATTGTAGACTTTTTCCTCCCAATGGAAGCGTTAAGTTATAAAGCTGCAATTATTTCCATCGATAAAGCCTATCCAGGTCAAGCGAGACGGGCAGCCTTAGCCTTTTGGAGTGCATTACCCCAGTTTACTTATACCAAATTTGTGATTGTTGTTGATCAGAGTATTAATATTCGCGATCCGCGTCAAGTTGTGTGGGCAATTTCATCAAAAGTAGACCCCTCTCGTGATGTTTTTATTCTCCCCAATACTCCCTTTGATACCTTAGATTTTGCCAGTGAAAAAATTGGGTTAGGGGGAAGAATGGGAATTGATGCCACCACAAAAATTCCACCCGAAACCGATCATGAATGGGGCGAAGCTTTAGAATCTGATGCAGATGTTGCGGCGATGGTGTCTCGACGTTGGGCTGAGTATGGGTTAGATGATTTGAATTTAACTGAAGTTGACCCTAATAAATTTGGCTACGAAATCCATTAATTTTATTGGGTTAATTAATTCGGTGGGCATTGCCCACCCCTTAATTCAAACTTAAAACTATCAAAAGATTCAGTAGTTGCGCTACTCTACTATAAGGCGAAGCACCTATAGAAGTAACTACAAAATTTTTATTTTAAGTATTGTGCTAAAGCACAACAACGACTCTACTCTAATACATTTCTGGTGACTGCTTAAAGCGTCTCTGGATCAATATTCAATTCCCGCAATTTGGCGGCTAACTTTTCCTTTTGTTGGCGTTCAGCTTCTAATTGTTGTTCGACTATCTCCCGTTGTTGTTTTTCATTTTTAGCTAATTCTTCCGCTATTTTAGCGGATTCTTCCGGAGTTGGAACTAACTCTCCCTCTGGTGTAAAGAACCTCAATTGCTGTTCATGGATTCCTAGAAATAGTTGTAACTGTTTACTCCACAACCCTCCTGAATCATTCGGTTGTATCTGTTCGTATTCTCCATTAATCAAGTGAAATCCCTGAAACTCTAGCGTGTTTGGAGAAAACCAAAAGTATTCTGGAGTTCGGAATTTATCTTGATAAATTTCTTTCTTATCGGTTCGATCAACGTTTGCAGTTGAAGGCGATAATAATTCAATGATTACATTCGGATATTTTCCCCCTTCTTCCCAGACCCCCCAACTTTTT
>JBCBCI010000045.1:0-46523 GCA_038530755.1 Cyanobacteria bacterium J06592_8 | reverse complement strand
GATAGATATTGAACTTGTCTAACCAGACGTGCAACAATACTCTCACCACAAGTCAGGAATCTATTTTCACAAATCGGTATGGTGCAGCCTAAATTAATTATTCATGGGGGAGCTGGAAGTTCCATTGAAAGTAAGGGTGGACTCGATCAGGTCCGAACAGCTCTTCATCGCGTATTAGAAAAAGTTTATCCTCTTTTAGGTCAAGGGATCAGTGCCACGAAGGTTGTTGTTGAGGGATGCCGACTTTTAGAAGATGAACCCCTATTTAATGCAGGAACAGGTTCAGTGCTTCAGTCTGATGGTCAAATTCGCATGAGTGCAGGTTTGATGGATGGGATCAAGCAAAGTTTCAGTGGGGTGATCAATGTTTCTCGTGTGAAAAATCCGATTGACCTGGCTGTAGCTTTGCAAACTGCTAGCGATCGCATTTTATCGGATCAAGGTGCGGCTGAATTCGCTCGTGAACTGCAACTACCGATTTATAATCCTTTAACAGATCGCCGCCTTAACGAATGGATAGAGGAACGCAAGCATGATTTTAGCCGAGATATGGCAAATGTTGTGGCTGAACCTGCCCGTACAGGCACGATTGGAGTTGTTGCCCTAGATGCCGAGGGTCGCCTCGCTGCCGGAACTTCAACTGGAGGCAAAGGGTTTGAAAAAATTGGTCGGGTGAGTGATTCTCCCATGCCTGCGGGAAACTATGCCACTTCAGAAGCGGGGGTAAGTTGTACCGGAATTGGTGAAGATTTGATCGATGAATGTTTTGCAGCTCGATTGGTGGTTCGGATCATTGATGGTTTATCCTTAAGAGAAGCTCTAGATCGCTCTTTTGCAGAAGCCACACAACGCAAACGAGATTTTGGCGCGATCGCAATTGATGCCAGAGGAGAGATTGGATTGGGTAAAACCTGCGATTTGATTGTTGCCGGATTTCACACCGGAGAAAAAATCGGTGACAGTCTAGAAATGGATAAAGGTACCCAAGTTTTAGTCATATAACAGTTAACTATTCACTATTCACTGTGTACTGCCTCCCAACCCAGAAGCATGGCTTTGCGTTCTAATCCCCAACGATAACCACCCATCTCACCCGACGCCCGAATCACCCGATGACAAGGGATTAAATAGGCAACCGGATTACGACCAACCGCGTTCCCGACAGCCCTTGCTGCTTTGGGATGACCGATGAATGTTGCTAATCTCTGATAGGTGGTGAGACTACCGTTGGGAATATTCAACAACGCCCGCCAAACTTGGATCTGAAAATTTGTGCCTTTTACCCAAAGCGTTATTGGAGAAGGATGGGCAGTATCTGAAGGGGAAGTATTCGGATAAAAAATGCGATCGCGAATTCCTACAGTTGCCTGCCGATCTTGAATAATCTCTGCATTCTTCCATTCTGTGCAAAGATGATTTTGAGCGGTGTTTTCATCGATTCCATCTAGGAAAAGCAGGTTACAAATCCCTCGTGCTGTTGTTGCAATCAAACAGTCTCCGAAAGGTGTCCGATGAATACCATAGCAAATTTGTAAGCCTGCACCTGCGGCTTTATATTCACCGGGCGACATGGCTTCTAGCTTGACAAACAGATCGTGTAACCGCCCAGGGCTGGAGAGTCCGGCATCGGCTGTGAGTTCTAAAAGGTTTGGAGTTTCCGCTATTTTCGACTTGGCATATTCAACGGTAATGTATTGTAAAAAGCGTTTGGGGCTAATACCAGCCCATTGGGTAAATAATCGCTGAAAGTGGTATTCACTCAGATGAACCTGTTGAGCAATTGTTTTTAAGTCGGGTTGATCTAAATGATGGTCACGGATGAAGGCGATCGCTTTGGCAATGCGTTCATAGATTTCCTGTTCCTCAATTGCACCGACTACGGAAGGTTCCATGCGGCTTTTCTTCGCATATTAACTGATTACCTTCCTAATTTAACGACAATGCGATCGCAATACCACCCATTTCTTGCGATTTAGATTTTATGATTTATAACTTCCGGCTTTGTCCCCGAATGCGGTACACTATTCGATAGAATGAAACCGATTTAATTAATATCTGGGTTAACATTGGTTAATTTATCTTTAGAAAAATCTTCGAGTCGTCAAATCAGATTATGGTTTAGTCTGAGTTTATTAGTAGCGATCGTTTGTGGAGTTTGGGCATTTTTGAAGACTTGGGGTCAAGACTATCTGATCCAGGATGATGCGCGATCGCACGTGGTTTGGATGTTCCGTTTTTTAGACCCGGAATTATTTCCAGACGATCCCATTATTGATTATTTTCAGTCTGTTGCTCCTCTGGGATACGCAAAATTTTATCAGCTTTTTGCAATATTTGGAGTTAACCCACTCCTATTGAGTAAAATCCTCCCGACCATTTTAGGGGCGATCGCAACTGGGTTTTGTTTTGGAGTCTGTTGGGAAATTTTACCTGTTCCAATTGCTGGATTTTTCAGTACATTACTGCTGAATCAAAATTTGTGGTTAAAAGACGATCTCGTCACCGCTACACCGAGAGCCTTTTTCTATCCCTTGTTTTTCGCATTTGTATACTTTTTACTGCGACGATCTAAAGTGAGAGTTGGAATCGCGATCGCACTCTTAGGGGGATTTTATCCACAGGGCGTTTTAATTGCGGTTGGTTTACTAATTTTACATACCCTTGGGAGCGAAAATATTATTCAAACTCGGAATAGAAAAAGCTTTTTTATCCTATTAACCGGGTTAGTTATTGCAGGGATAGTCTTACTTCCTTATTTAATTCATGCTTCGGAATGGGGAGAGGTAATCACTCTGGCTGAAGCAAAAACTTTACCCGAATTTTATCCAGGGGGACGGGCTTCCTTTTTTACCGATAAACCCTTAGACTTTTGGTTGACAGGCGATCGTTCCGGTTTATTGCCTCAAGAATGGTTTAGAAGAACTTGGATTCCGCCTCAAGTTATTGCGGGATTATTGTTGCCGTTTCTATTAATTATCTCGAAATTAAAATCCTCATCTCCCTTTCCACTCACTCAGAAGATCTCCCACTCAATCTGGATTTTACCTGAATTATTGTTAGTCTCAACTGGATTATTTTTTCTCGCCCATATTTTAGCATTCAAGCTTCATCACCCCAGTCGTTACAGTCAACACAGCTTAAGGATTATCATGGCGATCGCGGGGGGAATTGCAGTTACATTAGTTTTAGATGCAATCCTGCGAAAAATTAGCGCAAGCCCGAATAAAGTTGCTCTCCAAAAAAGTTTGGCTGCACTATTATTTCTGTTATTATGTTATCCAAGCCTCATTAACCGATTTCCTATTACCAATAACGTTGTTGGTAAAATTCCCTTACTCTATGAATTTTTTGCCATTCAACCCAAACCCATAAAAATTGCATCTCTATCCAATGAAGTGAATAATATTCCGGCTTTTTCTCGGCGTTCTATTTTAGTGGGAACTGAATACGTTTTACCCTATCATAAAAAATATTATGCCTTGATGAAACAACGCGCAGAAGGTTTAATTTCTGCACAGTATAGCTCAGATCTCAATGAAGTCAAACAGTTTATTCGAGATTATAATATTAACTTCTGGATGCTTGACGAAAATGCACTCAGTTTAGACTTTGTTCAGCAAGATAAAACGATCAAGAAATTGAGTTCAAGCGCGACTCAAACTGTCGAAGAAAATCTGAAAAATGGACAGAACCCTATCTTGAAAACCCTCATAGAACGCTGTACGGTTCTGCAAGTTGAAGGGTATATTATCCTCGATGGCAACTGTTTAATCAACTCCTAATCTAAGTTTATGCTCATCTCTCGTGTACACAACTTTCTAACAGCCCCCCGCTATAAAACCCCACGTTCGAGGGTCATTTTCTGGTTTAGTTTGAGCATGGTATTTGCTGTCATCTATGCAGGAATGGCGTTACATCGAGCTTTTCAGAGTTCAGGTGTGATTCAAGATGATGCACGCCAGCACATTTTCTGGATGCAAAGATTTTTAGATTCAGAATTATTTCCGAATGATTTAATCGCCGATTATTTTCAATCTGTCGCTCCGGCTGGCTATAAAGCCGTTTATTTTGTGGCGAGTCTTCTCGGAATTCACCCGCTTGTGTTCTGTCGAATTATTCCCTCTTTTCTAGGAATTCTTAGCACTCCCTTCGCCTTTGGAATCAGTGTAGAAATTTTATCAGTTCCGATAGCCGGGTTTGTGGGAGCGATATTAATGAACCAAATTATCTGGCTAAAAGATGATGTCGCCTCTGGAACACCTAGAGCATTTATTTATCCAATTTTTCTTGCATTTCTCTATTATATTCTCAGAAGTAATATTTTGGGTGTCGCGATTTCTATTGGGTTAATGGGATTATTTTATCCGCAATATGTGTTTGTGGGAATGGGGATTTTAATTCTACGTTTGTTCGCTTGGGAAGATGGACAACTGCGGTTTTCCTCGAATCCCAAAGCCTTCAAAATATTCGCGGCTAGCTTTGTGGTTTCTTTTGTTGTTATTTTGATTTATGCCCTCCAAACCAGAGAATTTGGTCCGGCGATGAATCGAGTTGAAGCTTTACAATCCTTAGAATTCTTTGAGAATGGGCGAAATCCCTTTTTTGAGGAGAACTTATTTGACTTTTGGTTTAATAGTAGACGCAGCGGGATGTTTTCTAAATCGTTATTTACGCCAGCAACTCAAGTTTTAGCATGGCTATTTCCGCTGCTATTTTTATTCCGTTCAGCCTTTCCCTTAGTGAATAGAATCAAACCCGGAATTTGGGTGATGTTTCAATTGCTGATTTCATCAGTGACCATGTTTTTATTGGCTCATGCTTTTCTGTTTAAACTCCATCTTCCGAGTCGCTACACCGGAATTAGTTTTAGAATTATTATTGCTGTGATTACCGTTGTGACGTTTACTGTTATTCTTGATGCGCTATTCAATTGGATTGAAGTTAAACGTCAAGCGCAATCAGAAAAAGGTGAAATCATTCCTCGATTATTTCAGAAAACGACTGCGGTTGGATTAATTGCAGTTCTTAGCATTTCTCTCCTGTTTTATCCGAGTTTTGTTCCTTTTTTCCCGCTTGTTAAATACGAACAAGCCGACCGACCTGAACTGTACGAATTCTTCCGAAATCAGCCTAAAGATACCTTAGTTGCATCCGTATCTGGAGAAATTAATCAACTGCCAACTTTTGCCCAACGTTCTATTTTAGTCGGTCGAGAATATACCATTTCTTATCATACTAAATATTATCAGCAGGTCAGTCAAAGAACTACAGATTTAATTCGGTCTCACTACAGTCCGAACCTAGAAGAACTTCAAGATTTTATTGAGAAGTATGGAATAGACCTATTTTTAATTGAACTATATGCTTTTGTTCCGGAATACTTCTTTTTCAATGATTGGATGAATGAATTTGAAGAAGGACAGCAAGCCTATCAGTTTTTACAAACTGGAGAGTTTCCCGCTTTAGCCAGAACCATTAGTAAATGTTCGGTGTATACAGCCGAAGAATGGTTTATTTTAGATGCAGATTGTATTCTCAAACTTTAATACTAATTTAGGTTAACGAACTAAGCGAATAAACTGACAAGTCGAACCCGAAACAACACTCTCAAACTTCCCATTTTCTTGAAATCCAGCTTTCGCGTAAAAATGACGCGCTCGTGTATTGGCGGCAATAACAACTGTCCAAGCCGGACTGCCGATAATATTGAGTGCTAACCTCAGTAATCGCTTTCCCACTCCTTTATTTTGGTAATCTGGGTGAACATAAAGAAGGGTAATGTAGTTTTTATAAACAGCCACAAAACCCACAACTTGACCTCCATCGCAAGCCACAAATTTTCGACAAGGATGAAAGATTTTATTGAGATAGGGATTTTCAGCCAAAGGTGTCAAGTCACGAGGAACAGAAACCTCGGCAAATTCGCCCGGTTGCGCTCGGTCGTGAACTTGACAAACAGCTTCCCAATCTGCTTCTAAATAAGGACGAATCACAATCATCTAGGGAGCCAAAAAACCCTAGTCTAATTTTAACTCAGGAATGGTCACAGACGGAAGTGAAGCGGCAATAATTTCAGGCCGTTCAATAATATCTGGGAATAATGCTTGGAAAGTTGTTTCTCCTTCTTCTGCTTCCGCCAAAGCCTTGAAGCTTTCATAGAAGAAGAAAGAGACTCCTGCAAATTTTCGCTTGCGAACTTCTGCGACTTGTTCGTTAACCGTTGAAAGTTGAACAGGCTTGTCTTTTAATCCGGTTAAAATTCCGACAGCTACCGGAATATTAACTTTAGCATCCAAAATTTCTGCTGTTTCTAAATCTGCCTTGAATGCTTCCGGTTCATCTCGATAAACTTGCAGCACAAGTTCTTCAATATACCCATATCTTTCCCAACTCTGCCAATCCTGCAAAGAATTTTCATAAGCATAGGATTTCGGATTGGGAGACAGAGAAATAATGCAATTCGGGTTGTAATCTTTCACCACCCAAAATAGGCGCATCATAAAGTCAGTGAGTTTATCTGCACGCCAGCGCACCCAGTCCGGATCTTTTGGGTCAGTTGGAGGCAATTTACCATCATTTTCCCGTTGATAAAGTTGAGTCGTAAATTGATCATAACCCAGTTCAACAGGTAAGCCGAAGTGATCGTCAAATTGAATTCCATCAATATCATATTTACTGACAACCTCAACAACCATATCCAACATAAATTGTTGAACTTGCGGGTTAAACGGATTCAACCAAACTCGGAACTGATCATCTTCTTTGATAAACGGAATTCCATCTTGATTCGTCGTAATCCAATTGGGGCGACTTTGTAGGAATTTTGAATCTTGAGGCACCATAAATCCAAATTCAAACCAAGGCATAACACTCATATTTTTTGCTTTGGCTTGAGTGATAATTTCTTGAAGAACATCTCGTTCTTGAAGTCCGGGTGTCGGATCGAGTTCAACGTCAATTACACGCTTCATAACTTGGCTGGGATATTGAGTATAACCCTGATTCCAAACGACAGGATAAAGCGTATTAAAGTTGTAGTCAGATAAGAAGTTAATCGCTTCTGTTACTCGCTCGGCTGTAAATAAGACATCACTATCAATATTGGTCAGCCACATCCCGCGAATTTCTCCTTCAGGAACTTTAATTTCTGCGGCTTTAACCAGATATTCATCCGGAACAGAAGACGTTTCATCTGTTTGGAGTAAAGCTTGAGATAAAAAGGTCGTAATTTCTCCCCGTGTTGCAAATTGTTCGGGTTTAAGGTAGTTAACATCCGGATAATTAACCACTAACCCATTTTCCGTAGCGGCTGCGATTAAACGTTTAGCATAGTCTGGAATTTGATCATCATCAAGATAGGTTTTTGCTAAAGTAAAATCAACAGGCTGAGTCAGATCTAGGTTCAATCCGCTAGAGAGTGCTACCAAAGCTTGAACGCGAGAAATTTCCTGGGTTGGCTTAAACGTTTTGTCTTCATAACCACTTAAAAAACCTGCACGATAGGCTTTTTGAATCACCTCATACGCCCAATAATCCTCAGCAACATCTTCAAATTCAATGGCTTCTCGAATGTCGGCTTGATTCGGAAAAGCTTTGTTCAACATCGCTACAAATTCTGCCCGTGTTACCGAAGCGTCGGGCTTAAATGTACCATCTTCATAACCACTAATAATCTCATCATTTGCTAATTTCTCAATGGAAGCTTTTGCCCAATGTTCTTGGATATCACTAAAATCTACCATGATTTCCACCGTGTTTGTTAGGTTCTAGATTGTTTGTCGAGTTTTCAATATATACAGTTCCCGATTGCACAATCTTATGGGTTATTTCGAGGCTATTCCTAACGCTTCAGGGAAAAATGATAAATTTCTTCAATAAGTGCGATCGCTTAAGTTCGATAAGCATCTACAATACTGTTGGGTAGACTTTTGAGGTCGGTTCACAGTATAAATCTGATCAATTAGTCAAATTGAATTGATAAATTTTAAGTCAAGCTATGAACAATATTCAACGAAAAATTTCTATTTTTACGGGAACAATTATCGGAATACTCTTAACGACAAGTGCTGGAATAGCTCAAATTGCAGAAGTTCCAAGCCCCAATGCAGATGGTGATTTTATGAGCGCTAAAGTGCTCGGAAATCGAGGGTATTACAATAATCAGATTTGGTTAGTCGTCGATCTAGAGTATTTGAACTGTCGTTACACACCAGGAGGAGAGGTTAAAACTCGCCTAATCACTGGGGCGACAATGACCGCAATTTTTCCCCAAGAAGGTCGAGAAGATGCTATTGTAATCCGTAATGGTAAGCCTTGGTTACGAGTCCGAAGTCTCAATCCCAACTTGAGTAGAATTGACTCAGGAGTTTGTTATGTTCGGGCAAACAAAAAATATATTTTTCCGATCAATAATGATTATATTGAGGATTTGTATTAGATGATCTAGATTAAAACGATTAGAATTGAGTTGAGGTTCACAGAATATGAGATTTATCAATCCTAAAACTGATTTTGCCTTTAAAAAAATTTTTGGTTCAGCAGAGAGTCAAGAGATACTGATTAGCTTCTTGAATGCTTTAATTTATGAAGCTGAGTCAGTCATTCAGGATTTAGAAATTATTGACCCCTATCTTTCTCCTCGCCTTCAAGGATTAAAAGACTCCTACCTTGATGTTAAAGCGAAACTCAATGATGGTTCCATTGTTATCATTGAAATGCAGGTACTGAATGTAGTTTCGTTTGGTAAAAGAGTATTATATAATGCGGCAAAAACCTATTCATTGCAATTAGAATCTGGACAAGGGTATCGATATCTCAAGCCTGTGATTGCTCTAACGATTACCGATTTTGTCATGTTTGAGGAATCAGAACAGCTTATTTCTCGCTTTGTATTTCAGGAAGAAAGTCTCCATTTCAAATATAAAGGCAATGAAATTGATCTGATTTTTATAGAACTGCCAAAATTTAATAAAGAACTCAATCAGTTAGAAACCCTAACAGATAAATGGATTTATTTTCTCAAAAGTGCCACTAGCTTAGAATATGTACCTGAAAATATGGATAACATTCCCGCCATGCAACGTGCTTTTCAAATTGCAAACCAAGCCAGTTTAACTCGTCAAGAACTCGAAGAACAAGAGAAACGAGAAATGTTCATCCATGACCAGCAAGGGATGATGCTGTTAGCCCAAAGAGAAGGCCGTGAAGAAGGACTAGAAGAGGGGCGAGCCATTGGCTTAGAAGAAGGTCGAGAAGAAGGTCGAGAAGAAGGTCGAGAAGAAGGACAGAAAGCAAAAGCAATTGAAATTGCTCGTCAATTGTTGAATGTTTTAGATGATGAAACCATTAGTCAAACAACGGGACTCAGTGTTGAAGAAATTCAAAATTTACGTTGAGTTCCTTGAAGTCCATCTATATTTTGTGCTTTCCAACTGCAAATTTCCATTAACATTTAAACCGCCTTACTACAAGTATCTTAGGATTGATTCCGAGAAGAGACTCGGTGTAACTTCCCGACTAAATTAGTGGGAATATCTACACTTCTAGTCTCAGAGAGAACCTGTCATCATTAGAAATGTAAGGAAATTCAATTGAGGTTAGAATCCCATGCAAAACTTAGTTCAATCCTTTTACAACTGGTATCGTAACACTCTGCGTAATACTAAATATCGTTGGGTATTGATTCTCGGAACATTGCTTTATCTGTTAAGCCCGATTGATATTGCACCTGATTTCATTCCTATCGTTGGATGGATTGATGACGGAATTGTTGCAACTTTGTTTGTAACAGAAGTTTCTCAGTTGTTACTCGAACGTCTCAAGAGTGGTCAGAAGACAGCATCCACTGAAGTTGCTGACGCTAGTGTTGTTGACACAGACAAAACAGTTGTTGATGTAAAAGCTAGCTAGGTATGAGTCGAGGGGATGAGTGCTGCTGTGGAATCTTCACTGATTGATAAATTTGCATCCCCTTTCCACTTTTAATTTTTGTATATTTGTTTGATTTGTAACGGAATTTTTATTTTAAATTGATTTTAAATAGAATTCTAATTCGTATCTTTAATAACAGATTCACGTTGAATTTAGATTTTTCTTAAGAGAGAATAAATAATTTCCCGGATCTCTAGAATCGTGGCGTAAAATTTGAGCCAACTCTAGAGATATTATTTTTAAAATATGAAACGGTCGAACTTTTCCAGACGAGATTTTCTGAAGGCTGCTGCATTTGCTTCTTTTCTTTCAACGGTTGGCGGTCATTCTCTATTTGCATTATCCGCTACAACTCGCAAGCTGATCTCAACTCAAGAATGGTCGAGTGATAACATTTTTTTACAAGGAATTAACGCTCCAGTTTTTCAAGAAATTGATGCAGAAAACCTCAAAATAACTGGGGAAATTCCAGCAGATTTGACTGGAATGTATATGCGGAATGGGCCGAATCCCTATTTAAAACCTGCTTCTTATCAGTATCCCTTAGAAGGTGATGGTATGATTCATGCGGTTTACCTCAAACAAGGAAAAGCGAGTTATCGAAATCGCTGGATTCTCACCAAAACTTTAGAGCAAGATATAGCCGGAAAAGAACGACAAAATGTACCTCTTGTGAACTATGCAAATACAAATATTGTTCCGTATGGCAATAATTTATTAGCCTTGTATGAAGTCGGATTACCTTATAAAATATCCAGTGACTTAGAAACCTTGGGAGAATGGGATTTTGATGGCGAACTTGAAGATGCTATGACTGCCCATCCCAAATTTGATCCGCAAACAGGAGAGCTACATTTTTACCGTTATTCCCTTCTGGCTGCGCCTTATTTAGTTTATTACGTTGCGGATAAACAGGGAAAAATTATTCGTAAAACTCCAATTGAAATGGAATCCCCTGCACTCCTCCATGATAACGCAATTACTGAAAATTACATGATTTTCTTTCATTGTCCTTTAGTTTTCAACGTTTTTCAAGCGCTTAATGGTCAATTTCCGTTTGAATGGAAACCAGAACATGGTACAAAAATTGGCTTAATTCATCGGAAAAATGTTGATCAAAAACCGATATGGATTGAAACAGAACCGTTGTGGATGTGGCATTTTATGAATGCTTATGAAAAAGAAGGTCAAGTGATTGTAGACTTTGCTTATCATAATCAAATCGATCTTGATCCCGAAGCTATTACTTCTGGAAAACAGGTTAAATCTCATCTGCAAAGATTAATTATTAATCCAGAACAAAAAACGGCAAAACATGAACAAATCGATGATAGAGTGGTTGATTTTCCGACGTTTGATTCGCGGAAAACGGGGCAACCTTATCGGTTTGGATATACACCCCATATTGATGTTGAATTAATTGCGAAAAAGCAAGTTCCAAACTATTTCCCTGAACTCATTCAATATGACTTAGAACGAAATGTGAGTCATGTTCATCGCTTTAAACCCGGACAGTATTGCGGGGAAGCCAGTTTTATTCCTAAGCCTGGACAAGCGGGTGAAGATCAAGGATATGTGGTTACATTTGTCTTTGATGAAACAACCCGAACCAGTAATTTAGTGATTCTTGACCCGGCTAATTTTTCCGATGAACCCCTCGCTGAAATTCATCTTCCGGTTCGAGTTCCCAGTGGATTTCATGGGAATTGGGTTTCAACCGCAATATAATAGTATTAGCGTTAAATGCTGCTTAATGTCAGCTAAAGTTGAGGTTCAATCTGATGGTTTACCCAGGTCATAGACTGATTCTCCAGATGTTTCGATTGTCTTTGGGTGGATTAATTGGATTAAGTTTTAATTTAGATTCAGGAGTTGCATCGACTTTTATTTTAGAACCGACAACAGAACCCTCTCCAGAAACAAAACCCAAAATTCGGATTATTTTTCCGGCTTGGGAACCTTTAATTCCTCCCTTGGGTGAACCAACTCCCTATCTTCCTAATTCATCTAAATCAATCCCTTCATCGGGTGATTTTTCCATCCCCAGTCAATATCTTGGAACGATAATTTATCGAGTTGAACCTGAGAATAATGAAAAAGTTGTCGCTTTGACCTTTGATGATGGGCCTTGGCCTGATACACCGAAAATTTTGGACATTCTACAACAGTATCAGGTCAAAGCAACGTTCTTTTTTTTAGGAGGAAATTTACCCCGATATCCAGAAATTGCTCAACAAGTCGTTAATCAAGGTCATGCGCTTGGAAATCATACTTGGAATCATCCTTATGACCCTATGAATACTGCGACAGCCGCCGCAGAAATTGAGAATACCGCAGCAGTTATTGAGCGGTTAACAGGAGCAACTACTCAGTTATTTCGACCTCCCGGTGGTATTTTGGATAATGGTATTGTTGACTATGCTAAAAGTCAAAATTATGTGGTTGTAATGTGGTCTATTGATACGAAGGATTATCAACAACCTGCTGCTGCAATTTTAGCGAATCGTGTGATTAGTCAAATTCATCCAGGTGCGATTGTTTTGATGCACGATGGAGGTGGAAATCGTCATCGGACTGTTGAAGCTTTACCCACTATTATTTCTACTTTAAAACAACAAGGTTATCGCTTTGTGACGGTTCCTGAGTTGTTGCAAATGCAGCAAAATTGAGCGAGAAAACCTGATTTTAAATTCAGAGGTTAAAACCCTCTGTCTGAGAATAAAATTCCTCTAAACACGACTCAAACTCTGATAATTATAATTGTCGTCCTATACAATTGGAGTTGTGCTTCAGCACTATATAATACTATTTATTCTTTTATTTAAACCTAGAACATTGTTGTAAAAATCTAACGGGAATTTCTAGACTATTTCCCCAGTGCAAATGTAAGTAGGACGCATGAATATTAACGATTTTCCATCCTTCTGTTATCGTTTTATTCTCATCGCTTTGATGATAACGCTGCATTTTATACAATGGATTTGGGGATTCTAGAGTTAGTTCAGAACGATGAAATTGATGCCCAACAACAGAGGTTCCTTTGGTGAATAAAGGACTGTCTTGTAAAGTTGTTGCTTGATAATATCCTAACTTTAACCGTTTTCCCATCAATGCTTTTGTCGGAAGTATTCCGACCATTTCCCAGGATTGGTTTTCAAAATTAAGAATAGCTTCGCATAAGTACATTAAACCTCCACATTCAGCGTAAGTTGGTATTCCTTGATAAATTAGTTCTCGAATTGCTTTTCTAACAGATAAATTCTCAGATAGTTCTTGAGCAAATATTTCGGGAAAGCCACCACCAAAATAAAAACCTTGAATATTGTCAGGAGGTTGAGTATCATTCAAAGGACTCCAAAAAACTAATTCTGCTCCCAGTTCTTGTAAAATATCTAGGTTATCTTGATAATAGAAACTGAAAGCTTGATCCTGAGCTACTGCAATTTTAGCAGGTATCTTAAAGCTAGGGTTTATCAGATTTGATTTAAAAGTAACTGTTTTTTGAGTTTGTAAAATTGGTAATAGTTTTTCCCAGTCAAAACAGTTTTCGGCTAAATGGATGAGTTCTTGAACTAAATTGTTTAATTGCGGGAGTTCAGCGGTAGGAACTAAGCCTAAATGTCGCTCCCGAAGATGAATATTATCTTGTCGTCGCACAATTCCCACTATGGGAAGAGTTAATGATTCTAACGCTTCTTGTAGAAGTTCAAGATGACGATCACTTGCGACTTTATTGAGGATTAAACCCGCGAATTTTAGGTGAGGATTGAGGGTTTGATATCCATGAGTTATAGCCGCCACAGAACCGGATAATCGACTGCAATCTACAATTAATATTATCGGTAAGTTGAGAAGTTTAGCCACATGAGCAGTAGAACCTGTCGGGATATTGTTTCTCAAGGGTGAAACGCCATCAAATAATCCCATTACGCCTTCAACCAAAGCATAATCAACATTTTGAGTATGCTGAGTAAAACACTCTTGAATATAGGCTTCTGATGTGAGAATGGGATCAAGGTTGCGACAGGGTTTTTGAGTCACAAATTGATGAAACATCGGATCGATATAATCAGGGCCAACTTTAAAAGATTGGATATTTAATTGTTTTTGATGGAGATAAGCCAGAAGCGAAAGGGTAATAGTTGTTTTACCCGAACCACTCCGATCTGCTGCAACAATCGCACTCATTGATGATTTTTCCTTGAAAATACTGAGAGTCCATGTATTTAAGTTTACCAAGACTCAGTCGGGTATAAAATTAAAACTCAATTTCTGTATAAATACTGAGAAAAACACCTTGACTTTAAGCAATTGTTTTTGAGACAATAGTCTTAGAATTAAAATTTAACTTTTTTGTGTGATTTTTATCACAGCATTAAGAATTATAAGAGCGTCTATTAATCGGTTCAAAATTTATCAGACTTTATCAATATTTTTCATCTTGATCCAAGCAACTCTAGAAAGATTTAATTAAAATCCATGCGAAAATCCAAACAAAAAAAAATTATAGACCCCTTGAAAAAGAATCCGTTGTTTGATCGGTTGCCGCCTGAAGTACAGCAGTGGGCTGAAAGTTTACCCTGGAATGAACGACGTTATGTTTTATCCTTAAGCTATATTCTTTGTGGTTCCTCTCCTGAAAAACAAGCAGAGTTTTTAGATGATTATACAGCAGATGGCTTAGTTTATAAACTGCTAGAAGATGTTGACACCTTAAGCCGAATCAAAAAGTATCTAAGCTGCTTTAAAATTAAAACTGACCTCCAGGAATCTCTCCTGAGAAATTACATTAGACAGTTTTATATTCACTGCGCTCAGGACGCTCGCTGTCAACCCGAAGACTATCTGGAGTCGGCGTTGAAATTGTCTTTGAGTTCAAAAGATAAAGACAAGGTTTTTTACTATATTTTGGGATTTGAATTGTTGAAGCTAATGTTTAATATGAGCTGGCTTCAGCATGAACGCTTATCTCGACTACAAAGAAATCCAGAGGCTTTTATTCGGAACTATATCAAGCCGATTCAAAATACCCACAAACTCAATGGAATTGTTGTTCCCAAAGATGAACGTATTTTCTTTGCTCGACGAGATTATTTTGTGAAGAAGCCCGAAATTTCACCTCACAAGCTCACAGAATTAATTCTTGTTACCTTCACGACTGAACAAGCCATTAATTGTGGATTCTCAATAACTCGTCATATTCGCTCTGTAGAATTTGACTATGACTACGTGTTTAATCCCTCAGAAGAATTAGAAAGTGTTTTTCCTTGGGAAACTGAATCCGTGATAGGATAAGGACAGTTAGGGTGCTGAAAAATGCAGGCAAAGCTCGTCGTCTCAGCTCAATTGAGATCAATCTACCTGGCTCTAAGGAGTAGATTGCGCTTCACCCTAAAGCTTGGAAATGCCGCAACAGAGGAATCAACGTGCTACTGTCCAAAGGCTTTGAAGTAGAAATGTATACTGGCACTCCTCAAGGAGAAATCGTCGGTCTTTCGGATCGAATCGTCGCCGAACTTGAGGGATTTGTTCGAGAACCGGATAGTCGTAATGTCGAATATACAACTGCTCCTCTGTGTAACTATGACCGTCTGCTGTGCGCTTTGCTTAGGCCTCGGCGATCGCTGCGATCGGCTCTCAAGCAATGGGGAGACTATACCTTAATTCCGGGAAGTACGCTGTCGTTGGGAGAAAGTGAGCGCTTTGATCGCTCTGACCCTCACAATCCCTACCATACCTATATTGAGCAAACCTACGGAACCAAAGTAGTCACGGCTAGCATTCACATTAATATTGGCATCAGTGACCCGAAGCTGTTAATGCAGGCGATTCGTCTAGTTCGAGCGGAAGCTCCCCTGTATTTAGCGCTGAGTGCTTCCTCTCCGTTTCTGGATGGTCAGCCTACAGGTCATCATTCCACACGTTGGTCTGTTTTTCCGCAAACCCCTCAGTTTGTTCCGTTTTTTGAGAGTCACGCCCATTATATAAAGTGGACAGAAGAACAACTGGCTCTCGGAACCATGTATAACGTGCGTCACTTGTGGTCATCGGTACGACCCAATGGCGATCGCCGTCCCTATAACCTGAATCGTTTAGAACTGAGAATTTGCGATCTGATCACCAATCCTGTAGCTTTACTTGCTGTGACCGCATTGCTAGAAGCCAGACTGTGGCAAATGCTTGAGAATCCTCGTCTCGATCCACTAGAAGAGAGTGATTTTCCAGCCAGTACGCGAAGATCTGATTTAGTTACTGTGACCGCAGAAAATGAAGTGGCGGCAGCTCATCACAGTTTGGAGGCTTCCCTGCGACATTGGAAAAATGGTCAAGTCATTTCGGCTCGTGATTGGATTGCCCAACTCTATCAAGAAGTCTGGCCTGTCGCCAAGCAGCGAGGCTTTAGCTGCTTTTTGTCTCCAGTCAAGAAAATTCTACAAGACGGGAATACCGCTCAACAGTGGTTAAAACAGCATCAACAGGGACTGAGTAGCCGTCAAGTTATCCAAGCAGCGATCGCGCAGATGGAACAGCAGGAAGTGGAGTTTGAGGATAAACTCTGTCAACCCCCCCTCGTGGCTTGACCCTCTCATCAAAATTCAATCCAAAATCAGCGTTTCATCAACTTTTCGCTCACAATATTGTTTAAAATAACTTATCAATAAATAAAATTCTGAAATATAAAAAAAAACTATGAATTTTGGCCAAATTTTTCCTCAATGTGAGACGGAGAAACTCGTGTCATTTTCTCGAAACAGAGTCTAAAGTTGTAAAGCGTAATGATGGAAACCTTTGTTCGTTATCAGTAGTTCATGCCACGTGTTGTTTTAGTTCAACCTCAGATTCCACCGAATACAGGGAATGTAGCTCGAACCTGTGCCGCAAGCCGCACCGAGCTGCATCTTGTTGGGCCATTAGGATTTGAAATTAGCGATCGCGAACTCAAGCGAGCCGGCCTCGATTATTGGCCCTATGTTCCTCTCAAAGTTCATGCTTCGATAGCAGCGTTCAAACAATATCACCAATATTGGGGAGGACGTTGGATTGGATTTAGTAAGCGGGGTAGGCAAAATTACGTTCAGTTTCAGTATCAAGCCTCAGACTGGCTCTTATTTGGGCGGGAAACAAGCGGATTATCACCCGAACTCCTAGCCGCTTGTGATGTGGTCACGTCCATACCGATGGATGAGGCAGGTGTGCGGAGTTTGAACTTATCTGTAAGTGTAGGAATTGGTTTATTTGAAGCCCGCAGACAGTTGGGTTGATCCGGGTAACAGGCGATTCAATCGCAGATAGAAGATTTGAGCAAAAAATTGCCCCAATCCATAATTTTTTTTTATGACTATCCGGATTTAGGTTCTCCGAGTAAGTGATAGATTTTTAATCATCGTTAATCAGCTCCTCTGTTAGGGGAACACGGCTCAAAGCTATAAGTTTCAGTCGATTTGCCCTACAGTAGAGCCAACAGGTTTGAAATTGAAGTCTGACACTTGAGTCAGATCCAAGAGAAAAGACAGGTGTACTTTTCTTCAGAGTTGGTGTAGATTCACTTCTGGACTCTCATTGTTTGAAGCGTCCACCTGTGAATATCATTGAACAGTCTAGCCCAGATTTGTCCTTATCGATCTGAACTGAAAAAAGTTGAGGAGATGGACAAATTACTTGCCGAAATTAACAAAGCAAGGTAACCTGGCTTAAGCATAAAAGACTGTCAGTGAAATACACGATTTATATAAGAGTGATTAATATCACTGATTAAAAAAACCCTTGAATTATCCAAGGACAGTTAAACGCTTCTCCATAGGAGGTCGTTCTTTGAAAGGAACAGTTCCAAATTCAGATCAATCTGCCACAGAAGCCTCTCAGAATGAGGCTCAAGTGGAATTAGCAAACCAGGTCGTTTTTTCAAGTAGCAGTAAAGCTTATACTTCTGCCGCCTTCTTGGGGTTAGCCCTTGCTTCTGGTATTCTCTGTCCGGAAGGGAGTCAAGCCAATACAGTCCCTACTGTTGCGACACGCACTCCGGAGGTTCAGCCTACCTCAGATTCCCTCTCTAATACTCAAGCAGAGCAAGATCAAGCAACTGCGCCTGTAGAGGATGCCGAGTGGCAGCCTTCTCTGTTGCGAAATTTGTCTGGGGCGAATGCTCGATCCAATCAGGTATTGTCCCCTCAGACTGAAGTACAGTCGGTTAAGCAACCCAAATCTGGTTTAGCAGAGTTGTCACCTCCTGCGGTTGTGGGTGTACCATCACGCCAAACCGGATCAATGTCTGCCTCTGAGATGGAGCCAAACTCACTGACAGCAGATTACTCAGAAAATGCTTCGGGTTCGTTGACAACCCCTCGTTCTGCTCAACTCAATTCCACTTTCCCTCGAACAGCAGGTACAAGTCAGCCCTCCGCTACATCAGAGATGACTGGAGCGGTTGTGATTGAGTCTGAATTAACAAAGAATGCCGTTTCTGTTCTCTATCGTGTAAATTCAGGAGAAACCTTAGCTGAGATTGCTCGTCATCACAATGTGTCTATGGACGAGATCATCAAGGCTAATAATCTTGCCGATCCCAACTTCATTCAAGCGGATCAACACCTGAGAATTCCTCAACGCTCCTCTCATCGATCCTTTTTTCAAAGCCCCTCTTCAAATCAGCCGACTCTATTGGGCAGTTCCCAGCCTTTAACAACTGCATCTCCTTACGGAGTTCAGTCACCTTCCCCCCTGAAAACTCAAGGTTTGGAAAGGGATCAATTCGGTTATTCAGCTCAAACTTCTCAGTTCTCCTCGAAACTGAAATCTAGAGCCTCAAAATCGATTAACTCTCGCTTGAGTCGAGTCAAGCCCTATACTCTGACTCCAAATACAGCAGATGAACGTCAGCTTTCATTGCGTGAACTGGCGACGATCAAAGCTTCGGGTTCAATAGAGCAACAACCAGCAGCTATTCTTTCTAAATCCCTTCCTGCTCGTTCCGGCTACCAGACTCAACTGGTTTCTGCAAACGTTGAGTTGTCCAAACCTTCAGAGGAGAAAGACCTCTCTTCTTCTCAAGTTCATACCAGTCGTCTGCGGGCTGATGTTGATCGACTGCGTCAAGAGTATCAGATGCAGCAAGCGCAGCAGCTAGCTGATACTTCTCAACAAACTTCAGAAGAACCCCTTGCTCCTGAAGATGTGACACCAAGGACTAATCCGCAACCTCTACTGTTGCGTCGGATTAACCCAGAGTTTAATCCAGATGCCTATCAGCGACAAAAAGAAGCCGCAGGCGGAAATACTCAACCACCAGAACAGTCCGCTCAGTCCCCAGAATTGGTGGATCAAAATCGTACTGCTAACTTGCCACCCCAAGAGCAATTAGAGGCAGAACGCCCAGATGAAGAGTCTGTTATGGCGACTGCTCCTTTAAATTCTAGTGCGGATGACCTGTTAAAAAACCCAGCCCTGGGACGGATTGTTTCTCCTGATTTACCGCCCTTAGCTGGCCCGGATACTTACCTGCCCGGTGGTTCAATGCGATTCAATGGCTATATCTGGCCATCAAGAGGTGTTTTAACATCAGGTTACGGTTGGCGTTGGGGACGGATGCACCGAGGAATTGATATTGCGGCTCCCATTGGCACACCGATTTTTGCCGCAGCTCCTGGTGTTATCACCTATGCGGGATGGAATAGCGGTGGCTATGGTAACTTAGTGGAAATTGAGCATCCTGACGGCAGTTTAACTGTCTATGCTCATAACAGTCGGATTTTGGTAACGAAGGGTCAAAAGGTGGCTCAAGGTCAGCAAGTTTCCGAAATGGGAAGCACAGGCCGCAGTACAGGGCCTCACCTGCATTTTGAGATTCATCCCTCTGGAAACGGTGCTGTCAATCCGATGGCTCTCCTGCCACGCGAACGCAATAATTATTCCCGCAGATAGGATGATTGTTGAAGGTGTATAGAGAAAGTAGGATGATTGTTGAAGGTGTATAGAGAAAGGAGGACTGGTGCAGTTCTCTCTTTCACTTCCCTTAGATGACAATTTGAGAAAGTTAGCGGCTCAAAAACTTGCACTTTCTTGCCTAGCTTTGCTATAATTAAAAACTGTTGAACAAAACTCGGCTCCGTAGCTCAGTGGTTAGAGCAGGGGACTCATAAGCCCAAGGTCGCAGGTTCAAATCCAGCCGGAGCCATTACACAAAACCTAAATAGACTCAATTAAACGAGGCGGTACTATACTCGTTTTTTTGTTCATAAGCTTGAATCGTAAGTTTTGAAGAATTAACTGGAGATTGGCTTTTTTAGTCAGAATCTTCAGCTCATCCCGTATGATAAGGAAATAGACAGCAATTCAACTTGAGCCAAGCCTGTGAACTTTCAATCCGTCATTGCCACTTTACATCAATTTTGGAGCGATCGCGGTTGTTTAATCGCCCAACCCTACGATACAGAAAAAGGGGCGGGAACCATGAGTCCCCATACGTTCCTCAGAGCGATTGGCCCTGAGCCTTGGTCTGTTGCTTACATTGAACCCTGTCGGCGTCCAACTGACGGACGTTATGGTGAAAATCCGAACCGTTTTCAACACTATTATCAATACCAAGTTCTAATCAAACCCTCTCTGGATAACATTCAAGAGGTCTATCTGGATTCTCTGCGGGCGTTAGGAATTCAGCCGGAAGATCATGACGTGCGGTTTGTTGAGGATAACTGGGAAGCTCCGACGTTAGGTGCTTGGGGAGTCGGTTGGGAAGTTTGGCTGGATGGGATGGAAATTACACAATTTACTTACTTCCAGCAATGCGGCGGGATTGATTGTCGTCCTGTTTCGATTGAAATTACCTACGGACTGGAACGACTGGTGATGTATCTTCAAAATATCGATGCCATGACGAAAATTGCCTGGACAGATACGATTAACTACGGGGATATTTATCTACAAAGTGAAGTCGAACACTGCACCTACAATTTTGAGGCTTCTAACCCAGAGTTATTGTTTACATTGTTTGGTTTGTACGAACAAGAAGCTAAACAACTCATTGAACAAGGATTGGTTTTACCCAGTTTAGATTATGTATTGAAATGCTCTCATTCTTTTAATCTCTTGGATGCGAGAGGGGTGATAGCAGTCACAGAGCGAACTCGTTATATTGGTCGAATTCGGAATTTAGCCCGACAAGTTGCTCAACGGTATTTAGAACAGCGAGAAACTTTGGGATTCCCTTTACAAAACGCTGTTTTTAAGTAATTACCAGGTAGACGGTTGATAATCTTTGAGAAATTGACCCCAAATCGGTTGATCGGGGTTTTGAATGCCTTGAACAATGGGATCATAAATTCGTGCCATACTATCAATCGCATCTAATGGTGTATAAAATCCTCCTTGTTTTCGGATGTGAATTTGTTGAGGATAGGGGTTTTGATCGGAGATCCAACCTGGGTCAACACTATTCATATAAATGCCATCCTCTGCATAGTCAGCCGCACTGGTTCGAGTCATCATATTTAATGCAGCTTTCGCCATATTGGTATGAGGATGACAAACCGTTTTACTCAAGGTATTAAATAATCCTTCCTTCGCTGAAACATTAATAATAAAACGATGAGAAAATGATGAACGCATCAGTAATGGCTTGAGTTTGCTATTGAGAAGAAAAGGAGCAACAACATTAGCGAGTTGTACCTCTAGCATCTCGATTAAGCTGATTTCTCCAAGTTTTAGTTTCCAACTATTAATAAAGCGTCGATCTAATTGTTGTCCATCTTGATCAAATATATTCAGTGGAAAGTCAAGGTTTGAATGGGAAAAATCTTGCACTAAATTCTGATAATTGGGTTGCGCTTCTAACAAAACCGGAGTCGAATTTTTTTGTAAAATCAAGCTATTAACTGAATCAGATAAAGACTGGTTAATTTTTTCTTCTTGTATTAAAAGATGCTGATAAAATGCCAAAGGACGCTTAATCGTTTGAGCCGCATTATTAATTAAAATATCTAGAGCGGGTTCTGTTTGAATTAAGTCTTCTATAAATGATTCAACAGTTGGAAGATTTCGCAAATCTAGTCCATGAATTAAGAGTCGATTTTTCCATACTTCAAAATCAGATTCACGACTAAATCGCTGTGCCGCATCGCCCGGAAAACGAGTCGTAATTATAACTTTTGCGCCATCACGCAGTAGACGTAAAGCTGTTTGATAACCGACTTTAATCCGTCCACCTGTTACTAAAGCCGTTCGTCCTGTTAAGTCTGTTTTTTGAAACCGCTTTTGATAGTTAAATTCTGCACAGGATGGGCAAAGAGAGTGATAAAAAAAATGCAGATGATTGTAAGATTGCTGACAAATATAACAAGTTTTAGCTTGAGGGAGAATCCGGAAAATCGTCTGAGAAAGTGCAGTATATTTTTCAGCAAGAGAACGATGTTTTAGTTGAGCTTGCACGATTGCTGTTGTTTCAACTAATGCTTGAGTTTTGACTCGTTTTTCATAACGTTTTTTTAGCTTATGTTGCTTTTTTCCCTGTTTGTAAATTTTAGCAATCAAACTTTTGAAGCGATCGTGATCGTCAATTAACGCCGGATCATCCGCAATTCGCTGTAACACGTTGAGTGTCTGTTTGATTTCATGGGGAGAAAGAGTCATATTCGCCTGTCATGTAGTCATAAAGTGTTATCGACATGGAGGCTAGGGAGGCTCGAACTCCCAACTTTAGCTGCGTATGCTAACACTTTTCCATTTTAAGCTACAGCCCCCATTGAGGTGGGTTGGACTTGAACCAACATCTCGTTAATGCTGCTAACGCATCCTTCCTTGAACGACCACCTATTGAATTATGCTACATTTATAATACATTTTTGTGAAGATGTCAAGTCATATTCCGTTGTCGTAGCAAGATCTGCTGGGTTTTAAAAAGCATATTTCCTTTGGAAAGACTGCGCCTACAGCTTTCAACAGTCAGCCTTTTTAGTAAACTATCTAGCCAGTTAAATCTTTAAAAATCGGAGGTTGAAATCTCTACAACCTACAATATCTTACAATATCTTACAGTCTCTCCTCTGATTTATTGGCTATGATTGAGATTGAAACCGTGCTTTGAGATTGTAAACTAGACGATAGATTAGTCAAACTCTCCTAACCCTTTCGACAACGGATAGCTGAAAAATATGACTCGAAATCTAAGCGTACAAATTATCGATGAAGACACCTTGATCCTAATCAATAGAATTGTGTCATCTCTGCAACTGAATACAGTTCAAGCAACTGTTATACAGTTGTCATGGTCAGGACAAACCTACGAAGAAATTGCCGAATCTTCAGGCTACAGTATTCAACATATTCGAGATGTTGGCTATCAGTTGTGGAAATTGTTATCTGAGTTTTTTGGGGAGAAAGTTACGAAAAAAAACTTTCAGTCTGTCATCATGCGACGACTCTCTCAATATGAGAATTCAGAAAACTTAGAAAATTCTGATACAGGAATCTCATCTAAAGCCCCGCCACTTCCAGTGAGCATCAGTGACCTAAAATCCTCAATTCATTACCGAGAAACGCACAAACGACCGGGAGGTTTAATTCCAGTAAACTCTTCCCTCTACGTTGAACGTCCACCCCTTGAACAACATTGTTATGAAGAGATTGTTATTCCCGGATCATTGCTGAGAATAAAAGCCCCCAAACAAATGGGAAAAACCTCTTTAATGACTCGAATATTAGCCCATGCTAACGCCCATGATTACTACACAGCCCGGTTAAACCTGAGTCAAGCCGATCGCGCAATTTTAGCGAATTCAGACAAATTTCTGCGATGGTTTTGTACAAATGTGAGTCATCAACTTAATTTAGACCCGCAAGTTAATAACTATTGGGATGAAGATTTAGGGAGTAAAGTTAGCTGTACAACCTACTTTCAAGGCTATATTCTTCAGCAAATCCAGCGTCCTTTAGTTTTAGCCTTAGATGAAGTCGATTTAATGTTTGAATTTCCCACTGTGGCTCAAGATTTCCTCCCTTTACTGCGATTTTGGTACGAAGAAGCGAATAATTTAGAGATTTGGCAAAACCTGCGACAGATTGTAGTTCATTCAACTGAGATTTATATTCCGCTCAATTTGAATCAATCTCCTTTTAATGTCGGAGTTCCGATTAAGTTACCTGAATTCACATTAGAACAAGTGATTAATTTGGCGCACTGTTATGGGTTAAATTGCTGTACTCAAAATCAAACCCAAAAAGCGTTAAAATTAATGGATATGGTGGGCGGACATCCCTATTTAATCGGTTTAGCATTTTATCATCTTTCTCAAGGAGATCATAACCTCGACCGACTGATTCAAGAAGCTGCAACACCTACAGGAATCTATGGCAACTATTTACGACGTCATCTGAATACCATTAAAGAAAACTCAGAACTTGAAACCGCAATGAAAAAAGTTGTTCATACTTCAGAAACAGTAGACTTAGAATCAATAACCGCCTATAAATTAGACAGTATGGGATTAATTAAAATCAAAGAAAATCAGATCGCACCGAGTTGTAAATTGTATCGACTCTATTTTCAGCAACACCTCAACTAAACCGTAATTAAACAGTTATCAGCCTTGAAAAAAATCAGAGAAACGAAAAATGAAAAATTATCGATATCAAGTAGGAGGAAGTCTCAAAGCAGCCGATCCTAGTTATGTTGAACGACAGGCTGATAGTGAACTTTATGAGAGTTTAAAAAACAATGAATTTTGTTATATTTTGAATTCTCGTCAGATGGGAAAATCTTCCCTGCGCGTCAGAATTAAACACCGTCTGCTACAAGAAGGATTTTGTTGCGCTGCCATTGATATTACCAGTATTGGCAGTGAAAATACAACCCCCGAACAATGGTATAAAGGAATTGCCTCTGAACTCTGGCGCGGATTTAATCTATTAGGTACGATTAATTTTAAGCAATGGTGGAATGAACAGGAAGGTATTTCTCCCGTGCAGCGACTCAGTCGTTTTATTAGTGAAGTTATTCTGACCGAAGTTAAAGGCGAGAAAGTTTTTATCTTCGTGGATGAAATTGATAGTATTTTAAGCTTAAATTTCTCTATTGATGACTTTTTTGCATTTATTCGATATTGTTACAACCAACGGGCAGAAAATGCTGCTTACAACCGTTTAACCTTCGCTTTATTTGGAGTAGCAACCCCTTCTAATTTAATTCAAGATCAAAAACGAACTCCCTTTAATATTGGCAAAGCGATTGAACTTAATGGATTTGAATTTAGAGAAGCTCAACCCTTAGCCAAAGGGCTAGAAAGTATCTATAATTCTAAAGCCATTCTCAAAGTAATTTTAGACTGGACAGGTGGACAACCTTTCCTCACCCAAAAACTCTGTAAATTTGTCCTAGAATCAAAACACCAAGGAGAATGGGAACGCCCAGAAGTTGGGCAGATTCCTTCTGTTCTCAACCCTCAGTCTACTCCAAGTTTTCCAGACAAAAATACCAAACCCTCAAAATCCACTCAGCAAGTCTTTCGAGAAGCAAAAATCGCGGCAATTGTTCAAGCACAAATTATTGATAATTGGGAATCTAAAGACGAACCTGAACATCTCAAAACTATTCGGAATCGTCTATTAGCTAATGAAAAACGAGCGGGAAGACTTCTCGGACTCTATCAAAAAATCTTACAACAGGGAAGTATTATAGCAGATGGAAGCATCGAACAAATTGATTTAGTTCTCTCTGGTTTAGTTGTCAAAAAACACGGAAAACTTAGAGTTTATAATCGCATTTATGAAACCGTTTTTAATCAAGCCTGGATCGATCAAGAACTTGCTAAACGCCGACCCTATTCAGAATCTATTCGGGCTTGGATAGGATCTCAGAGTCAAGATGAATCCCGTTTATTACGAGGAAAAGCCCTTGAAGATGCTCAAAATTGGGCGAGGGGAAAAAGTTTGAGTGATGTAGATTATCGATTTCTCGCTGCTAGTCAAGACCTTGAAAAAAAACAGGTTCAAACTGCTTTAAATACCGCCCAAGAAGCCAATCATATTTTATCAGAAGCCCAACACAAAGCGAAACAAACAATTAAAAGAGGATTAGTTGGACTGGGAACCCTTTCAATTCTCGCTGTAACTTTACTTGGAAGTGCATTTTTTCTCGCCGTTCAAGCCCATCAACAAAAACGACAAGCCACTCGAAATCAAATCTCTGCTTTAACTTTATCCTCAGAAGCCTTATTCAAAGCTAACCAAAATTTTAATGCTTTACTTGAAAGTTTAAAAGCCGCTCACTCCCTCAAAATTAACAAGAAAATTACCAATATAGTGTTGAAAACTCAAGTCGAAACCAACTTACAACAGACTTTAGATTGGGTAAGGGAAACTAACCGTTTAGAAGGACATCAAGATTCTGTAATGGCAGTGAGTTTTAGTCCGAATGGGGAAGAAATTGTCAGTGGTGGACGAGATGGAGTTATCAAAGTATGGCAACGCAACGGTAAACTTTTACAGACATTTAAAGCCCATCGAGATTCAATTTGGAGTGTTAATTATAGTACCGATGGTCAAACTATCATTAGTGCAAGTCGAGATAAAACAGCAAAACTCTGGAGTCGAGAAGGGAAATTATTGGCAGTTTTACGGGGTCATCAGGCTTGGGTTGTTCATGCTATTTTTTGTCGAAATGTTGAAGAAATTGCCACGGTGAGTTGGGATGGTACGGTTAAATTATGGACAGTAGATGGAAGATTGATTAAAACGCTAACAGGTCATAAAGGTGGTGTTTTTGATATTAGTTTTAGTCCCGATAATCAACTCTTTGCCACCGCCGGGCGAGATGGAACGGTTCAACTGTGGACAGCAGATGGGTATTTTGTCCGTAGTTTGGAAGGTCATAAAGATTGGGTTTTTAGTGTTCGTTTCTCTCCCGATGGTCAAATCTTAGCCACAGGAAGTCGGGATGGCGAGGTGAAACTTTGGAGTCGAGAAGGAGAATTATTAAAGACAATTCCTGCCCATAAAGCGGCAGTTTTTCGAGTCGAATTTCTGCCTGATGGTCAAAGCTTGGCTACCGCGAGTTGGGATACAACAGTGAAATTATGGAATTTAAACGGTGAACAATTGCCGTTACAATTTCCTCATAATGATGCGGTTTGGGGATTAGGTTTAAGCGAAGATGGAACGTTAGCAACCGCTGGAGAAGACCGCACCGTTAAATTGTGGAATCTTAATAATAAGCATATCAAAATTTTTCGCCGAGATGATACCGCAGTTAGAAGTGTAGAGTTGAGTCCGAACGACAAAATATTGGCAACGGCGAGTATGGATATGACCGTAAAATTATGGAGTTTAACAGGTCAAAAGCTACAAACTTTAAGTAATTTTGACTCCACAGTTAGAAGTGTGAGTTTTAGTCCAGATAATTCGATGTTGGCGACTGGAAGTTGGGGAAAAACTGTGCAGTTATGGAGTGTTAACGGTCAAGAATTACGCCGATTTGACGGACATGAAGCTGCCATTTGGGATGTTGTTTTCAGCCCAGATGGAAATCAGATTGCTTCAGCCAGTGAAGATAAAACCGTAAAATTATGGAGTGTTGACGGAGACGAAGAAAAAACCTTAGTTCATCCAGCGGGTGTAATGACGGTTAGTTTTAGTCCAGACTCTAAGCTAATTGCTTCTGGAAGTGAGGACAATACTATTAAGGTGTGGACAAGAGAGGGTCAACTTTTACAGACCTTTTTCGGACATTCTGACTGGGTGATTGGAGTCAATTTTAGTGCGGATAGTCAAAAGATTATTTCGGTTTCCCAAGATGGTATTATTAAGCAGTGGAATTTAGCAGGAGAGGAGTTGAATTCTTTTCAAACGTTGAAGGGTTCTTTAACCAGTGTAGGCTTTAGTCCGAATCGAACCCAAATTGCTTTAGCCTATCGTGAGGGTACTGTCAAACTCTGGCATTTTGGCAGAGAACAAGTGCAAACGCTGCAAGGTCACATGAGTGCGGTTCGAGATGTTAGCTTTAGTAATGATGGTCAAACTCTGGCGTCATCCGATGCGAGTGGACAAGTGATTTTATGGAATTTAGAACGAGAATTAAGTTTAGACCGATTAATGCAGCAAGGCTGTAGTTGGGTGAGTGACTATATCCAAACTAATCCGAATGTTAACCGTGAAGATTATCAGTTTTGTCAAGAATTTTTATCCGTTTCACCGTAATACTATGTTTGAGGAATTACTGAGAAAAATAAAAGTAGAAGTGCTAAAGCACAATTACGATTTTTACAGTCAGTTTTTTACCGAGTATGATAAATTGGCTTTGATTGAGAATCTTGTAATTTAGCGATCGCATAATCTATTAAATCACAACCCTGTTCTACAGACTCAATTTGTGCCAATTGATTGCGAAGTTCGTTCGCCCCAGCAAACCCTTTTGCATACCAGGTCATGTGTTTGCGAGATTGATAAATTCCTCGCTGACCCTTATATTCACCTAACGCTTTGAGATGTTCTTTGGCGCATTGAAGACGTTCAACCGTATTCGCCGCAGGTTTAACCTCTCCCGTCTTTAAAAATGAATCAATTTCCCCGACTAAAAACGGATATCCCAAAGTTCCCCGCGAACACATCACCCCATCAGCGCCCGTTAACTGCAAACATTGAACAGCCGTCTCCACCGAAACAATATCACCATTCGCAATCACCGGAATTGAGAGAATCTCCCGAACTTTAGCAATCCATTCCCATTTTGCCTTGCCATTATAACCTTGGGCGCGAGTGCGAGCGTGAATCGTAATCATTTCTGCGCCCGCATCTTCCATCCGTTTCGCAAAATCAAGAATATTAATTTCGTTGTCATCCCAGCCAATACGAGTTTTCACCGTCACTGGAACCTCTACCGCTTCGACTACAGAACGAACAATAGTCTGGGCTACCTCCGGCTGTCGCAACAGAGACGAACCGCCACCTTTCTTTGTAATTTTATTGACAGGACACCCCATATTAATATCTACCGTATTCGCCCCTTCTTTGACCGCCCGTTGAGCCGCTTCCGCTAAAAAATCCGGCCGACAGTCAAAAAGCTGTACACTAATAGGGCGTTCATTGGGGTCAACTTCCATAATTTGGGGAAGTTCTTCGAGATGGCGAACCTGAGACGCATGAACCATCTCGGTGTACATCATTGACTCCGGTGCATATCGCCGCACCAACCGCCGAAAAACTAAATCTGTTACACCCGATAATGGTGACTGAAGCACTCGACTCTTCACCTCAACGCGACCAATTTTGAGGGGAGTTGATAAAAGCTGTTGAAGTTCAGGTGAGAGAACCGACATATCTATATTTTCTGGCGGTGAATACATCTAGTTTAACGTTATCTTTCTTCAGTTTGTCTCTTCACCCAAGACCGAAAAGCTTTCATTATTTTATTTCTTCCCTCAATTTTACTTTGTTCTAAATATTGGGGAATCACTTCAACTAAGGATAAACCTGGAAAATGGGGACTTTCATTAACCTGTACATATCTCGCCGCTTGCAATACATTAATATTCAGGCTTGTTCCATCAAACCGCCACAGTTCTCCAACTCCCAACGCTTCATAATGATTAAACCGAGTACGAGACGTAATATCAATCTCAAGGGCTAAATCTGGCGGTGGGTCTATCGTTAAATCAATTCGCTTTTTTCCCCGAACTGCGGCTTCATTTTCAATGTAAAAACAGTCATCGGCTTCGAGTCCCTGTAACATCTGTTGATTTTTAAACGTTGTCGAACCCAGACTGCGAAATTCAATCTCCCATTCTTCGAGTATCACTTTCAAAAAGTCAGCAATCATTACCTTATCATCTTCATGTTCCGGTAACGGCACCATAATTTCTAAGAGTCCCTGACTGTAATTAATTCGCGCCCCCCGTTTTTCACCATACTCTTCTAATAATTGTTCGTACATTTCCCAACTAATATTAGTCATTAAAAGTTGTTGACCCGGAAGGATAATAATTTGTTGAAGTTGAACTTGCATCGTTTTCTGCACAAATACTACAGCAATGTTACCTGATTTGTAAAAAAGCAATCTAAATCAGCCCCCAGAATTGGCAGGGCTGTTTCATTCTCAGTTAAAAATTGCCGGGCTTGATAGGGTGATGGGGTGATGGAGTGGTGGCCTGAAGGTTTAATTCCTTTCAAAAATAGCTTTTTGTTAATAAAAATCTTCCTGAGCTTCCCGAGCTTCCCTAGCTCCCCACCTCCCCACAAATCAAGTTTTAGGGCTAGAACGAAACGACCCTGCCCAGAATTGGGGGTTTGGGGGCAATGTCGTTTACATAAGATTTCTTATTGCTATATAGGATGCCTCATCTGAGACACCCTACGGCTTAACTTATTTGAAATTCTACTGTTTATCCGTTTTGACGACGCAAGCCAGCCAGTGCTAAACCAATTGCACCAACAGAGAAGAGAGACATAGAAATCGGTTCAGGAACCGAAACTGGGGGTTTTTCTACATTACCGAGTTTGAGTTGAAATGCCAATTCAGAGCGGTGGGGAGCTGTTCTATCGCTAAGTCTTTTAGCATTTCCTAACCAAGACATTGTGGTTGTTCCAGTCAAGGTGAAGCTATCTCCAAGGTCAGACAGCCACAAATATTCTGAGCTATTCCAATAACCACAACGACTAGCTTCACAAGCGAAACTAGAGTCGCCATCAATAGCAGTACCATCCAAGAAAAGATTATCTACAACAACGCTGCTACCTTGCTTACGAGCAGTTGTACGAATAAATAGGTCATTGAAAAGACTATTATTGCTCATATTGTATGTGAGAGTCTCTCCACCAATTTCGTAGGTGAGGATATCATCTAAATAGCTGAGGCTGAAGTCTTCACCTTTTCCACTTACCCAATCATATCTACGGTATTCTGTCGGAACTGTTTGACCGCCACTAGGATTATCATAATGAATATTAAATTCATGTTCAGCAGCTCCACTTAAATCCCCGATTCGACCCTCAGCAGCAACGTCAATCGTGGCACCCAGTTCTTCAAAAGCTTCCTCTCCAGTAATAGTACCACCGAAAGTAAAGGCGTTTGCTGCGCCAGGTGCTAGTAAAAATCCGATAGCTGTGGCTGTTACTGCAAGAAATGATTTATAGTGATTCATTTATCCTTCTCCTGAAGCTTTTTAGCTTCTATAAAAACTTTCGTTGTTTTCTACTTTTTCAATCTAAAGGACTGCAAAACAGATACACAATCGCAAGCTTTATACTTAATAAACTCTTTAATCAAACGATTTATATCTTACAATACCTGCATAAAAAGTGAATTATTTTCCACCTCTAGTCTCCGTAAAAATAGGGTTGTTTCAAACGATTCAATGAACGATCTCCGTATTTTCTCGGAGTCAACCCAGTTATCAATCATCAATGATGAATTAGAAAAATTGGATTCTTAGGCAGTGGGTAGAGTAATGGTAAAGAGGGTTCCTTTTCCCGGGGTAGAGTCACAAGTAATTGTACCGCCATGTTTTTCAGTGATAATTTGGTGCGCGATCGCCATTCCTAAACCTGTCCCTTTACCAACGCCCTTCGTGGTGAATCCTTGCTCAAAAATACGAGCTCTAGTTTCTTCGTTCATTCCGTAACCATTATCCTCAATCTGGATTTGTACCTGATTTTCGTTGAGTAGACTTGTCCGAATTTTAATTCGATTAGATTTCCCTTTTTTATCTATATTGCTTAAGTTAGAATCTCCCTCATCAAAAGCATCAATAGCATTAGCCAAAAGATTCATAAACACTTGATTCAATTGCCCCGGGAAAGAAAGAATCGGAGGTAATTCGCCATATTCTTTAATAACTTTAATTCCTGAACGATTCTCTGAGGCTTTGAGGCGATACTTGAGAAGTAATAGCGTGCTATCAAGACCTTCATGCAAGTCAGCACTAACCTTGTTTTCAGTATCGGTGCGAGAGAAACTGCGGAGACTGATGCTAATATTTCTGATCCGATCAGTTGCGGTTTGCATTGACTCTAGCAACTTGGGTAAGTCTTCACGGAGAAATTCTAAATCGATATCTTCTGCATTTTCTTGTATCACTTCAACCGCATTAGGATAATGTTCTTGGTAGAGTTTGAGATGCCCAAGCAGATCTTGTACATATTCGTTGGCATTGTTGATACTACCGTTTAGGAAACCCAGAGGATTATTAATTTCATGGGCGACTCCTGAAACTAAATTCCCCAAGGTTGCCATTTTTTCGCTTTGCACCCTTTGGAGTTGAGCCTGTTGGAGTTCTGTTAAAGTATTCTCTAAAGCGCGTGCTTTTTGTTCGACAGAGGTTTCGAGATGTTTCCGTCGAATTCCCAGAGAGATTTCTGTCGCCACAACTTTCAGAGAAGCTAAAACGGCATCAGACAAAGGATCTCGACCAAACATAGCGACAACACCTAGCAGTTCTGATCCCAGCATTAACGGATACCCTGCAAAGGATACCATTCCCTCTCGCCTTGCCCATTCATGATCGCCCACACGGGGGTCATTGAGAACATCGTTCGTTAAGTGTGCTTCTTTTTCTTCAGCAATTAAGCCAATTTTGAACTTACCAACCGGAACAAATTGATGTCCACCATTAATATGGGTATACATTCCAGCACTCGCTTTTAATTCCAGCAGATTCTCAGTCGGTCTGAGTATCCAAATTCGAGCAAACGCTGCATCAAGTTGGTCAACAATCGTCTGACAAAATTGCTGAAGCATAGCAGATAAATTTTCATTACGAGCCGCAATATGACTAACTATTGATTGAAAGGCAAGCAGGTGATTTTTTTCTTCCAACTGCTCAAGTTTTTCTTGTTCTTGCCTGTAGAGGCGAGCATTTTCTAGAGAAATGGCAGCTTGAGTACAGAGGAAATTGATCACGAGGATACGATCTTCTGTAAATACATGATTTGTTGAATGATTCTCTAAATACAAAATCCCAATTAAATTATTTTGATTCAGTAGAGGTAAACAAAAAATACTTTTCGGTTTGTAGTAACTGAAATACTGATCAATTAAGGGAATATCGGTTTTAAAATCATTGATCACCACAACCTCTTCGGTATTTTTAACGTACTGAATTAACTTAACAGGTAGATGAGGATTGTCTTCTAGAGGTTGTGAACAGAGTTCTGTCTTGTCAGGCGTAGTTATAGCATTAATGTACCATTCTCCTGCTTGATTCGGTAAAATAAAGCAACCGCGATCGGCTCCCGAGTTTTGCAGAATAATTTGACTAAGTTGGTGAAGAAGTTCATCGAGTTGAATAATTCCTGATAAGGCTTGAGAGGCTTTGAGAAGCGCAGCAAAGTCTAGCGCGGTATTGATACTGTTGCTTGAAGATGTTCGGGTTGTAGAGGAATCGATTGAGAGTTTAGATGCAGCAATGGTTACTAAAGTTTCCAGAGGATTTAGAGAGGGTGATACTTGCTGTAAAATCGGTTGCAATAAATTGGGATAGCACTTTTCCAAATCATCTATTTTGGCTTTTGCGCCCCAACGTGCATAGCAGTAGTAGGCTTCTTGCATATAGCCAGCCCCAACTTTTTCTTTACCCTTGGACTGAGCGGAGTCGAAGTTCCAATTCAGGTAGAATTTAGCGGCAAGTTCGTTAGCTAATGCTTCTTCATAGCCATAATCTTGAGCTTTCGCTTGAGCAATAGCCTGTTCATACAAATCAATTGCTTCAGCTTGTTTGTTACTCAGTCGAGCTTTTTCCGCTTGAATTAAAAGACATTTATGATGAATATTTTCTGGACAACTTTGCTGCCAAAGGTTTAATCGTTCTTCTAAAGGAATAATCGCTTGCCAATGGTGCTGGCGTTCAGCATCATTATCTGCCGTTTCAATCAAAGCTAAGTGCATTAAGATCACATAAAACACACTAGAAGGAACTTTGGCATGAGTGGCAATCGTATTTTCAATGATACTGAGTTTAGGAATTAACTCGGAGTAAGTCGCTTGCTGATTAAATAAATAAGCATGACGAATTTTTACAGAATAGAACCAGGCGAGATGAAAGGGAGTATTCTGATATTTCTGTAAATATTTAGCTTCACTAAAACTCTCGTCGTCAAAGCTAAAGGGTGTTTTTGTTAAACCGAGAAGTTGACGGACTGGTTGTAAGACACCCACAACTAGAGCATCGAGATTTTCTAAACTTTTAACCCGTCGTAGAAAATCTGCATGGGTTTGGACGATTGCATAGAGTTCATCCAAATTTTTACCATAAGTCAGACGATCCGAACCACTTTGCATCATCATAAAACTCACAATCAGCCAGTCTCCGGCTTCCATGCCATATTTATAGGCGTTTTCGTAATAAGTCTCGGCTTCCCGTAGAGGACGACTCCAGCTATGAACGTCAGCCGCAAAGAGAAAATTTGTCATCCCTCGCACACCTGCATCTTCAAACTGTTCACAAAGCTGTACTGCCATCTTTCCAAACTGATAAGCCCGTCCAAAGTTTTTGAGTACAACAGTTGCAATCATCCCATAACCCACATAGCCAAAGGGAGACATATCACTGTTACCATATTTCAGCGAGAGTGTGGTCATTTTAGCAACAGCAAGCAATGATAATGTGGTTTGGCCATCTAGCCATGCAGCATGATGTAAAATCTGTAGAATTCGTAGCATTTCCGCAATGCTTTCATCGGTCATTTTAGGAAGTTCAAGAATTGACTCAATCGTTTGTTGTTCTAGAAAATGCCTAACAATCTCAATCTGTTCATCTAAACTCGCTTGAATGTCTTCGGGCGATTCAGGTACTTTCCAGCCCAGTAGTTGTAGGCTTTGAAGTTGAATTGAAATAGCTTCCGCATTTCGGCCTTGAAGGTGATATTGAGTCATCTGCACCCGATAAATTACGGCTTTGTCTAAGGGAGTTTGAGCATGATAAATGGCTTCAGGATAGAGCGCTTCTGCTTGCTCAAAATTGCCACATAAATAAGCGGCTTCTGAGCCATAGCGATACAGTTGATAAATTAAGCTGTAGTTCGTTGGCCAAATCTCTCTCGGCAATAGATGAAGACCTGTTAGAAAATAATTCTGAGCGGCTTGATAGGCTGCGGAAAGTTTAGCCTTTTCTCCAGCTTTTAAATTTAACTGAGTCAGTTGTTGATGTTGTGCGGGATGTGAAATCATGTCCTTTCCTAAATTCAAATGGTTAACAATCTCAAAAATCTGTTCTTCTTGTTGCGGCTGCGATAGTTGCTGTAATAATAACTGACCAATATTCCAATGTGTTAATTGTTTTTGTTCTTCCGGAATTAAAGAATAAGCTGCCTGTTGAACTCGATCATGTAAAAAGCGATAACTTACTGAAATATTCTCAATTTTATCTTTATCGTCCTGATTCTCGTTTCCCTGGAAAAACTTATAACTCTGACTCTGGGGAATCACAAATCCTTCTTGCAACGCCCTCCATAAATTGATGGCAACTTCATCTTGACTATAATTACACACAACCGACAACATTTCTAAATTAAAATAGTTCCCGATACAAGCAGCTAACTTTAATACATCTTGAGTTTTTTGGGGAAGTTTTTGCAACCGCCCAACCATAAACTTCACAACATTATCGGTCAGGGCTAACTGTCGAATTTGAGTTAAATCACATTGCCAATATCCACTCTGAGAATTAAAAGTAATCCAGCCATCTTCATAGAGTCCTTTCAAAAATTGAGTTGTAAAAAATGGATTTCCTTGTGTTTTTTGATAAACTAACACAGATAAGGGTTCGGCAATTTTAGTAGAACAGAGTAAGGTATCGGCAACTAATCGAGTAATGTCTGCTTTGCTCAAAGGAGTCAAAGTTAGAGTATTAATTGTTGCCTCTTGTTTTTGAATTTGATTGAGGATAAGCATCAAGGGATGAGCCGGAAAAACTTCGTTATCTCGATAGGCTCCTAAGACTAATAAATAGCCTGTTTGTAACTCATTTATTAGGAGTTTGAGCAGATTTAAGGAAGCCGAATCCGCCCATTGTAAATCATCTAAAAATATCACTAAGGGATGTTCTTTTGTCGTCAAAATACTAACAAATTGACTAAACACTAAATTAAAACGATTTTGAGCCGCACTCCCCGACAGTTCAGGAACAGGAGATTGTTTGCCAATAATATGTTCTAACTCTGGAATTACATCAATTATAACTTGACCATTTTCTCCCACTGCTTTGAGAATTTTAGTTTTCCATTGGACTAAGTTTCGATTAGATTCTCCCAAAAGTTGATTCATTAAATCTCGGAAAGCTTGTACAAACGCAAAAAAAGGAATATTTCGATTAAATTGATCGTATTTTCCTTTGATAAAATAGCCGTGTTGTCGGACAATCGGTTTATGAACTTCATTAATAACTGCGGTTTTTCCAATCCCTGAAAACCCAGCTACCATCATTATCTCCGAACCTGACCCCTTTCCAAGCGGGGATTGAGAGGGGATTGCCACCCGCTCAAAGGCATCGAGTAAAGTTTGAACTTCTTGTTCTCTTCCGTAGAGTTTTTCGGGGATAATAAAGCGATCGCACCGATCTCTTTTCCCCAGTTCAAATGTTCTAATTTCTCCTGTTGTTTTTAACTGTTGTAAACACTGTTCTAAATCAGATTTCAAGCCTAAAGCACTCTGATAGCGATCTTCAGCATTTTTCGCCATCAATTTCAAAACAAGATCTGACAAAACTTGCGGGATTTCTTCTCCTTCTCTCTCCAGTGGATCAGGCTTTTTGGCGATATGAGAATATATTAACTCAACTGGATCGGTATTTTCAAAGGGCAGCTTCCCCGTCAAAAGTTCGTAGAAACTAACACCTAAAGAATAGAAATCTGTGCGATAATCAATTCCTCGGTTCATCCGTCCGGTTTGTTCAGGAGAAATGTAAGCCAGAGTGCCTTCGAGAATGTTGGCATTGATCAGTTGTTGTTGTTCTTTAGGAAGTAAACTGGAGATGCTGAAGTCAATTAACTTGATTTGCTGGGTATCAGGATGAATGAGAATATTAGCAGGTTTGATATCTTTATGAATGATGCGCTGTTGAGTCAGATAATGAAGGGTATCAGCCAGTTGAATAGCAATATTGAGGAATTTAGCCAAAGACCGATCAGATTGTTGCCAATAGTCAATAAGCGCGATCGCCCCCTCATCTAGCATAACTAAAGCATAGCCATTACCATAGCGCTCAAGCCCGAGGGGTCTAACTACCCAAGGTGAATTTAGGTTGCAGATAATGGTGTATTGATTGCGAAATTGGACTAACTCGTTAAATGTTGGGTTGAGATTACGTAGAATCTTGATGATAACAGGTTGCTGATCGCTAATGCGAATACCTCGATAAACTTGAGTACGAGTTCCACTATATAGAAGGTTAGTTTCTTGATAACCAACTAGATTGTACATTATCATCACCAATAATCAAGATCGAGCAACAGATTCCTTTTTCAATTATGACAAAAATTTTCTATAAATAGGATGAATTTTTATTGAAGTCTTCTCTGTCCCATCCCGACTCTTAAAAAAATCTTGCTGAATTCAAGGAAATTCCCTCTTTTTTGATCAAACTCTGAGCAAACCAATCGAGTATATTCTCCTTTATATTTAACGTTTAAAATTATTTGATATTTAAGTCTTATCTCTAAATTTTCAGATCTACTCTCAACTCAAATTCTGAATTCAAATATTTGTGTGAGCTATGAGTTAATTAACCTTGAATCTCTTGCAATTAAAAGCTCTCTCGGAGAGGGTTTCACTTTTTATATTACACTTTTCTTGATTTCAATTTTCTGAAGACTCTTCTTCTAGATTAACTCTCTGCAAAAAAGTTGCTCGACACCAATCAATATCATCTCCGACTTTAAAGGTTACATAATCAATATCGTAGGCACTCCAATAACTAATCACTTGTCCACTTAGTCCTTGGGTGCTATTAATCCGCTTCACGGTACAACCTAATGGAAATTTCTGTGCCGCCTGATAATCTTTCCATTTTTTGAGTTGCTTAATATACTCCTGTTTCTCTGTGGACAGTGACTCCCAGGCTTCCCGTTTCCACTGGGGATATGCAGCCCCAAGAGCCTCTATTTCTTTCCAGGTTTGGGCTGTGGTCAGGAGTTCGGCGAGTTGTTGTGGGTTTTGAAGTTCCCAATGAGAAAGAGGAAGGGCAGTCATCTCTACTTGTACACTATAGATAGGGTTTGCGCGCATATTCACTCAGCTTTGACTCTAAATATAGCGTGTTAGAGTCGTTGTGAATGTTAAATTGATCGCTGTATGCTTAAAGTTCCCCCATTCTGGAGATAGGGTCTCTTTTAATTTCGGATTCGGACCGCTAGCTTTTGGCTCAACTTTCAGCTTCTTTGAGACTCATCCACCAACTATGTATTTGGCCTTGAGCTTGCTGATTCAGAAAGTGTTGGTGTTGTTTGAGTATTTCTGAACCTGGGTAAATTGTCCGTCCTCCGGGAGGAACACGAATCCAATCTAAATCTTGCAGGCGGCGAACTAAATTTGAGATGCTGACCCCTAACTCTTGACGCAGTGCATAGAGATCTGACCAGTTCATCAAGTTCCGACCCACCCGTTTTTGCTCCAAAACGTAACGAGGCATCAGTAAACAACTCGCAAAATATTGAGCTTGCCATTCAATTGATGCGATTTGAGCATCGGTACTCCCGGCGCGACAAACAAACGCTTCATCCGTATTTTTTCGGCTTCTCCGCACTGCCTCTTGATCGACGTGTAAAATCCAATGGCCAATTTCGTGGGCCAGAGTGGATTCGATGAACCCTTGCGGTTTGTCAAGAATCTCTTCGTTAATCTCAATTAATCGTTCTCTCGGTAAAATTCGAGCTGCGATCGCCCCTTGTTCATCAGGTTCAATCACATCCCAAACCACCCCTAAATCTAGAAAATCCGCCACTAAAGAGCCATCAAATGGCCAGGTCGGAGCAAAATTATCCGTTGCTTGCATCTGTTTGAGAACAAGGTTAGCTTGTCGCTCAATGAACGGCTTCGTATGAAAACGATACGGTTTCAGTAGGTTCACCTCTGTTTTCCTCCCCTGCACAATACCTCTTATTGATTTCAAAGATTGACAAGATTCAACCTGATCTCGAAGAGAAACTCTGACTCACTTGGCATTTCCAAAAATTTTAAATTTTTAATCCGATCAAATTTTTACTCTTAAAATACAGCCTTTGTTTTTCAACAAAAGCACTTTAAGATATCATCACAGCTTAAAATACATTTACTGTGACTATTTAGTGAATCAATTTAATTGATAATTTTATATTACTCTTTATTTTGTAGCACGTTTGAATGAGTTTGTCAAGAGGCTTGGCGAGTCCCCTTGGCATGATACCCAACTGAATAAAGGCTTTAAATTTTCAAGAGTTTATCATACATTTTTATAACAAACTTTAAAATCTAGAAACAGGAAATTAGTGGGCTAAAAGTCTTAAAAAATACTAAAAATTTAACACGGCACAGTGTGAATTCAAGATGAATATATCTAGAGTTATCGTCCCCAGAGCGCAAGTCCACCGCCTCTCCCTCTAGCGGCAATGGCTTTTTCTTCAACATAAAAATAGGCAAAAAATGCTTGTTTATTAATGCGATCGCCATAGAACTTTTCTTCAGCTTCCTTGCCTCCTCGCACTGAACCTTTATAAAGTATCTTTCCCCAGAATTGGATCTGAATACGAGTAAAGTCAAAGGCTAAAATATTCTTTTTATCTAGAAGCTTAATTGGCCCGCTGAGAGTTAAAATTAAGGCTCCAAATTTTACTGAATTCTCAACCCGACCTGTTTCACAGGATTGTTCTAAGTTCAGTTGTTTCTCTTCTGACTCTGTATAAGAAATATGAATTTTTATCCAGTTGGGAATATAACGACCCGCTCCTAAAGCCTGACCGACTTTGCGGCGTGTTTTTTGAGTTCCTGTGATAAAACATAACCGCCAAGTTCCCACAAATTGACTCAAGTTTGAAGGTTGTTTCTGTTGGCTTGTCGCTTTTTCTTGTTTCAGCAGTGCGTTGACAACCTCCTCAGCAGCAGGCTTTTGAGATGAGTGGGTAACAACAGCTTGAGCGGCTTGGTCGAGCAGGATAGAGTTTTGAGATCCAGAAGTCATCAGGTATAATAAAAAGAAGAATTGTTTTGAGCAAAGCTACACCATATTTAGTGTTTTAATCGCTCCTTAGACTCTAAATATATCGTATTTTGTCAAGATTAAACACTCGATGAATCGTCTCAGGTCAAGTTCAAGTCTTCCTCAACTGAGCCACAAATGGTAAAGAATTATAAAATATAGATTAAAAGCCAACCCAACAGGCAAAAGAGTATTTTAAGATCGCTTTATGATTCCATACAAACTCACACTCAAAAACTTTCTGAGCTATCGAGAAGCGAGCCTAGATTTCAGCGGACTCCACACCGCCTGTATCTGCGGCGCAAATGGTGCCGGAAAATCTTCTCTACTTGAAGCGATCGCCTGGGCAGTTTGGGGAAGTAGTCGGGCAGCCACAGAAGATGATATTGTACATCTAGGCGAAAAGGAAGCTCAAGTTGACTTTGTCTTTATTGGCGAGGGAAATCTCTACCGCGTCATTCGCAACCGTCGTCGAGGTCAGTCTGGAAATCTAGAATTTCAGGTCGCAACGAAACCTTACAACGAGGTTCAACAGGGAGCAAAAATTGAGTTTCGGACGATCAGTGAACGAGGAATGCGAGCGACACAGCAGAAAATCTTAGATCAAATTAAGCTCGATTACGATACTTTCATTAATTCTGCCTATTTGCGTCAAGGACGAGCCGATGAATTTATGCTCAAACGTCCAAACGAACGGAAAGAAATTTTAGCCAGTTTATTAAAGCTCGATGAATATGACAATTTAGCAGAACGAGCGAAAGATTTATCACGACAATATAAAGGAAAATTAGAACTCTTACAGCAAACCATTGACAGTACAAAGCAACAGCTTCAACAGCAAACAGAAATTACTCAAAATATTACTCAACTCGAAGCCACACTCAAGCAACTGCAAACTCAACAAACCCAAGACCAAGAACAACTCCGACAACAACGAGCCAGCCAACATGATCGCCAAACTTGGGAAAAATTACGCCAAGGGGAACAACAGCAGTATCAAACTCTCTCCCAAGACTATCATCGACTTCAGCAGGAGTTTAACACGACTCAACAGCAACAGCAAGAACTCGAAGCTATTCTCAAGCAAGCCTCGGAAATTCAAGCCGGATACGCTCAGTTTCAGACCCTACAAGCCACCGAAGAACAGCTTTCAGCTCAGTTCAAAAACCATCAAGAAGCCCAGCAAAACCATCAACAATTACGAGAAGAACAGCGAAAAATCATTCAAAATCTTCAGCAGCAAATTCAAAATATTAATGTGCAGTTAGAAGGGTTAGAACAGCAAGAACTCGAACAGTTAGAGGTTTTGAAACAACGTTCAGATGTAGAGGGCGCGTTGCTCGAACTGCAAGCCGCTCGAACTCGTCTGAGTCAACTCGATGAACTTCAGATCCAAGTTACCCCTTTATTACAACAACGTCAAAAGCTGCAAACACAAATTGATCGGGCTTCTGCGCGTCAAACTGCGCGTTTGGAGGAGTTGAAAACCTCTCTCGAGCAACTGCAACAAAGTTGGAAAGTTTATCCCGAACTCCAACGCAACTTGCAAGAAGTCAGTGAGATAATCAAGAAACTGGAGAATAAGAAAACCTATCGGCAACGGGTGAGAGAAAAGGGGGTAGAGCGGCATAATTATATCGATAAATTGTGTGCCAAACAACAAGATTATGAAACCCAATTAGTGGAGTTAGATCAGAAAATTAATCTATTGGGAGTCTCCTTAAATGGGCATCAGTCAAATGGGCATAAAATCGAGGCAGACTCTTTGCCCTTATGTCCATTATGCGATCGCCCTCTCGATCAACATCATCAAGATTTGGTTGTGAAAAAACATCGTTCTCAACAGCAAGAAATTCGCAATCAAATGTGGGTCATCAATGAACAGTTAGCGGTCGCAGAACGAGAAATTAAAAAACATCGAGAAGATTATCTTCAACTTGATCGGGAGTTGTCAAAATATGAGGAATATCGAGAACAACGGGGACAAATTCAGGCAAAATTAGAAGGACTAGAAGAAAAACAGTTGAAGTTTCGGAAATTAAAACTAGAAATAAGTGAAATAGAGCGATCGCTCACGACAGGAGAATTTGCCGCCGATCTTAATGCCCAACTCAAACAGCTCGACCAACAGTTACAACAGCTTAATTATAATGAACAAAGTCATGTTCTCGCCCGCAATGAAGAGAAGCGTTGGCGCTGGGCAGAAATTAAGCACAGTCAACTCCAAAGTGCAGAATCAAAGCTTGGTAAAATCAAAGCTCAAAAGCCAGAATTTAATGCTAAAAAAGTAGCCTTAGAACAACAGTTAGCAGAACAACAAACCGACTCAGAGTTACAGCAGCAAATTATTAACCTAGAGCGGAGAATAGCTGAAATTGGCTATAACTTAGAAGATCATAATCAAGTGCGATCGCAACTGCGTCAAGCCCAACAATGGCTGACTCGTGCTGAGAAGTTAAATTTAGCTCAACAACAATCTCCAAAACTTCAGCAACGTTTGCAGCAATTAGAGCAGTTAAAAGAGAGTAAAATTAAAGATATTCAAGCTATCGAAGCGCAAATCGATCTACTAGAACAAAAACTCAAAGAAACGCCCGATCTTCAGGAGCAAATTCAACAACTTGAACACCAAATTCAGCAGCGTCGTCAACAAATGGATCAAGCGATCGCTCAGTTGGGAAGTCTCAAGCAGCAGCAAATCTATTTAGAAAGTTTACAAACTCAACAAACCGAACAAAAACAACAGCTTGAAACCTCACGTCGTCAGCATCGGGTTTATAGTGAACTCGCACAAGCCTTCGGAAAAAATGGCATTCAAGCCTTGATGATCGAAAATGTACTGCCGCAGTTAGAAGCAGAAACCAATCAAATCTTAGCGCGATTATCTGCTAATCAACTTCACATTCAGTTTATCACGCAACGGGCAGGAAAAGGCAGCAAATCCTCTAAAAAGAAAGCCGTTAAACTGATTGATACCTTAGATATTTTAATTGCGGATGCTCAAGGAACAAGACCTTATGAAACCTATTCCGGCGGAGAGGCATTTCGGATTAACTTTGCCATCCGGTTAGCCCTGGCTAAATTACTCGCTCAACGAGCCGGAACTGCCCTACAAATGCTGATTATTGATGAAGGATTTGGGACTCAGGATGTCGAAGGATGTAATCGGTTAATTGCGGCGATTAATGCGATTTCTTCCGACTTTGCCTGTATTTTAACGGTCACTCATATTCCTCATTTAAAAGAAGCCTTTCAAGCCCGAATTGAAGTAGAAAAATCTCCCACAGGTTCTCAACTCAAACTATTAATGTAAACTAGATTTGGGGAAATTGAGAGGTCTTTTCTCCCAGAAAAAAATCAGGGAAATCTCCCTATCTCCCCATAAAATAGGTTTGAGTTCGACTTTGAATAGCCTATTGGAAACAGCCTAGCCTTTACTGGGGATTTGAAATAGCGGGTTTCGGAATGGGAATAATCGGTTGATTAACAGTGATACTCGCCGCATCACTTCTAACAATCGGAACAATCGGCTCATTGAGGGCAATTTTCAGAGGCTCAGGAGCAGAGGTGGGGCGAGAAGCAAACTGGGGAACCCGAGAAAAGTTGCCTAAAGTTACACTAGAGACAGTTGCGACAAATAGAGCCGCGACCGCCGCTCCTCCCCAAGCTACTCGACGGTAGATGCGACGATTAACCTTCTCAAAAACCTCATGCGCTAATTGTTCAGGAGCAGATTGTTGAGAAACAGGAACAGGCAAATTTTGGAAGTGTGAACTAAGCTGAAGTAATTGCTGATAGCAACTTTGTACTTGAGGATCGGTTGCTAACCATTTTTCAACTTGGCGACGTTCTTCTGGGTTCGCCTCTCCATCGATATAGGAACTAAGCAGTTCGTAATGATAATCGCTGAGATCATCGTCTGATGGATGTTGCATTTGTCCTTCTGTATTAAACGCTAAGTTATGAGTATTGTCCTGGTGGCTATCGAACTCAAAGTTAGGCTTCATAGTAACCCCTCCCCGGCAATCTAAATCAATGCAGTTGTGAATACTGGTAACATCATTTAGCCAATGTTTATAGATGAAAATTGAGAAAAACGCGCTTTCAGTGATGCTCTACTGGTTTTCAAAATTTTATTGAATTATTTATCAATCTCAATTTCAACTCACCTATTTTCACAGGCTTTCCTAACTATTTAGATAGGGTTTTAATTGATTTTGTAATCGTTGACGCGCTCTGGCAATTCTCGATTTAACTGTTCCGAGAGAAACCCCCGTAATTTCAGCAATTTCTTCGTAGGCTAAACCTTGAATTTCTCGTAAAACAATGGTTGTGCGGAAGACTTCAGGTAAATCGGAAATCGCTTCATTGAGGCAGTCATAGAATTCTCTTGTACTGAGATCTTCATCAGGCCCCGGGCGATCGGCCGCAATTTCCCAATCAACTTCGCCATCCTCAATACAACGCGGTGCATCCAGTGATAGGGGTGGTTTAACCCGTTTGCGTTTACGAAGTTCATCGTAAAATAAATTCGTTGCAATTCGACTCAGCCAGCCTCGAAACTTAGCTGGTTCTTGAAGACGTTTGATATTGCGATAAACGCGAATCCAAATTTCTTGAGCCAAATCGGAACGATCTTGCCAGTCCGGAGCCAAATGGTACAATACCTTCTCAACATGGGCTTGATACCGACGCAAAAGTTCAGTAAAAGCTGCGCGATCGGGTTGTACTCCCTCCTGACACCGCAAGATTAGGTCATAATTAGAGAGCTTTTCAGGGGGCAATTGCACTTCTTGAGAAACGGTCGCCTCCGCCGCAGACCAGGAAATAGATATGGTTTCACTCATGGATGGAACTTGGCTCATCAGACATTCCTTTTCACTAGACGTCTGCCTAATTCAGAATGTTCCAAAAATTTGGACACAGAGAGCAAGCTTCAGCAATTGGATCAATTAGATTAATCGATTTTCCTTATTCTAGCTCGATTTTCCTTTTAATTTCTGAGTCTTTTAACCAAGACAGTCTGAAATGATCACCTTGAAGAATTCAGCAATTATTTAAGATTAACTTTAGTATTAACTTTTGTAACAAATTCCGGATAATCCATAAAAACGCAAAATTTTTCCAGAGAGGGAAAGTGGATGCTGCGGTGAACTTCAGATCTAAAAGGTTGCCTGTAATATTTCCCATTTAACGATTTAAACCCTCTCAAACAATACCACAGATTGCTTTAATGATCAACTTATCAGGCTTTTAGTTCCGTTGTTACTTCCTCAGCTCTACGTCGTTTTTCTCTGGAATTGCATCTATGTTTAACCAGGACATTCAACCCCTCAATACAGATAATCCGTTTATCGTTGGTATCGCCGCCGAACTCAATGGAACTCCATTGAATGACTCTCTCCCCGGTAGCGAAGAACCAGACACAGTATTCGGTCTTACAGGTGATGATACGATTCTTGGTTTAGGAGCAGATGATCTGATATTGGGTAATCAGGATAACGATTGGCTCAGTGGAAATCGAGGTAACGACTCTATTTTTGGAGGTCAAGGCAATGATACGATGTATGGCGGTCAAGATAACGATTTTCTTGCAGGTAATAAATCGGAAGATTGGCTCAGTGGAAATCTTGGCTCTGATATTCTCTACGGTGGAAAAAGCAATGATTCTCTGTATGGCGGTCAAGGTAATGATACCGTTTCTGGCGATGCAGGCGACGATTGGCTCTCTGGAAATAAAGGAATTGACCTATTAATCGGTGGCCCTGGAGCAGATACCTTCGTTTTGAATGATGGCACAGAAGGCTCTACCAGTGAAGATCGCATTGAAGACTTTACTCCCAATGAAAATGATCAGATTCTTTTGGCTGAAGGGATTGAATTAGATGACATCACTTTAGAAACTGAAGACGGTAATACGATTATCCGTTTGAGTGAAACGGAGACAATTCTAGCCATTCTAGAAGGAGTTGACAGTGAGGATCTCGATTCTAGCGACTTCGGTGAGAATTCAGGTATTCCCATACCACGAGAAGATGAACCCGAACCTGCACCTGAACCTGAACCCGATCCGGTTCCCACACCAACACCTGAGCGCGATCCAGTTCCTACTCCAAATCCCGCTCCAGATCCGGTTCCCACACCCTTTAATCCTACTCCCATATTTACTCCGACACCAACACCAACACCCGATCCAGTTCCAACACCAACACCAACACCAGATCCGGTTCCCATTCCCATCTCTGATCCGGTTCCGACACCAACACCTGATCCAATAACACCAACACCAACACCCGATCCAGTTCCAACCCCAACACCTGATCCGGTTCCAACCCCAACACCTGATCCGGTTCCAACCCCAACACCTGATCCGGTTCCAACACCCATCTCTGATCCGGTTCCAACACCTGACCCTGAGCCAGTTCCAACTCCAACATCATCCACGTCAGAAAC
>JBCBCI010000044.1:0-46540 GCA_038530755.1 Cyanobacteria bacterium J06592_8 | reverse complement strand
CTAACTCCTCTAAAGCACGATCAATTCGATCGCTCGGAATATCAAGTTCCTCTAATGCACGCATGACTTTGGGTTGATAGCCAATGAAATTTTAATGGACTGCGATTTACAAGACAACTCGGAAAGAGCATTAAAGCGTGTTCAACAGTGTTCTAATCTAGATTGTAGTGGATTACAGCAATTTCAAGACTCCTGGAAGCAGAAGTATAAACAAGCTCTAAATGAGCTAGACAAGAAAAAGCTAGTTTTCGCATTACTGACAGTTAGAAAAGCTAAAAGTTATTGGGAAAATTTGCAACCTCCTGAAGACTGGCCTCGCACATCTCAAGATTATAGAGATCAGCTTTCACTCAAAATTGCAGAATATTATTCTCAGAATATTGATGATCATTATAATCACATTGCTTCCTTTTTTAAGAGCTTAAAAGAAATATGTAGTATAACTCAAAACAGGTAAGCAAAGACTTTCAAATATTCAACTCAAACCCTGGCAATACGTCTCCTCCATCTAACTTTACTGGCATTTTTACAACTTCGACAGGTTGAGTCGGTCGATAAATTTCCACAAAATTCCCTTTAGGATTAATCAGCCATCCTAAGCGAACTCCGTTATCAATATATTCTTTCATCTTGTCTTGAGTATCTTTAAGAGTATCACTCTGAGACATTAGTTCTAATACAAAATCAGGCACAATTGGAGGAAAACTAGCTTGCTGTTTCGGAGTTAATTGATTCCAGCGTTCTAATAGAATCCAAGACACATCCGGAGAACGAGTCGCACCATTGGGAAATTTAAAACCTGTTGAAGAATCGAATACAAAACCTAACTGAGTTTGCTTGTTCCAAATGTAAAACTCTCCAATCAAGCTAGCATTAAATCTTCCTGTATCTCCTCCAGTCGGTGGATTCACAATTAATTCTCCTTTTGCATCACATTCAAGTCTCAAATCAGAGTTAAACTGACAAAAATCAAAGAACTGTTCATCTGTGAATTTAATAATAGGAATAAACTTCAAAGTTTTAGTCATAATAAATCTCCACTATAGGTTGAGGCTAAATCCAGGTAATACATCTTCTCCACTCAAAACCGCAGGCATTTTCACCACTTCAACAGCTTGATTCGGTCGATAAATTTCTACAAACTTCTCCTCACAGTTAATCAGCCATCCTAAGCGAACTCCGTTATCAATATACTCTTTCATCTTGTCTTGAACATCTGTGAGATCATCACTGAAGAACACCAACTCCAATACAAAATCTGGTGCCATTGCGGGAAAACCTGCTTGCTGTTCTGGAGTCAATTGATTCCACCGTTCAATTTGAACCCAGGAAACATTGGGAGAACGAGTCGCAGCGTTAGGAAGTTTGAAACTTGTTGAAAAATCGAATACTTTCCCAAGCTGACGGGTTTGGTTCCAACTGTTGAAGTCAGCGACTAACTTGGCGTTGTATCCTTCTGTATCTTCTTCATCTGCGGGGCTGATGACTAAATCTTTTCTGACATTGAGTTCGAGTCTCAAGTGCGGGTTAATCTGACAAAGCTGATAGAACTGTTCATCAGTTAGTTCGATAACCGGAACAAGTTTGAGCGTTATGATCATGTTTAGCTATACCCCATGCAATCAGTTTGATCTATAATCTTTAATTTGACATATTCTTGAATCTTCTTGGCTGAAAATCTCAGGAATGCTGAATCTAATTTTTGTAGTTCTAAACTTTAGCGTTCTCTTGAAATTTTTGGGTTAAATTTCCCGATACCATTTAAACTAAGAATTTCAGGAGATGAACTGTCCCGACTAACTTCCATTTGCATTGAAAAGTGCTTCGATAGATGAGTTAACCAAACGTGGTAAGGAGAGGAGATGAAAGGTTTACTGAAAGGTTTACACAAACCCATAAAATCCAGTTGTGGTGGCTTAGGAGTCGCAATTACAATCACTCTGGCTACTATTCCAGTCATCGCACAAGTGAATTCGGCAATATTAACAGAAATTCTTGGAGAAAACACCGAAGTTTTCATCGAGAATCAGGTCGCCCAAGAAAATGACGACGCAACATTAGGCGAGGAAGTCCGCACCGAAGAAGCGAGGGCGCAGCTTGACTTTAACACAGGTGCCTCCGGACGCATGACCGAAAATTCTTCTATTGTTGTCGGTCAATGTATTGAAGTCGAACAAGGAACAGTTGTGGCTTCGGGTCCGGCGAATGGTTGTCTTTCTGGGTTTGCAGTCGGTGTCCAAGGAACGATTTATCTAATGAGCGCAGATGACGACGGAGAGGGTACAATTACCGTGCTAGAAGGCGAAGTTCAACTCTCGCCCCAGGATAACCCCGATGACCCTGATGCCCTAATCATTACCGCCGGACAGAGAGTAGCTAGCCTAACAGAAGGTTTAGCCCTAGCAGATATTATTATCGAACAACTCACTCAAGAAGAATACGAAGCGATTATCACTGGGCCATTGTTTCGAGGATACCAAAACCCGTTACCCGATCAAGATAAAATAGACGAAATCTGTAAACAACTTTATGGAATGTGTCTAGCCGTCGGAAGCGAACCTCCGCAACCTCCTGAACCCCAACCCGAACCGCCACAACCTGCCGAACCGCCTAATGGTACACCCGTTCGTGGTTTATGGTAAAATTTAGATTCTTTACACTCTTAAGCAAGAGCAGTTAAGTCATAATCAAGCACGAGTTTTCTTAAGCTCGTGACTTATTCGTTTGGTGTTAAAATCAAGCATGATTTCAAAACAACCCCGACGTGCAAAATGGTATCATTGGAAAAATATTCAAGCGCGATCGCCTCTATTTTGCAGCTTTGATCGATGTTTGTGGTTTCGGATTAACCTAGCTTTAATTGTTGCCTATATTGGTTTACTGTTTGTGAATCGTATCGAACATTGGGTTGCAGGGAAAGCCTTATGTAATGTAGATGATACGACATTAAACTGTATTACTCGTGAACTGGTCTCACTAATTACAGTTGATAATATCGAAAGCTTTGGGATTTCTACCGTTGCTGCTTTATATATATTTGAAAGTCGCAAACGCCGCCAACATCACATTTATGAAGCCTGGCAGGTTGTAGATAGTGCGGCGACATCTGGAGTCTCTACCAGTCGAGCCAGAGTCAAAGCCCTACAAGACCTCAATGGTGCAGGTGTTTCTCTCGATGGACTCGATATTTCTCAAGCCTACCTCAAACAGATTAACTTGACGAACGCCAAATTAGTTGAAGCTAATCTCGAAGGTGCCAATCTCCAAGGTTCTATTCTTAGTCATGCTAACCTCAGCGGCGCAAACCTACAAGGCGCAGACCTACAGGGCGCAAATCTCTACGAAACCAACTTTCAGGGCGCAAACCTCAGTGGGGCGAACCTAGAAGGTGCCTATCTCAAATACGCTAACTTTCAGGATGCAAACTTACAAGGCGCTCACCTCAAACACGCCTATTATTTACACAAAGCTAAATTTATTCAAGCAGACCTCTCTAGAGTCAATTTTCAAGGGGCTTGCTTGCGGGAAGCTAATCTCAAACAAGTGCATCTGTGCGAAGCTGATTTGACTGATGCAAATCTCACCGAAGCCAATTTAGAAGGCGCAGACTTAATGGGTGCCCAATTACGAGGCGCGAACTTCAAAGGAACGAACCTCCGCCAAGCCTATGTAACTCGTACAAACCATTTACGAGAGGTTCAAAATTTAGGAGAAGCCAACCTACAGCAAGCGAATTTAACTCGCGCCAATCTCCGAGAAGCTAACCTCGAAAATGCTCAACTCCAGCAAGCAAATCTACAATTCGCCGTTCTCCAGGGAGCGAACCTCAAAAAAGCTAATCTCACTCGCGCTGACCTTCGAGAAGCCAAACTCCAAGCCGCTCAACTTCAAGACGCAAATCTAGAACATACAAATTTACAAGCTGCAAACTTATCGGAAGCTAATTTTAAAGGTGCAAATTTAACCGATGTTAACCTATGTGGCGCTAGTTTAAATCAAGCCGAGTTTCATCAAGCCGTTTTAATTCGAGCTGACTTTTATTGTCTTGACGATTTGTTTCGCACCGATTTTCAAGATGCGAACTTTAAAGAAGCCAATCTCAAAGGCGCAAATCTGAGGGGAGTTCATCTCAAAAATGCCAACTTTCAACAAGCCAACCTCAAACACGCAAATCTCAGCGATGTCGAAATACTCAATCCTCGCCAACTACAATCAGCTCAAAATTATTGGGAAGCAGAGTATGATGATAACTTCCGCAAACAGCTTAATTTCAAACAACCTTCTTAGAATTTGAGGAAAGTTAACCCTAATTGCTTATTGAGATTGTGCAATCGCAAATTATTGTAGAATATTTGTAATAATAAGGAGATTTTATGAGCAAGCTGTTAATGAAGCACTGCGATCGCTAATTCAAGCCAAACAAAACCAGTAGTCTAATCATAAGATAATAGGCGATCGCACACCAACTGATTGAGAAAATGAGTAGAGACGGGTTCCGTTGAAAGCCTTATAAATCAGCGATAACCCGCCCAGTTTGACTTGTACTTCTTGATGTTTACAAACTTCGCGATCGCATAGCATGGCAAACGTAGTGAGGCAATCGTATTTTAACTCTATTCTTCCTCATCTTCTAATAAATCTGTTGCTTTACTTCCCAATAATCCAAAAATTGCCCCAATTCCCATATTCCAGGTTGTATTGCAGGTTTCAAATACACGAGTTTGTTCTGAGGTCAGATTGTCTTTACTGGCTAACCAGAAAGAACCTCCGCCAGAGAGAAGGGTAAAACAGACAACCGTTAAAAAGACATAATGGAATGTAGAAGTGATTTTGAAATTATTCATCGTTTTCATTTTTTTAGCTCGACTAATCTAACTATTGCATTTAGATTTTGGAGTTATTTCCCTGACTTGAAACTGAACTAAGCTGACTTTCCTGACTTCGCCTGACTTAACTGATAAGAGAGGTTATATTGGTTTTAGATCAAGTGATTATTGGGATAAATGGGGTTTCCAAAGGATTTTTTAGTCAACTTAGCCGATGAGAAGGAACTCACTCATGGCGAAAAAGAGGTTTTTATTTTAATCTTTGGAGAGCATAAGAGTAGAGAACAAGTCAAAAGTAAGCTTTATATCAGTTCAACTGCTATTAACACTCGTCTAAGTGAAATTTACAAAAGCTTTCAAATTGGTGGAAAAGGCCCAGGAAAAGAGAATAGATTAAAAAATTATCTTAGTAGCCAATATCAACATTGGAAATCCGAAAACCCTGAACTCCCAACAACTCCAGCCATAACACAATCAAGTTCTCTCTTGCATCCTTTTAGTCCTTTGAGTGGAAGTATTGAAAATCCTCAATATCTTTTCGGGCGAGAACGGGAAATTTCTCGAATATTTGAGTTATTAAATAGTGGAAGTAGTGTGGCATTAATTGGAGAAGAAGCAATTGGCAAATCTTCAATTTTACAAGCAGTTCGTCAACAAGCGATCGCAATTCTCACACCTTCTCGTAAACCTATTTATCTGGATTTAGGTCATGTTTCTGATGAAGAAGATTTTTATCTTGCTTTATGCGATCAAGTTAGAATTGACGAACAAAAGGGTTATCGTTTATCTCGAACCCTGAAAAAATATCAACTTTTACTGATTTTGGATAATGTCGAAAAGATGGCTTGGGATGGATTTACGAACCAAGTTCGGAGTCAAATTCGAGCGTTAGCGACGGATGGAAACCCTCCATTGCGTTTAGTGGTTGCGGCTAGAACACCTTTAAATCAAATATTTCCGGATAGTGGGATGGTATCCCCCTTTGAAAATATTTGCCAGGAAGAAATAATTAAAAGATGGGATGAAATAACTTGTCGTGCTTTTATTGCTTCTCGTTTAGAACTAACTTCAATTAATTTTACTGAGCAAGAAATTACAGAATTGATACAGAAAAGTCGAGGTCATCCTCAACAGATGATGAGATTATGTTATGAACTTTATAATAGTTATCACTAGTCCCTACATTAAAGATCCAATGAATATTCTTATACGATTACTAACTCTACTAAGATTTCTCCCTCCTCACTATGGAGTCATAGTGTTATTTTTGTTTTTCATGTCAGGTTTTCAAGTGCTAAGAGTGAGAAATCCTAAACAAGTAGCAACAGAAGCTGTAGATAGAATAAGGAAACAGGTTCCTCGCTTTCCACAAGAGTATCTTATTTATGAAATAATGGATAAATGTGAAGAAGCACAAGAATTTTCTAGAATTACTAAGATTGATTTTAAAGATTTTCCTTCATCTCCTCAGCATTTTTCTGAAACATGGAAAATACTAGGAAGTTTGCGCGATGTCGTTGAGGAACTACAAGTTGTTGAAAAAGAATCAAAATTTATCTCCTCGTTAGCTCTTATTCAAGCCATTGGTGAACTAATCAATATTAGTCAAAATGTCAAGATTATCCCCAACAGATTGCATCGACGTTCAATTGTTAAAATTACAAAGATTTGGATTAGAGCATTAGAACCCATTGCTCAGAAAATTGGTAATATTTCCATTACTCAACCGATTCATAACCCCTATGTAATTGGAGATCCAGTTGAAGGGAGTCTGTTTGTCGGGCGAGAGGATATCATACGAGATCTAGAACAGCTTTGGGTCATGAGTCAGCATCTTCAGTCTGTTGTTCTCTACGGACATCGACGCATGGGAAAAACCTCGATTCTGCGGAATATTACTAACCGTTCGGGTGCAGAAATCAAGGTCGTTTATATTAATCTGCAAAGCTTAGGAAGCGTTTCTGAGGGAATGGGAGAGGTGTTGATGGCGATTAGTGATGGGATTTCCGATGGACTCGGTGTTCCTCCGCCAGAGGATGAGGCGTTATTGCGGCTACCTCAACGCACTTTTGAACGCTACCTCAAAAAAGTTGTGCGTGAAATGAATTATAAAGGGTTAATTATTGCCCTGGATGAGTTTGAGATGATTGAGGAATTAATCGAAGCTAGACAAATTCCGCCGAACTTTATGGGAGTATTGGTAGCTTGGGTACAAATGTATTCAAAAGTGGCTTTTGTGTTGGCAGGATTACATAAATTAGATGAAATGACAGAGGATTATTTTCAACCTTTTTTCAGCAAAGTACATACAATTCGGATTGGCTTCCTCAAACCTGCTTCAACTTATCAAATCCTGGCAAATCCGAATGATAATTTTTTATTAAATTATACCGGAGAAGCTCTTCATTTAATCCATAATTTAACGGCTGGACAACCCTATCTCGTTCAATTAGTAGGATTTCTTTTAGTTCGTCGTTATAACGAGCAAGTCTTTGAAATAGGGCGATCGCGTGATTCTACCTTTACTATTGAAGATGTAGAAGCCGTCATTAACGATCCGGAATTTTTCAGCCGAGGACGTTATTATTTTACTGGAGTTTGGAATCAAGCCAAAGAACCGCCCGGACAGCACAAAATATTAGAAGTCTTAGCAGTTAAAACCGAAGGATTAACACTGAATATTCTCCGTCAAAAAGCAGACTTAGAACCTAAAAAATTCGATGAAGCCCTCGAAACCTTAAAACGCCATGATGTTGTTTGCGAAACCGAAAATCGTTGTAAAATTATCGTTGAACTGTTCCGTCGATGGGTGGTAGAAAACCATTTTTAATAAAAGAGGTTAAATATTATGAATACTTATGCCGGATTTGCATTCAGTTTACAAATGAAAACGACTAAGGTCGCGTTGTTTAAGGTGACAACAATTGAAAGCAATCCTGAGAACTGGGAATTGATAAAAAACTCAATTCCGGTCTTCAATAAGGGTCACATTGCCACAATAAAAGCAATTAAAACCCGTTTTTATGTTGACTTGTCTATTCCCGAAACGCCTCCCTCTATTACTTTAAATGCAGATGATATTATTTATGTCATTCAAGTCAAAGGCTTGGCGCGATTAGTTGATCGCAAAGAATACACAAATGAAGAAATAGCCAATGCTTCTTTTAGTATTGAAAAAGTTGAAGTTTTAGAAGCTGAAAACTAATCGTCATTTATATTAAATTCTTGTTTTGACAAGCTGTATTTTCTGGGTTTAAGCGAATCATAAAGTTGTACACTATAATTCTAAAAAATTGGACAGATGTAAATAGTCTCTTCCAGATTCTTTTATAAAAAAAATAGGATTGCTGTCACTCAAATAAGTGACACTCACTTCGATTACCCCAAAAAAGCGACTATTCAAACTCCGAAGTAAATCTTAAGTTAGAGAGAGACTCATCAATAGAGTTGCCAAAAACTCAGGCTTTATTATGTCTACTCAATTTAACTTTGAACCGCTTGGCTTCAGTTGGGTTGCTTTACATCCTCAGCCGAAAGGAATTATTCGATTTATTGGCGGTGCTTTTTTTGGCTCTTTTCCAATATTATCATATCGCTATTTTTTGCGAAAATTATTTGAAGCAGGTTATACAATTGTTGCGATTCCGTTTCGGTTCACCTTTCGTCATTGGTCAGTTGCACTCAGTTTACTCGAAGAACAAAATGATTTAGAATCATTATTGGTTGAGAAAGCCAAAGCAGCAGGTTATGATAGCAAATTCTATCTCGAAAAGTCTAACTATTTTTGGGTAGGTCATAGTCTAGGCTGCAAATATATTGCGCTACTGGAACTATTAAGCGATCCAGATTGGCAAAACAATATACAAATTTGTATTCCTCAACAGAATTTAGAACAAATTCGCGATCGCCTCAAGACGCAAACTACAATTCTCAATCAACCTTCACTGCTATTAGCCCCAGATATTAGCGATACCGAGAGTGCTATTCCGATTCCATTTCTGGCTAAATTGATTGATAATATTGGGCTGGGAGTCTCACCCAAACGGTATCAGACTCAATGTATGATTTATCAGAGTCAGCTTTTTAATATTACAGGTTTAATTTCTTTTGAATCTGATACAATTGCAGGAAACCAGAGGAATAGACAAAAAGATGTTTACTGGTTTATTCAACAACTCAGCGATCGCGATTTTTATCATCGAGAACTTCCTGGAAAACACCTAGAACCAATTGGTATTCAAATTGGAGACTCTATTATTGACTTCAATCCAGGAGATAAGTTTATTGCACCCCTTTCTCAACGTCAACTCGAACCTGTTGTTCTATCTATTTTACAGCAATTATCAGATCGGATTAAATTAGCGTTACTCCCACCAACTCCAGAACCCGAAATTTCTAAGGTTCCCGTTGAGATGAAATAATTGAGATGAAATAATTGAGATAAATTAAACTTGAAAGGCGCAAGATTTGCGCCCATCATAGATTTTTATCCCATTGTATCGGGAGAACCATTTTCAGGAGGATTAGTTTGAGGAATCATTTTCCCTAAACTTAAATCATCAAGATCGATTCCTTTCGCGCCTTTTTGTTCAAGCTGAATCAGAAGTCGAGTCAGTTGATACCAAACTAAACCTGCCATTAATAAGGTTAAAGGAATTGAAAAGGAATAGGAGAAAGTGTAGGAAAAGGTAAAAATTTGTAAGCAAGAGGCTAAAAATAGACAAATACCGACTGCAATTCCACAAAAAGGAAGCAGGAGTTGAAAGCCCCGTAAATTAGCCAAGGCGCGAGTTGAACGACTCACTGACCATTCTTTTAAAAGTTGTTTTAAGGTGGTAATAAAAGCAGTACAAGAGGTAATTCCTGCAAATAAACCAACGACTAAAATAATATAAGGTGGCCCGGACATTTCATACATAGCAGTTGAGTTCCTCGTGGTAATTAACATTTTTTTCCCCTACTTTAGCAGCAGGGGAATATTTTTCTTAAATCCAAATTAAAAATTTGAGACTTAAACTGGTTGTATTTTATAGTTGAAAGGATCGAGTGTCTACTGTTGTCGCAAAGCCGTTACTTGGGCGGTGGAAAAATCAGCGATCGCACTCATTGCCACATCAAATATACGATTCGGCTGAATATGATGTCCGACTAAACCCCAAATTCGCTGAACTTCTTCGGTATGGAGGCGATCATCTTCTGTTAAAGCGAGGATAATCTGACGGCGAAGAAACTCACCTTCTGCTGACATCAAATATTGCAAACCGAGTTGAGCAGTCGGTAGAATATCAAAGGATTGATCGGATTGTGCGATCGCCAGCATATTCTCTAACCGATTCCACTTAAACTTTCCATCTTTGATCAAAACTTCCAGTAAACGACGGCGTAAAGATGGCGTTTCTCCTTTCAGTAACCGTCGCGCCACATAAGGATAGGCAACGTCAACAATTTTGAAGTTAGAATTAAGTGTCAGAGCAATTCCTTCTTGCGTAACCAAAGATCGAATAATTAGGGCAAATTTCGCGGGAACTCGGAAGGGATATTCAAACATCAACTCCGAGAAGCTATCCGTAATCGTTTTGAAGTTAAAATCCCGAACACTCTCACCCATCGCATTTCCGAGTACATTTTCTAAAGCCGGAACAATCGGCATAATATTCGTTTCCGGAGTTAGAAATCCAAGTCTTATGAAGTCTTGAGCGAGATCGTTATAATCTCGATTAATTAGATGAACAACCGAACCGACTAAGGTTTCTTTCACGTTTTGTTCGAGTTGATCCATCATCCCAAAGTCAATAAATGCCATACGACCATCGGGCATTGCAAATAAATTTCCGGGATGAGGATCGGCGTGGAAGAACCCAAATTCTAACAGTTGTCGTAAACCACTGGTTACGCCAATTAAAATTAGATTATCCAGATCTAAACCTGCGGCTTCAATACTCGCAATATCGGTGAGTTTCAACCCATTAATCCACTCTAAAGTCAGGACACGAGTGCTAGTATATTTCCAGTAAATCTCCGGAACTTTAACCGTAGGATCGTCACAAAAATAGGCGGCAAATCGTTCAGCATTGCGACCTTCGTTGAGATAATCAATTTCCTCAAATAGTTTCGTTCCAAATTCATCCACAATTAACGTTAAATCGTGACCTAGATTCAGGGGAAGCAAAGGCGCAATCCAACCTGCGGCCCACCGCATCAAATACAAATCTAGAGTAATAATTGGAAGTAAATTGGGTCGCTGAACCTTAATGGCGACTTCTTCACCCGTTCGCAAACGAGCGCGATAAACTTGCCCTAAACTAGCTGCGGCGACAGGTTCGGGAGAAATTTGACTATAAACGCTGTTGATATCTCGATCTAACTCTGTCTCGATCATTGCCATCGCCATTTTACTGTCAAAAGGCGGTAGCTGATCCTGAAGTCTGATCAGTTCTTCTAAAAAGTCTTTGCGAATTAAGTCGGGGCGAGTAGAAAGGGCTTGACCCACTTTAATAAAGGTAGGGCCAAGACGAGTCAAAATTGTTCGGAGTTGAGTTGCTCTTTCGGGTGTATGTTCGACTTCCGGCCTACGCCATCGATCCCAAAGCAGACCGCAAATAAATCCTGTAAAAAACCAAACTACGGTGAAAGCCCGCCAAATTGCTTGCCAGGGACGACGGCGATAATATTGGGCGATTACTTTTGGGTCGTAACACCGTTCCTGTGTGAATGGGTGTGGACTCACGCTGTTTATTTTCCTCTTAAACGCTGAATTTTAACCGTTGGGGGCAGATCGACTTAAACTAAGCGATCTGTCTCGTTATCTTAATCGTGATTTTTTTGTTATCGTTTTGTTAATTAATAGTATACAAAACTACACACCCAAATCGGAAGTAATTTTACCTATTTGCTCAAAATCTCCTTGATCTCGTCAATCACGCAGTCTTGTTGAACGGTTGTGAGTTCAGGAAACATTGGCAAGGATAATACTTCCTCACAGAGTTGTTCTGCAACTGGAAACTGGCCGGGTTGATACCCCAAATCTCCATAAACAGGCTGTAAGTGTAGAGGAACTGGATAATAAAGCATTGTACTAATTCCCTGCTCTTGTAACTGTGTACGCACAACATTTCGATCAACGATTAAAGCCGCATCTTGTTTTGAAGGGTGTTGACGAACTCGAACGGTATATTGATTCCAAACACTTTGCCCAGAGGACATTTCTTCAGAAATTATTAAATTGGGGACAGCTCCCAGAAATTCATGGTATCGTTTTGCGATTCTAGATCTTTGTAGATTCCACTGATCGAGGTAACGCAGTTTAATATTCAAAATTGCAGCTTGTAAGGCATCCAGGCGACTATTAATTCCGACGACTGCTGAGTTATACTTACTAGACTGTCCGTGATCTTTAATCATGCGAATTTTAGATGCGATCGCGCGATCGTTAGTTGTGAGTGCGCCGCCATCCCCACAAGCCCCTAGATTTTTAGTGGGGAAGAAACTAAAACAGCCAATATCTCCAATGGCACCGACTTTTTCACCCTTCCAAGTTGCTCCTGTAGCTTGGGCGCAATCTTCAATTACAATTAAATTGTGAGTTCGGGCAATTTCCATTAATTTCGTCATATTCACCGACTGACCGAACAGGTGAACCGGAATAATTGCCTTTGTTTTTGAAGTAATCGCCGCTTCAATTTTCTGAACATCTAAATTAAAAGTATTCGCCTCAATATCAACAAACACCGGAGTCGCGCCGACCATACTCACGACTTCAGCCGTGGCGATAAACGTAAAAACCGGAACAATCACTTCCGAACCCGGGCCAATATCAAAAGCACGAAGGGCGAGAAACAGTGCATCCGTACCCGAGTTACAGCCAATACAGTCAGAAACGCCGATATATTCACCAAAGCTGTTCTCAAACCGTTCAACCTCCGCGCCGCCAATATAACGACCAGAAGCCAGAACCGCTTGGACTGAGGCGGTAACTTCCTCTGCAATAAGTTTGTACTGTTGAGTCAGATCGAGAGGAGGGATTTTGTTCACACTAAACACCATAAAATTAAAGATTAGTTGTTTGTTATTCGTAAACTGTCTTGTTAATTCCTTTAGATTTTACCGATTTGGCGTTAGCATTGGGACTGATTACCATTGCGATCGCGCTATCGTTTTGGCAACAGCTTGGTTTAGAGTGGAAATTTCTCCTGGCTACTGTGCGGTCAGTTGTCCAACTCGCCGTTGTTGGCTATGTTCTAGCAGTCATTCTCGATCCACTGCAACCCAATCCCATACTGATTGTAGGATTTGGACTGCTGATGTTAACCCTAGTCACCGTTGTCACTCGCAACCGCATCAGCCAAAAAATCCCTCAACTGTTATATTGGGTCTGGGGTTCGCTGGGCGTGAGTGCCTTACTGATTGTCGGTTACGTTCAAACTTTGGTGATTCAACCCACACCCTTGTACAGTCCTCAATATTTGATTCCTTTACTGGCGGTGGTTTGGGGAAACGCGATGAACGCCGCCTCAGTCACCGGAGAACGTTTGGTCACAACCTTGAACCGTTCCCAGATTGAGATCGAAACTCATTTGAGTTTGGGTGCGACTCCTCAGCAAGCCTTGAAATCTTACCGTCAAGAAGCAATTCAAGCCGGGTTAGTTCCAACACTAAACTCACTGGCGATTGTCGGAATTGTCACAATTCCAGGTATTTTAACAGGTCAATTACTTGTGGGTGTCGATCCATTGGATGCTGTTTCCTATCAAATTTTGATATTGTTGATGATCGCAGTTGCGAATTTGATTGCTACCCTAGTGTTGAGTGTGGGAATTTGTCGTCAGTATTTCAACGCTGAAGCCCAATTGCAACACTTTTAACCGTTTCTAATTCCAGTAATATCCATTATTGTGGGTTCAAAATGTCAGAATTTCTAGATTTTCTCAAACATCAATATGCTTACGTTGCGATCGGTGAATTTAAACCCGGTAGATTTGATGAAGCCGAACACCTTTTTGAAAAAGCAGTTTCAACTTATACAAAAGGGTTTAAAGGATCTTATCTCTTGCAAGAACCGGGAACAGATAAAGGAATTGCCATTATTTTTTGGGAAAATATAGAAGATATGGATCAAAACCATAGTGAAGCCTATGAAGCCATTATGAATGAAATGGCACATTTATTTGCCAAAGCACCCAAAACCTCTTTTTATGAAGTCTGTAGCGAGGTTCATCCTCACGACTTAGCGACTGAGGACAAATAGGGTTTTCAATATCCTTAATACTTCTCAAATATCTGTAGGGACGCAAACTTTGCGTCCTGAATATTTATAGTTTTAGAAGGTTTAATTAAACAGCGAATCCGAAGATTAGACAATCCTAAAACCTTAGTTAAATTTCATCGGGATTAATCCCCATCTGTCCTAACTGTTCTGCGAGTTGTTCAGCTCGAAGGCGTTCTTGTTCAAGTTGCTATTGAGTTTGTCTGAGTTCCCCAACCTCTTCACTGGGTAAATCATACATGGTTGGTAGGTTATCTTTATTCGGATGCTTGAAGAATAACCCGCTCAAAGGTAGGTCTAGCGACAGACATGATCTGACCTCAATATTGTCCTCAGCTTAGTCTTGATTTTAGCAACTCCCGATTGGTGCTTTTTGGGTTTGGCGATCGCACAACAGCAACAGATACAGCCACAGTCACCGTGACTCTGTTACTTTTGTCGAGAGAAGCAAAACTTAACACAAACCACCCGGCAGAGAATGCCTTGGCGATCCCCACCGAATGGTAGACTTTAACACTGGGAGTGCCTAATCAAATCGGGCAAGCTCAGATGTTGGGAGGATCAAATCTGTGGATAATGTAATTGGTTTAGAAATTATCGAAGTTGTTGAACAGGCAGCGATCGCCTCAGCTCGATGGATGGGTAAAGGTGAAAAAAATACTGCTGACCAAGTGGCTGTTGATGCCATGCGTCAGCGGATGAACCAGATTCACATGAGAGGTCGCATTGTGATCGGGGAAGGAGAACGGGACGAAGCACCGATGCTCTACATTGGGGAAGAAGTCGGTATCTGTACCCAAGAAGATGCAAACAAAGTTTGCGACCCTGAACAACTCGTTGAAATCGACATCGCGGTTGACCCTTGCGAAGGTACAAACCTAGTAGCCTATGGTCAAAATGGTTCAATGGCGGTTTTAGCCATTTCCGAAAAAGGCGGTCTATTTGCAGCACCCGACTTCTACATGAAGAAGCTGGCTGCACCTCCGGCGGCTAAAAATCACGTTGATATTCGCAAATCAGCGACCGAAAACCTGAAAATTCTCTCTGACTGCTTAGATCGCACCGTTGAGGAAATGGTGGTGGTGGTCATGGACCGTCCCCGTCACAAAGACTTAATTAATGAAATTCGCACCGCAGGAGCGCGAGTTCGACTGATCAGTGATGGTGATGTCTCCGCAGCTATCTCTTGTGCCTTTACCGGAACCAATATTCATGCTCTGATGGGAATTGGAGCCGCACCCGAAGGTGTAATTTCAGCCGCAGCAATGCGCTCTGTTGGCGGTCACTTCCAAGGGCAACTGGTTTATGATCCTGAAGTTGTGAAAACGGGTTTAATCGGAGAAAGCAAAGAAGGTAACATTGAACGCTTAAGATCGATGGGAATTGAAGACCCCGATCGCGTTTATAATGACGATGAGTTAGCATCTGGTGAAACTGTATTATTCGCAGCTTGTGGAATCACACCGGGAACTTTAATGGAAGGGGTTCGCTTCTTCCATGGTGGCGCACGGACTCAAAGTCTAGTCATTTCTTCTCAGTCTCGAACTGCTCGTTTCGTTGACACGATTCATCTGTTTGACTCGAAACCCAAATCTCTACAGCTACACTAAGAGTAGAGTCTTTAGGAATGGGGAATTAAACAGTACACAGTACACAGTACATCGTACACAGTACACAGTCACCAGTTATTAAGAATAAGTGAGTGAAATGGTTCTAGATTAATTCCTCATTCCTCTTAACGAATTATGGATTACATATTTTGCAGAACTCTGTATTCTCAGATTGCCAGTCTCTATTAGAATTCAGAGTTCAACATTCATAATTTTCTCTCTTTTTCAAAATGGTCTCAAAACCAATCTCTAACAAAAACAGTTAACAAATAACCCTTTTATGAATATTGCAGTTATCGGTTTAAGTCACAAAACAGCACCCGTAGATGTTCGTGAAAAACTAAGTATTCCCGAACAAGAAATTGAAGGCGCGATCGCTCATTTATTGAGCTATCCTCATATTCAGGAAGTCGCTATTCTCAGCACCTGTAACCGCATGGAAATTTATGTAGTTGCCTCGGAAACTCAACCGGGAATTCGAGAAGTGACTCAGTTTTTGTCAGAGTTGAGTAAGTTAGGATTACAGGAATTACGCCCTCATTTATTTACCTTACTCCATGATGATGCGATCATGCACTTGATGCGAGTATCCGCAGGTTTAGATAGTTTAGTTCTCGGAGAAGGACAAATTCTCGCTCAGGTTAAACAAACACACAAACTGGGTCAACGTTATCAAGGCATTGGTCAAATTCTCAACCGCTTATTTAAACAAGCCATTACCGCTGGAAAACGGGTGCGTACAGAAACTAATATTGGTACGGGTGCCGTTTCGATTAGTTCCGCCGCAGTCGAACTGGTACAAATGAAAGTCGAAGACCTCAGTGGCTATCGCATTGCGATTATCGGCGCGGGTAAAATGTCACGGCTTTTAGTTCAGCATTTATCTTCAAAAGGTGCAACTCAAGTTGCGATTGTTAACCGTTCACTCAAACGGGCTGAAGAATTAGCGAGTCAGTTTAGAGATGTCGAATTTCAACTGCATTTATTATCGTCGATGATGACCGTTATTGCTGAATCTGATATCGTATTTACCAGTACAGGCGCAACAGAACCGATTTTAGATAAAGCCAAATTAGAAGCCGCACTAGAGCCGGATCATCCCCTCATGCTCGTTGATATTTCAGTTCCTCGTAACGTTGCTGCTGACGTCAGTACACTGAGCAATATTAGGGCATTTAATGTCGATGATCTCAAAGCCGTTGTGGCACAAAATCACGAAACCCGTCGTAAAATGGCTCAGGAAGCAGAAGTTTTACTCGAAGAAGAAGTAGAAGCCTTTGACGTGTGGTGGCGTAGTTTAGAAACCGTACCCATTATTAGTTGTTTAAGACAAAAAATTGAAGGGATTCGAGAACAGGAACTCGAAAAAGCATTGTCTCGTTTAGGTTCAGAGTTCGCAGACAAACATCAAGAAGTTATTGAAGCATTGACACGAGGAATTGTTAACAAAATTCTTCACGATCCGATGGTACAATTGCGAGCGCAGCAAGATATAGAAGCCCGACGACGAGCAATGGCAACCCTAGAAATGTTGTTTAATCTCGAATCAGAAACCTCTTCTGGCAAACTTTTTAGCTAAAGCTTGTTGTACTTCAGTACATTCAAAACACAGAGGCGGGTTATCGGTAAAAATCAGTCCGTATAGAACCCCCCTCTCAGCTCCCAAACTGAAGTTATCTGTAATTTTGATAAGGCAAAGTAAAAAAGAAAGTGGTACCCTGACCAACCTGAGAAGTTAGCCAGATCTGACCTCCATAAGATTCGATAATCTTTTTAACGATCGCGAGTCCGACACCCGTATTTTCAGAGCAATCACTTGGGGCTAAGGTCTGAAAAATCTCAAAGATCTTCTCAAAATGGCGTTCTTCAATTCCTTTTCCTGTATCCATTACTGAAAATTGCCAATAGCCGTCTGTTTGTAGATGGGAAATCTTGATCAACCCCTTCGACTGACCCATATATTTAACCCCATTACTCATTAAATTTTGAAACACTTGCTGAATGCGGGTTCTCTCCACAAAAACAACAGGTAACTCAGTTTCAACAAGGATGGGGATATCTTCGGGAGGCGCGATCGCATCTATCGCTTCTGCAACCACTTGATTGAGATCGACATCCGTTTTTTGCTCTCGAACTCGTCCAACCTGGGAATATTGCAAAACTCCATCAATCAAATCACTCATCCGTCGAACTCGCCCTCCCATCAATTGCAGCATTTCTTGACCTTCGCTGTCGAGTCGATCTTGATAATCTGTAATCAGCCAATCTGCAAGAGAAGCAATTCCCCGCAGCGGTGCCTTGAGATCGTGGGAGACAATATGAGCAAAGTCTTTGAGTTCTTTGTTGGCGATCGCTAACTCCGACATAAGTTCAGCTTGACGAATCTCTCCTCGTTTGCGTTCGATCGCGTGGAGGATGGATCGTTCGAGCAGTGCTGCATTTAAGCTGCTTCCCTTAACGAGATAGTCTGATGCTCCAGAGGCGATCGCCTGGCTATCAATATCATGATCTCCGACTCCTGTAAGTAAAATAATCGGTTTTCTACAGCCAAACTTTACCGCTTCCTGCAACAATTCTAAGCCATTCTCTTGACCCAAGCGAAAGTCTAAGAGGTAGACATCGTATTCTGAGTTTTTAATCGCTGTAAGTCCAGCCTGGTAGTTATCAACCCAGCTTAACTTAAAGGTAACTCGTTCAGCTTCACTCAAGAAGTCCCTCGTCACAATATAATCATCTTCGTCATCATCTACGAGTAAAACTCGATAAATCTCAGAGGCCATAATACAGGAAGTAGGCAGTAGGGAATAGGGAATAGGGAATAGGCAGTCGGGAACAGGGAGTAGGAAGTCGGGAGGTTGTCAAGTTAATTCATAATTTCTAATTTACCGAGAAGCGCGATCGGGTAATTCCACGATTTCAAACCAGTAGGTTCCTAACATTTTCATAATCTGTACCATCGACTCAAAAACAACAGGCTTACCAATAAAAGAACTAACCCCAAGATCGTAAGTTCGCAGAATATCTTCTTCGGCTTTAGAAGTCGTTAAGACCACAATTGGAATTTGTCGCAAGTCTGGATTCGCTTTGATTTCTTTGAGCGCTTCGCGTCCATCTTTGCGAGGCATATTCAGATCTAATAATATTAAACTGGGTCGCGGAGAACTTTCCGGATCGCTATATTGACCTTGATGAAGAAGATAATCCATTAATTCTTCTCCATCTTCGACAAAATGCAAGTCATTAGCGAGACGATTTTCTTCTAAAGCTTCCTGCATCAAAAAGCGATCGTCTTCGTCATCTTCAGCAACCAAAATGGTAATGCTTTTTCTCTGTTTAACCATGAAGTCCTCCTGATATTTGATGAATGGGTAAAGTGAAAATAAAAGTCGCACCTTGATTAGGTTGACTTTTTGCAGTTAACGTACCGCTATGACGTTCAGCAATTTTACGACAAATAGCCAGACCAATCCCTGTCCCCTCATAGGTGCTGCGTCCATATAGGCGTTGAAAGATTTGAAAAATACGATCCGTATACTTTTCCTCAAAGCCAATACCATTATCAACGATCTGAATTTCACACCATTCTTGACCATTTTGCAGGTATTGTCGAGAACGGATCTGAATACTAGGTATATTACCTTCAGGTTGAAATTTTAAGGCATTACTAATCAGATTTTGCAGAAGTTGACGCATTTGCAAAGCATCAGCATCAATCATCGGAAGAGAATCTATCTCCAGTTTTGCTCCGGTTTCCTCGATCCGAATTTCTAGATCTGACAGAACTTCCTCCAGCACTTGTGATAAATTAACAGCTTCAAAAGGCTTGGCTTTGGTGGTAATTCGGGAAAAAGCCAGCAAATCATTAATCAAAGTTTGAGCGCGACTGGCCGCATTCAGCATTCGCTCTAGATAATCTAATCCTTTATCATTGAGGGAATCTTGGCAAGTGGATTTGAGGCGATCGCCAAAAGTCTGGATTTTACGCAGAGGTTCTTGTAAGTCGTGGGAAGACACATAAGCAAAGTCTTGTAACTCTTGATTACTGATTTCTAAGCGTTTGGTCAGACTTTGCAACTCCTGTACGGTTCGCTGTCGCTGTTCTATTTCTGCTCTGAGATGGGCTTCCATTTTCTTTAACTGCACATGAGATTTGATACGGGCGAGGACTTCTTGTTCGTGGAAGGGCTTAGTAATATAATCTACCGCGCCCAGTTGAAAGCCCTCGACTTTGTGGTCTACATCAGATAAAGCCGTCATAAAAATGACTGGGACATCACCAGTCTGGGGATTTGCCTTGAGTTTTTGACAGACTTCAAAGCCATCCATCATTGGCATTTGAATATCAAGTAAAATCAAATCGGGTAATCTTCGTTCTAATTGTTTGAGGGCGCGTTCTCCACTGGTTGCGATCGCCACATCATAACCCACTGCGGTGAGGGTTTCAGAGATTACGGCTAGATTAGTCGGTTGATCGTCAACGATTAAGATTAATCCAGTGTATTGTGTCGATGGTGAGATCATGGGTTATGGTGTCGAAGTCCAAGTAACAGGTAAACTGCTATATTTTAAAGCCTTAGATCAATTGTTGAATACTATTGAGGAGATTTTTAAGTTTAACGGGCTTGCGAAGAAAAGCATTAGCTCCCGCTTCTAAATATTTCTCGCGATCGCCACAGACTGGAAGCATTTTCAAGGCAATAATTGGAACATTAACTAAGTGGGGATTGAGACGGATTCGTTGAATGACTTCTATACCATTGATTCCGGAAACTCCCATATTAATCACGATAATATTGGGGGTTTCAGTTTCAGCCAGAGTAATAGCATCTTCTTCAGTGTGGGCGACAATTAAATGATAGCCTTTTGCTCTCAAATAACTAAAAATGGTACTAAGATTAGCGGCATTATCTTCTGCAAGCAAAATCGTAGGAGTTGTTAATTTTTGAGAGAGATTCGTGACGATGTTCAACTGAGACTGAACTCCAGGTTGAGCCGAGGATGAAGCCGAAGCAACGCCGGGTAAAATAATGGTAAAGCGACTCCCGACTCCAACCTCGCTACTGACTCCGACTTGTCCTCGATGTAATTCTACAATCCGTTTAACTAAGGAAAGTCCTAAACCTGTGCCTTGATATTTACGGTTGAGGGAGCTATCAATTTGAATAAAGGGCTGAAAGAGTTGTCTGAGGTTTTCCGGAGCAATTCCAATTCCGGTATCGACAACGGCAATTTGAACTGGATTTTTCACATCCATTGCTACTTCTGGAGACAGCGGAAAGGTCACTTCTAGGCTAATTTTTCCATGTTCTGGAGTAAATTTAACCGCATTATTGAGGAGATTGATCAAAACTTGACGAATGCGTCGTTTCTCAACAAATAGATCGGGTACATCAGAGACAAGTTTCATTTCCAGGCGAATCTGTTTTTTGAGAGCCTGTTGTTTAATAAAACTCAAACTCGATTCACAGAGGGGAACAACAGCAGTCCGAGCGCATTCTAGCTTGATTTGACCCGATTCAATTTTAGCAATATCCAGAACATCGTTAATCAGTTCTAGGAGATGAGCCCCACTACTTTCAATCGTTTCTAATGCTTTGAGTTGCTCTAAATTAATAATCCCAAAAACTTCTTCTTGTAGTCCTTCGGTCATGCCCAGAATGGCATTGAGAGGTGTGCGAATTTCATAGCTCATATTGGCAAGAAACTCATCTTTGAGGCGAGTGGAACGGGTAAGTTCTTGGTTGGTTTGTTGGAGTTGATCGAGCAAGAGGGTCATCTCGTTTCCGGCTTGCACGAGTGTTTGCATAAACGACAGGGTCTGGGTCACATCTTCTAGAAAAATTGTCGCCAATTTTGAGGAGTTATTTAAGGATCGGTCTAGATTTTCCGGGGAGTTAATCTGACCCACAACATAAAGGTCATAATAGTGTAAAGTTCCATCAGAAAGTTGCCGGGAAATCGCTTTAAGTTCAAACGAAGACCTATTCCCCTCGATGATATCGATCAGGGATTCTTCTAAGCCAAAGAGTTCGGGTATTACATCAAGAACAGACTGACCCATTTCAATCAGCGTTTCGTCATCTAAAAAATGTCCACATCCTGATGAGGTTTGGATAATGGTGAAGTTGCGATCGCATCGCAAACATTCTATATGGGGTAATTGACAAAGATAGTCCAGTGATTGGTGCATAACAAACGCTCAGTTCTGTTTGACTGGAGTTTGGGAAGTTCGGAGGCGACTGATGCCATATAAACAACCTTTGAATTTCAAGGCTGTCTTTGTTGAGAATACTCTGTTGTAAACTGCTTAATGATCCCTGCTAACTCTTTTAGTTTAACAGGCTTACTGAGATATTCATTAGCTCCCGCTTCTAAACATCGTTCTCGATCGCCGCTCATGGCAAGGGCAGTGACCGCAATAATCGGAATATCAACTAATTTTAGGATCGCACGAATGTGTTTAATGGCTTCTATACCATCCATTCCGGGCATTTGAATATCCATAATAATTAAGTCGGGGGTTTGTTGCTGAGTCAGTGCGATCGCCTCTTCACCATTTCGAGCAACGATTAAGCGATTCCCTTTGGCTTCGAGATATTTTGTCATGGTGCTGATATTGGCTTCGTTATCTTCGACGAGTAAGATCGCCGGAGAAACCAAGGGTTGGAGTTGAGGATGAATTCGGGTGAAGTGGGCTGGGGTTTCAGTTTCGGTTTCGGTTTCGCTTAAGCAGATGGCAATAGCTGGAAGGGCGATCGTAAATTGACTTCCGACTCCGACTTGACTTCCGACTCCGACTTCTCCACCATGCAGTTCAACGATGCGTTTAACGAGCGCAAGTCCTAAGCCTGTTCCTTCGTATTTTCGGTTTAAAGCACTGTCAATTTGAACGAAGGGCTGAAATAGTTTGGTGAGATTTTCAGGAGCAATCCCAATCCCCGTGTCAATAATCGCAATTTGCAGAGCATTTTCAAGCCCTGATTTTTCAAACTCTGAGGTTTCGTTTGGACTAGAGGCGGTCACTTCTAGGGTGATTTTCCCTCCTTCTGGTGTGAATTTTACGGCATTATCGAGTAAGTTAATTAAAACTTGACGGATGCGCCGTTCATCAACGCAAATTTTGGGAAGATGAAAGGGTAATTTTGTCTCAAGCTGGATCTGTTTTTTGAGGGCGTGTTGTTCAATAAAGCTTAAACTCGATTGACAGAGCTTGTAGAGAGAAATGGGAATACAGTCAAGTTCTATTTGACCCGATTCAATTTTAGCGACATCTAGAATATCGTTAATCAGCTCAAGTAAGTGAGAGCCACTCTGTTCGATGGTCTCTAAAGCCTGAAGTTGTTGGGAGCTAGTTTGACCAAATACCTGCTCTTTTAACCCTTCAGTCATCCCCAAAATAGCGTTCAGGGGTGTTCGCAGCTCATGGCTCATATTGGCAAGAAATTCATCTTTAAGGCGAGTCGCACGGGCGAGTTCTTCGTTGGTTTGTTGGAGTTCGGCTTCGGCTTCCCGGCGTCGGCGATAAAGACGATATCCTTCAACTAAATTTCCACAGGTGACGAGAAAGGGTTGTAAATGTTCGATAATATCCTCATCGTAACCTCCTGGTCGATTCGCAATCCCTACCATTCCCCCCAACGTTGAACCCCTAAAAAACGGTAATCCTAAAAAGACCTTGAGGGGAGGGAAACCTTCTGGAGTTCTCAGCGATCGCAAATCATGACTCGGACGATTAATAATCACAGGTTTTCCGGTTAGAATTACAGCCCCAAATAAGCTATTATTGTCAGATTCTATTGAGAGGTTTGAGGTGATATTTGGAATCCGATGAGTGCTGAGATCGGGCATTCCCCGAATTTTTAGGAAACTTTCTTCCATCGTAGCACTGCCATCGGGCTGGAAAAAGACTTCACCAATAAAGCCGTATTCACTGTCGGTTAATTCCAGCAAACTATCGAGTAAACCTTCAAAAATGCTCAGACGGTTTCCGGCGGTAATAAATTGAGATTGGGCTTCACTGATCGCCAGCAGAAGATCATTGCTTTGCTGTAGAGCGACTTGGGCTTGTTTGCGAGTGGTAATATCAAAGCGAATCGATAAATATTGGTAAGGTTGTCCTGAAGCGTCAAGAAAGGGAACAATCGTACTCACCACCCAGTAGAGTTGACCGTTTTTAGCCCGATTACAGATTTCACCTCGCCAAATCTCACCGCGAGTGATGGTTTCCCACAACTGTTGAAAATACTCTGGGCTATGGTAGCCAGATTGAATCATACTATGGGTTTGACCGAGTAGTTCTTGACGAGAATAACCGGAGATCTCGCAGAAGCGATCGTTAACGTAGGTGATCGCACCCGTTGGATCGGTAATCGCCACAATTGCGGATTGATCCAGAGCGAGTTTAAAGGCTTCGAGTTCTTGAATCAGTTGTTGACGTTGTTGATGGGCTTGTTTGTAGTCGCTAATATCAACATTTACGCCAATTATTCGTTCAGGTTGACCTTGAGCATTGCGTTTAACAAGGGCGGTTGCTTGCATCCAGTGGATTGAACCATCCGGATGAACGACTCGAAATTCTGTTTCAAATTCGGTTTCTCCTCGTAGGGCTTGTTGAAGTAATTCGGTTGTATAGGCTGCATCTTCTGGATGTAAAGCCTTTTGCCAAATTTGAACGGTATGGGTAAAGTTTGCCACTTCGACTCCGTAAAGTTCAAACATTCGATCATCCCAGGTGAGGCGATCTTCGATTACATTCCAATCCCAGATTCCCATTCGGGCGGAACGAATCGCCAGTTGTAAGCGTTCTGATAAATTGAGAAGTTGCGCTTCATATTGATTGCGTTTGGTCACATCCCGAAAAATGGAACGGGTGGCGACAGGATAATTTTGATCTCGACGATAGTCAATACTGCCTTCGAGGATAATTTCTCGTTGATCTTTGGTCAAAACGATCAGTTCTAGACGGCGATCAATTCTACAAACGACTCCGCCTTGCATTTGAGTGATGAAGCTTGACCAATAATCGTGATAATCAGGATGGAGAATATCAAAAATGGTGAGAGTTTCGACTTCGGCTTCTGTATAACCCAAGGTTTCTCGCCAAGCCCGATTAACGTATTCAAATTTCCCATCTTCAACCAGAACACTTTGGATTAAGTCGTTAGCATTTTCAAAGAAGTCTTGAAGTAAGGCTTGAGAGTCTTGAAGTTGTTGGGTGCGTTGGTTGATTCGCTGTTCTAAAGTCGCGTTAAGCTGTTGGAGGGCTTTGTCGCTACGTTTGCGTTGGAGTTCAGCGGAGGCGCGTGCGGCGAAAACTTGGAGAATGTTTCTTAAATTTTGAGCGGTGACAGGCTGAATTGGCTGTCTATCCAGAACACAAATTTCTCCCAAGGGTTGACCTTGTCGATCGGTTAATACTACGCCTAAATAACTTTCTGCCTCGATTTCAGCTAACAAATAAAGCTGGGGAAATTGTTGGGATACTCCATCACAACAGTAGAAATAACCTTCTTTGAGAACTTTTTCGCAAGGACTATTGGCAAAGTCATAGGTAATGCTGGGCTGTAATTGACCATTTCCCCAAAATGCTAGAGTTTGCAGCCGAGTGTCTATTACTTCTGACACTAATACATAGGATGTATTCACAGCCTGGGCAATATGACTGACTAAAGCCGAGAAAAATTCATCTCCTGTGGTGGCGGTAGATGTGCCTTCAATAATATTTTTGAGCGTGTTTTCAGCAAGTTTGCGATCGCTAATATCGGTAATCGTACCCAAATAACTGACTACATTTCCCTGGGAATCTCGCTCTGTAATTAATTGTCCGTAAACCCAGCGAATGACACTATCGGGACGTTGAATGCGATATTCTAGCTGGCTGGGGCGTTGTTCTTGTAGAGCTTGCTCCCATTCTAGGGCAACTCGGTGACGATCTTCGGGATGTAAACAATTTTGCCATCCGTCTTGAGCGGCGGTTTCTGGAGTCAGCCCAGTGATCTGAGTCCAATGATGGTTAACATAGGTGCAGTTGCCAACTGCATCGGTGCGAAAAATTCCCACAGGAGCGGCTGTTGCGAGCGATGCGTAGCGTTTTTCACTCTCTCGTAAACGGGTTTCGGCTTGGCGTCGTTCTTTGAGTTCTTCGGCTAATTGTTGGTAAGTTGTTGCTTGCTGGATCGCGATCGCCAGTTGCATCGAAAGAGCCTGAAGTAATTCTACATCTTCGGGTTCCCATTCTCGCCTCTGCTGACTCTGGCTAACATTGAGTAATCCCCACAACTCGTAGCCGCACAGTAGTGGAACTAATATAGTCGCCCTGGTGTGTAAACCGATTAACATTTCCCGGTGAGCATCTGACATTTCTGTGGTGTAGATATCGGGAATCACCCGTAACAATCCCTGATGATAAATTTGGGTTGGCTCTTGTTTAAAGCCAGAATTGTCGATACGTTTGCCAACCAGAGACTCAGGGAAGTCGGTAGACTCAGCAACGATCTGAGCGTGCCAATCAATCCCAAATTTCCAAATATTAACGCGATCGCAGTTTAGCACTTGCCGTATCTGTTCGACTGTCGTATCCAAAATCCCTTGTAAGCTGAGTGAGGCTCGAATTTGTGTGGCAATTTCAACGACTAATTTTTCTCGTCTGGCTTGGGCTTCTAGAACGAGGGTTCGAGCTTCTACCTGTTTTTCGAGTTCTCGAGTTTGATGGTCTTGCCATGCTTTTTTTTCGGCTTCGAGTTGCTCGACTTTTTCAGCTAAAATCTGACTTTCATTCTCTAAGTTCTTAGGCTCGACCAAGCTTAATAAGGTTTCAGCCGTCACTAAACCGACAACACGATCTTGTTGATCCAGGATCGGTAAATGGCGAATTTTGTACTGTTGAAACAGATGAATGGCTGAAAAGATATCGCTCAACTCAGACTTTCGTAGAGTAATGACAGGATAGTCCATCACCTGATGAACTTGCAGAGAATCGAGCGGTTGTGACTGACGGATAAGACGAACGATCGCTGACTCAGTTAATATGCCAATTAATTGTTGATTTTCTATGACAAATACACAACTTGATCGCCCTTGAGTCTGAAAATCATAGTCTTGAATCTTGGTAGAAGATGCCGCACTCATACAAGCGATCGCATCTGTTACCGTCATCTCTGGCGATATCATTAAGGGGTCTTGAATAATAGCAGACTTTTGTTCTTGATGGGTGAGAGCCATAACGCAGATGAAAGGCTATTAAATTCATATTTTATTATTCCTTTCAGCAATTGACAAGTTCAGCTAACGCTCAAACCCTTCATTGGTGATTTTTCAATTCAAGATATAATATCAAGCATTATGTCAATTGCTATAGCGACAGATATTTTTACAGTTTACAGTTCGGCAGTAAACAGTGATCCGTTCTTAGAGTTTACCCGGATTGAGTTTGATTCTAATCATTTAGATGATGAATCTGAGAGAGATCGGATTGTATTATATCGAGTTCGATTGGTGTTGCCGTTATTGCTTCTTACGCAGTCGCCTCATCCGCCTAATTTATAAGAGTTGCAGTAGTGGATAGATTTTATTATCCTAGTCAACTATTTGTCAAAAATTTAAGCAGACTATGCCAAATCCAATCCATCAACTCAACTGTCTGATTTTTCGGATTGCCATTTCTAGAGTTAACATACTTATATCTCTTTGATTATTCAGATCCTTGAAAAATAGAGGGTAAGTTTCTGCGCCCACTAATTACTCGTAGGATTTCGATGTCATCATCAATAATGCGGTAAAAAATGATATATCCAGCTAGGGGTACACCTCTGAGATTGGGGTAAATATCTTCATAGTTCTTGCCGCTGCTGGGAAATAATACGAACTGTCTGCATTTACGATTAAAGTCCTGAAAGAATTTTTCACCGGCTCTAATGTTATTTTGAGCAAAATAGTCAGCAATGTCATTTAGATCTTGACTAGCTAATACGTTAATAAGATAGCGTGCCATTGCTATCCCTCTTTAAATCGTTGCAGGATGGCTTCTATGAAGGGTGCTCCGTCTATTGGAGGAGTTTGTTCTGAAGCCGTGACAGCAGCTTGAATTTTGGTTCTGACGGCTTGACTCCATGCGCTTTCGGCTTGTTCGTATTCGTCAAACAGACGTAGGGCAATCTCAATGATTTCTTGGCTGGATTGGTATTTACCCGTTGCAATCTTCGCTTGGATTAGCTGTTGTTGTTGTGGAGTTAGGTTAATGTTCATGGTTAGGATGAAGGTTTGAGTTTGGTTCTTGCTTGAATTGTAAAAGCTTGGACTAATTTCAATTTGATATAAACATTTCGACAATCCTAGCTTAGTTTTGAGAATTTTAGCGAATCTAACTCAAAGTATGTAACCAACTTACACTGTCAGTCTAGATTGTAGAGTCATTGAGAAGAACTATAAGGACGCTTGTTTAATTCACTATCTTCTGTAACCTATAACCCGTTCAACTCTCTATTGTTTGCTTTGGGGAGGCTGAGAACCTCCCCTTTTGTTTAAACGAGTTTAACTGGCTAATTCTTTAACTTTTTTCATAATGCCAGTTGGATCGATACCTTGATGGGGGAACTGTTCCCATAATCCACCACAACCTTCGTGATAGGTTGCTAGACTTGCAAATTTGGGTGAGAAACCGCGTTCGAGTAACCAGGTTCCGAAACGGCTACCGAGTCCTGTGCGACGGTTAAACGCTTCGACAACGACAACCATTGGAGATTGACCGAGTTTTGCCATCATCTCTTCATCGACAACGTTTAAGGTGGCTTTATTAATTAAACCCACGTCAATTCCTTCTTGTTTGAGACGTTCAACGGCATCGAGAGAACGATACAAAGCCGCCCCAAAACTGACAATATATCCGGCAGTTCCTTCACGGATGACTTCATCTTTTCCGGGTGTAAATTTGTAGCCTTCTCCAAAGAAATGATTGCCATCACTATTGAGAATATAAGGCACTTTTGAACGGGTCGAGAAGATAAACCGCAAGCCGGGATCGAAGAAGATTGATTCTACACAGGCTTTCATTTGGTTGGCATCGGCGGGGAAAAATAACCGAGTTTCATGCCCATCATCTAAGCCATTATCGGCGAACATATTGTTCAAGCCAAAGTGACAGGTATTATCCGCCATGTCATCAATACCGGAGTGAGAGAAATGACACAGCAAGTTTGAGTAGTTCAACCGCGCCATTGTAATTTCAGAAATACACATTTCCAAAAATGCGCTGAAAGTGGCAAAAATTCCCTGTTTGCCTTTCTCCATCCCAAAGCCAGCCGCAGCGGAGAGGTTGCCCCGTTCCATGATTCCGGCTTTAACATAAATCTCAGGGAAGGCTTTCCCAATCGCTTTCAAGCCACAAGACCCTTCTAGGTCACTGTCGATACAGATGACTTTTTCTTTGCGTTCAGCATCACTCATGCCCTGTAGAACGCCAACCACTGCATCTCCGAAGGTATTCCGGTTTGACCCAACCTTGTCACTTGCACCCATGAAAGTGTAGGTGTTCTTCGGCTTCTCAATACTCTTGAGATAGTCTACCGCCGCAGTTTTACCCTTGGCTTCCAGGTATTTGATCGCTTTATCTAAGGGAATAACATCGTGACCATGTTCAGACCCTTCTAACCCGTCAATTCCCACACACATGGGACGTTTATTCACAACAGCAACCGGGCCATCGGTATTCACCGCTTCGCAGATGCGACGATAGAGATCGTCAAGGTCTTCGCCATCTCCCTCTAAAATTTTCAGTCCGTGACCTGTTAAAGTTTGGGCAACGGTGTAACCGGGCATATAATCAGAAGGATGTCCGGCAATCGTCACGTCGTTATCGTCAATGAGGAGTTTAACGTTAAGCTTCTGAGAAACGGCTAAACGGGCGGCTTCGGCGTCGTCTCCTTCCTGTTGTGAACCATCTGAACCCAAACAGAAAACTGTTTTACCCGAATTTGCCAAGGCTACACCGTTAACGTAGGGCCACATATGACCTAAACGACCGGAACTAAATTTTACGCCTGCGGTGAGTCCGAGTTCGGGGTGTCCAGGGAGAGTAGAACCTGCTGCACGGTAGCTTAACAGTTTTTCGGCGGGAAGTTCACCTGCGAGGGTTGCCATCAGGTATTGAGTTGCAACTCTGTGTCCGGCTTCATCAAAGAAAATCGGTACAAATTTATCAGGCTGACCTCGGAATAACGCATCGAGAATCATTACTTCTGGTACTGTATCGTAGGGGCCACCTGTGTGACCGCCAACGCCTCTGGCTGCACCTGTCGCCGTAAAGAAAACAATAGCATCCCGACAGAGTTGGATATTGGCTTTGAGCGTTTCGCGCTGTTCGTCGGTTAGCGTAGAATTTGAGGGATCGAGTGTGAGGGGTTTGTAGGCCCCTAAGTCTATGGGAAAAGTGGCTTGAGTAACAGTCATCGGTAATAATTTAATCGTTGAGTAAGTTTTAATTCATCGATACCAGCAATTCACAGCAGCAATCGACTTATAAGATAAAGACTATAGATTGGGGTGACATCTGCCAACCCTTTTGGTAGAAGTTCAGAGTTTTGAAGTGTTGGCTGACTACTGCTAGGGGAAGTTTAGCGTTACGCACGCCAATCAAACCGTATTCGATTTTGCACCAAAGACAGCGATCGCAACTCCGGCTAAAATTACTGTAGCTGGGATTAATGACGGCATGAGGTAAGGACGTGATATGGAAAGCTCCTTTACCGAATACTGGGATTGCTAAATATTCAGGTAAACTAAACTTTGATGCTCAGGTGTGGGAAGATGTTGCTAATTTTTACAGATTTAGATGGAACGTTACTCAATTCTGATGACTATGGCTATGAAGCTGCCTTACCTGTTCTCAAACAATTGAAAGATTTAAAAATTCCTGTTATTCCTGTCACCAGTAAAACCCGTTCAGAAGTTGAACTTCTGCGTCAAAAAATTGGATTAACAGATTCATTTATTGTTGAAAATGGCAGTGCTGTTTTCATTCCCTATTCAGAAGCACAGCTTACTTCTCCACAAACTCATCCTTGGGGAGATTATCATTTAATGCAGTTTGGTTTTAGTTATGCTGATGCTCGTCAAGGACTCAAAGCAGTAGCAGAGACTTTAAATCAACCCTTAAAAGGATTTGGAGATTTAACTGAAGCTGACATTCATCAACTTACAGGTTTAGCTTCAGATGATGTCAAACGCGCCAAACAGCGAGAATTTACTGAACCGTTTGTAACTCCTAAGAACTTCAGCAGTGCAGAAATAGAAGAGGCTGTAGAATCATTAGGATTTCAAGTTGTAGTTGGCGATCGCTTTTCGCACTTAATTGGTCGAGAAGCTGGAAAAGGGAAAGCGGTACAATGGCTGATTCAACAATATCAGACCCATCAGCCGAATGCCAAAATAACTACAGTTGGCTTAGGAAATAGTCCCAATGATTTAGCGATGTTAGAAGTTGTCGAAATTCCAATGATTATTCCGGGTAAAAAAGGGCCTCATCCGGGTTTAAAAAATCGAGGCTGGGAAGTCGCAACCGCAACGGGTTGTCAAGGTTGGGCGAATGCAGTCAGAGGAATTAGCGATCGCTTAAACCTTAAACTCAATTAGGAATTCATACACCGCTCAAATAGGTCTTGATATTGTTGCTGATATTGAGGATCTTCTAAGACTAACTCAATTTTAACTTTGGCACAGCCATGGGATTCGTTCATGGCAATTATTTCTAATAAATTATTTGCGGCTTTTACAGATACAAATTCACCTTTAACCGTAGCTTGAGAAGGTTTATTTTGAACTGTACTCTCTTCAATCCCTTCAACTTTTTCTAATGATAAAGGGATCGATGAATGGCACGTTTATGATGCTTTACAAGTTGATGTCACCCCAACAGTAGACAATCTTGTTTCTCCAACAGCACTCGAACACGAAGGAAGAAAAACGGCTGAGATGGAAGCCCGCGCTGCAACTCATCAACCCCAACCTGTAGCTCCAGCTCCTACGGTTGATCGCGATCGCGAAACCATCGAACGTGAGAAAGTAAATGATCCTGTGGTGAACGAGGCTAATTCTTATGTCGATTGGATTGAGTGTATTAGGTATCATCATACTTCTGGGCGTGACGCTGGATATCTGGATTACCACATTAACCGTTGGAGGCGGAAGGCCGATTACCAGTCGATTCTCCGCCCAATTGTGGACGATCGCCTTAAAAATTTATCGTCATCGTCCTAACCATCGCACTGATTATTATTGCTATTATTATTGTTTTGAAAGGAGTCGGAATTTTATCTGCTATTCCTGATTTTGTGATTTGGGCATTAGTTCTCTTAACGTTAGGGATTGGGATTATTGGGGGTTTAATGAGTCGAGGAGATTAAAGAGCGTTCCGTTTCGTCACCTGAACAACCGACTTGCTTTTTATGGTACACAATTAGCCCTCTTTTCTCGAGATTTAGGGACTTAAAAACTTCAATACTTCGGCAATATACAGCAGTAGAATGTCAAACACCTTTAGTCAGATTTTACGGCTGATTCGATATATCTTTTATTTTCAATATTTTCAGAGATAAAACTATTTAACTGACTTAATTTCTGACCGGGCTTTACAACGGCGAGGACTCATCACATTTTACATTCATATGTTCAGCTCCCCAATCTCTCATGGAAATCATAATTGGCTCTAGAGTACGACCATAATCTGTAAGCGAATATTCTACACGCGGTGGGACTTCGGGATAGACTTTTCGAGCCACAATCTGATCTTTTTCCAATTCGCGTAGTTGATTAGTCAGCATACGCTGCGTAATCCCTTCGATTTTGTTCTTCAATTCCCCAAAGCGCAAAACATCATTCTGCAAGAGATTAAAAATAATTACGGGTTTCCACCGTCCACCAATGACAGATAACGTAGCTTCAACAGAGCATCCATAGGGACGATCGTAATTGTTTTTCTGCATCATAATTCTCTCAAATTTTCAATAGTTCCTTAAAAGTAACTAAACAACAGAATTGTGCGTACTTGTTATTAGTTGCACTTATATCATATTTTTAATCGTAGAACTCATGAAACCGTCAATGACCCGTGGCTTAAAGCTGGGAGCTTCCAGACAAGTTCGGGAAGTTCTAGTTAGCCAGACTGAGTCCCTTTAGATGACAGCAAAAGGAGATAGATATGGCTTACGAAAACTACACTACGTTTAAGGCGACAAAGGATGGAGCAGTCCTGAGTGTGACTTTTGATTACCCTCCTGTGAATGTTCAAGGTATTCCGATGCTAGATGATCTAAATCGTTTGGCGGAAACACTTGAGGGCGATCGCAGCGTTAAAGTTGTAGTTTTTCAATCTGCACATCCAGAAATTTTTGTAGCACACGCGGATACCAATTTTCTCAAAGATATGTCCACGACTGCCGTATCACGTGACGAGGTAAAGCTCCTTTATTTGCAGACCACGCTGGAGCGTATTAGCAAACTACCACAAGCGACTATCGCCAAAATCGAAGGATTCGCACGCGGTGGCGGTCATGAATTTGCACTGGCTTGCGATATGCGTTTTGCGGCTCGTGGTAAGGCAAAGTTCATGCAGATGGAAGTCGGTATGGGCATTCTGCCTTGTGGTGGTGGTGCATCACGCATGGCTCGTCAGGCTGGTCTAGGACGTGCGTTAGAAATTATTTTAAGTGCGCGTGATTTTGATGCAGATGAAGCAGAAGCCTATGGCACGATTAATAAGGCTCTCGATGCCGACAAGATTGGTGCTTATGTTGATGAGTTGGCACAACGTATCGCCCGTTTCCCTGCCGATTCAATTAATGCTTGTAAGCAGGCTGTTTATGCCTCAATCGACAAGTCAATCGAAGACGCGCTCATAGAAGAAGCTTACTGGCTCTATCAGGCCACAAGCAAAACACCAGCGATTAAGCGTTTCCAAGTTGCAGATGACAACGGCTTTCAAAATGATATTGAGAACCAGCGTAGCTGGGAGCAAGGAGTTATTGCTATTCAGGAAATCGAATCATGAAAATTCCGAGAAAAAAATATGCAGAAAACTATTCTCATTACCGGCTCAACTGACGGTATTGGCTTAGAAACAGCCAAGCTTCTAGCTTCAGAAGGGCACAATGTTTTATTGCATGGTCGTAATCCAGAAAAGCTCAAACAAGTGCAAAAAACGCTTCTCGAGTTCAAGGGTGGCGGATGTATTGAAATCTACACAGCCGATCTGTCGCTTATGGTCAATGTTGAAGCGCTTGCTAAGGCTGTGGCAGAAAAGCACTCTAAACTTGATGTGCTAATAAATAATGCCGGAGTCTATAACGCGCCCGATCCTATCACCCAGGACGGTCTTGATATACGCTTTGTCGTCAATACCATCGCTCCCTATCTGCTGACACAAAGGCTATTATCACTGCTCGGTACTTCAGGACGGGTGATTAATCTGTCTTCCGCTGCTCAATCGACCGTTCAAGTAGAAGCACTGGCTGGACGAGTCAAGCTGACTGACGGAGCAGCTTATTCACAAAGCAAACTGGCACTTACAATGTGGTCGCGCAGTCTAGCACTTTCCCTTAAGGATCGCGGCCCTACAATCATCGCGATTAACCCTGGGTCGATGCTGGGCAGCAAAATGGTGAAGCAGGCTTTTGGGGTGACTGGTGGTGATATCCGCATCGGGGCAGAAATACTGACTCGTGCAGCACTGACGGATGAATTCAAAACTGCTTCAGGTCAATATTTCGACAATGATTCAGGTCAGTTTGCCTCTCCCCATCCCGATGCCCTTGATACACGGAAATGCCAAGAGATCGTACGGATTATTGAGATGGTTTTAGCTTCAGCGTTATGAAACGCTGGATTTGATTAAGAATATAGGAGTAAAAAATATGTCAAGAAAGGTTACTATTGGTGTGACCGATCTATCTTTTCATCGAGTTACTGGCTCGTTAGTTACTAATGTTTTAAAGGGTATGGGATTTGAGGTAGATCGAGTTTACTCACCCCATGAGGAAAACTTTAAAAAACTGAAAGCGGGAGATATTGATATGTTAACTTCCGCCTGGCTGCCATCCAGCCACGGTGTTTATAAATCCGAGGTTGAAGAAACTATACCTCTTATAGAGCTGGGTCTACATTATGAGCCTTACGCATTATGGGGCGTACCTGATTACGTGCCAGTTGAAGAAATCTCGGAGGTTTCTGACCTTCTTAAACCTGAGATTATTCAAAAAATGAAATCGACTATCCAGGGAATTAACCCTGGAGCTGGAATTAGTCGCTTTTCGATCAAAATGATGGATGAGTATGGTCTTAATGAGGCCGGCTATATTTTTCTCACGGGTACAGAGGAGGATTGTTTCGGTACATTCGAGCAAGCAGTAGAAAATAAAAACTGGATCGTCGTTCCATTGTGGAAACCGCAGTTTTTACACTATCGTTATAATATTCGCGAATTAAAAGATCCTAAAGGTCTTCTTGGAACTGTTGACAGAGCCGTTCTACTTCTCAGACAAAACAGAGCTTCACTGTTTACAAAAGAAGAGCACCATACTTTAGATACATTGCGTTTCTCAAATGACATCATTGCCGAACTTGACTATCAAGTTTGTCGATGTAATGAATCCCTAGATGAAGTCACCCAAAAGTGGTTAATTTCATCCTCCAGACCCTGATTGCGTAGTCTCACGCTTTTGGAGAAATTAAAATGAAGAACATCAGAACGTTTCTATCATTTGCACTTGCACTCTTAGTAACCATCTGGGGTAGCACACAAGTCGCATCCCAAAGTATCGATCCGAAACCCGAAGTCGAGCCAACCTCCCAAGTCGTCTTGATGTCCGAAGTCGAGTGGGGACCACTTAATCCCGCTCGTGGCGACAATAGCCCAAGGGCTGGTAATCTTTGGGGCGATCGCGCTGGCTCCGGGCCGTCAGGTTTCCTCGTAAAGTTTGTGGACGGCTTCTCGTCACCACCTCACATTCACAATATCACCTACCGTGGAGTGGCCATTAGTGGCACCGTTCACAACGATGACCCGAATGCTGGGAAGATGTGGCTGCCGACGGGTTCTTTCTGGACGCAGCCAGCCGGAGGTGTGCATATTACCGCTGCCGAGGGCAGCAACAACTTGGCATACATAGAGATCGATGAGGGGCCGTATCTCGTTCTTCCTACTGAAGAGGCGTTTTCTAGCGATGACAAGCCGATTAACGTGGACCCATCGAACATTGTTTGGATCGACCCGCCCGGAATATCTCTCTCTGCCAATGGACCAAAGGTAGCCTTTCTTTGGGGTAACCCGCAGGACGATCAATTATACGGGAGTTTTGTCAAGCTACCGGCTGGATTTACTGGAAAGATACGTAGCCACGGCTCGACATTCCACGCTGTGGTAATCCAAGGTCAACCACAATACCAAGTGACGAGTGAGACTGACATCAAAACCTTGGTACCAGGCAGTTATTTCGGCTTGAAGGGAGAGTCGGTGCATCAAGTCTCGTCTGAAGCAACAGAGGAAAGCATCATTTATGTACGCACGAATGGCAAGTTCGATGTCATTCCAGCGCAGCCCAGTTAAAATTTGGAGGTAAAATCCATGAAAGCAGTCGGTTTAACTCAATATTTACCCATTGACAACGAAAATAGTCTGTTAGACGTTGAAATTCCTAAACCCACAACCAAAGGTAAAGATTTACTGGTAGAGGTTAAGGCTATTTCTGTTAACCCAGTAGATTATAAAGTCCGCTCTCCTCAAGATCAGGTTGAATCTGAACCCCGTATTTTGGGTTGGGATGCAGCAGGTTTAGTGGTAGAAGTTGGTGAAGAAGTAACACAATTTCAACCTGGAGACGAGGTTTATTATGCAGGAGATATTACTCGTCCGGGTAGCAACAGCGAGTTTCATTTAGTGGATGAGCGAATTGTTGGTCACAAACCTAAGAATTTAGATTTTGCTCATGCAGCCGCTTTTCCTCTAACTGGAATTACGGCTTGGGAAGCTCTGTTTGAAAGATTGAATATTGATAAAACAGGGGCAGATGCCGGGAAATCAATTTTAATTATTAATGGGGCTGGAGGAGTTGGATCTATTGCCATTCAACTCGCGAAAAAGCTAGCCAAGCTGAATGTTATTGCTACAGCTTCTCGTCCAGAAACTATCGCTTGGTGTCAAAAACTGGGTACGGATCAAGTGGTCAATCATCGAAATAATCTGGCGGACGAGATTAATAAAATTGGTTTTCAAACTGTCGATTATATTCTGTGCTTGAACGATACTGACGGTCACTGGCTAGCCATGAATCAAGCGATTAAACCCCAAGGCCTGATTTGTTCCATTGTAGAAAATGAACAACCCCTAGATATGGATACTTTAAAAAGTAAAAGTGCTGGCTTTGTGTGGGAATTTATGTTTACTCGCTCAATGTATCAAACAGAAGATATGATAGAGCAAAGTAATTTACTCAATGAGATGAGTCAGTTGATTGACAATAATACTCTGATGACGACCTGCAATGATATCGTCAAACCGATTAATGCTAAAAATCTACGGGATGTTCATCAACGTCTTGAAAAGGGCCGAACAATTGGCAAAATTGTTCTCGCTGAATGGAGTTAATCTTTAACTAGCTATCAGCTATTAGCGATTAGCTTTCAGGTCTAACACTTTTAAACAACCCATAAACAAGGAAAAAATCATGTCCAAACTAACTATTGTTGCTCATATTAAAGCTAAATCAGATCAGATCGATTTTGTCAAAGCAGAGCTTTTAAAGCTGATCGATATTACCCGTGCTGAACAGGGCTGCTTACAATATGATTTACATCAAGATAATGAAAATCCGGCTCATTTTCTATTTTACGAAAACTGGGAATCTCGCGAACTTTGGCAAACCCACATGAACAATCAGCATCTGAAAGATTATATGGCGGCAACTGAGGGAGCGATTGAAGAGTTTACCCTCAATGAAATGACCCATATTGCTTAAACAAATTAGCAACTTAAACGAATTAAAAAATTGACAGGGAGTCCGATAACGAGATTGATACTAACTTGATACTATAGCAACGAGCGCTCGTGTGTTTACAGATCTAAGTGACCAATAATCGCGAAAACTATAGATGTAACAGGGTTTTTTAGTCCCTAACACCTAACACCTGCGCGCAGCGCTATAACTTAGTCTCGTTATCAAATGAAACCTAACCTACTCAAAACTGAACTTCATACTCAAACCGAATCTCACTTTCGCTATTAAAACCTGTAGCCCCGCGAATTAAGAGGTTATCATTGACTCGATAATTAACCCCAAGCTGAGTCGGTTGCTCATCGGCTAAAACCTGACTAAGGGAAACTGAAACATTATCGGTGACATCTAAACCCACTTCTAACCCTAAACCTAATGTGGAAGATTCTGTCGAACCGCCATTTTCACTAATTCGGGCGGGATAAATCCGAAATTCTGTTAATCCAGTTGCGTCTAATACATTTTGTTGAATTTGGTTGAATAAACCTGCACTGGCAATATTTGCTAAAATTAAGGTACTATCTCCTGTAATTCCGGCGATCGCACTTCCACCTAATAACGAAATTAACTGTGTTTTTGAACGGGAAGGAGAACTTTTTAGCTGGACAATATCATTAATTTGAGAAGCTGGCCCCCTGACTAAAGCAGTGACGCGAATGGTTCGGACGGTTCCTAATGTAGACGCACTGGGAACTTCGGAAATCTCTGAGGAAAAGGCTGAAGTTGGGGCTTGAAACCGAGTTGTTTCCGCCACACGAGTCACCAGTCGTAGGTCTAAAATCGGGATGATTCCTTCTGAGGGAAGAAAAATCGCCTGTTGAGGATAGCCTCTATCTAAACTAAACCGAGTTGTGTAGAGATTGAGGGCGCCGTTAGTGAGTTCAATCGTACCACTGGGGCGAATATCATCCAAGCTTTCTAGACGACCATTCAGGGTCAGCGTCCCTTCAGCGGTAAAGTCAACAATGGGAACACTCAAAAATTCATTCACCGGAGGCGTTTCTATCTGAATACCTTCTCCGAGTGTGACTCGAAAATCATCTAAACTAATCTTTATAGGCCCGGTACTCGGTAGTCCACCACCACCACCTGCATCGCCAGATGCAGCACCCATCGGTAAGAGTACAGTACCCTCTTCTATAGTAATTCCGCCCCCTATTTCAGGTCTGAGAACGGTTCCACCAATGGCAATTAATCCGGCTGCCTTCCCAGTATACAAGGTTTCAATACCTACTTTTAAGTTATCTAATTCAATGTAAATCGAATCAAAATCTGATTCTCCTTCGGGTAGAGGTTGAAAAATCGGTAAAACACCTTCTATCGAAATATTTCCACTTCCCGCTTCTCCGACTAATTCTCCTTTTATACTACTAACTGTAATGCGATCGCTGATAAAGGCTGCGGTTCCTGAAAGTCCTACAATCGACTGGTTGATACTATCAATACTAATCACCCCATCTTGTAATTTTAATAAGCCTTCGGGTTGAACAAAAATACTGGAAATCTGTCCGTTTTCGTCTTGTTCTAAATTTCCTTGAACTTTCAAACTCACTAACCCTGTTCCCTTTACCCAATCGACTTCCGGATTAACTAAATCAATAATATTAAACCCTTCATCTTTGATATCAATTTCGGCTTGCAAGAAACTACTATCCGCCGCAACTTCAGCGAAGGGTAAACGATAGGGAACTGTGGCTTTAATCCGAATCGGATCTTCTTCGGTCAGCAAAATCGTACTCCCTAAAAATAAACGGGCATTATTATAACTAAAACTGCCTCGGGCTTCGTTAATCGGGGCTTGATTAAAAATCCCATCAACAACGGTAAATTCTCCAGTGGCTTGAGGATTTTCCAAACTTCCGGCTAAATTTGCCCGGAAATTTAACTGACCATTAACATCAATATTAGGCAGTTCTACAAACTTTTCTAACTCCTTTTGAACTCGTTCGAGGCGAATATTTTTAATCCGAAACTGTCCGGATGGTTTTTGGGTATCTAAGGCAAAAGCCCCTCGAAAATCGTAAATGGTTTCATCTGAGATCAATTGCAACGGCAAAACTCGCACCACATTATTTTGATCTAAAGTGGCTTCAAGAAGGAATTCATCGGCTTTATATCGTCCCCAAGTCCAATCTCCTTTATTTTCTAATTCAACTTTAGCAATCACACCTGCGGCGATTGAACCTTGAACTGAAATATCTCCCGTAAAACTACCTCGAACTGCTTCTAAAGGCGGGAGTGGATTCTCTTTTTCTTCATCAACTTGTCGTTTGAGAAGGGCTTGAATTTCTTCGAGGCGTTGCAATTGTTGAGTTAAATTTGCAGTCGGTGGTAAACCAACCGGAAAAGGATTGACATCCGCAGCGGTTCCATATTCAGGTGTACTAATGCCTCGCGCTAGGTCACTTAGATTGTAATATTCTAAGATTTCTAAAACATCTTGAAGCGTTCCGTTGGGAATTTTGATATCGGCTTCAAAGTCGGGTGGTGTTTCTAATTTTTGGCTACTAAAGGGCGTAACTCCTGCTTGTAAATCGGCAAGAATTTCTTCTAAGTTAGCACGGGCGGCAATTAAAATTTCGGTTTCGCCGCGACGAACTTCTCCTTCTGTTAACTGAAATTGTCCGTCATTAAGATTAAGATTGGCTTGAAATCGATCTAAATCTAAATAACCTAAAGCGGGGCGATCAACTGCAACTTGTCCTTTTACTCCGATTTGAAACGGATCTAAAGTTTCGAGTTCAGAGATCGATAAATTGGCTGAAGCAATACCGTCAATTTCGCCAAAACCTTGATCGGCTAAGGGGGCTAAACTTAAAGTATTGAGGGGAAATTGTTCGAGAGTGACGGCTAAATCTCCACCAATTGTTTCTCCTTGGGCGATCGCTTCTCCCTGTCTAATTAAGAAGCTTTCGGGTAAATAGCGATCGTTGAGGGCGAGTTCGATCCGATCTTGTTCTCCTTTGAGGGCGACATTCACGCCTTGATTGAGTCCGGCGGATACAGGTCCGGAAAGTAACGGATCGAAGACCAAGTCTCTGACCACTAAATTACTCAGACTTAAATCTCCATTCACCGCAAGAGTTGAAAGCGATCCGCTAACATTACCATCAAAGTTGACAATACCTGCGAGTAAAGGCGAATCTTGGGTGAGATCGGGCGGTAAATCGGGTAACACTCGTTGAACCAGAGGTGACTGAAGATCGAAATCTGACAACCGAATATCAACATTTAGGTTCGAGACTTCGAGAACTCCAGTTCCGGAAAATTCCACCGCCACAAACCCATCCGCCCCAAATTGAGGGGTTTCGAGTCTTTCGATTTCTACTCCTTGACCATTCCAGTTAAATGCAGCTTCTAGAGGTTGTTTTATAATCGGAAGTTCGGTTAATTCTAAACGCGCCATTGCCCGAATTGCTTCGGGTTTAAGGTCAATTAAAGACCCATTTCCTCTCAAACGAGTATTCAATAATCCTCGTAATAAAGGCATCGCTTCGGCTTGAGTAATTAAACCTTGATCTTGTAGAGGATCGAGTATTCCTCTTGTTTGTGATTCGACTAAATCTGAAAATCGATTTAAGGCAATTTGATCGGCATTAATAATCGTTTGCCACTGTCCGCGTAGGGCCTGACCTGTTAATTTGACCTGACCTCCATCTTGTCCTAAATCGACTAAACCGTTAACATTTGCAGTCAGTTGAGTCGGGTTTAGATTGGCAATATTTCCAACGACTGAAGCTTGTCCTTGTAAGCCACCATTTCTGAGATTAATTCGTTGAATTTCTCGATTTAGATCTGAGGGTAAATTCGCTAAGGGTAAACCCAAATCCACTAAGGGTTCGAGAGGAATGGGATCGGTACTGACACTGGCTTGAAACTGACCATCGGTTAACTGTCCTCTCGCATCAATATTTCCCCCAAAGTTCCCTAAATTAATTTGACTATTGGCTGTTCCTGTAATGGCAGCTAAGTTATTGATGTTTCCCGAAAATAATGCCCTCGCTTCTAAGTTTCCATTGCGAAGATCGAGGCTTTGAATTTGACGGTTAATGTCAGGCGGGAGGTTGGCAAAGGGTAAACCGAGATCGATTAAAGGAAGTAAAGGTAAGGTTGAAGTATCAAGGTCGGCTTGAAATAAATCACCTGTTAATCGTCCGGAAGCTTGAACGACTCCGCCTGTATTTCCCAGATTAACTAATGTCGAAACTTTCCCGACAACATTCTCTAAATTATTCAGATTTCCTCTGACGGTTCCTTCTGCTTTAACGGTGCCATTTTGCAGATCTAAATCCTGAATTTGAGTCTGAGTATTGCTAGGAATTTCTGCAACAGTTAACCCAATTTCTCGTAGGCGAGTTAGAGAGAGAGGATCGGTTTCAAAATTTGCTGAAAAATTCCCTTGTCTAATTTGCGCGATCGCATCGATAGATTGACCGCCTAAGTTAATATTAACATCACTCGCTCCTTGCAGCGCAGATGGATTTAAGTTATCGAGAGATCCTGATAAATTTGTGGTTAAATTTAGTCGTCCGTCAGAAACATCCACTCTCGCTAAATCTGATTTTAAATTCGGGTCTAAATTGGCGAATAAAAGTCCTGCATTGACAAGCGGTTCTAGGGCGACTTGACTTGCATTCACGTTCGCATTAAAGTTTTGCGCGTTCCGTTGCGCTTTAATATTAACATTCCCCTCCGCAATTTGAATTGTTGAATTGAGAGTATTTTGATCGAGATTGGCTTGACCAAAAATCGGAGTCGTTGCTGTTGGTAGAGAAAATTCTGCGGTTCCTTTCAGTGTGTTTAAATTTCCCGAAACTTCTGCATCAGCCGAAACTGAACCCCAACGAAACGGAGAAGACAAACCATAACTTCTCGCTAAACTATCTAAACCGACATTATCAACATCAAGATCTAATTTAATATCTGGGTTTAGAGGTAATTCGGGTTGGGTTGGTGTTGTAGGAACGGGAAGTAATGCAGGTGGTGTCGGTGGAGTTTGTAAGGGAAGTTTGGCTTTTTCTTTCGGCTGAGTCTGGGGAGTAATCAGTTCTTTTAAACCTGTTAATGCTACTTCGCCTTTTCCTGTTATATTCCCACCAAATGCAGGCTGAATTTGGAGTGCTTTAATATCAATTTTGGGATCGGCAGTTAAGGAGAAATCATCATTGAGTTGAGTTGTAACTTCCAGCGTTGTATTAATATTATCAAGCGTAATTTTATCAATTTGAGTTGCCTGAGTCGTTTCCACTACTACGGTTGCAGTCGGGTTTTTAACTGTTCCAACTAAATCAACTTCTGTTTGAATCGCGCCCGAAATTGGAACTGGAATTGGAATTTTTTCTTCAGCAATATTTTCAGCAATATCGAGTAAAGTTGAGAGTTGAGTCGGTTCAATATTTGTAGTAATATCAAACTGTGTTTTCAACAAATCAAATTTGGGGTCAGCCTTAACCGTTCCCGCAATATCAACATCAATATCTTCTAAACCTGTTGTTAATTCTTGAATTTCAACTTGAGTTCCTGAAAAGCGGAAATTACCATTAATCGGTTGTATCGGTCGTTTAAGGTCAGCAACATCAATTTGAACTCGATCTAGATTGGCTTTTCCTTGAATTTTCGAGAGCGCATACTCCTCTAAATTTACTTGCAAATTAGCATTAACTGCACCACCTTGCAGAGCAAAATCTGGAACTTTCACTAAATCGGAAAATTGAGACAATTGGATCTGATTTGCTCGAACTCTTCCGTCAATTTTTCCATCGGGAAGAAACGTATTCGCTCGAATCGAAAAGGTTCCACCTTGATCAAATTCACCATTAACATTACCCCGAAACCGTTGATTTTCATCACTAATATTAACAAACGCCTGTTCAACATCCAAACCCACAATTTTCGGCGCACGCTGGGTAATAAAAGGCTTTAATGTAATATCAGCATTGCGAACACCCACTTTTCCAAACTGAATATCAACCGGAGGGTCGCCTTCTAATTTTAATTTCGTTCTAATCCATTCTCCTTGAGCATTTTCTTCGAGATAAACATCAGGATTCACTAATGTTAGCTCTAATCTAACAACAGGTTTCCAGAGTAAAGAAAGCAGAGAAAAATTGACATCAACCGCCTCTGTACTGGCATTATTCGGATTATTTTCTGTTGCGGGAATCGAAGAGGGGCCAAAGCGAATACTGGTCGGAGTCACTCGTTCAACTGGCCCAACAATCACAGGACGTTGGACAATATTTCCCACAATATCACCAATCATCGGAGCTAAGCGCTCCTTTACAAACCAAGTCGCGGCGGTTCCGACTGCAATTGTTGTTACTCCCAGTCCGACACCTCCCCAAATTAAAATGCGACGCCAACGGCGAGGCTTGGGAGAAATCGATTCAGCGTTTAGGTCAGAAGAGTTTGTCATTTCACAGATGCAAGGTTTCTAATATTGGAGAGAGTCACGAAAGGAATAGGGGAGTCTACACAATTTCTGTCTATTTTTACGAGATTCGCTGGGATAATGCAAGTCTGATTGGAAAGATTTTCCAAAACTAGAAATTTCGTCAACAAAAGTATAAAAACTTTCTTAAGTATTCGTGTCAAGATAGAGAGAACAGGCTGTTGTTATAGAATTGCGATGAAAGTCAGTGATTTGCTCAAGCGTTATGAACAAGGCGAAATCGACTTTAGTGGGGTAGACCTACAAGGTGCGGATTTGAGTCGAGCGATTCTGATTGGGGTCAATCTCTCAAACGCCAACCTAATCGGAGCCAATCTCAGTCGAGCATTTTTAATTCGAGTCAACTTAGAGGGGGCTTGTCTTCATCGCACAAATCTGAGTTTTGTAAAGATGAATGATGCTCACCTCGTGGATGCGAATTTGACGAAAGCCAATCTCAGCGGCGCGTTTTTGGTGAAGTCCAACCTGGCTAATATTCAAATGAGTGGGGCGATACTCGCTGGAGCGAATTTACGTTCCTCAATTTTAACAAATGGGAATCTTTGTAGTGCAGATTTAAACGAGATTAACTTACGGGGCGCGGATTTAACTGGAGTTAACCTGAAGTGGGCAAATTTGTGCGGGGCGAAATTGATTGCGGCGCAGTTGTTGGGAACGTCGTTAACAGGAGTGAATTTTCAAGGTGCGCGTTTGAATGGGGTGAATTTAGCGAAAGCTGAACTTGATGGCGTGAATTTTAGTCACGCGAAGTTGAATGGGGTGAATCTGATGGGGGCGAAACTGGTGGCGACAAATTTCAGTTTTGCTCAACTGCGGGCGGCGCGATTAACGGGGGCAAATTTAACGGGGGCGAACTTAGAAGAGGTTTGTTTAAAACGGGCGAATTTGAATTTTGCTCAGTTGTCTCATGCGAATTTAAGTGATGCAGATTTGACTGATGCTCAGTTAAAAAGAACTCAACTCCACGAAGCTTGCTTAACTGGAGCAATTTTACCTGCATCTTTTCAACAAAATTTGCAACGGAAATCAGCTATTTCTTCAACTTCAATATCACCTCAAATGAGTGTCAGCTAACTGAGCATAATTGTTTGGGTTTTTGAGTACAGAGCTAGAGAATATTTTGTGCAAATTAGTCAATCCTATGTAAGTCAGTGATAACTAGGATTATGTTTCTAATGAAGTTAGATATAGAAAGATACTGTGATTATATACGGACATTTCACAAATCCTGATGTCTCTACCTTCGAGATTGCTTCTCTTTCCTCTCGTCTTCAACAGTGAAATTACTGAACTTTAAGTGAATCACCATTTAATATTAACAACCTATCCCCAGAGGACTACAAAGTAAAACTTTAACATTATCTTTGAAGGGTCAGGGATGATAGTTTTTGTCTGGATAAACTACTGGGTACAAAAATAGAAACCCTAAGCCAATCCAATGTCTTTTCTTGGACAGGTTTAGGTTGAGTCATATTATCCAGGAGGTTGATTGAGACTGGAAAAATACCACCTATTTGGGGGAATCTAAGTTTGTATTTCTAAGGATATATTAGAACCATAAATTAATTCAGAGGAAGATCGATAAAAAGACTAGCAATAAACAGTGAATTGATTGCTAAAGATCTAATTGATTTCAGGAGAAAAATTATGAAACTGCGCTATAGATGTGTTCCTTATGACAGTCAATCCACTTCCTCAACATCTTCAGCTCCAGAACGATTTCTGAAATATCGAGGTCTTTGCTATTATTCCAAGAGTTCAGATCATCCTCAAAAACCTTCTCTTAAGAAAATGACTTATCGAGGTGTTTCCTACTACCAATATGGTTCTGAGGTTTTAACGGTTCGATCAAAATAGGGTAAGACCGAAACGGATAGTTAAGTTTATGTACTTAGATTTTATCCATTTCTTGGGTCTAGGAGTTCACTTACTGGGTTCAGCATAGATCTATTCGTTATCGATTCTTGAAAGACTATCCATTTTAGATTGATCGCCAGATGAAGACTAGCATCTTGAGTTCAGCTTAAGAATTTCAAGATTGATTGACACTCCCCACGAATGAATTCGGGGGATTCTTCGTTCTACGACTCGACGGCACGAAACAGGATTTCTCCTGCCCCAGTAGAGGTTGAATCTCCAGAAGCGTTTGGATCTTTGATCCAAGTTCCGGTATGCCCTACCGTACTTAAGGTCGGGAATCGACTTGCCCGCAAGCACCTGATTCGTAATCAGGTGAACGGGCAAGCGGAATTCAGAATGTTAATTGCGGCGTTATGATCACGATCAAGCACGCATCCACATCGACAAACATGGGTTCGAGTTGATAAAGATTTCTTGACTATCGTTCCGCAATTTGA
>JBCBCI010000043.1:0-47202 GCA_038530755.1 Cyanobacteria bacterium J06592_8 | reverse complement strand
TAGGACAGTTCCCACTCACGACCCATGTAGCAGAATACACCGATCAAGAAGTGGAAAATTACCAACTGGTAAGGACCACCGTTGTACAACCACTCATCTAAGGAAGCTGCTTCCCAGATGGGGTAGAAGTGAAGACCAATCGCGTTGGATGAAGGAACAACTGCACCAGAGATGATGTTGTTTCCGTACATTAATGAACCAGCTACGGGTTCACGAATACCGTCGATGTCTACAGGAGGTGCTGCTACGAAAGCGACGATGTAGCAGATGGTTGCAGTTAACAGGGTAGGGATCATCAAGACACCGAACCAACCGATGTATAAACGGTTGTTGGTGGATGTTACCCAGTTGCAGAACTGCGCCCACAGGTTAGCGCTCTCGCGCTGCTGTAAGGTAGTTGTCATGGTAGGTATGATTGCTATGTATTTTTCTAGGTCCGTCGGTAGCTCTTTGTCTACCTTGATTACACTATTGCACAACCGATGAAGTTTTGTAAAGGATTTTCTCACAAACTTTACTTAACAGAGTCATAAGGAAAACTAATATTTTCAAGATTTATTCCCGCTGTGTACAGTAGATTAGGGATTCTATCAGTCATTTCTTCATGTCTTCTGTGATTACTTACAGTCCGGCTTATACCCTCGTTCCAACCTATGAATGCTTCAATCGTTGCACTTACTGTAACTTCCGAGAGGAACCTGGAACCCAGTCGGGATTAACTCTCAACCAAGCTCAAGGAATCTTAAACTCTCTTAAAGATCGAGGGGTGATTGAGATATTAATCCTAAGTGGAGAAGTTCATCCTCAGAGTTCTCAACGTCAAGCTTGGTTTGAACGAATTTATCAACTCTGCGATCTGGCTTTATCTATGGGATTTTTACCCCATACCAATGCAGGGCCACTTCAATACAAAGAAATGGTACAACTTAAACAGGTGAATGTTTCAATGGGCTTGATGCTCGAACAACTCACTCCTAAACTCCTGCAAACGGTGCATCGTCACGCTCCCAGTAAAGATCCTCAACTGCGTTTACAACAACTTGAATGGGCGGGAGAGTTGCAAATTCCCTTTACAACAGGACTATTACTCGGAATTGGAGAGCAGGAGAGTGATATTCGTGAAACCTTAGAAGCGATCGCCACAATTCAGCAACGCTGGGGACATATCCAAGAAGTCATCTTACAACCTCACAGTCCAGGTCAACAGCAAATCTGGCCCGGAGTTGCCTTTAATCTTGCTCAACTTCCCCAAATAGTCGCGATCGCTCGTTCCCTACTCCCAACTGAAATTAGCATACAAATTCCCCCAAATCTTGTCACTCATCCGGAAATTCTGATCGAGTGCCTCCAAGCTGGCGCTAGTGATTTAGGAGGTATTAGTCCCCACGACGAAGTCAATCCCGACTATCCGCATCCAGCTCCTCAAACTTTAGCGAATATTCTTCAGGCTCAAGGTTGGCAATTGAAAAAACGCTTACCCGTTTATCCTCAATATATTCCAGAGTTACCCACAAGATTAAAAAGAGCTATTCAAGACTTAGAGGTTGTCAGTGCCTGCTCCTTTCTGGTACAATAAAAATCTATAATAGGGCGGCATGGCCAAGCGGTAAGGCAGAGGTCTGCAAAATCTCCATCCCCGGTTCAAATCCGGGTGCCGCCTTGAAAACTAAAGGCATCAATAGCAAAGAATTAACACGGGAACAGTTGCTACATTCCGGGTTAGTTCATTATTATTATCCCATATTCCTAAATATAATGGGATAGAAACCTATTTGATCAATCTGTAAGGAAACTCAACAAGAACCGTGACGACAGAACCAGGGAACATTAGTCAGCAAGAGTTTGAGCGCCTAAAATCTGAACTCCATGACACCTATGAGGAACTAGAACGTACTCAAGTTCAGTTTGATGAGGTATTAGGGGAGTTAGAGCAGACCCATTTTCAGCTTGATCAGATTCAACAGCAAGAGCAACAGTCTTCGGTTGAGTTAGTTCAGCAGGAATTACAAAAAACACAAGAAGAATTAGAGCAAAAAAACTCGCAGCTCCAGCAAACTGAGGAGGTTTTACAACAGTATCATTCTCAGTTAAAGGAAACAATGGAAGTTTTAGAAGACTGTCATGCTAAATTGCAACAAACTCAAGACGAATTAGCAGAAAGATCAAAAAAACTAGAACAGTATCAGTCAGAATTTGAGCAAGTCTCTGAGAAATTGGATGAAACTCAAACTCAACTGAATCAAATACAGAAAGTGTCTCAAAATATTCAGGCGGAGTCAAAACAGAGACCCAAAAATTTAGAAACAAATACTTCTGAGTATTCTCTCTCAACTGATGGATCGCAATGGGAGCTGTTTTGATATTATGAAAAATAAGTTTAGGGTTTAACTCTTATCGTGCCGCATCAGGCTCTCCCTTTGATTGGATAACAAGTTCAGCAAGAGCGCGACTGGTGTTATGAGCTGCAACGATACGCCAAGCTTCGTTAATTTGCTCGGTGACAAAGGTGAAATGTCCTTCTCCATTCCCGGGTGGACTTTTTGCACCTTATTACTGATGTTGAATTTGGGAAACTGAGATCGCTGAACCTGTTGTTGGATCTGTCACTTCGTAGCGATGAATGGTGACTTCTTTCAACTGCATTGCATTGATTTCTTCTTTGAAATCGTGAGTTACAGGTGTTTGATCGGTTTCAGCCACTACACCCAATAGACCAATAGCGACAAGAACAACAGCACTTGAAATCTTCAAGGAGTGATTGCGGTTTTGAGCGTTGGATTTGATGGATTTGCCAAACATAATAGATTCTCCTGGGAATAGTGGGTTTTTTCGTGATTTCAGTCAGACTTACTGTCTAACTGGAGTAAAAGTTTGGATATTAGAAACTTGGCACACTAGGGAGGATGACAAGTTGGGGTTGAGGTTAGCTGACTGCTGGTGGTTTGGAGGCTGAGTATGGTCTTGAAGACTCAAGGCCGTAATTATCGCGAGTGCCATTATGCAGGCTTCTGCAAATGTAAGCTTTGAGGTCTTGTTCTGGTGAACAGATGCTTTCTTAACTGAGTTCATAAATCTGAAGATTGGTTGATCTTGGTTGTCCAGGAACATTATTTATATAGAACGGTCTGTATATTGATTAGTATATAGACAGGTCTGTATATTTGTCAAGAGGGTTACTGAAATCATCTTCGGTGGCTATAGAGTCGGAGATTAAGCTAGTATGTATACAGACCTGTCTATCTAAAAGTTGTATGGCAAACCTCAAAACATCGTCACGTCCGTCAGTCCGCGATCGCATTTTGGCAGCAGCATCAGAGTTGTTTTACAAAGAAGGGGTACAAAATGTTGGCATTGATCGGATTATCGCTGAGTCAGGTGTTGCCAAAATGTCACTGTATAACCACTTCAAATCCAAAGATGCGTTAATTGCAGCCTGGCTAAAACAGCAAGATGAATGCTGGCGAACTTGGTTTCAGGAAACAGTCGAGCGTTTGGCTACAGATCCTAATCAGCGAGTTCTGGCAATTTTCGATGCTCTTCAAGAATGCTTTGAGGAACCCGATTTTCGCGGTTGTGCTTTTCTCAACTCGGCTGTCGAGCTTGTCGATCCCGATCATCCAGGCTATCAAGTTTCTCTCTATCATCAGCAAGCAACATTTGACTATATTCTCTCTCTGGTGAAAGCGGCTAACTTGCCTAATCCAGAGGCTCTTACCTATCAGCTTGTGATTCTAGTTGCAGGTGCAACAGTTGTGGCGATGATGCAGCAGAGTTCAGAACCCGCTATACACGCCAAGCAAGCCGCCGCGATGTTGATTGCGGGAAACCGCGATGTTGTTTGACAACGTTAGAGTTGATTTTGTAGGGGCGTATAGCCTACGCCCAAGGCAGTGGGATAATCTCAAAGAGAATCATTCCCGCGATCATTCATTCACTTGATAAACTGTTTTCCAGGCGGCTACCGTTTTTTTACCAATCTCATAGCGAATATACTGATCATTTTCTAAGATCAAAGTCACCTTTTCAGGGAAGGTGTTTGGGCGCCTCTGCTTGCGACTCGGACTCGTCCGTTCACGAGATTTGAAATTCCGCTTTTGACTTCTCCGCTATTCTCCTGGTCAATAAAATGTAGAAAACTTTCTGAGAAATGGTATTACCTTGGCACTGAAACTTGTTTCAATATAGAATTAATTACCCCATCAATTATTACCCCATCTAACTGTGATTCGGGTTTCAAAATTAATCGATGACGCAACAGAGGTAATGCCACTATTTTAATATCATCTGGAGTTACATAATTTCTATTATTTAACCAAGCTTGTGCTTTACTGATTTGCAACCATGCCACTGCGGCTCTTGGGGAAGCTCCCAAAGCTAAATCTGGATGTTTTCGGGTTTGCTGAACTAATGCTAATAAATAATCTAATAGTTTTTCTTGAATATTAACTGCTTCTATTTCTTGTCTAGCTCTAATTATTTCTTCTACTGTTGCAACAGGTTGAATTTGATTGAAGTCTAGACCTTTAGCTGTTAAGCCTTGTTGAGCATTGAGTAATATTTGTTTTTCGGCTGCGATCTCTGGATAATCTATAATAATCTTGAATAAAAATCGGTCTAACTGAGCTTCAGGCAAAGGATATGTCCCTTCAAATTCTAGAGAGTTTTGAGTTGCAACTACCCAGAATAAATTAGGCAATGCTAAAGTCTCTCCATCTAATGTTACTTGTTTTTCTGCCATGGCTTCCAGTAGAGCCGCCTGAGTTTTCGGTGGAGTGCGATTGATTTCATCTGCTAGTAATATCTCTGTAAAAATCGGACCTTTTTTAAGAGTAAAGTTACGACTATTAAGGTCAAATACGTTAGTTCCTAAGATATCGGATGGTAAAATATCTGGAGTGAGTTGAACTCGGCGAAATTCGGCTTGAATTAATTTTGCTAAAACTTTAACCGTAAGAGTTTTTCCGGTACCCGGGACTCCTTCAATGATTACATGACCGCCTGTTAAGAGAGCGATTAATAATTGTTTAATTGGTAGACTTTGACCAATAATGACTTGGCTCACAGCCTCATAGAGTTTGGTAAATATAGAGTTAGTTTCTTTCATTAATCTAGCTATCCTATGATCTATTTTATATACTATAGTACCTTGACTTTGACCGGATTGGGTCTGACAATTTATTTCAAAAGAAATACCTTCTATAAAATATCATTTTCTAGCTGTTATCCTGACAAAATTTTCTGCCATTGTTCTAACCAGCTTACTAACTCTAATTTAGTTATTTTTCGTTTTCTAGTTTTAATTTTTAGCAGTTTTTCTAGTTCGGTTTGTGGCTGTCCCGTTTGTTGTACCCAAGTCTCTATTAATACTTGATCGTCGAGTGGTATTTTTCCTAATCCTAATTTTTTTTGTAGTTTTATTTTTTCTTCTTTTCCGATTGTTTCCAAGACAAAATCTCGACTTCCTGCTTTTTCTAATACTGTAGCTAATGCTTGAATATAGGCTTGACTATTATCAATTTTTGGGGATGATAATGTTAGGGGTTTGGCGAACCGACGGTTTTGAGCAAAAATTAGAATAACTAAAATAATTAATCCTTGAATAAATACTATAAATAGGGGAGTGTTCACCAAATAATTTATGACATTTTCTCCTAACTCTTCTTCAATCACCTCTTTTTCTTTATAACCATGAATATATTCATTAACTAAAACAGGTTGTTGATTTTGAGTCACAAGTTGAGCTAAAAATTCATAATTCCCAGTCATTTCTTGATAAGCATTAGCGGCTAAAAACTGAGTGCTAGCAAAAATTATTTTTCCTCGATCAAGCTGTTTTTGCCAAACGATAGCACCATAGCGATCGCCTAATAAAATCTCGTCTTTTCTGGCTTCAAGTTTGATTTTTCTACGACGCCTCGTCTCTATTTTAACTTTTCCCACTTCTGTATTATGGATAGTCGTAAAATCTGCTGGTGTTGATCTGTTATATATCCCTAAAATTATTAAAGTATTTCCGAGCTTTACCCAGTTTTGTATCTGAGGAGAAATTTCGAGATTTTCTAGCTTACTATTTACCTGTAATAAAGTTACTGAGGAGTTAATCTCTTGACTCTCTACTAAATCTGTAAAAGGTCTCTCCCATCGTTGAATGTCTACATCTTTTTTTAACATAAAGTTGTACCATGCACCATATCCATCCGGAGCGCGACTATAAGTAGAACCGCTATTTAATTGATTATTTGCTGGAGCAAAAAAAACGCTAATTACTAAAATTGAAATTAGAGCGATCGCACCAAACAACCATAATTTATTATTTTTATTCATCCTTAATCTCTTGATACGCTTGTTGGCATTCTTGAAACAGGGAAGCTGAAACTTCTAAATTAGCGAATAATAACTCCTGATGAGTCATAAATAACTTTTGGTAGGGTTGAGGTTGAGATAAATTTTGAATTAATTCTAGATATTCTCCATCAGTGCGACTGGGTTGGTGCAAAATAATCTCTCTATCGTTTAATCTCTGTAACATAGCCATATATAAACAATGAAAAGCTTCTCTGTAGTTACCGATTTGTTGAAATTTTTTTGATTGATTTAACCAAGCTGTAATGGATAATTCTGTCTCCAATTTTTCTCGGGTTTTCGTTGTTAACTTTATGCGATTACGGATATCATAAATATAAGGATTTAGAATTTTGATAATTTGAATCGCTAGCCAACTCAATAAACCAGCAAAAAGTAGCCAAGTCACTGTTTTAGCTATAGTTAAGATTATAGGATTATTCCCCCACAAAGGCAAATCTATTTGAGGTAGATTAGGAACTGCTTGAGCGGTTTGGAGTTCCCTCCATTCGCTAATTTTTTGTTGGAGTTGTTGGAGTTGCCAACCTAAACTATCTTTTTGAAACGAATTTTCAGACATGATTTAATGGAACTTTAGTAAAAAATTTGTTCAAAATAGCATCAAAGCTTTACATAGTAATGATTTTACTTTAAATTGACCTGTTTTTTGATCGATATTAGTAATTTTCTGATGTTTGCTGATAGGCTATATAAACCGCTTCTAAAAATTCCTTAGCAGAAACGTTTTCTAGAGTTTGTTTCAAGCCGATAATTGCTATAATTTCAGTTGCTAGTTTTTTACTCAATTCTATTTTGACTTGTTTAGTCATCGACTTAGAACGTTGAAGATAATCTTGAATTACCGCAAAATCTTCCGGTAACAGCTCCGAAATATTAGTCTCTTGCAGTAAATAATTTGCTAAATCCTTTGCAGTTTCCGAAGTTGATACTATATCGGTAATAGCTTCAGGTTCTTGAATGACAATCGTACCCGCTACCCAATCTCCTAGACGCTTTTCCTTTTTACTAAATACAATTAATAATACTCCTAAAAACAAAATATCATCTACCGGACGGAATAAAGCCCTAAGAGTTGCCTGTTCTAATCTAATCGGTCTACCATCGTCACGAATTACCCGTATTTTTACATAACGTTTTCCCGGCGTTTGTCCCTGCCAAATCGTTTCAAAAATAACAAAATATCCGACATAGATTGTAAAGAAAATTAATAATTGAATTGAAAGTATCCAGAGTGATAGTTTCTCTGGATCGCCACCTAAATTACTCCATATATCCAAAAATTGAAAAGACAAAAATATCCCAAATAACAGCACTAAAAGTAAAATTAAACTCCAGATAATATAATCTATAATTAGAGCATAAGTCCGGTTGCCAATTCCTGCTAGATTAAAGTTCAATTCTACACTTTCTGGAGTTTGTAGAGAAATTCTGTTGAAAATTTTCATTCTTCTTACCTTTGAGCTTTAAATAAGTTTTCCCTCCTACCACACAATTAAACTTCTCGCTTTCTCAACTCTAACCTCATACCTTCTCGACGAGTTCGGAGGTCATAGTAAATCACAGCTTTTATAGCTTGCCAGAATGGTAATAAAAGTATATTACTGAAGATCCCCAAAGTATATGCGATCAGAAATGATAGGAATTCAAAATTTGGATCAGTTGTTTCAACTGGAAGATTTGCAGATAGAACTGCCTGTATTATTCCAGCAATAATTTGTATGATTATTAAAAAAGGAAGACTTACCAAAGTTGCTACCAGCCAGATCGCAAAAATTTTTCCTACATATCCTTTAGTTAATTTCCAACTGCGTCCTATAGTTTGAGAAGCACTAACATTTTCTTCAATAACTAAAGGCATATCAAAAACGAAAAACCGAGGTAATAATCGGATAAAAAATCTTAAGGCAACAGCAAAAGTTACAATCCTAATTAAAATTATAATTCCCCCTATAATTCCTATTGGTAAATAATTTGGCTTAATCGCACTTCCTAAAGCAATTATAACAAAACCAAAAATTAATTCTGCCAGAGAAAGTCCAAGCGAAACTCCAAGCGAAACTCCAAGCAAAACTCCAATTACAATTAAAAATAACAGAAAATACGCTAATAAAAAACTCCAGATTTTGCGGGAAATAATTTGTCGAGCATTCTTTACAGTTTCGGGTTGATTTGTTAATTCTCCAAAGACTAATCTCGCAATTATTGCTCCATTAACGATTGATTTTCCCAAACAGTATAAAAGCAGTAATAACCACAGGGGAATGAGTGCAAATAAAATCGGTGTTTCAGATTGAAGAAAAACAAATAAAATAAATAATAAAGTGACAGGAATTATAACTAAAAAAGGGATGGAAGACCATAAACTTGCTAGAATCGCTAGACCAAAATACGACTTAAAATGATCTCGATAAATCCGAAGAGCAGCCGTAACAACATTGCCTACACTCAGAGGCTCCATCGGTGTTAGATTTTGAGACATGATTAAAGCTATTCAAATTACTGACAACCTCAACTATACTGGTATCTTAAACTAGATAAAGATAGTCATTCGGAAAACTTAATGAATATTAACCGTTGGATTCGTCGTCGGGAAAAAAATTGGAAACAATTAGACAGTTTATTAAGACAAGTAGAAAAAAAAGGATTAAAGTCATTGTCCGCAGCCCAGATTCAGGAAATGGCTAGTTTGTATCGTTCTGTATCAGCCGATTTAGCTCGTGCCAAAACTCACCAAGTGGGAAATATTTTGGAACAAGATTTACAGAGGTTAACCGTTCGAGGTTACACTCAAATTTATCAGGGAAAACGGAAACAAGAATGGCTTGCGGTTTGGGATTTTTGTCAATGGGGGTTCCCAGCAGTGGTGCAACAAACTTGGGCTTATATTGCAGTAGCAACGGCGTTTTTTTGGGTGGGTGGACTGGTGGCTTGGTGGTATAGTTGGCAAGACCCAGTGTTTATGTCGTTGATAGTACCTGAAGCTTTGATTTCTCAAGTGCGCGATCGCCAGGAGTTATGGATGGGGTCAATAGTAGGAGTTGAACCCCTGGCTTCTAGTAATATTATGATCAATAATTTGCGGGTTTCCTTTGCTGTAGTTGCGGGTGGTATTAGTGGGGGTATCTATACAATTTATTTGTTAGTATATAATGGATTACTAATTGGGGCAATCGGTGCTTTGGTGGGTCAGCATAATTTAGCGTTTCCTTTCTGGGCATTTGTATTTCCTCATGGAGCTTTAGAATTACCTGCTATATTCTTGGCGGGTGGGGCGGGTTTATTAATAGCAAGATCTATTTTATTTCCAGGTCAATATCGTCGAGTTGATGCTTTAAAGTTTTATGGTTTTCAAGCCTCACAGTTAACTTTTGGTGTCGTCGGATTATTAATTATTGCTGGAATTATTGAGGGTTTCTTCTCTCCAAATCCGTTAATACCGGATATTTTTAAGTATATTGCGGGTCTGGGTTTGTTTATGCTTTTATTAGTTTATTTGAGACGAAAAAAAGAGCCTGAAAAAAATCATCCTAAAATTTAGGTTAGTGGTCAACCAGTTTGTTTCAACAAATCGCTAGAATTTTCACTAATTTATCAATGTCTTACAGTCAATTTACGATTGAACAAATAAAATCAGAATTTTGCATTTTACTCTCAGAAAGAATCGGCATATTTTCCAAAATACCCGAATCAAAATACAGCCAGTTTTTATCGGAAACCCTGGATTATAATATTCCCTTAGCTCTAGCAATTAATTCAGAAAAATCCCGTTCAGAACTGATCGTTATGCCAATATTAATTGAACTCAAAAAACAATATTCAAATCAAATCAGTCTATTTTCTGGCAAAGAATTTACAGTTGATTCTCAAAGAGGTTTAAATGGATTTTGCGATTTTCTGATTAGTAAATCCCCTGAACAGTTAATTATAGAAGCTCCAGTTGTTACTTTAGTAGAAGCCAAAAATGACAATATAGAAACAGGTTTAGGTCAGTGCATGGCAGAAATGATTGCTGCTCAGTTATTTAATCAGCAAAAAGGAAATGAAGTTGAAAAAATATCTGGAGTGATTACAACAGGTAGTCTCTGGAAATTTATGGAATTAGAAGGTCAAACGATTACTATTGATATAAATGAATATTTTTTAGGGAATTTAGGTCAGATTATCGGGATTTTAAAAAGCTTGATCAAAACAGAAGATTCAATATAAAACAGAAATGCTGCTGTTATTAAAAATATAGCATTTTTCACAAATATAGACTACAAAAATTTTGATCCCTAACTTTGTTAGTATCCCCAAAAACACCCAATTAACTACAGTAAATTCCGAGATTTTAGCTGTAAATATTGATCGACTAATTCTGTACTCATCCGATTTGCAGGCGCATCCAAAACCAAAACTCCCTTTTGTTTCAACTCAGCAAAAGCAACCTCTCTTTGAGATAACAAATCTATTGCTACCGCACGAGAATAAGCAGCAGAAATTTTTTCATGTACCTGCTGATTTTTCCCAGAAACAGTAGCCGTATGAGCTAACTTATCCACCAAAGGGTCGCGCAAAGTCACGCAAAACGGTAAATAACGAGGCGTTAACTTTGCCAATGCTGCCAATAACTCCCCTGAAGCAGTCCTATCGACAATATCTGTAATCACAACCACCAAAGCGCGACGAGATTGTTGATGAACCAGTCTGTTAACGGCTCCCACATAATCGGCTTCGAGCAAAACGGGTTGAATCGGGGTAAGACTTTCTATTAATTTTGATAACTGATGTTGACCTCTCTGTGATGGTATCCAAGTGCTGACTTGACGGTCAAATACTCCGACTCCTACGCGATCGCCCCGACTCAACCCAGCCAACGCTAAGGACAAAGTAGCATTCAAACCCCAGTCAAACCGCTTTAAACCCTGAACTTGGGCAGTCATCAACCGACCTCGATCCAGCAAAATAATTAAAGTTTGCTCGGTTTCCGGCTCCAAAACTCTGACTAGGGGGCGACTACGACGAGCTGTTGCTTTCCAATCAATGAAGCGGGTATCATCGCCAATACCATATTCGCGAAGTTCAGAAAATTCTGTGCCTATTCCCAGTCGTCGCTTTTGACGCATAGTACCAGTGTTTTCTAAACTCAAACGGATAGACAGCGATCGCAACCCCACTAAATCTGGATAAATTGCCACTGATTGACTTGCAGGAATTTGCCATTGATGCCAAGCCAGCCCCCACTTCCCTAACTGTCTGACTTGAATATTACCCCACTGAAACTCACCGCGTTGATTGGGGTTTATACGATAAGTTAATTCTTGACTTTTATTGGGTTCAATTTGTGCTGAAATACTCGGCGGAGAAACGGCAAACTCTGAAGGATAATCATCATGCAAGATAATATTGGCTTTTTGTTCGCTAGACTCCACCAATAGAGTAACGTTATGATCGCGGTTGATAGAAAGTTTCTTTAAAGGAATTCGCGTTATTTTAACTCGATGAGGTTTCACAGCCACCCCATCGCCAACCGCTAAACAGATTAGAATCAAATCAAACACTGCCAGTATTATTAAACTAATTGCTTGATCAAATAAAATAGCAATAACTGGCGCAACTGCCATTCCGAATAACAATAGTAAATATAAACGTTTTGAGGGAATCATTTGAGTCGTTAATGATCAAGAAAGTTAATTTAGAAAAGTAAGAGCCATATCAAATCCGGTTGAATACTGACTACAGGCTTGGGGGAGTTGATGAGTAGGTAAAATTGAAGAATAAAGCAATTGATTGAGTGACATCAGAAGACAGAATTGGCGGGTTTACCTTCTGCTATCATTATGAGCCACCTCATTGAAAACCGCTATCACCGACTTTTTCTGATAAAATCTAGCGTATGATGAATCAACCCACGAGTCACGACATACCGCCTTACACCTGGAATCGTCCGATTGGTCTAGGTTGGGAGCAGCCCTATACTGTCCGTTACAGCAGCAACCTCGATGATGGCTCCTGGCATGGGATGCCGCTCGGTGGGTTCGGGGCGGGTTGTATTGGTCGTTCATCACGAGGAGATTTTAACCTTTGGCATCTCGATGGCGGTGAACATATTTTCCGCAGTTTACCTGCCTGTCAGTTTAGTGTGTTTGAGGAGGTTAATGGCAAAACTCAAACCTATGCCCTCTGCACTGAACCCCCAGAAGACGGAAGTTTGTCGGCTTGGAATTGGTATCCGGCTTCTTCTAAGGAGCGGAAAACTGGAACCTATCACGCCCTTTATCCTCGCAGTTGGTTTGTCTATGAAAATGTCTTTCAAGCTCAACTTAGTTGCGAACAATTTTCTCCAGTTTGGGCTAGAAATTATCAAGAAACCAGTTATCCGATTGCAATTTTTGAATGGATTGCTCATAATCCCACAGATCAACCGATTACGCTGAGTATTCTCCTGACTTGGCAAAATACAATCGGTTGGTTTACGAATGAATTAAAACAACCCAAAGTTAAAGTTCGAGATGATGGTAGTCCGGTTTATGAATATCAACCCCGTTGGGGAAATAGTGTCGGTAATTTTAATCGTTTAGTTGAAGATTTTCATCGGATGGGTTGTTTGATGTCGCGCCTGAGTGCTAGTGAAGAAGTTGTAGAAGGCGAAGGACAAATGGCGATCGCAACGATTACAAATCCGGCGGTTGAAGTTTATTATCAAACCAGTTGGAATGTGTCTGGAACTGGAGAAGAAATCCTACAATATTTTGCTCAAGATGGTTCTTTATTAGATGAAGAAAGCGAACATCCAGCCGCAGAAGGCGAACAAATTGGAGTCGCTTTAGCGGTTAAATTTACGATTAGACCGGGAAAAACTCGAAAAATTCCTTTCATATTAGCATGGGATTTACCGATGACCGAGTTTGAGTCAGGAGTTTCTTATTATCGTCGCTACACTGATTTTTTTGGTCGAAATGGTAAGAATGCTTGGTCAATGATCCGCACTGCGATGAAACATTCGGATACTTGGCGAGACCATATTCTCGACTGGCAAAACCCAATTCTTAACCGTGAAGATTTACCCGCTTGGTTCAAAATGGCGTTATTTAATGAACTCTATTTATTAACTGATGGCGGAACATTATGGAGTGCAGCCGATGAAAATAATCCCAAAGGTTTGTTTGCCGTTTTAGAATGTATTGATTATCGCTGGTATGAGAGTTTGGATGTGCGATTATACGGCTCATTTGGGTTACTTTTATTATGGCCGGAGTTAGATAAATCAGTATTACTTGCCTTCGCCCGCGCGATTTCTCAAGGAGATAACACCTCTCGTATTATTGGATATAATCAAGCCGAAGCTATTCGCAAAGAAATCGGGGCAACACCTCACGACTTAGGCGCACCGAACGAACATCCTTGGGAAAAAACCAACTATACCAGTTATCAAGATTGTAATTTATGGAAGGATTTGCCCTGTGATTTTGTATTGCAAGTCTATCGAGATTTTGTCTTAACTGGATGTGAAGATTCTGAATTTTTACAGGAGTGTTGGTTGGCAATTGTCGAAACTTTAGCCTATCTCAAAACCTTTGACAAAGACGAAGACGGAATCCCTGAAAATAGTGGCGCACCTGACCAAACTTTTGATGATTGGAAATTGAAAGGCGTGAGTGCTTATTGTGGAGGATTGTGGTTAGCAGCATTAGAAGCGGCGATCGCAATTGGGAAATACTTAGAGAAAAGTGAATATTTAGCCTCAGATAATACTCAAATTTCAGAAACAATTTCCACCTATCAAACCTGGCTAGAACAGTCGAAACCAATTTATCAGAAGCTATGGAATGGTCAATATTTTCAGCTTGATAGTGAGAGTGGTTCTGATGTAGTGATGGCAGATCAACTCTGTGGTCAATTTTATGCGAGACGATTAGGATTACCTGATATTGTTCCTCCCGAACAAACTATTTCTGCATTGAAAACCATTTACCAATCTTGCTTTAAAAACTTCTATGAAGGTCAACTGGGTGCCGCCAATGGCGTTCGAGAAAATGGGGAAGCCGTTAATCCGAATGATACACATCCTTTGGAAGTTTGGACCGGGATTAATTTTGGCTTATCTGCATTTCTCATTCAAATGGGAATGAGACAAGAAGGATTAAATTTAGCCAAAGTTGTGGTGAAGCAAATCTATGACAACGGCTTACAATTTCGGACACCGGAGGCTATTACGGCGAATAAAACGTTTCGGGCGAGTCATTATTTAAGGGCGATGGCAATTTGGGCAATTTACGATCAGTTAAACCCGTAGTAATTGTAGGGGCATAAGCCTTATGCTTAGTGTTAATCTCTCCCCAGGCCTCTCACCTCTCCCTAATCCTCCCTTTTAGGAGAGGAAGAGGCTTCTCTCTTTCAGAAGAAGCTTGGTGAGGGTGGAGAGGGGGCAATTTTATCTCTCCTTATAGGGGAGATTATAGAGGGATTATATCTATTAACTGCAAGGGGAGAATTTTAAGGTCGAATTAAACAGCTACTTCTTCGACAGCTTTTTCTTGGACTTCCTTTGCGGCTTTTTCTTTCAAATATTCAGCCAACTGGGCCTCAATTTGATCACGAACAATTTGGCGATAGATATAGAAATGTTCTAAATGACCACACAGAGAAATATAGCGGTCAAAAAGTAGAGGATTATTTCTCAGAATATCCACCAAATAAACCCAAAACGTCCAACGAGTTTTGCGAAGGACACCTTGACGCCAACAGACGGTTAATAACGCTTTTAACGTCACCCAATCTGTTAGTTTACGGCGAGTCACCCGATTTCGAGGCTTACCCACTTTCAGGAAGTAACGATGAACCCGATCTAGATAGGTTTGAGGGTCATAAAGATACCAAAAACCATCTACATATTCTCGGGCAATTTCTTCAATGGGACGAGTGGGAACAAAGTTCATTAATGTCGTTTGGTTAATATTTCCACCCGCATTTAATAACCGTCCTTCCTTTTCTAAACGATGCCACAAAGCCGTATTGGGGAGAGCTTGCAACATACTAAACATTGCCATCGGAATTCCAGTTTTCTCTACAAACTGAACAATGCGATCACCTGCTCCGGTTTTTTCTCCATCAAAGCCAATAATAAATCCGGCCATGACATCCAAACCAGCCCGCGAAATTTTCTCCACAGATTCACTGAGAGAGTCGCGAGTATTTTGAAACTTCTTGGTGAGGGTCAAACTCGCTTCATCCGGGGTTTCAATTCCCATAAAGACAGAGTAGAAGTTCGCCTCAACCATCAATTCCATTAATTCCTGATCGTTAGCTAAATCAATCGAAGCTTCTGTAAAGAATCGGAAGGGATAACCATTTTCATCCTGCCAAACTTTTAATTCTTTCAGCAATAGTTTGACATTACGTTTGTTGCCGATGAAATTATCATCTACTAAGAAAACAGCCCGACTGAAGCCAAGTTCTTTGAGACGAGCAAGTTCGGCAATGAGTTGAGCGGGTGTTTTAGTGCGGGGTTTGCGACCGTACAAAACAATAATATCGCAAAATTCACACTGAAAGGGACAACCGCGAGAATATTGAATTGAAATGGTTTCATAGACATCTCTTTCGAGGAGATCAAAGCGGGGAATTGGTGTTTTTGTAATATCTGCCTTTTCACCATTCGCGGTGAAAAACCCACTGGTTTCACCTCGTTCTAAAGCTTCGACAAACATCGGTAAGGTAATTTCACCTTCATCTACAACCAAATAATCTGCACCCGCTTCTTGGACTTCGTGGGGTAAAGACGTTGAGTAAGGGCCACCAACCGCAACAGGTTTACCCCGTCTTTTGGCTTCTTTAATTTGAGAAATTAAATCTTCTTTCTGAACAATCATGGCAGATAAAAGTACAAGATCTGCCCAGTCCCATTCAGCTTCTGTTACCTCACGAACATTGCGATCAACCAGTTTAAATTCCCACTCTTGAGGCAAAATTGCAGCAACGGTAATTAAACCGAGTGGTGGGAGGAGTGCTTTGCGTTTAATTAATGCTAGCGTTCTCTCAAATGACCAAAAACTTTGCGGAAAAATCGGGTAGATTAGTAAAACTCGCATAATTCACGTATGAAATGTATTGAACAATGTCAGATTCGGTTGATTAGAAAGTAAACAGTAAGTGATAGATTTAATGAAAGAATTGAAAAAAAAGTCAAGTCTCTTATTTTCATCTAGAATTCTCAGATTTGCAGACAAAATAGAATCACTGTGTACTGTTTACTCTAAAAGAGGTTAGCGTTTTCTCACGGAAGGACTAACCTCTCATTTAAAAATCTTTGCTAGTGCATCTTCTCCACTTCTTCTGCTACAATCTCCACCGTTGAGCGAATTTGTTCTTCGGTGTGATTACAAGTAATAAAAAAGCGGAGACGAGCCCCATTATGAGGAACGGAAGGATAAATCATAAACGGTACATTAATCCCCCGTTTAAATAGATTTTGAGACAACTGTACTGACTTGAGAGAATCACCCACAATAATCGGCACGATGGGAGAATCTTTACTCGTTCCGGTATTGAGACCTTTTTGTTTGGCTAATTCTAAGAATAGCTTTGAGCGATCTTTGAGTTGGGCAACTCGTTCGGGTTCGGCTTTTAAGACTCGAATAGCCGCCAGTACCGAAGCGGCGTTAGGCGGAGAAATTCCCACACTAAACACAAAACCAGGAGCGGTATATTTGAGATATTCAACCAAAGCCTGGACACCTGCAATGTAGCCGCCACAACTGGCAAAAGATTTGCTGAGGGTACCCATCCACAGATCAACCTCTCGCGCATCAATGCCAAAATATTCGCTAATACCACGCCCGCGATCGCCAAGTACGCCAATCGAATGGGCTTCATCAACCATCAGAAAGGCTTTGTGACGCTGTTTAACGGCAATAAATTCAGGAAGGTTAGGAATATCTCCATCCGTGCTGTAAACGCCCTCAACGATGATTAAAACGCGCTTATAGCGATGACGACGTTCTTGAAGAACACGATCAACCGCGTCCCAGTCATTATGAGGGAAGGCAACGGCACTCGCCCCCGAAAGCAGACATCCTTGTAACAAGCTGTTGTGACTGAGACAATCATGGACAATCAGATCATTTTGTCCGAATAAATGTCCCACCGTTGTCACATTGGTAGCATGGCCGCCCACGAAGACAATGCTATCTTCTACACCAATAAAATCAGCGATTTCCTGTTCGAGTTCCCGATGGAGGGGTTTCTCTCCGGACACTAACCGACTCGCAGAGACAGAAGTTCCATAATGATCGATGGCATCTTTCGCCGCTTGACTCACAACCGGATCGCCCGACATTCCGATGTAGTTGTAGGTGGCATAATTGATCAGCTCTCGTCCGGCTACAATTGCCGTATTGCTATTTAACGCTTCTTGAGGCACAAAGAACGGATTATCAATTCCCAGCGCTGCAATTTCCTGCTGTTGTTGCTTGAGTTTGCGGTACTCCGGATAATGTTCAAAACGATAGTATTCTAAAGGGATATCGGATGGTGTGGCTAATTTTGCCCTAGCACGCAATAACTCTGCCAATAGCGATCGCTTTTCGGTCGATGAGAGATGGGCAATTTGTTGTGATGTTTTGGTCATTAACGACTTTCCTCTTCTGACAACATCGAGTTTAAAAGGTCATCGACTTCTTGATCGGACATTTGATCGAGTCGGGCTAAGAGTTCCTGAGCTTTTTCCGGTGAAATGCTGTTGCTAGAGAGGTTAATGCTGGCATCGCGTGAAGTGTCCTCTGCCAAATATTCTGATAATGTTGCCACATTGGGATAATCCCAAAGAATCGTCGGAGGCAACCTGCGGCCTAGTAGATTTTCTAAATCTCCAGAGAGGTTTACCGCTTCAATTGAGTTTAAACCATAGTTGGCAAAATCTTCGTCGAGGTCAATTTCATCGGGTTCAAGTCCGAGTCGTTCTGCGAGTTGAGTAACTAACCAAACTTGAATTGCCTGAGCATCCTGAAACAATACAGGGGAGTCCACAGGAGATTGGGGGTTCAGCGTTATCCCCGTTGGCTCTGGAGCCGTTTTTCCATTCAATGACTCGTTCAATAGTTGCATGATTCACTCCTCTATCACGCTAAAAATTTAGCATCACTCCAGTTTAGGGGGTAGCCCTGGGAAATTTTTTGCCCTGTGTGTCCCCGATATTGATTGGTACAGATTTCTGATTTTTGATTTGGGCAAGACATGATGGTTATTTTGCCATGACAGCCATGAAAGTAGAAGAATTTCCGGGAAAATCTCTAGATTTCGCTAAAAAGCTAAATTTTGAGATAGGTCATTTATCCGGTCAGACGGCATCCGCTTCCGGATAAATTTCCCTTGATTCTTAAAAATTTTGATTCTAACCAATGGACAACCCCTCTAGGCTTCAATGGTTTTGAGGGTTTTGGCAAGAAAGTTGGCTCGACAGATATGGCGTTGAATTTTACCACTCGATGTCTTGGGAATACCGCCGGGTTTCAGCAGTGCGATCGCATACACTTGTAAGTCATGGTGCTGTGACACAGCTCGACGAATCGACTGGATCACTGCCTTCACTTTGGATGATTGGGTTGCTCCATTTTTGGAATTAGTTTCAGCCCAACGGTTGTCCCGATAGTGGCGTTCTACCTCAGCAACAATCACCAGTCGTTCTTCACCATCGACCTCAACTGAAAAGCTCGCTGAACAATTGGGTCGAATTAAACCATGACTTTGTTCCACTGTACGTTCGAGATCCTGGGGATAATAGTTACGACCATTAATGATAATCACATCTTTGAGCCGCCCTGTGACAAATAATTCACCTGCGGCTAAGAATCCTAAATCTCCCGTTCGCAAATACGGCTGGGGCTGATTTTGTGCTATGTAAGCCTGAAAGACCTGTTGGGTTTCCTCTGGTTTTCCCCAGTATCCTTGAGCAATACTTGGGCCTGAAACCCAAATTTCTCCCACTTGGTTATCCTTACAAAGATTTAAGGTCTCAGGCTCAACAATAACAATTTTTTGATCGGGGAGACTTTGTCCACATCCGACAACGGTTCGACGATTTTCTGGGGTGACAAAATCATAAACGACTTGATTTTCTTCTAAAGCTGTGGCTTGTACTGTGGCTAAAACAGGTTGAGCGGCTTTTTGCCCTCCACTGACAATTAACGTTCCTTCTGCCATCCCATAACAGGGATAAAACGCCTCTCGTCTAAACCCATAAGGGGCAAACGCCTCGGTAAAGCGTTCCAGCACTTCATGGTAAATCGGTTCTGCGCCATTAAAAGCCAAGTTCCAACTGCTGAGATCTAGCCCTTCGCGTTGTTGAGGCGGAATCTTTCGGACACAAAGATCGTAGGCAAAATTGGGGCCCCCACTGGTTGTCGCCTGATAACGAGAAACGGCTTCTAGCCACCGTAGAGGACGTTGCAAAAACATTAACGGCGACATCAACACCACCCCGAACCCGCCATAAAGCGGCTGTAACACGCCGCCAATTAAACCCATATCGTGATAGGGTGGCAACCAAATTACGCCCTGGCTTTGGGGAGAATGACCGAAACAGCGATGAATTGCGGCTAAATTGTGTAATAAATTCCCATGACTAATCATTACCCCTTTCGGTGCGGCCGTCGAACCCGAAGTATATTGCAAAAATGCCAGAGTTTCCGCCGTTAATGTGGGTTCTTGCCAATTGACCGCGAGGGTTTCGGTCAGCGTATCTGTAGTGACCCAATGCAGTGTCTGAAGCGGTGGAACTTGGTCCAGTTGTCGCTGAATTAATGAGAAAATCGATTGGCTAGTGAGGGCAACGGTTGCTTCTGCATCGGCTAATATTGCCTCTATTCGTTCTAGCGAACGGTTCGGTCGAGGTGGATAGGCAGGAACAGCAACCACTCCGGCATATAAGCAGCCAAAAAAAGCTTTGATATAATCTAAACCGGGTTGATACAGCAGTAAGGCTCGCTCTCCCGGCTTACAAATGGACTGCAAGTGAACTGCGATCGCCTGAGACTCTCGATCCAGATCTTGATAGCTGAGGCAGACTTGATCAGTTTCGCCGTCTACCAAAAATCGGTAGGCGACTTGTTGAGGCTGTTGGGTCGATCGTTCCCGCAGGAGGTCAACCAGGGTATTGATTCCAGGATGATCTGAACTGTTCATTCAGAGACCATAATTTTGTCACTCCATTAGGATACAGAGTTTTTCCTCTCTCGTCAGCAGAATTCTGAGTCTTTTTCTAAGTTAACTTGGGTGAACTTCTCAGCTATCGTCCATTTTACGCGGAAAAGTTAGTGAAACCGATGAAAAAACATTGACCATCGGACTGCAAATCTTAGCATTTTGATGTCAATGGTTCCTCAGATTTTAAATCCGGGGCTTGCCGTTGACCGCGTGCTGCGGTAAAACTCTAAGTACCATAGGGCGATTTGATCACAACTGCGATGAACAGCCATTTACTCTCTCCGTTCCCCAATAGTTGGTTTCGTATTGCGACGAGCGACGAACTCCCGGCTAAAGGCGTGTTACCTTTACATTACTTTGGTCGAGATCTGGTTCTATTTCGGGCCGAAGATGGAACGCCGCATTTATTGGACGCTCATTGTCCCCATCTTGGCGCTCATTTAGGATACGGGGGAACGGTTACGGGAGATAGTATTCGTTGTCCGTTTCATGGTTGGGAGTGGAACTGTCAAGGGCATTGTGTCAAAATTCCCTACACCGATAAATTACCCCAAATTCAAATTAAAAGCTGGCCTGTGCGAGAACTGAATGGCTTGATTTTTATGTATTATCACCATCAAGATCGAGATCCAGACTGGGAAATTCCCAAAGTTCCAGAGTGCTATTCTAAAGAGTGGACTCCTCTGCGATCGGTGCAGCGTTGGAAAGTGAAAACCGATCTGATTCAATATTTAGAAAATAGTGTGGATGTGTCTCATTTAGCGAGTTTGCACCAACAAACTTTTGAAGAGGCCATTAGTGATGGTGTTGAAATTGATGGGCCGACTTTAACCCACCGAATTACTCAAAAGTATAATCTCTCTGAAATGTTGGTCGGAAAATTAGTCGGAGAGGCTTACGGTTCTGTAAAAACCACTTATTACGGGCCTGGATATGATGTTAGTTATTATTGGACGAAAGGAGCGATACGGTTTGGATTGTTTACAATTTTTACGGGAACACCTATTGATGAAGATTATTTAGATGTGCAGATTTTTTCTTGTGTCAAAAAGGTTTTGCCACCCCCTCTAAATTTGTTCTTGGCTGCCTTAGTTAAGAAGGATACAGAGATTACATTTCAGCAAGATATTGAGATTTTAGAACACCGCATTTCCCCAAAACATCCGATTTTATTTGAAGAAGATGGGCCGATTAAACCGAGTTTGCGTTGGGTGAGTCAGTTCTATTCCCATGAGATCAATTAACAGTTTTGTCTGGGAACGTTGCCAGGGATTCAAATCCCTGTCTAAAAAATGAAGCCCTTTAAAAAGGACTAGGCTAAGTTAATAGAAAAATTCCCTGACTTTATTTTAATCTAATCAGGGAATTACAGGTATTTATTTCGTTAGAACTGTCTCTCGCTGCTTTTGTTGAGCTTTCTGATTCATCGCTTTTTCTAAACGTTCATCCCAATATTTCTGGTTGCGGTTAGCATCTTGAACAAAGGGAGTCATACCAATAATACTAATCACAATCTGATTGACAAGATTCATCGGAAAATGTAAGGGTCGAACGAAGTCAATGAATAAGACTACTCGAATTCCATCCGTTTCGTTCCAGGCTTCATGGGGAAAAGCATCATCAAAAATCATACATTTTCCTTCTTCCCAGTGACGCACTTCATCCACAATTCGGATGCGACATTTTTCTCGGGGTTCAGGAACTTTTAACCCCAGCAAACAGCGAATAAACCCTTTGTAAGTTCCACGATGTTCAGGAATATGTTTACCCGGAAGTAAAATTGAGAAAAAGGCTGTTTTTAAACCCGGAATTTTTTGTAAGGCTCGTGTCGTTTCTGGACAGATTTTACAATTATTTTCGGCTTTCTTCCCGTAACCAAAAAGAAAATATGTTTTCCACATATCATCTGTACTGGTTCGATACATTTGATCGGGTGAAATGTCTTGGAAGTTCGGTAAATGATCCTGATATTTTAAGATTTCATCGAGTTCTTGGCGAATGACTTCCCAATTCGCTTCTAACTGCGGAACCCACTTAAACTGTTCTCGCTCAAAAAAAGGTTGATCCCCAATTAAAGAATATCGTGGAATAATTTTTTCAAACTTCCAAAGTAGATTGGCTCCAATACCATGTACAATTAACCATCTGAGTCTCTCCTGTAAGAGAGATAACGAGAAGTGCTTCATCAATTCTTTGTCTCCTCACTCTGTCTAACTTAAAATCACATAAATCAAGTCGTGATCGCCACACCAACTGTATAATATCACAGGTTTTTAGATTCGATAAAGTCGTTTTAATAAAAAACACAGAAAATCTGTAGATCACTTTTTCAACCCATTTCATTCAGGAGTATTGACTGAGATCATCAAACGTTTAGAGGATGTCTGATAAAAATTTATTTATCAAAACCCAGTCGGAAAGGCGTGTTAATTAAACTCGTTACAATTATGAGATAGACGACGACGGGGTTAGATGAAGATTGCAGGATATCTGAAATTCAGAAATAGAACTTAAGTTAAGATATGCTGATACTAGATCTCAAGATCCTTAAGCTCAAAAACCCAGCCTCTTCAAGAAACTGGGTGGATATCTATGTTTAACGATTCAATTGATTATCCCAATACTGAGACAATTAAAAAGCCTATTTTGAGGATAATGCTTTCTGTGCTTGCTCTTCTTTGACTTTCTGGGTAAACACCTCTTCTAAACGTTTATCCCAATATTTCTGATTAACTTGAGCATCTTTAATTAATGGAGAAATCGCGATCGCTTGAATCAAGAGTTTATTGACAATATTCAACGGAAAACGCAAGGGTCTGACAAAATCAATAAACAAAACAACACGAGTGTCATCCGTTTCATTCCAAGCCTCGTGGCGAAAAGAATCATCAAACAACATACATTTTCCTTCTTCCCAATGACGAATTTCATCCGCCACTCGAATGCGACAAAGTTCTTTCGGTTCAGGAACTTTTAACCCCAACAAACACCGCGCCACACCTTTATATGGTCCTCGATGGTCAGGAAGATGTTTTCCGGGTAAAAAGATTGAGAAGAAAGCGGTTTTTACTCCTGGAACTTTCTCTAAAGCCGCAGTTGTTTCCGGACAACGTTCGCAGTTCTTATCAACCTTGTTTCCATACCCAAACAGAAAATAGGTTCTCCAATCATTATCTGCACTAATATCTGCATTTTGATAGGGTAAAATCTCGTGGAAGCAGGGTAATTCATGTCGATATTTCAGAACTTCATACATTTCGTCACGAATCACTTCCCAGTTCGCTTCTAACTCTGGAACCCAATCAAACTGTTCTCGTTCAAAAAAAGGATTACTCCCAATCAAAGAATATTTAGGAATCAATTTTTCAATACTCCAAAGCAGATTTGCTCCGACTCTCAGAAGCAAAAACTCCATAATTTTTTTTCTATTTTTCTGCCAAAATTTTTGTTCTTTTACGTCTGGATTCATGTTCGTTTCACCTGAGTTCATTCTACAAATATTCCTCACTATTTTCAGCTACTAGCATAGCATTTTTGAGTGACACTTTGAGGCTGATTTTTTAATATAAAGTAAGCTCACAGCTAACTTTTTTAGAGAGAAAAAATAAAATATTATTTTTATAAGAAAATCTAATTTTTCCGGAAAATCGAGATACTGTCCTAAACATCAAATCCGATTTGCCAAATCCTGCAAGCTACTCTGTTGAGCGTTTTGCATCCACTTTCCTACAATATTTAACTCACCATTTAAAAATTTCTGACGACAGACTCGCCGTTGAATTTTGCCACTGGTTGTCTTGGGAATACTAGCCGTTTTTAACAACACAATTCCATAGACTTCTACAGTATGCTGCTCTGCGATCGCTGTCCGAATAGCTGTAACAATTTCTTCAACATTCAACGTTCTCAAATACCGCCGTTCAACCTCATAAGCAATCACCAAACATTCTTCATCATTCACCTCTATCGAAAATGCCGCCCCATGCCCTTTGCGTAAAGCTGGATGACTATTTTCTGCGGTTTGTTCGAGATCTTGAGGATAACGATTTCGCCCCCAAAGAATCATCATTTCCTTAATTCGACCTGTGATAAAAAGTTCTCCCTCCTGCAAAAATCCTAAATCTGCCGTTCGGAGAAATGGCCCTTCTTCACCCAAAAATCCTCGAAACATTTGTTCTGTTTCTTCGGGTTGTTTCCAATATCCTAAACCAATTCCACTCCCTTTGACCCAAATTTCACCAACTTCCCCTTCCACACAAGCGGTCAAGGTTTGCGGGTTAACAATTCTTACCTCATCTCCTAAATTGGGTTGACCACAACCGACAATTAATCGTAAATGGGGATGACTCGACTCGACTTCAACGACTCGATTTTCTTCTAAACTTTTGCTATCCAAACATTTAATAATCGGGGCTGAACTCTTGCGTCCACCCGTAATAAATAACGTGGTTTCTGCCATCCCATAACAAGGATAAAACGCCTCCCGACGAAAACCACAAGGGGCGAAAATTTGAGAGAATTGTTCAATGGTATGGGCGCGAACAGGTTCAGCCCCAGAAAAGGCAACTTCCCAGTAACTTAGATCGAGTGTTTCTAACTGTTCGGGTTTAATTTGACGACACAATAAATCGTAGGCAAAATTTGGTCCGCCACTGGTTGTTGCTTGATAACGAGAAATCGCATTTAACCAATTAAGTGGCTTTTGAATGAGCGAAACAGGCGACATTAATGTTACCGGAAATCCTCCATAAAGCGGTTGAATCACACCGCCAATTAATCCCATATCATGGAACAACGGTAACCACATCACGCCGCGACTTTGAGGAGAATGTTCAAACCCCTGATAAATTAAAGCAGAATTGTGCATCACGTGGCGATGCGTCACCATCACACCCTTGGGAGTTCCCGTCGAACCGGAGGTATATTGCAGAAAGGCGAGGTGATCGGGAGTGAGTGTCGGTTCAACCCAATTTGTGTTTGAGGGAGGTAGAGTATCCGTCGCAATACAGGGAAATTGATCGAAAAGCGGTTCAAATTCAGGATATTGGCGGCTTTGCTGCTTGAGGTGAGATAATAGCCCTTGCGTGGTGAGGATGACAATAGACTCAGAAGACTGAAGGCGATCGCATATTTTGACGAGATCTTTGGCAGAATGAGGAGGATTATTTGTAACGGCGACAAACCCTGCGTACAGACAGCCGAAGAATGCTGCAATAAATTCTAGTCCAGCAGTGTAGGGATAAATGACTAATGCTCGTGAACCGGGTTCTCCGATAGACTGAAGATAAGCGGAGATCGCTTGAGCTTGTTGATCGAGTTGGTAGTAGGTGAGGGTTCCTGACTCGGTTTCACCATCGGCTAGAAAGGTATAGGCGGTTTGGTTTGGTAAGTGTTGCGCCCTGTCTCGTAGAAGGCTAACCAGCGTTAAATCGTTATTCATCAATTTGGGTAGACCATCCGTGCTAGATTGTATACTCAAGTCAGTTACTCCTCAACCGTCAAACTGACTTAGATTATAGGTTTTCTGTCCGAGTCTCGCACGTTCAGGATTAATTTAAGATTTTATTGGACAGTTTGACAGTATATAGTAAGCAGTAGAATTGTAAATGCTAGAACTCTCAACCCAACTTACGAGCGATCGCAATATGGATAGAATAACACGGAGATATTTTCTATTCCCAACGATTTAACAATGACACAGGTTCGGTTTCTGTCAAGCGATCGCTTGGATGAATTTTACTGAATATCTGATTCTTCCAACTCTGCTATTTTCATTAATGCTTTTAAAGTTCCTATCTTCAAGTCTTGATTTTATAGAACATATTTTAGCTTGTACAGGCGATCGCGTTTATCTGTGTCGAGTTTCGTTGCTTAAAAAGTGAATGTGGGTTGAGGATCGCTCCAGTCCCTGTGACCCAAACCTTCTGAATCAAAAAAAATTTTAATGAAAATAGATGTCTTGTGATAAAATGATTGGTCGATTCCTATAATATATGAGAATCAATTGCATCAAAATTTTTAATCTATAGCCAGGGTTTAGACAATTAAACCTTTGTACGTTCGGTCTGTCAAGGAGTAAAGCCACAATGAGTAAAATTACACGACGAGCATTTTTAGCAAGTGGAACTGCGATCGCCGCAGTGACGTTAGGAGAACTTAGCAAAAACAGATTGAGTTTTGCAGATACAGGAACGATTAACCTGTACTCATCTCGCCATTATGATACAGACGATCAGCTTTACAATGGTTTCACCCAGCAAACGGGTATCAAAGTGAATCTGGTAGAAGGAAAAGCTTCTCAGTTGATTGAACGGATTAAGAGTGAAGGTGCGAATAGTCCCGCAGATGTGCTGATCACCGTTGATGCGGGAAATCTCTGGAAAGCGCAAAAAGAAGGGATCTTTCAGCCTGTTTCTTCTTCTGTTCTCACGGGTGCAATTCCTGCAAACTTAAGAGATCCTGGAAATCACTGGTTTGGTCTGTCGAAACGGGCGAGAGTGATTATGTACAATAAAGCCAAAGTTAATCCGGCTCAACTCTCAACCTACGAAGATTTAGCGGGTTCAGAATGGCAAGGGAAAGTGCTAATTCGTTCTTCTAGCAATATCTATAATCAATCTTTGGTCGCATCACTGCTGGAAGTTCATGGCGCTGGAGACACAGAACAATGGGCGAAGGGTCTGGTTGAGAACTTTGCTCGTTCTCCGGAGGGGAATGATACGGCTCAAATTAAAGCTGTTGCTGCGGGAGTCGGTGATGTGGGAATTGCGAATAGTTATTATTTAGCACGTTTGGCGAGTTCGAGTAAACCAGAAGATAAAGCAGTGGCTGAAAAAGTTGGGATGTTTTTCCCGAATCAAAGAGGTCGAGGAACTCATGTTAATATTAGTGGGGCTGGGGTTGTAAAATCAGCACCTAATAAAGCAGGAGCGGTTAAGTTTATAGAATATTTAGTGAGTCCGGAAGCTCAAAAAATCTTTGCTCAAGGAAACAATGAATACCCCGTTGTCAGTGGAGTTCAAGTTGCACCTGCGTTAGCTCAATTTGGAACCTTTAAAAGTGACTCGATGAATGTTGCTGCTTATGGTCAAAAGAATGCAGAAGCCCTTCGCTTGATGGATAGAGCCGGCTGGAAGTAATCTCATTTAGCGGTTTTCTTCGTCAGAGAGTAGGGGAATAGTCTAATTTTAAACTCAGAACTTAAACGGTTCTGGGACTATTCTCCTCCAGAAATTTCTGCAAGGCTTCAAGATAGATAGAACCTCCGACTTGACAAACATCATTGTGATCGGCTCCAGGTACAATTAAAAGTTGTTTGGGTTCGGTTGCTTCCTCAAATAACTCTCGACTCATTTCCACGGGAACGACATCATCCTCAGTACCATGAGTAAATAGGATTGGCATTTTGAGCTGAGAAACTTTGCTAATCGAATCGAAGGTTTGAGTCAATAATAAATCGACCGGGAACATCCAGTATCTGCCTTGATAATCAACCATTTTCCGAATGGAAGTGAATGAGCTTTCCACGATTAATCCGGCTAAATCTGGATGCTTTGTGGCTAATTCAATCGCGATCGCTCCGCCCAGAGAATGACCAAAAATAAAAATATTATGAGGCTTGATTCCTCGCTCATTTACTAAGTAATTCCAAGCGAGTTCTACATCTTGATAAACGCTTGTCTCGGAAGGAACCCGTTTTGTACTCCGTCCATATCCTCGATAATCGATTAAAAATACAGACAAACCCATCTGATTAAATCGTTGTGCATAGCCTAAATTTGCACTAATATTACTGCCATTTCCATGACAATCAAGGATGACTCGTTCCTCGGTTGAGGAGGTCGAAGAAAAAGGAATCCACCATCCATGAACCTGTTCGTTTTTTCCGGCTTCTGTGGTGATGGGCAGCCAAATTTCTTGATAAGATAAATCTAAGTCTTGAGGTGTAGCTAAGATTTTCCGAGTGGGAAAAAATATAAACCAACTTTGAGCAAAGCGGAGAACCAGACAAGCAACAGTATAAGCGAATACTAATCCTACAGCTAAAATGAGTCCCAGTTTTCCTAAAATGATGTGGGTTGTGTCTGCCATACCAGCTAATTTTGCAAATCCCATTAAATCGTATACTATTATAAACGTGTTTTTCAAAAAATTGAGAACCTGTGATGAGAAATTACTTGAAGTTGCTAAATTGCTCCGGACATTTTTACAGAAAGTAATCGTTAATAAGAAGTGAGATTAAATTAATGGATAATGTCAGTGTCCACAATTTGGGTAATCGTCCTCATACAACTGTGATTCTCGCCATGAGTGCAGATGGTAAAATAGCGGATCGAAATCGCTCCCCGGCTCGGTTCGGTTCAGCTAGAGATAAAGCTCACCTAGAGACTCAAATTGCGAAAGTAGACGGCGTTTTGTTTGGACGTGGAACCCTTCAGGCTTACGGTACAACTTTAAGCGTTTCTTCACCCGAATTATTGCAACACCGCCAACGCCAAGGAAAATCCCCTCAACCCATTCAAATGGTTTGTTCGAGTTCAGGTAAAATTAACCCAAATTTACGATTTTTTCAACAGCCTGTCCCCCGATGGTTGCTAACGACTCCCCAAGGATTAACACAGTTTAAACAAGAATTTTCAAACAGTAACTCTTCACATCAATCTGATATTTATGATTGTTTTCAAGATTTTATAACAACCAATACTCTCTCCGAAAATCAAGATTTAATTGACTGGAATGATGCGTTTAAAAACTTGATTCAACGAGGACTCAAACGGCTAGCAATATTAGGTGGAGGTCAACTGGTGAGTTCATTAATTTTGATGAATTTCATCGATGAACTTTGGTTAACCGTTTGTCCTCTAATTCTCGGAGGTGTGAATGCGCCTACTCCCGTAGAAGGACAAGGGTTTCTCTCTAATGTTGCACCGCGCTTGCAGTTATTAGAGGCCAGACAAGTTAAACAGGAGGTTTTTCTGCACTACAAACTGAATGAATAGACTTAACAGACTTCCCTCAGAAGCAAAGATATCGTTTAGGGTTGGTGTTCTTTCAGATTTTGCTAGAATAAATTGACAACTCTCAGACTAAACACTAAGAATGCCGGAGTTTGCAGATGAACTTTCAGTGGGAACGTTTAAAATTTGAAGACATCCAACAATCAGAAATTGAGATATTGCAGGCTTATCAGGCTACTCACGAATTTTATCAAGAAGTTAAACATCGAGAGGACTTTGAACGGCATTGTCAATGGTATGCAGAAACGGCCAAACGTCATCAGCAAGAACTGCAAGAAATGAAAGGCGATATTAATATTTTTAGGTGGTTTTCACGGGGACGCAGGACGAGTTAACGTTTTGAATGTCCCCTAGTTTATGGACTCATCCTGAAATCACTTCGAGTTCCTCCGATTTGAAATGAGCTTTAAACTTATTGCTAAATTTGACTACAATCGGGAGGTTCGGACTAATGGGTCTACCGTGCCAATCTTGATCGATAGAGATAATTTCTCCTTCTAAGCCCTTAATGTCAAAGGGTTGATTGCGGTGCTCGGGGTGTATATAGACAATAATTGATGTTTTGACGCAAATGCGATCGCCAACTTTCATAGACTCTAGACCTAATATTTCCTCTCAAGTGACCTGAACTGTACAAGAGCTGATCTGTACTAAACCAGGCAGTTTTTCTATATTGACACAGAAACCGCCTCAAAACTCACCAAATGAGGATTTATGTTTTTTAGAGGTTGGGGCTGTAGCATAGACTATTATTGAATTGATACTCCTTGCCCTGGCTGCAAAGCACTGCTCGCAGAGGCTTGATCCTGGAGTTATTATCTCATTCAGGCAGCCCATTAACTAGAGATAGCAGATTGATCGAGAGATTCATAAAGTTTCTGAAGCCTCGTTTTAACCTCTGGAGCTTCAGCCGTAAAGCGAATATAGAAATTCCCAACATCTGCGGGTTGTTCTAAAACTTTAGCATAAATATCTTCACTGGCGAGAGTTGAATCTGCACCCAGTAAGTTCAGCTTAATATTCGTTAGCGGTAGCGGAACACAATCTTGTTGAGCTTGACAAGAGCCAATTTTTGCTCCCTTTGCAGAGAGTTCGACAAGGAAGCCTTGAAATACGTTTTCGCCGATATGTTTTCCTTCCAGAATTGTGTATTGTACGGAAATAGGTTGAGGTAAGGGTATAAAGATTTCTGCTTCTTTGTGTAAAAATAAACTATGTTTTCCGGAGATTCCACCCACTTCATAAATCGTGATGGGTTCTTTCACTCCTTTAGGTTGAACTTGGTTTTCTCCTACGACTTGAACAATAGTATAAATCTCGTTCAATGTTGATTCTGAAATCAGAATTTGTCCTCCGGTACTATAAGATTCGATGCGATAGGTGAGGTTGACTTGACTCCCGACAACCCCATATTTTGTCCGTTTTTCCGAGCCAATATTACCGACAACAACTTCTCCTGTATTAATCCCAATTCCCATTTCTAAGGGCGGTAAACCCTGCTGAGTTAGCTCTTGATTAACTGACTCCATTTCTAACTGCATTGCTACCGCACAAGCTACAGCTCTTTCAGTATCATCTTCTCTGAGTTTAGGCGCACCAAATAAGACTAAAATCCCATCTCCCATAAATTCATCAATCGTGCCTTGATAATCGGTAATTACATCGGCCATCTTAGACAGATAGAAGTTAAGAACTTGCACAACTTCTTCAGGGTTTAAGCGTTCAGAAATAGCGGTAAATCCTCTCACATCTGAGGTTAACATTGTAATCTTTCGTCGTTCACCACCGAGTTTTAAGCCTTCATCACTTTCTAATAAATTTGCAACCACTTCATCAGTAACGTAGCGTCCAAAAGTTTTACGAATATGGGCTTTTTCGGTTCGCAACTGTTTGATGCGGATATGGGTTTTAATTCGAGCCAAAAGTTCATCTTTATTGAGAGGTTTCGAGAGATAATCATTGGCTCCAACTTCAAAGCCTGCCACTAAATCCGAGATTTGATTTTTAGCAGTTAACATCATAATTGGCAACTGATGTGGATGCCAAGTTTCTCTAATTCTCCGGGTGACTTCATACCCGGTCATACGAGGCATCATCACATCCAGTAAAATTAAATCAGGCATATATCCAGCTTCTAAAATTTCCATGGCTTCTAAACCACTACTCGCCTGAGTGACGGCATAATTTTGTAAACACAAATAGTTGACCAAGACTTGTAAATTAATCGGGTCATCATCAACAATGAGAATTTTAAATTGATTATTATTGAAAGTATTTTTTGAAAAATGATGAGTAGGATTAATGAATTCAACCGGGTTTTGAATTTCGACAAATTCTTCTAGAGAAATCACCGATGAACGATGAACTAAAACTGAAGAGTGATCAATTTTAACCGCATCACTTTTTTCGACAATGGGTAGAGTAAATGTAAAACGAGAGCCGACATCAACGGTTGATTCAACCCAAATTTTTCCGCCATGTAATTCGACTAATTTTTTCGTGACAGCGAGTCCTAAGCCAGTTCCTCCGTATTGACGTGCGGTTGAACCATCGGCTTGTTCAAAGGATTCAAAAATCCGATGAATTTTATCTTCGGGTATTCCGATTCCGGTATCCGTAACTGTGACTGCAATCTCAGGTTTTGAACTCTCTTGAAAGTCTTCAATGACTTGAGCAGAAATAGTTACAGAACCTCGATCTGTAAATTTAATTGCATTTCCAACAATATTATGCAAAATTTGCTGCAAGCGATTTTCATCCGCATTGACTAATGGTAAGTCTGGGCTGACATCATTAATCAGTTTAAGCTTTTTATGGCGAACTAAAGGCTGACTCAGGGTTAAAATAATCTCAGTAATCTCTCTCAGTCCAATCGGTTGAATGTGAAGTTCAATTGTTTTGTGTCGGAGTTTAGAAAAGTCGAGAATATCATTAACTAATGTTGAAAGTCGATGTCCACTGTGGGCAATCATCATTAAGTTTTTCTGTTGGAATTCTGAGAGAGGTCCGGTTGCTCCTTCTAACATCGATTCGGCAATCCCAATCATGCCATTTAAAGGAGTTTTGAGTTCGTGGGATGTATTAGCGAGGAATTCATCTTTGAGTTTATCTAACCGTTCTAGAGCCTCATTTTTAAGCTGTAATTCTACAGTAAAGTTCTGGCGTTCTATTTCTGCTTTCTTGCGTTCAGTAATATCCTCAAAAACAACGACAGCATATCTAAGATTTCCATGACAATCATAAATCGGTTTAGCTAAAACTTCACAGGGAATGACCTGATCGGAGTGACGAATTTCAATATTTTCAGTTTTTAAACTTTTCCCTTTTAATGCTCGAATTAAAGGCAGAGCTTTAGCCGGATACACTTGCTCAGTCCCGGCTAAATAAAGGTGATAGGTTTCGGAAAATTTTTCTAAAGATGTATCAGGAACAATTCCTTTTCTAAATAAATTTTGAGCATTCTGATTAATAAAGGTCAGTTTATCTTGAATTCCATCATAAACTAAAACCCCAACGGGTAAACTTTCTAGAAATTGATAAAGGCGAATTTCACTTTCGGTCAACCAATCATTCAACTGTTGCATAGCCTCATTTTTGGCTTCTAAAGTTGTGAAAGATTCTTGAAGCTGTCCCGCCATAGACTGAAAAGATTCTGCAAGTTCTCGAATTTCATAACAATGAGATAATTCGATAGAATGATCCCATCGTCCTTCACTAATCTCTTTCGCCGCTTGATTTAAGCCTAAAATCGGTTTTGTCACCCATTGGGCGGTTAAAATTCCCACTGCAAATGCAATTATAAAAGCCACAATACAGAGAAAAATGGTGGTGCGGGTATTGGCATAAATTTGACCCATAAAGTCGTTTTCCGGCACCACCACAATAATCAGCCAGTCTAAACCCAATTGATCTTGATAGGGAACGACTTGTACAAATTTTCGTTGCCCTTCCAAGTAAAAATCAAGTTGTTTAGACTCTTGAATTTGACTGAGATGTTGATAATTTTTGAGTAAGTATTCTGCGGTGGATGCGGTTAATTTATTTTGACTCTGAGTCGCAGCCAGGCGTTCAGCTTTATTGTCAGACTTGCGAACAGTAAAAGGATTTTCTCCAGTTGAGGTTGCCACCATTAACCCGGAACGTTCGACAATGAAAACCTGACCCTTTTCACTGATTTTAATATTTTCTAGATAATCACTAATTAAACTGAGAATAATATCAACACCAATGACTCCACGAAAGTTGCCTTGAATATCGTAAAATAAATCCGAAGCGGTAATTCCCAGTTCTCCTCCGGTAAAGGTATAGATTTTACTCCAATTGGGTTTTTCAGTCAGTAATGTATTAATATACCAAGGGCGAACTCTGGGATCATATTCATCAACTTCTAGAAATTCACTGCGGTTTCCTTCTTCATCTAAGCGATAGGAATAGCGTGCAGGCGGAAATTCAACTCGTTTAGCGACTGAAGAACCATCCGGTTCTCTTTTAACGTAGATAAATTCTCCTTCTTCACTGCCAAAATAAATCGCATAAACAGAATTAAAAAGCTGAATTTGTTCCCAAAGCAGATATTCAGAAAATTGTTTTTCTTCAAAAGACAGGACTCCTAAACGAGCTGAACGAGCATTCATTTGAGTGATAAAATGAGGCTTCTCTAAATAATTTTCGAGACGAAGTTGCACTCGTTTTGTGACTTCATCCCGAAGTTGAGACGCCACGTCATTGACCGCTCGTTGTCCGTTTCGCCAAGACAGATAACCTGTTAGTCCTACGGTTGCCAAGAGCTGTATTATAAAAGGAACAGTTAAAATAGTTCGCAGTGGAACACGACGAGTTAGAGGAGAAACTAGACGGTTAAAAGATTGTATAAGCATTAACAAAAAGCCCCCTGTCTAGTATGATGCTGGTGCTGAGTTCACGGGTTAAGTGAAAAAGGGTAAATAAATTAAATTCATCTAACCCTTTGCAAGAATGATTGAGTCAGATGTCTTAATCTATCTATACTAGACATCGAGTTTAGCTTAAAATACGGATAACCCCAAAAATAGCGATCGCGCTCATCTGTTGATTAACGATCAACGCCTGGGCATAAAAGGAAAAGTTGCGTTAAAATTCGATGGGTTGGGGCGCGAAAATTTTCCGCATCTTGGAGCTAGGTCAAACATTCTATGCAATCTATTACTGATGCACCCATCAATAGTAAAATCCGTTTAATGAAGCAACGGGTTCGTTGGCAAGAATCTTCTATTCTTAATCGTACAATCGATCAAACTCGCTTGGTGATTGATGATGAACAGTCAGACTCGAGCGAATTTTCGTTTCTCGTTATTGGAGATAGTGGGACAGGACGTCATTTAGGACATAGTCCCCAGCGAGAGGTTGCGAAGTTATTACTCAAACAAAGCAACTATCATCCTCGCTTTCTTTTGCATACAGGTGATGTGGTTTATTTGACGGGTTCTGCGGGTTATTACCCTCAAAATTTTATTGAACCTTATCGGGAGTTTCTTGTCGGTGGCGATAACTACAAAAATATTGCCTATGACCAGATGGTGTTTAATCTCCCTTTTCTAATGGTACCGGGAAATCACGATTATTATAATATACCGCTTCTTTCTGGCTTCTTTGCACAACTAAGCTGGCCGATTCGTCATGTGTTGAAATCCTATATTGATATGGATCTCGGTTGGCAAGGTTCAGAGACGGGAAATGTCTATGCACAGGCTTTTTTAGATTATCTCCAACGCTTTGAGAATTCTAAAGACCTAGAGCGTCATCTCGCGCGCCATTACACCGCAGAAACGTCTACAGGGCGTTGCTTGCGCTATCAACCCAAACAGTTTACTCGCTTGCCGAACCGTTATTATACCTTTCGCTACGGTGGGATTGATTTTTTTGCTCTTGATTCTAATACTTTTAATGCTCCGATATCAGTTCCTCAGACTCAAGCCGGAGTTGAACAGCGTCGTCAATTGCTGCAACGTTTGCGTCAACTCGAACAAGAAGAACAAGAATTACGGGCTGAGTTTCGTCAACTCGATCCGAACAAGCCCTCTGAATGTGAACAACTCGATGATAATCAAGCGAAACTTGAGCAAATTGATGAAATGATTTTTGATATTCAGAAAAAGCTGAAAGCTGAGTCTGAGGCTGATGTGGATATCGAACAATTGCGCTGGTTACAAGACCGACTCATTTTATCTTGGCAAACGCCAGAAGTACGCGGACGGGTCTTATTTTTTCATCATCCTCCCTACGTGACGGAAGCGACTAAATGGGATCAAGGTCAAACTTTAGGAATTCGTTATCGTTTGCGTCAAGTCTTGAATGCGGTGGCTCAAGAAATCGGTCAACGCCCTCAAAATCAGCCCATTGTCGATCTCGTTCTCAATGGTCACGCTCACTGCTTAGAACACCTCTATACCGTTGATACCGGACACGCAGATTCCGATATTAACTGGGTTATTTGTGGGGGAAGTGGGTATAGTTTACGCCGTCAGAGACCAGAAGGACCCCAACTGTATGAGGGGCAAGAGAACAATAAAACCGATATCGTGGCAAAATCGAAGCTGTTCATAGGTCGTCATGGTCATGGGGATCAAAAACGCCGCCCTTATTCAGCGTTAAGAATTGATGTTCGTTCTGGTCAACCGCCTCAGTTTTTTATGCAACCCTTGATTGCAGAACGTTATCACTCACAATGGCGTTATCCTCAGTCTCCAGGATTTACAATTTGAATCCCTCTTCCCTCAAAAATTTTAACGACAAAACACCGGAAAGAGTTCTATGAAGCTGATTTGACTCGGTCAATTCAGCAAAAAAACTTGTTATTAAAGCATCTAGTTTTATGATATCATAATTGCAACGTTATCTCAACTCTAGCTGAATAAACAACAGAGGTACAGAATTGAAACGAGAGAAAATGTATTTTCTTAACAATTATTCGGTAATCTATTAATAATGTATTAATCTATTTTTAAAAACACCATTACAATCGACCCTTACCCCATAAACAACTCCTGTGTTAGAAGCGTTTGTATTTGCCACAATATTGTGCGGCTTTTTTGGCATCATTCTGAAAAAGAACCTAGTGATGAAGATCCTGTCAATGGATGTAATGAGTACAGGAGTGATCGCCTATTATGTGCTGGTTGCATCCCGATCCGGTTTATTCACACCGATTGTTCTTGTTTCCGAAACCCCAAAAGGAGCATACTCAGATCCAGTTCCCCAGGCAGTTATCTTAACGGCAATTGTCATCGGTTTTTCGATTCAAGCTTTAATGCTCGTCGGTGTTATGAAACTAGCACGAGATAATCCGACGTTAGAAAGCGACGAAATCGAAAAGAACCATACACCGTAAATCACCCATCCATGAGTACCCTTACGATCGCCTGGATCGCACTTCCTTTTTTTGCCGGATTCCTCATTTATCTAATCCCCCAACTGGCTCGATCTCTAGCTCTAGGCATCGCTTTAATTTCAGCGGGATATTCCATCTATCTGTTTGTCGAGGGCGCACCCTTGACAGTCGAGTTACTCGATCATTTTGGAATTACCTTAATTGCGGATGAACTGAGCAGTTTTTTTATCTTAACGAATGCCATCGTCAGCGCCGCTGTCATCCTCTACTGTTGGCCTAGTGATAAAACCTCGTTTTTCTATACCCAAATCCTAATTCTGCATGGCAGCATCAACTCTGCATTTATCTGTGCAGATTTTATGAGTGTATACGTGGCACTAGAAGTAATCGGAGTGGCGACCTTTCTGCTGATTGCCTATTCTCGCAGTGCTCACTCAATTTGGGTGGGCCTGCGCTATCTCTTCGTCAGCAATACCGCCATGCTTTTCTATCTGGTGGGTACAATCTTAGTCTATCAAGCCAACCACTCCTTCGCGTTTGCCGGGTTATTGAACGCACCGCCAGAAGCCATCGCCCTGATTTTTCTGGGACTCCTCAGCAAAGGTGGAATTTTTCTTTCTGGGCTGTGGCTGCCTTTGACCCACTCTGAGTCTGAAACTCCGGTCTCAGCTCTAATGTCAGGCGTTGTGGTGAAAGCCGCCGTCTTTCCTTTGGTACGTTGTGCGGTAATGTTAGAAGAAGTCGATCCGATTGTGAGAGTCTTTGGAGTTGGAACTGCATTTCTCGGTGTTACCTACGCCATCCTCGAAAAAGATAGTAAGCGTATGCTAGCTTTCCATACCATTTCGCAGTTGGGCTTTGTTTTAGCGGCTCCGGTCGTTGGTGGCTTTTATGCACTCACTCATGGCCTGGTCAAGTCAACGCTATTCCTACTCTCGGGAGCCTTACCGAGTCGGAACTTCAAAGAATTAAAACATCAACCCATTAATACAACCCTGTGGATTCCCCTGGTGATTGCCAGTTTATCCATCTCCGGCTTTCCGCTATTATCTGGCTTCGGGGCAAAGACATTAACGCTGAAAAGTCTATTACCCTGGCAAGTCATCCCGATGAATATTGCCTCTGTGGGTACCGCTATCTCCTTTTCCAAATTCATCTTTGTTCCCCATCAGCGAGACGGATTAGACAAGATCAAATCGGGGTTCTGGCAGGCGATCGCGCTACTGATTGGTGCGCTCATCGGAGGAAACGTTATATACTACAAAGCCTATACCATTGTCAATATTATCAAAGCCCTGATCACAATCGGCTTGGGATGGCTAGCCTATTTTTTTTGGGTACAACATTCAACCGTAAAACTGCCTCGTACCCTTGAAAAATTTGACCATTTAATCGGAATGATGAGTGTGATGTTAATCGCATTATTCTGGATGGTTTTTGTTTAACATTATTCTTTAATCAAACAGAGAAAGCCATGCCCCATTAAGATTCATTTTCCGATCCGCCTATCACTTCATCAAACCTCTCTCAACAATATTTAAGGATTTCTGATTCATTGACACCATGAATACTATTACGATCGCCTGGATTTCACTTCCACTCATTGCCGGGTTTGTTCTCTATCTATTTCCCAAACTTGATCGATATCTGGCTCTATTCGTCGCCATTGTGTCGGCAGGATATGCAGTACGGCTTTTTGTCGAACCCTCAGCGTTGAACCTGGAATTACTCGATAATTTTGGAGTGACCCTGATTGCCGATCAATTCAGCAGCTACTTCATCTTAACCAACGCTTTGGTCACAAGCGCAGTTATTCTCTACTGTTGGAATCGGCAAAAAAAAGCTTTCTTTTATACCCAAACCATCATTCTTCACGGCAGTGTTAATTCGGTCTTTATTTGTGGAGATTTTATCAGTGTATATGTAGCACTAGAAGTGATTGGTGTGGCCGCATTTTTATTAATATCCTATCCGAGAGGCGATCGCTCAATCTGGGTGGCTTTACGCTATCTTTTCGTCAGTAATACTGCCATGCTTTTCTATTTAGTCGGTGCAGTATTAGTCTACAAAGCCAATAATTCTTTTGCATTTGCTGGACTTGAAAATGCACCGCCAGAAGCCTTTGCCCTGATCGTTTTGGGACTTCTCAGCAAAGGGGGAGTTTTTATCTCTGGGTTGTGGCTACCCTTGACCCACTCCGAGTCTGAAACTCCTGTCTCTGCAATGTTATCTGGAGTTGTTGTCAAAACTGGGGTATTTCCCCTGTTGCGTTGTGCATTAATTCTAGATGAAATTGATCCTGTCCTCAAAATTTTCGGCATCGCCACAGCATTTCTGGGCGTTACCTATGCCATCCTCGAAAAAGATACCAAACGCACCCTGGCTTATAGTTCTATTTCCCAGCTTGGTTTTATTCTCGTTTCCCCCATCGCAGGAGGCTTTTATGCCCTCACTCATGGTCTCGCCAAATCTGCCCTATTTTTGCTTGCAGGTGCTTTACCGAGTCGGAACTTCCAAGAATTACGAAAAAAACCAACCAAAGCCTCAATTTGGCTGGCGATGCTTATTCCCTGCCTTTCAATTTCCGGGTTTCCCCTCTTCGCTGGCTTTGCAGCGAAGACAACTACCTTAAAAGGATTAGAAAATTGGTCAATGATTGCCATGAGTATTGCCGCAGTGGGAACGGCTATTGTGTTCGCGAAATTCATCTTTCTGCCTTATGAACAACAAGAACAAGGACAATCAAACTTGTGGATGCCGATGCTGCCATTACTCGGTGGACTGATCGTCGGCAATGGCTTGTATTCTGAAGTTTATACGCTGGAGAATCTCAGCAAAGCAGTCCTAACTGCTATATTAGGATGGCTAGCTTATTTGTTCATTGTTCGACGCTTCACCCTCACACTGCCCCGTCTCCTTGAGAAATTTGAGAATCTAATTGGAATGATGAGTCTGATGTTAATTGCTTTGTTCTGGATGGTTCTCGCTTGATATTCTTCTGATGGCTGCCTCAAAATTAAATTAGCCTGCTATCGTTGATCTTGAGATACCAAGAGAGTGACTTTGATGAATATCCTTGAGAATATCTTGCAATTTTTACATCAAGTTTTTACTCAGCAAATTCCGGTCGGGGAAATCTCTGTTTCTCTGAGCTTAATTTTTACAATTTTGGTGGCACTATTTGCTGTAATTATTGGCTCTGGTTATATCAGTAATTGGCTCAAAGAGCATCTGTTAACTCGACTCGGTTTTCAAGAAGGAACACGAGAAGCGCTCGCCACAATTTTTCGATATTTTACGATTACACTGGGGTTTATCATTATTCCTCAAGCCGCCGGCTTAGATCTAAGTTCACTGACTTTTTTAGCAGGCGGTTTAGGAATAGGAATTGGGTTCGGATTTCAAGGGTTAGCGCAAAATTTTGTGAGTGGTTTAATTTTACTGTTTGAACAACCGATCCGAGTCGGAGATTATGTACAATTAGAAGACCTTGAAGGAACCATTCGCAAAATTTCGATTCGAGCAACCATTGTTGTGACGAATGATGGAGTCTCGATTATTGTTCCGAATTCAGATTTAGTGAGTCATCGAATTGTGAACTGGAGTTATGAAAATGTTAATAGTCGAATTCATATTCCGGTACGAGTCGCTTACGGGAGCGATCCGGTTCTAGTCACTGAAGCTTTATTAGCCGCATCTCGACGAGAATCTCGAATTTTATTAAATCCACCTCCACAAGTTTGGTTAAGAGAATTTGGTGAAGATTCAATGAACTTTGAGTTATTAGTTTGGATTAATAAACCTCGGATGAGATTACCTATTCAGAGTTCTTTAAACTTTATTATTCACAATGAACTTTATTATAAAAAGATCCGAATTCCAGTTTCTCAACGAGACTTATGGCTGAGAAATCCAGAAGACTTAAAATCGGTTTTTGAATCTCTCAACTTCAGTCCAACCGAAACAGATCCCAACAAACCCGATTCAAGTTCTCAGCAAGAGATTCAACCGTTACCTCCTGAAAATATTTCCTTAAGGGATCTACTCCGAAAAGTAATTTACTTTGAGAACTTTACTGACTTAGAGATTTTAAGCTTAGTAGAAACCGGATATCGACAAACATTTAGAGCCGGACAGTTTATCTTCCACGAAGGAGATGAAGGCGATGCTTTTCATATTATTTTATCAGGCTCTGTTGAAATTATTGCCGAAAGAAAGGCGGATAAACATATTCGCGATCTCGATGCAGGAGACTTTTTTGGAGAGTTATCTTTATTGATGGGAATTCATCGTTCTGCGGGCGTGAGAGCTAAAGAAACAACAATTGTTTTTGTTGTGAGTCGAAACCTTTTTCAGAGCTTTTTATCCAATTATCCTCAACTCGCCAATCAAATAGCAGAAAAGTTAGTTGAACGCAAACAGGAATTTATTGAACGGAAAAAAGAATTAGGCTTATCGGATGATGAAGATTTAGAAACCAATCCGTTAGTGTGGGTTCGGAAACGAATGCGGACTTTATTTCACATTTAGATTAAATCTGGGAATGCCAATCATTTTTAGGCATTTTGAAACCGAGTAAGAAGACAACAAATAGCAGTAAAATAAACCAAGGTGTAAAACTAACAGCTAAAAGTAAACAGAAGAGGGCGATCGCATTGGTAGACAGCCGAACAATTTCTTCACGACAACCAAAGCCGATCCAGAAGGCAATACCTGCAATACCCAGACAGAGAAGCACCGGAAAAAAAGAAATAGTGAACATTTCTAGAACAGAATAGAGGATTAACTTTTATTCAGCTTAAAGCCCGTTATAAACTCTCCTGAAACGGGTTGTGCTACTCTGCCTACCGTCATCAGGCAAAACTCGTAAATTATTTAAGGCGAGTGTCTACATTGATTTTCCAGCAAAGGCATTGAATGCGATCGCATTCATTCGTACTAACTGAATTGGGGACAGTTTTTCAAGTGTCTAAACCCGGAAAACGAACAAAACTGACCCAAAAAAATTTAGCCTAATCTACTCAAGGTCATACTGCTGACACATTAACCTCACCTTTTCCTGGACTCGCTGACGAACACTTTCAGGAGAAATAATCTCGCAATCTTCCCAATAGGGCGCAATTTCCCGAAAAAACCAAAAACTACTAAAAATACTTCTAATCACTCGCCTCCTCGCGGGTTCACTTTCAATTTCACTCACAAAGATATCATCAAGCTGATTCTTCCTGTAAGCAAAGGCTAACCCTCGATAAACGTGAAACTCGACTGTTATCCGTTCTAAGTCAGATAACCAAGTTTGATCAACAGAAGTCACTGCTGCATCCTGTATCCGATCCAGTCGTAATGACCAATTATGCTGCAACCCCTCAATATCCCGATTTCCCTCTGACTCCTGACAGCGACAAATCAGATAATCTCGTTTTTCAATGGGCATAATGCGGGCATGGAGAACAGTATAACTCCACTGACGTTCGGCTGCATCTTGATAAAATAACTGAAAGGGTTGCTGACGCTGAATAAGATTATCGATCTTTTGTCGCCAAGCGGGTTGAGGATTATTCACAAAGCTTTCTATCTCTGTCCGAAACGGAATAGTCAGTTCACTGCGATCGCGTAATAACTCCCCAATTGCGACTGCTTCTGCCATTTTTCCGGCATCTATTAATGCTAACCTAGCCGTATCTAAAGCTTTAATTCGTTCCTGTGACCAGTCGTTATTCGGAGTGATCAGCAGTTTGTGATCGGCGATCGCTTTCAACAGTTTAGAGATATTGGGACGTTCTCCCCAGGTCATCCCATATTCCAAGGCTAACTGTTCTAACTCAGCTTTCTCTGATTCTGACAGAGACAACGTAATTGATTGACCTTTACGACTCATATTTGTCCGTACACTTTTTCTGTAATTTTGCTTGACACTCTTTTATTTTGACCAATATCATAGGCATTATCAACAACTTACGGACACTACTTATGGATAAGTCCGAGATAAAAATTACCCTTAAACCCGTTTATTCCTGTCCGGCTGATGAGACCCCAAAGGGCGTGACGCTACCTCCGGGTTGGCGTTTAATGTGGCATCAAGCCCAAACCCTCGAAGCTATGCGCGATCGCAATATTGATGTGATTGTGAATACTGCTTTTACAGGAGATGGTAAAAGTTTAGCGGCATATTTAGAAATACTTTTAACGGCTTTTTATGCCATTGGTTTATATCCGACCAATGAACTTTCCCGCGATCAAGAGATACAAATTCAAGGATATATTGAACAGTTTGAACCCAAACCCAAACCCCGTGTGAACCGTTTGAGTAGTGCAGAATTAGAGATTTATGCAGAGAATGAAAATCTCAAAAAATCTGCCGTGATCGCTACTCGTTCTAACCAATCTGAAATCCTCTTAACCAACCCAGATATCTTTCATTATCTCCATAAAGGGGCTTATTTAATGCCAAAAGATAGTCCAGATAAACTCTGGGGAAGAATCGATAAAAACTTCGATGTCGTTATCATTGATGAATTTCAAACTTTATCTGCGCCTCAAATTTCTAATGTGATTAACACAATGTTGTTAATTAAAAATACCAACCGCAACAAAAAGTTTTTATTCCTATCTGCTACCCCAGAATCTCAGTTAATCGAAAAATTAACTCTCGCCGGATTTCGGATTAAACAGATTAACCCCTTAGAAGAAAACAAGTATCAGTTTCCTAATTCAATTGAGGAGTCTAAATCCTTAGAGTCTCAAGGATGGCGTCAGATTTTACGAGAAACTGAACTGAATTTTATCTCCTTAGAATCAACCACAGGTGCATCAGAAACCTGGTTAAAAGAAAATTGCGATCGCATTCTAGATCACTTTTTAAAATCTCCCGGTACTCAAGGCGCAATTATTCTCAATTCTATCGCGGCGGTGAAACGGTTAGTTCCTTTTTTCAGTGAATTATTTGCAGCCAAAGGGTTAACTGTAGGGGAAAATACGGGGTTATCTGGAAAAGCCGAAAAAATGCGATCGCTTGCCGCAGATTTAGTCTTAGGAACCAGTACAATTGATGTGGGAGTAGACTTTAAAATTAACCTGCTAATTTTTGAATCAGCCGATGCGGGGAACTTTATTCAACGGTTGGGAAGACTGGGAAGACACAACGGTTATAAACGCAACGGAGAGGAGATTAAATTTCAGCAATTTACCGCCTATGCTTTAATTCCTAAATTTTTAGTCGAACGCCTCTTTTCCGGTGATGACTCTCCCTTAGAAGCTAATCAAATATATGACCGCTGTTTTTTCTACGATCAAATTCGAGAAAAGTATCGGCAAATTAACGACTTTCGAGGATATTATCAAAAATGGGGTGCCTTTCAATCGGTAATGTTATGTTGGAAGTTGGGTCACAAAACCATTAAACAACAATATCGAGAGAGTCAGCAACAATTTAAACAAGATTGTCAGCAAGTATTTGAAACCAGCTTAGGCGGAGTTGCAGGAAGAATCAAAGCATTAGGGGAAGAATGGCGAGAGAATTTTAATTGCAAAACCGGGAATCCGATTGTTGAGGAAGCCACGAGTTTTCGAGGTTCGAGTGCTTTACAATGTGGGTTATATGATTTAACAGAATCCTATGAAGTAGATCGGTTCAAAACCTACGATTTACCGGGAATTTTAAGCAATCTTGAGATTGAAGCAATGACAGAAGTTGCATTTAAGAAGTTACGCCAAGACACAGTAAATCGAACTCAAACACCCATCCCCAAAGGCAGATTTGAATATTGTTTAGGGTTTATGAAACTATTGCGTTATCGTGAGGAACGGTTGAACTGGAAATTCATCTATTCAGGGGATTTACAGGCAGTGGCTGACTCCTGGAGGGTTCAGGTCTTAAAAGGAATAGAAGTTTGGCAACCTGAGAATTATTGGATCGGTGAAATTAACAAGCGGCTGAAACGGAAAGCGTTAGTTTGCTATGTGTTGCGGTTTCCCGTTGCGGAAGTGCGGATGCGGCTACGGTTGCCAATGCACTTTCAAATTTATCCGATTAGCGATCGCCATTCTATTCATGGTAGTACACCTTATGCGATCGCCTTTGGGCAGTCTGCGTTGTTGATTGATACGTTAGCGAGTTGACTGAAAAGCCAGGGAGGGGAACTATGGATGTCTTAGAGTTTAGATCCCTCATAGGGAATTATAAAATCGAAAGTAGTTCGCTATATTCTCAAACATTTTTTAACATGAATCAAAATACTAGGTCAGAACTTCAGAGGTTTAAAACTTTAGCTGAAGAATTACCTCGTCAAATTCCTTATCTAAAAATGCTGATTTTGTTTGGTTCTCGCGCCAGAGGAGATACTCATGCAAAAAGTGACTGGGATTTTGCCGCACTGTTTGATAATGAACTGCGAGAAGCTTGTGTCAAAGAGCGGGCTTTTGGATGGTGGGAAGTTCCCAATCTTATCGGAGAAATATTCGATATTAATAGTGATAAAATTGATGTAGTTGATTTAAACAGATGTTCTACATTAATTGCTCATTTTATTGCTAGAGATGGTCTCCTCATTTATGAAGAAAAATTAGGAGACTTTGAAAACTTTAAAAAGCAAGCTACAATGAGTAACGAAGATTTAAAAGAAATTGAAAAAAGCCTCCGTCAGCAGGTTGAAAACTTTCTACAAGAGTGGGGAGTTAAATGACAATTGAGCCAACTGTTGTTTTTACACGTCTCACGGTAATTAGCGAGTATCTTCGAGAATTAAAGCGATTTGAATCAATGAGTTTAGAAGAATATTTGGAACAATTTGATCAAAAAATTATTTCTGAACGCCTTCTAGAACTGATCATTCAAGCAGCACTTGATATCAATGAGCATATTCTCAAACAAGGATTTAAAGTAGAAGTGTCAACCAATAAAGAATCATTTCTAAAATCTGGAGAATGTGGAATTTTAACTTTGCAATTAGCAGGAGAACTTGCACAGTCAGGAGGATTAAGAAATATTCTCGCCCATCAATATCTCAACATTGATCATACATTATTGTTTGGTCATGTTCAAAAGGCTTTAAAGCAGTATCCCCTGTATATTCAGCAAGTCACAACCTATTTAGATTCATTAGAGGTAAATAATGGCTAAGAAACGTCAAAAATCAGAACCCGAAGCAAAACAACTCTCTCTGTTCGATCAACTGGAAGTTATCGATACAGAAATAGATGAGGATGATAGCTGGTTAGAAGATGAAGAATTTGGTTTAAACTTTGAACCCTATGACCCATTCTTTGAAGCAGAAACCTCTGAACTCTTAACTCTGAAGTTACTACAACAAGCCATTCAGTCTCAAAATCCTGATGATGCAGTCATGGCTGATTTTGCTGAGTATGTTCTCCCAAATTTACTCAGAGTTGCGATTGGGGTAACGGCGAAAGGCGGTAAATTCTTCGATGAATTGGATGAAAGACGAGAAGCTGAGGGAAAAACAAAAGTTCGGCGGGATAATGCAGGCGATCAATCTTTAAATACCCATCTTCTTAATGGTTTATTTCCCGCTAATTTAATCGAACAACGATTAGAAAAACTCGATATAACTGTGATGCGACTGGTGGGAGAAAAAGAGAGGCGGTTAGTTATTGCTGGATTTATTCTCCATGATTTTGAAAAGTTCCCCGATGCGCCTGAAAATTGTCGTCAACTCCCAAAAGAAGAACATCGCAAAATTATCAATGAAAAAGTTAAACAGTTAGGATTAGACTATTTTATAAATCCAGACGATCCAAATGCTTATCAAGACTATATTGATGACTTGCTTTGTGTGGCGTATAATGCACAACGGCGTTGGGGTACGAATTGGAATTTTTCAGTATTTGGGTTAAATCCTCAACTCCGCGATCGCACATTGGTTTGTTTATCGGAGTTAACCTGTTTAGCAGATTCTCTGGCTTCTATTATTAAACATCCCCAAGATGCAGAAAAGAATAAATTCAAGGAGTTAATGCACAACCTCAGTGATGGTCAACTTCAGTTTACTTATCACAGTATTGCTGAAAATAGAGGTGTATTAACTAATATCGTCAATAACGCCTTAATGGAGGCACATACGGACTTAAATACAGAAGATATCACATACTATGAACCCTTACTCTATTTACCCATTGGAGTCATCTATCTTAGCCAAAGAAATGCACCTCAAATCTCAACTTCAGACATTCCTCAACGAGTGATTGATAAGATTAAAAATTTCTGTTCTCGGCGATTAGTTGAGAGTCAAATGGGATTTAGTCGAGACGGCAAAGGGA
>JBCBCI010000042.1:0-48717 GCA_038530755.1 Cyanobacteria bacterium J06592_8 | reverse complement strand
CGATCAATTTTAGAAGGAATGAAGGCTCGGATTAAAAAAATGAATACTCAAGTTAAACCTCGCCCGTCTCTAGACCGAGAGTTTAGGAAAGTGCTTCAAAAAGAATTTGCTCCTGAAGTCGAACGCTTGAGTCAATTACTGGGAGAAGATTTGAGTCACTGGAGTAAAAGCTAATTTAAGATTAAAGCACCTACTACTATTTTAGCCAAGTCGATAAATCCCGATCTAGATAATCTTGTAATTTGAGAATATCTTCACGGTAGTAGTTTAATAAAACCTGGCGATCTTTAGGCGAGAGAGAGACAGATTCTTTAGATTGAGAGTTTTTAGAGATGAGCCAAGAACGAATCTCTTGGCGTTTTTCTTGAGGTAAAATTGCCCCTACAGTGGAATTAAAAGCTGTTTTTAACGGGTTATCTTTTCGTAATAAACGGTTAACTAAAGGATTTTTAGGAATGGCTGCGGACTGGTATTTCTGAGAGGTATCTGCTTCAAAATCAGTCGAAACTCCAATCAACTCATATATACTTTTGATCATTGTTGATGAATCTTGACAAAAATCATCGTATAAATAAACTCTGAATTTTTCTAGCCCAAATGTTTCTTGAAAGCTTTTAACAGATTCATAGTATAGTCCTTTCCGCAGCTGAAAAGATGATGGAGATTGTTGAGCTAAAGGGAGCGTTTGTTGACTATCAATCGTATCTCTTAGGTGCATGAGATAGTCTGAAAAAGCGCGTTCAATCGGGTGGCGTAATACAACAAAAATTTGGGCATCGGGAATATATTTTTTAATCCGAGGAATAGAGGTTTGATAATGAAATAAACAATTAACAGAACCATCTCCAACTGCTAATTTACCTGTGCATTCTGAGAAGTTTTCGAGATACTTTTCATAAGAGTAACGGAAAGCACGTTTTTCGTAGTAAGCCTGTTTACTTGCAATTTCTTCTGGCGTTAACTCACTCTGTAAAAAATCCGGTTCCTTAACCGTTCCGAGACAGACTTGAGGGTGTTGTTCCAAATACTTATATATAGAACTTGTTCCGGCTTTCTGAACTCCTGCCATCAGGAAAGTAGGTAAAGGCATTTCTTATAAATTTTTATATAATTTTTCAGATAAATTATAGTTCATAAAAGTTTATATCAAAAGTGTCTGCAACAAAAATTAATCTGGACTAAATTGAGATAATTTTTCCTATCCTGTTACTTCTTTTTTGGTAATTTTTAAAGACTACATTAAAAGAATATATTATTGGGTTGTTTCGACCCATTCCACGATTCCATCTGCTAAGGCAACGGCTAACTTTCGTTGTTCCTGGGGATTAACAATCCATTCAAACTCAACCGGATTAATCATAAATCCTAGTTCTAATAAAATAGAAGGAGTAACTGCCGGACGAGTTAAAGCTAGATTATTCCAGAATACACCATAGGAGGGACGATCTAGTTTTTCAACAAGATAATTGTGCAAAAATACGGCTAAACTGTGGGCTTGAGGATGATACCAAAACATACCAATTCCCTTAACATTCATGGCATCTCCGTTATCGGGTAAAGCATTATAATGAATCGAAAGTGATAAGTCCGGTTCTTCATCATTAATCATTTTGACTCGATCCCTTGGAAATAGATCTTCCTCTGATTTGCGAGTCATGTAAACTCTTGCTCCTCGTTTAATTAGTTCATTTTGTAATAGATAGGAAACAACTAGATTCACATCTTTTTCTGGATATCCGGTCGGCCCTCTTGCGCCTAAATCATTCTCACTTCCATGTCCTGGATCAATCAAAATATACATCCCAGCAAGGGGTTTTGGTCTTAAGAAATTACCCAAAAAACTTGATTCTGTACTGTCTTCAATCTGAGGTGGATGTTTCAAAGATAAAACTAAAGTTGTTCCTTCGTATCTTAATTTATAGCCCCATTGTTGCTGGGTTTTCAAGTGAAACGTGTACTGAACAGCCTGAACTTGTTCTTCCATTGGAGAGAGAACAGGTTCCCAGTCCATGCGTTCAATCAAGGGGCTATCATCAAAGCGAATGGTATCTGTTTGGGCAATCGTATTATGAAGGGTTAGAGTTAAACTTTGATTATCCTGCTTGACACTAACGGGAACCGGAATTTGTAGGGGAAAATAAACCTCTGTCCAGTCTCCAACTCGACGAGAACTTGCACTCCGAATAAAGGATTGAGGTGGTATTTTTCCTGTTAAAATTCGGGTTTCATCAGCTTTAATCCAGCCTCCATAATCTAAGCGTAAATAATCGCCTTCTCGCCCCGTAATTCTTGCCTTCGTTCCTTTCGGTAACGGTGTTAAACGTGAATAAGTGGTGCTAGGGCCAGTTCGGGCGACTCCTTCATCAACTGTTACTTCCGCTATTTCAAATTCCGCCGGAGAGATAATTGTAATATTTCCCGGTGCATTCTGAGTCACGGTTTCTCCTTTCAAGGTCAGTTTGTATTGGGGTTGACCCAGATTAATCTGATTTTTACGTTGAGAAACGGGGAAACTTTTCCCAATCTCTGCACAGCCTTGATATTTGCTAATTTCTACTTCAATGGGTTGATTGTTTCCCGTTAAAACTGCAAAGTTATCGGGCAAATCTAGGGCTTGATTTCGAGAAGAAAGCGGGATGTTTTGACCTGCAAACTCAACAGAAACTCGACCATTTGGAGGAGCGATCGCACTAAAACAAACTAACTCTCCTGGCATTCGAGTCAGATTGACTTTTGGTTCGAGAGAATCTTCAACAAATCCCACTCCTTCTGGGAGTTCGGGTAAGTTAGAAATACGATTAATTTTAAGGGTGATTTCTTCGTCTTCGTGTCGGAGTTGGAAAATATTTTCTCCCATCTCCAAAGAAAAAGAAGGCGCGAAATGACCAGCAGGAGACCGTTCAATGACTTCTCCATTCACGGTGACTTCTGCATCTGGAGAAGCGGTTCCAATGAAAAAAATACGATTTGAGGTGGTTTTGTGTTCGGTCGGAGGATAAGCAACGTAGAGTGGTTGTTCTGCCCAAGCTGGCGATACCATCATACACCCCAATGCTGCTAGTCCTAAAATTCGTTTCATTCTGACTTCCGTTCACTCACATCCTATAATTGTATCGGTTCAAGGTCAATTCTACTCAACTCATCAGGCAGAAATTCTCATTCATCTCAGAATGCTGTCGCAGAATGTTGCTAATTTAACTCACGGACAAGCACTCTACAGGTTCATTTACCTGAAATTTAGATAAAAATTCAGATAAGATTTGAGAAGCGGCTTGCTGAGGGTTGTAGACTGTAGTATCAATGACTAATGTTCGTTCGGATGCCATTTCCTCTAGGGTTAGTCGAGTCGATAAGGAGTGATAGTTTTGCTGTTCTTTGACAACAATTTTCAGTTTTTCTATTAATTCTTCTGACGTAACCATTCCCTCACGAACCCAAGATAAAATTTCTTGTTCTTCTGTTGAATTAAATACAGAATTTGCCTCCGGTAATCCTAAAGCTGCAAAACTGTTGAGTTGATTTGAGCTAACATTTTTATTGTCTGAACTTTGAGTATCTGAGCTTAAACCTTTAACGGCATCAAAGGCATCATTCCGCTTGATAATTCGCTGGAGACGAACTTTATTGGGAGCTTCTAAAACTATAAATTTGGCGTTAGGAAATGCTGTAGCGGCGTAGGAGACTTCATTTTTTCCTCGTAGACCATCAAATAGTAACTGAGGCTTAACTTGCTGAGGATTGATCCAAAGCTGACTCAAAACATGAGCCATTCCTCCCGGAAACTTCTGGCGATATTGACGAGTATAGTTAAAACGTTGAACCCGACAATTTAATGAATATTGTTCATTTTGAGCTACAGTTTGAATTATAATTTCATCGGTGAGAGTCCGTCGGTTTGGGAGTAATGTAAAGTCTAAACTTTCTTCGGTTAAATTAGAAATAACTGTACTTTTTCCAACTCCAGTTAAACCGACAATAATGAGTAGCGGCTGTGTACTGATATGTTGCCAACTTTTTTGCTCAGAAGAACCGACACCAATACCTGAACTGAGTTGTTTAAAAACTGAGCCTTTTTCTTGAAGTTCTATTCTCATTTTGAATTAAATTATGTCTTAGTTTCTATTAGAATGGGATTAAAAAATGTTCTAAATATCTTCAGTATACATATAAATACCTATCATCTCATTTCCCTTTCGGATGAGAAACCTCAAAACCCCACATGGTAAAGCGTTCCAGCTTTATACCAATTTGTTATAAAATAGATAAGGAAAACTTACAGTTGAAGAGAAATTATGAATAATATTCCCAAATATATCGATCAAACTGCTGAATTAATTGATTTAAAAATTGCTCCAGAATACCGTGAAGGAGTGATATCAAATTTAGAACAAATTGCTAAACTTGCCAAACTTGTGAATGAATTCCCGTTAACTGATGAAATAGAAATCGCACCGATTTTTAATCCGAGCTTTCATATTGAAAATTCCAGCAATTCCTGATTTGATTATGTCTTTGAATATCAAACAATCTGATGCGATCGCCATTTCTAATTCAGTCCGAACAGGTGAAGTTTCCGCTCAAGAAATTTGTACCCAGGTACTGACTGAAATTGATCGACACAATTCAACTTTAAATTGTTTTACAAATATTCTATTTGAAGAGGCGATCGCCTCCGCTCAAAACCTCGATCAAATGATTGCAGGCGGACAAGATCCTGGAGTCTTAGCCGGAGTTCCGTTTGCGGTGAAGAACTTATTTGATATTGCTGGGATTACCACATTAGCCGGATCAAAAATAAATCAAGAAAACCCACCAGCGACTAATGATGCAACCGCAATTCAACGCCTAAAAAAAATGGGCGCAATCCTAGTCGGGGCTTTGAATATGGATGAATATGCCTACGGATTTGTGACTGAAAATTCTCACTATGGCACGACACCAAATCCCCATGATTTGAGTCGAATTTCGGGCGGTTCTTCGGGCGGTTCGGCAGCAGCGGTAGCCGCAGGTTTAGTGCCTTTTACTTTGGGAAGTGATACGAATGGTTCAATTCGAGTTCCCGCATCTTTGTGTGGTGTTTTTGGTTTGAAACCGACTTATGGACGCTTATCACGGGCGGGAACAGTTTTATTTGCCAGTAGTCTCGATCATATTGGCCCGATGGCGCGATCGCTTCGAGATATTGCCACAATTTATGATAGTTTACAAGGAGAAGATCCCGACGATCCCGTTTGCACAAACCGTTCACCTGAACCTAGTTTGCCTCAGTTAGAAAAAGGAATTGAAGACCTAAAAATTGCTGTTTTAGGCGGATATTTTGCGACAACTGGAGAACCCGAAGTTTTTGAAGCCGTGACAAAAGTTGCTGAAGCTTTAAACGTTACTAAACAGGTCGAAATACCCGAAGCCGATCGCGCTAAAGCCGCCGCCTACATCATCACCGCTTCCGAAGGCAGTAATTTACATTTACCCGATTTGCGATCGCGTCCACAAGACTTTGACCCGGCTACTCGCGATCGCTTTTTGGCGGGGGCATTTATTCCAGCAACCTGGTACAATCAAGCACAACGATTTCGCCGTTGGTATCAGCTACAGGTGCGAAAACTGTTTCAAGAGGTTGATATTTTGCTCGCCCCAACAACGCCCTGTGTCGCCCCAAAAATTGGTCAGAAAACAATGAAAATTGGTGATGAAGAATTGTTAGTCCGTCCCCATTTAGGATTATATACTCAGCCTCTTTCTTTTATTGGTTTACCTGTGTTATCTGTTCCGGTTAAACATTCAGGTCAACTTCCTTTAGGGTTACAAATTATCGCCGCACCCTACAACGAGACTCTTATTTTACGAGTCGCACAGGTTTTAGAAGCTAGAGGAATAATTGGGGTGTCTAATTGTCGCTTTTCTAATTGAGAAGAGAGCTTAAACTTAACCAAATTTTGATGGGTTAGTCAGGGGTTGAAACCCCTGTTTAAAAACCAAAGTCCTCGCGGATATGACCCAAAATTAGTGAGTTGCAGTCGGTTTCAACCGACTTTGTATATTAGACTAGGACTTAAGTCTCAGCCGTTCTGCTATTGACGATTAGCTGTTAACTGTTTGACTGTAAAAGCTATTCTTGATTGGCTTGAGCATCTCGAACCGCAGCCCAAAATAATAAACCACCCAAGGGGACACTTAGGAGTAAAATAACAGTGGTAACTGTCGCGCCCAGGTCAGGTTGTCCAGATGAGAGTTCAAAAATAGAACCAACAGCAGCGATCGCAGCAATACACGAACCGCCTAAAAATAAAGCACTCTTGGGTGTTCCAACCATATTTATCTCAACTTTTTTAAAAAATCTTTACTGATCCTAATATTTACCACGCTAAAAAGCTAGGAACATTCAAGCTTTAACTCGATCATCCAGCAAATGAGCGATCGCATTTGCGAGTTGTTTGGCGCTATCGAGTACCGCTAAAGATGCAGTTGCTTCCGCCATTTTTTGCAGTTGTTGAGGAGATTTGAGTAAATGTAGTACCTTTGACTTAAGAATTTCACCTGTAAGATCGGACTGAGAAAGTAATAGCCCTGCCCTCGCATCAGCGAAAACTCTGGCATTATAGGTTTGATGATCTTCTGCGGCGTAGGGATAAGGAATCAAAATCGAAGGAGTTTGAGTCACCGCTAACTCCGTCAGCGTTCCCGCCCCCGCCCGACTAATGGCTAAATTCGCCCGTTGTAGGAGTGCTGCCATATTCTCATAAAAAGGCATCATAATGTACTGAGGATGCTTCAACGTTTCGGTATGAGGATCGTTGTTTCCGGTTAAATGTACCACCCAAGCCCCCATCTCAAACCAACCCGGTGCAGCTTCTCGAACTAACTGGTTTACCGCTACAGCCCCTTGACTTCCTCCGACAACGACAATTAGAGGCGCGTCATCCGGAATGGAAAAAGAAAGCGGTTCAGTATCGGCTAGAAATGCAGAACGTACTGGAGTTCCGACAATTGCGGTTTTTTGAGCGCGAGGTAAATATTGCTGAGAACAGTCAAACCCCAACGCCACCAAGTTACACCAACCACTCAGCAAACGAGTCACTTTTCCCGGTAAGGCGTTCGACTCATGCAAAACCACAGGTAAACCCAAGGAACGAGCGGCTAAAATAGCCGGGGCGGCGATATAACCTCCAGTTGAGAAAACCCCTTGAAAATTACCTTGTTTGAGGAGGCGGCGAACTTGTAAAATAGAACCCGCTAACCGAGTAAAGGTTCGGATGGTTCCCAGTCCAAAGCGTTGCTGAAACCCCTGAACACCAATGGTATGGAGCGAGTATTGCTGGGGAACCAGTTGAGTTTCCAAGCGGTCAGGTACGCCCAGCCATTCTATCTGATAATCTGGTAATTCAGCGGCCGTGGCGATCGCTGGAAATAGATGTCCGCCCGTACCACTAGCTGCAATCAATAATCGCATGAGTCTCTTGAGTTGGGTATATCCTAAACAGATCTTTAAAGTTTACGTTACCATTAAAGTTACCCTGAACAAATATCAGAAACCGGAAAACTGATAAGTGTGGATTTGAGTAAACGGTTTTATCAAGCCGCAAATTCAACGTTAATGATGCTAATTACTGATCGCAAACCGTTTCTTATGACGACTTTTTCTTTTGTGCAACTTTCTAGCCTTATGTTACGTCGCCGTCGAGCATTCTCTCCAATGCTTTCTGTTCTACTGGGTGTCATTTTCTGGGGCGTGACGGGTTTGAATTCTACTCAAGTTTCAGCAGAAACGCCTGAGACCGCTCCTCCAGAACTGACTAACTTAATTGAAGGAATAGAAGATGCTGCCAATCGTCAGGATGTGAACGGAGTGATGCAATATTATGGTCAGGATTTTAGCACAACAGATGGTTTAGATCGGCGCAGTTTTCAACAGGTGTTAACTCAACTTTGGCAAAATTATTCCCAAATTCGTTATCAGACAAGTTTGCAATCTTGGGAACAACAGGGATCGGCAATACTCGCTACAACGGTAACAGAAATCACCGGAAAACAGCGATTCAATGGGCGAGAATTTCTCCTGACCGCAACGATTACTTCACAACAACGGATCGAAAATCAACAAGTTGTTGAACAAAATGTCTTAGCCGAACAAAATCAATTAACCAGTGGAGAAGAACCACCAACGGTGACATTAGTGGTACCCGAACAGGTTAAAGCAGGTCAACAATATAGTGTAGATGCGATTGTTGAAGAACCACTCGGTGATGAAATTTTGATCGGAACGGCGATTGAAGAACGAGTTACACCGAGAGCTTATTTAACTGAATTTCCTTTAGAATTGGAGTTTTTAACAGCGGGAGGTGTTTTTAAGGTGGGAACTGCACCTCAAACACCCGGAAATAATTGGATTTCTGCTATTTTAATGCGACAAGGTGGGATTACCTTGGTCACAAAACGGTTAACAATTTTTGAGTAGTCAATTGAGCGAGTTCGGGAATTAATCTATTCTCCAGACTCTAGTCATTAATCTTTTTCGACTTTGAGGATTTCTCTGAATTACAGAAGGTCAAAGCTCGGGATTTTGTTAAAATAAAATAGCCTTGCCCCTAAGTTCCCGCAGTGTAGTTTCCGAGTCCTAGATATGAGGATCTACGGTAATCGCCCTCTCAAAACCTTACCTGGACAGCAAACTCGTCCAACGCCTGCGAGAGTTCGTGAGGCAGTTTTCAATATTTGGCAAAATACAATTACCCATTGTCACTGGTTAGATTTGTGTGCTGGGAGTGGTTCAATGGGGGCTGAGGCTTTGTGTCGAGGGGCATCCAAAGCCATTGCGATCGAACATTCAGGGCCAGCCTGTCGGATTATTCAGCAAAATTGGCAACAAGTCGCCACCCCAGATCAAACCTTTGAAGTGATTCGGGGTGATGTCCTCAAGCGACTCAAAACCTTAGCCGGACAAAAATTTGATCGGATTTACTTCGATCCTCCTTATGCTAGCGATTTGTATCAACCTGTGATTGCAGCGATCGCGAATTTGCAACTGTTGACGCTTGAGGGTGAACTCGCAGTTGAACATAATCCCAAACAATGGACGCCACAACCCGTGTCAGGCTTAGAAGTGTGTCGGGAGAAAGTTTATGGAAATACAGCCTTGACGTTTTATTGTCTGTGCAACATTTAACCGACTCTGCGGGGACAGAGGAATGGATCTAAAATAGAGATCTTCAGTTCCGAGTCCTCCGTCCCGACTGAGTGACTAACCGTCTAACTGATTACCGCGACGATATTGCTGATAAGCAGCAAAGAACAATCCGGCTAGGGTAACGGTCACTAGACCGAGGACGATACCTGAAAGTAAAGGTTCAATCACGCTAATTCTCCTTGATATAATGGCAGGATCTTAATCCTAAATAGTATCGCATATTGCTTGAGAGTCGCGATCGCCTGAGTCCTGAAGACAGTTGTGACTCACATTCGGGAATTCATAAAACTTGATAAAAATATGCAATTCTTCTCTATAGCCCAATTCCTTTGGGAACAGTGATTTCAGAATTGTAAAGATAACTTGCTCTGACCGCTTGAAAGCATTAAGCTGGAAGACGTAAAGTTTTTTGTAGATATTTCTCGAACAGATAAGAAAGCTTTGAAGAATCAACTTGCTAGCATAGATATTGATGTCCAGCTTAGACGGGTTGCCGTTTTCGCGATCACGATCGTGCTGCTCGTTTCCCTCTGGGTCGTTGGATGGAACAGATTTCAGATTTCAGATCCCTATATAGAGGAAGTGCTTGCCCTGAATGGAGATTTCGTTCAAGGCCATGCCATTTTCCAGATGAATTGTGCAGGTTGTCATTTTCAAAAAGCAAACTATCAAGTGGGACCAAGCTTACAAGACGTTTCTCAGCGAAAATCCCCAGTCCGGATCATTCAGCAGGTGACTAGCGGTCAGACCCCTCCCATGCCTCAATTTCAGCCCACTCCTCAAGAAATGGCTGACCTTCTAAGCTACGTTGAAACTTTATAAGTCAGAATTTAAAACTCTTAATTTTTTTCGGGTCGAACATATCGCCAGCGTGCCATCAGAGAGGGAGATTTTAGAGAGGTTGCTATCTCTTCTAGCGGTAAGGTTCGGATTTTATTATATAAAACATTAACTTGATAAACCATTTTATTGTTAATATCCAGCCCCGTCAACCAGCCACTTTTAGCATGATAAACCCCTGTATCAATACCTAGCCATCCTTGTCCTTGAACTAACGAGCCGGGTTTAATGCCATTAAAAGTGAATGTAATCGTGTGACCCACAATAATCAGTTTATGAGGAAAATAGGGCTTGGGAATATTGTGAAATTCACGCCTAATCCAACAAAATTCGGCTTCAGATTGTTGAGAAAGGGGTAAATAGGGATCAAGTCCCGCATGGACTAACCAGATATCTCCCAAATCTAAAAAAGTCGGGAGCGATCGCATCCAAGCTAAATGTTCTCGGGGAACGATACCTGCTTCTTGATAGCTGTAAATTGTACTTTGTCCTCCACTGAAAAGCCAGGCTTGCCAAGCGGAGCTATCTTTTCCCATTTCAGGTAAGGCTTTTAACATCAATTGTTCATGGTTTCCCATCAAACAACGATAGGGACTATTTTTGACAAACTCGACGACTTGAGCACTTTTTGGGCCACGATCAATTAAATCTCCCAGAAAATAGACCTGATCCTGTTTCCCGGGATTAAGCTGCTCCAACAGCTGCATCATTCCATCATAATGCCCATGTACATCACCAATAATTAGGCGTCGGTTTGACATTTTCTTTCACTGAAGTTCCTCTTTAATTTTTCATATTCTCCTCTGTCTAGAAAAAATCCGGCTATCGACTCAAAGCATTCAAAAAACTTTGCAATCCAGCCAGAAAACCTTGTTTTTTCGGCTGTGAGGCTGAAGACTGAGTTACCTCTCCTAGTTTAGGGCTAGTTCCGGCTAGGATTTGATCGATTTGATCTCCAACGGGCTTTGTTGCGGTTTGAGACAGAAGAGTATATTCTCCATCAACTTCTTGCCAAATTTCCCAAGGGGAAGGATAGCAACGATAGAGTGCAGCATCTGCTTCTAGGGGTCTAAGATAATAGCAGGATTCAATTTTATTAATGAACCGTTCACGCAACTGACGAGCTGCATAGCCAATCCCAACAATCGCAACATCTTCTAAGCGGGGATTCAGTAAAATTGTAGCGCGATCGCCTGCTAAGCGAGATAGTTTTTCGACCTGTTCGACTTCAACTGAAGACGGAGACACCACTAAAAATCGTCCATCCTCGTCTTCTATTCGGCTATCAATCGGAGAACGACTACTTCCGAGATCGCTGACTTTAAAGGAAACATCTGCCCAATCCCGACGGGCAAGTGCAGCGGCTCCTGTATCGGGGAAAAAGACTTTCAGCCGTGTTCCTGATTCTTCGATAGCGGGAATAAATTGTCGAGCCATAGACTGGGCTTGAAGTTCGATTTCTGGGAAAACCAGCTCAACTTGCAGCAGTTTGTAGCCATCCTCGAGAGCGGCTTGGGTTGATTGTTTGGCTTGTTCGAGAGCGTCTTCTAAGGTCTTGGGGAGTTGTGTCATGGGGTGAAAGTATTGAGTTGAGAAATCTGAAGATCAAGATAGCACTAACGATTCAGCTTCGTACAGATTCAACACTATTGCCTGACCACAGAGAAGCGGAATGTACTGCCCTGACCTAATTTGCTTTCAACTTCGATTGTACCGCCTTGGAGTTCAACTAAACGCTTCGTAATCGCTAAGCCGATTCCGGTTCCACCCAAGTGACGCGATCGCGATCGCTCTCCTCGCCAAAATCGTTCAAAAATCTGAGGTAAATCCTGCTCTGAAATGCCAATTCCGGTATCAATAATAGCTATCCAAATTAATTTGACATCTTGCCAAACTTTGACTCGAATTGAACCTTTTTCTGTATAACGAATGGCATTCCCTAAAAGATTCACTAAAATTTGTTCAGTCCGATCTACATCAACTAGAACTAGCGGTAAATTCGATGGACAATCTAAGGTTAAAGTCGGCCCGTCTTCTAAAAGCTGATCGCCAAAACGAGCAACTAAAGACTCTAAAAATGGCTGTAAATTGAGAGGTTGAAGATTAATAATTAAATATCCGGCTTCAGCTTTGGAAAGTTCCTGTAAATCATTGACGAGTCGTTCTAAACGGCGAGTTTCTCGTATTAAACGATAATACAATTCATCGGAGGGTTCAATTCGACCGTCTGACATTTCTTCGAGATACCCTCGCATGACGGTTAAGGGTGTTCTCAGCTCATGGGTCATGTCACTAATTAATTCCCGACGTCGTTGTTCAATTCCTTCAATACTTTCAGCCATCCGGTTAAAGCTTAAACTTAATTGATTCAGTTCAGGAATTTCACTTTTAATCATCCGTTCATCGAGGTTTCCGGCTGCAAATTTTTGAGTAATTTCTCGCATTTGAGTCAGCGGTTCAGTGATTCGTTGAGCCACCCAATAGCTCAAAGCTCCGGCAGCCGTTGCACCCACTCCAACTGACCAGAGGGTACTCCGATTCCAAGCCGTTTCAAAGCCTCGAACCAGATAAGTTCTGACTGAGCGAACATTAAAAAATTCAGTTTGTTCGAGTTGTTCAAGCTGTAAAATAAATAATCGAGGGGAGTATACTTTACTGATCCCAATAAAACTCCCTAATCCGACTCCCATCACGAGGAGATGAGACAGCAGTAAACGCGCTCGCAAGTTCAGTGTGGGCATGATTGAGGTTTTAAATTACCTAAAATTTCAAGATTTCCGAATATTTAGAGCTGATTATTTATCAATTATAGAATCTTCAAATTTGTATCCAGTTCCGACAACTGTTTTGATAAATTGAGGATGAGTGGGATCGGGTTCAATTTTTTTCCGAAGTCGAGCAATATGAGTATCGACAACCCGTTCATCTCCGAAAAAGTCATCTCCCCAAAGTTTATCAATCAATTGAGTTCGGTTCCAAACTCGACCTGGATAACTAATCAGAGTGACGAGTAGATTAAATTCAAGCGGACTCAGATCTACGGGTTCGGAAGTTTGAGCGTTGAGTTGGCGGTAAGCCAAATGTTGATCGAGGTCTACGGTAAAATGAACCGTGCGATAAACTTGGCTTTGTCCTCCATGACGCAAACTGCGACGCAATAAAGCCCGAACCCGAGCCACTAACTCTCTGGGACTAAAGGGTTTAACCAAATAGTCATCAGCCCCGGTAGACAAACCAATCACCCGATCAATTTCTTCTCCTTTTGCGGTTAACATCAGAATATATGGATCTTTGGCTCCGGGTTGTTGGCGAATGCGGGCGCAAACTTCTAAACCATCCAAACCGGGAAGCATCAAGTCTAAGATTATAAGATCCGGTTGCTGAGTTTTAAACCCGTCTAATGCAGCCCAGCCATCATAGGTAATCTGACAGGAAAATCCTTCATTATCTAAGGTTTGTTGGATTAGTTGAGCAATTTCCCCATCATCCTCTACGATTAGAATGTTCATTTCCATTTCACGTTAAATCGCTGATTGTTGAGCTAATTCCATAATTTGATCGAAGCGGAAATTTTCCACAAGTTCGTTCAATTTTTCAGCCAATTGTGCATTTTCAGGCGGAATTTGCTCAATTAATTCATGGGTTAAAAGATCGCTACACTGAGAAGCTGTTTGATAAAGTTCGTGAATCCACTCTGGTGGCATGACTTTCAAAGCTTCTGAATTTAAGACGAAATCTGAGTTCGGGGTAGAATTTGAGGACGCATCACTCGAAATATCTAAGTCTTCCGCATAACGGTATTGTACCCCTAAATGCCGACTAATAGAAGCCAATAATTCTTCTTCTTGAAAAGGTTTGCGGAGAAAATCATCACATCCGGCGGATAGAATTAGTTGTCGATCTTCTTCAAAGGCACTTGCCGTTAAAGCAACAATGACGGTTTGATCTCCGTTCTGGGAAGATTTAATCGATCTAGTCGCCTCATAGCCATTCATCACAGGCATTCGGATATCCATAAAAATTAAATCCGGTTGCCAATTTGACCACATTGTAATTGCTTCAGAGCCATTTTCTGCCTCTCTTACCTCGAACCCAATCGATTGCAAAAGCTTCATTAAGAGTAAACGATTGGTGTATTTATCCTCAACGATCAGAATACGGTAACTTTTTTGTTGAGAGGCTAAACCCAGAATTTTTTGAGTGGGATAGGTTTGTTCACTCACTGTATTTTCACCCAGTTCTACTTGAATTTTAAAGGCAAAAATACTTCCGACTCCGGGTTGTGAGGTGACTCGAATTTCTCCGCCCATAAGCTGGATAAATCGCTGACTGATGGGCAGTCCGAGTCCAGTTCCTTCATTGGATTTCAATCCGGTTTCAGTTTGGCTAAAGGCTTGAAATAATTCCTCTAATTCGTGGGCTGCAATTCCTAATCCTGTATCTTCAACCTCAAAATAAATAGAACTTGAATCAAGACTTAAATCATTAAAAGCGCGATCTAAATCTTGAGATGAATTGCTAGGACTCCAGCAGAGCGTTTCTAAAGTCTCTCCTGAATTTTGCTGTTTAAGTTTGATCCAAGCTTCTGTATCACAAACTAAAGATCCGAATTCTTCTGATGTTGGGGTGAGTTGCGAGATATTTGAGGATAGATTGCGTGATTGACTCAACAGGGTTTGTGGAGAAGCCGATCGCACTCGTAATGTTACATGACCTGACTCTGTAAATTTAATCGCATTGCTGAGTAAATTAATCAAAACCTGACGTAACTTTTTCTCATCCGTAATAATAAATTTGGGAACATCTTCATCACAATCAAAGTTAAGCTGTAACCCCTTCGCTTTCGCTTTTAGGCGGAACATTTCTGCCAAATTTTTCAGGACATGGTGTAGGTCAAAGCTACTTTCATTGAGTTTAACTTGTCCGGCTTCGATTTTCGACATTTCTAAAATATCGTTAATCAAATTAAGCAGATGTTGTCCAGAATTATTAATAATATCGAGATACTGTTGATAATCTCCAGACAGTGCCGGGTCGTTGTTCATTAACTGAGTAAAACCTAGAATTGCATTTAGAGGCGTTCGCAGTTCGTGACTCATATTGGCTAAGAATTGACTCTTAGCTTGGTTAGCAGCATCAGCTACTTCTTTAGCGGTTCTGAGTTCTTCAGCTTGTTGTCGAGTGGTAGCTAGAAGTTCGGCTTGTTGAACGGCGACCCCTAACTGAATACTAATTTGAGTCATCATACGAATTTCTGAGGCTTCCCACTCTCGAGGTTGGCTGTTTTGATAATTCGCTAGGAGTCCCCACAATTGGTTTCCACAAAAAATCGGAACGGTGATATAGGCTCTGGCTTGAAATTGTTCTAATAATTGAGTGTAGCAATCAGAAAAATCAGCTTTGTAGATATCATTGACACAGAGATAGGTGACACCTTGTCGATATACACCCCCTTTAGTATCTTTGAGGTAAGTATCTTCAATACTGACTAATTGTTGAACAGTACATTCATTCTGATTTTGTGTATTTTGAATGGCATTGGCTGATGCTTTAAAATCAATTAAAGGTTGCCATTGAGACCCTACAGACTCAGACACGAACTGTCCGCTCCAATCGGGTAAAAATTGATAAATGATCACGCGATCGCTTTTGAAAGCTTGTCGTAATTCAGCCGTTGTAATCCGAAAAATAGTCTCTAGATCCAGGGATTGACGCATCCGCTGTAAAACTTCAGAAAAAGCCCGTTCTCGTTCTGCCATCTTCCGCAAAGCCTGTTCAGACCGTTTCCGTTCGGTAATATCGAGGGTTGTTCCCATTGTCCGAATCACTTGCCCTTGCTGATTGAAAATGCCCTGTCCCCGCGCCTCAATATGCCGGATCGAACCATCAGGTTGAATAATCCGACAGTCAAATTCGGGCGTTTTCCCAGACACCAACATCAGTTTGACCTGCTCTCGCCACAAGGATCGATCGTCAGGATGAATTTGTTTGAGAAGTTCGCTATATTCTGGTTCTCCTTGAGCTGGATCGCGACCAAAAATCCGAAATAACTCGGCTGACCAGGCAATTTTTCGAGTTTGGATATCGAGTTCCCAATTTCCGACATGGGCGACTCGTTGAGCAGTAGCCAAACGATCTTGACTAGCGCGGAGTTTTTCTTCGGCTTGCTTGCGATCGATCCCGATCGCGATCGCCCCTGAAATTGAACCCATTTCCTCTAGGCTTAACTCTGAAAGGGGTTGTCGAGCAAAAACTGCTATCACTCCGATTAAACGGTCTTTGATCGTAAGGGGATAACCGGCAAAAGCCACCATCCCTTCTTTCTTTGCCCACTCCTGGTTGTGAACTTTAGGATCGCCAATCACCTCGTTGGTCAGGTGAGGTCGTCGATGTTGAGCAATCCATCCAATTTTATATTCACCAACTGGAATCCGAGCATGATCACCATCTAGGTGCGTGTACATTCCTGCACTCGCTTTCAGGACTAAAACCTGTTCAGACTCATCAAGTAGCCAAATCCGAGCAAAAGCGGCACTTAATCTGGTATGAAGGGCGATCGCACAGTTTTCCAGCATATCCGTGAGGGATTCAGTGGTGGTCAGGGCTGTCCCAATATCCGCACGTAGGGCCGCGAGTTGAACTTGTTGTTTGAGGGCGACTTCAGCTTGTTTGCGTTCTGTAATGTCTTCAGAGGTGCCCAGAATACCGACGACATTACCTTCGATATCATGGAGCGGAATGCGATGGGTATCGATCCAGGTAGTTTTACCTTCGGAATTAAGTTGAGTTTCAACACGGTGATATTCTGCACCATCATTATCCATAATGCGACGTTCACAGCAACGGAACTCCTCAGCCTGCTGTTTGCTGCCCGGTAAGTTGTAGTCTGTTTTCCCAATAATTTGTTCAGGAATTTTGAACCCAACACTTTCGACAAAGTTGCGGTTACATCCGAGATAGATGGAGTTGCGATCTTTCCAATAAATTAATTGAGGAATATTATCGATCACCAACTGTAACAGTTGCTTTGAGGCTCGCAGTTGATATTCGGCTTCTTTGATTTCGGTAATATCATTAGCGGTTCCCAGAATTTGTTGGGGTTGTCCGGCCTCGTTACAGCTAAAAATTGTATCTCGACTGACTAGCCACAACCAATGACCGTCACGGTGTTTCATGCGATACTCTATCTCGAAGATATCTCCCTCATTCCCGATCGCCATTTGGTTGTAGTAGTCCGGTAAAGTCGCGAGATCTTCTGGGTGCATTAAGGTTTGAAAAAACGTTTCCTTCATTGCCTGAACTTCGGTGGGCGTATAACCGAGAATATCGGCAATAGTATGATTAACGTAGAGGTTCCGTTGCGCCTGGAGATCGTAGAGATACAAGATTCCGGGGCTAGCATCGGCGATTTGTTCGACCCAACGCTGACTTGATTTTAGAGCGGTTTCTGCCTGTTTGCGGTCCTTGGCTTCAAGAGCTAAAGAGGTGATTTGAGCCAGGTAACTGGTAAAGTTTTGTTCTTCGATCGCCCAGTTTCGACTTTGAGCATTTTCGAGACTAATCACTCCTACAATTTTTCCGTGTAGGCGAATGGGAATGGTGAGTAAAGCTTGGATTGTTTTCGGTTTGAGGTAGATTTCGCTGAGTTGTTGAGTTCGTTGATCGGTGTCAGCATCAGCGGTGCTAATCACAGGTTGAGTATTAATGGCGTCAAAATAAGCAGAACACTGAGATTGATCGAGAGAAATCTCAATGGTTTCCGGCGTACAAGTCGAATCAGGATAGAGGTAAGCACAACAAAGTTGGGATTGATCTTGATTGTAGAACCAGATCCCAGAATGATCTACATCTAGAGTTCGGACTGCCATTTGAGTAATTTCAACCATTGCCTCAGTCACATTTCCCTCAAAGATATTCGGACTTTGGGTCAGTTCCAGGAGGGCGACTTGCTGTTTTCGCAGACGGATACCGCTGGTGAGGATACTAAATTCGGCGGCGACTCGTTCTTGAATTTCCAGTTGGAGGCTGGCATTAGCCGTTTCGAGTTCAGTCGTTCGCGATCGCATTTCGGCGGTTGCTTCGTCAACCCGCTTTTCAAGGTGACTGTAGGCTTGTCGGAGGGCGAGTTCTGCTTGTTCGCGCTGGATTTCGGCTACGACTCGCCCCGCCATTAGCGTTAAAATTGCTTGGGTTGTAGTTTCGTCGTCAGTCAGTGGGCGATCGCTGAGAATGCAAAGGCTACCAATTGCCTGTTGTTCTTCATTGAGAAGGGGAACTCCTAAATAGGAAACAGCACCCAGGGTTTTCAGGATAGTGGCTTGAGGAAATTTTTCTTGTAGGTGTTCGTTGTAGAACTGTAGAGTCCCGGTTTTGATGACCTGTTCGCAAGGCATTTTCAGAAGCTCACATTCCCCGCCTTCTTGCAGTGTACCTTTCAACCAAAAGGCTAAAACCTCTTGTTTATCTCGATTTTGAGGATGAACTTGAGCAATGACAACATAGGGAACATCTAAGATAGAAGCCAGTTGTGCGACTAATGTTGAAAAAAATTGCCTTCCCGTTACGGTAGAGGTTCCTGTTACCAGTTGTTCAATTAGGTTTTCGGCTTTGATTCGCTGTTGAATTTCAACCTGGAGACTGTGGTCAATGGCTGCAAATTGGTCTGATGTGGGTAGGGCGAGAACTTTCGGGAGTTTAGGCATCAAAATCAAAGCCATACTCACTGAGGCTAAGATCAAAATAAATCTAATCCAAGCCGCTAAAGGTTGAGCTGCTTGCCCCAGTGTCCATAGATCGATGATTTTGCTAGTTCCACAAGCGAACAGAAAAACGCCTAGCCACAAATAGGCGCGTCTTTCGGGAAAGTCTTTGCGTTGATGAACCCAGTAAATCAGTAAGGCAAGAATCAGATAGTAAGTCGAAGCAACCAGAATATCGCCCCAAGCATCTAACGAGACAACAGAAAATTGTCTAAAGTCGTAGAGAGCAAGTAGATCTAGATCACCCCAACTCAATGCCGACAGGTTTGGTATAACTATTTTCCACATAGATATTGAACAACTGATGTTGCAGTGGGAAAGGCAATGGCTATTTCATAGGACTTCACCCCCTACTCCTGCTTCTGATCATAGCTAAATTTAATGGCAAAATGCTTCTAGAAAGGCGGAGCTATCACAAAAAATTTGATTGTCAAGCTTTTATTGTTGCCATTTTTAAAACAACCCCATCTAGATCTGATTGATCGACAGCTATAATTTTTGCCAAGAATCGGTGAGATGAGCATCTCTGTTCCTATTCTAAACTTAATCGCAGGAGTCTATCAAACATTAATCAAAACCATCAGAATAATGACATCACCCCAAACCAATTAACGAGAAATCCAGCTATACAGTTTAATATCATATTGAATATATTAATTCGTTTATTTTCAACTTTGAGAGGACTCAACTGATTTTAAGATCTCTAGTTTCTCTTCAAGTTGAACTGTTAAGCGTTCAAGTTGAGGTTCTGAACTGAGTTGTTGTTGTCCGTTTTTAGCAATTTTCAGCAATTGACTGCCGTATAATTCTTCCGACTCCTGCCAAACTTGACTTAAAGCCGGGAATTGTAGCAAGCTATTTTTCCAATGATCAAAGGCTTTGATTCCTGATCGAATTCCTCGAGCATATTTAGGATAGGATTGAACCAGAGGGGAGAGGAAATAAGGATGGTATTTAACCTGAATTGAATCACACCAATCTTGCCATTTAAAAGGTAAAATTCTCGAACTGGTAATAATCGGAATCCAGGGAACTCTCAGGGTATCTGCTATAATCGCACCGTGCATCGCTTCTGCGAGTAAAACTTCCGTTTGAGTCACTGTCAATAAAACCTCATCAACGGTCGCACGAGGATCGAGATAATGAAAGCCAATTTGTTTACAAATACGCTGCCATACTTCCTTTGCAAAGGTGGCATGATGAATATGAGGCATATAGGTAAATTTATATTTTTTGGGTGCGGTCGATTGATAGAGACGGCGAGTTAAAATCGCCCCATCTGTAATCGCTAAATCCGTCGATAATCCTAATTTTTGAGCAGATAATCGACCTCGCACACAGTAAATTTTCCAATTTTTATCTAATACTTTCAACGGCTGTTCATACCCAACCCCTGTACTAAATATAATTAACCGTTTGGCTTGAGGAATGCGCTGAGGCAAGAGTTGATTTAAAAGAGTACCAATGCCAATAAAACTTGTCGTTTCATCCTCATCAAAGAATCCCGGTAAAAGTTGCGGCCATAACCAACTATTCAGTTGATCCCCAAAATTACTGAAACCATCTCGACGTTCGTAATAAAAAAGCTTCATCTTTTCAGACTTTTAAATAAACAAGATTGAACTTTAGATTTGCCTCGACTCATTATCCAAGATAAGTAGCGAGCTTCAAGTATCATACTCTGAACTCGACGAGATTTAGAACACCAATCTTCAAAGGCTGGAGTTGCAACCTCGGTTAAAAAATAGCGCCACCTGTGAGTAATTTGCTCCGGCTGAAACTGATGCAATTTTAGCTGACTATTGTTAACTAAATAGTGACGTAGAGTTTGACTTAATTTTAATTGCCTTAAAGCAAAAATCAGCTCACTGAAAGAAGTCACTTCTAGGTAATTCCAGTTCGGCATTCCTTCGGCTCGGTAGGCAGACTCATAGCCTAATATAGCAGGAACCCCTGCTAACCAAGCATTAACAAGTTTTGTTGCGGGTTTATTCTTGTATTTATTTTCTTTTCCAAAACCGCGAATGGCAACAACAGCATCAATTTGACTGTAATCATTCCAACAATGATTAATCTTTGTGTAATCTGACCAATGATTTTGATTGATAATGGGACACCAGTTGAGTCCAAGTTGCTTCAGTTGCTGTGACCATTCACCGCTTGAAAGTTCAGGAGCCAGGTTATTTACATGACCAAAGAAAGCAATATTCTGAAACTGACCTTCGCGTTGAATGTCGCGAGAAACAAGTCCAGGTTGTGGCCAGTGGGGAATATAGTAATTAGAAGTAACTTGGTTGACTTCTTCAGGATTTTGGACAACATGAAGTTGGGAATAGGGATAAAAATTTGATTCAGCTTTTATGCAAATCAGCAGTAAGTTATTTCCCGGTTTGAGTCCCTGAGAAATAGAAAGACAGTTGCGATGAGCCAAAACAATTCCAGATTGGGGAAATTGATTAACTAACTCACAGGGAAATCCATCGGCTTTTAAACGGAGATAGGTTTGCAACGTCCAAGCATGAATTCCTAGACCAAATCCAGGCCAGTTTTCATTAGGACTTTGAGGTAATCTTTTCGGGAATAGAGCACGAGGAATAAAAAAATAAATCTTAGGCTTCATTATAAATTTTCCAGATTCAAATCTTGAACCAATGATAAAAAGGACTTGCTAAACTGCTCCAAAAATATTCTAATTCACAACGAGCAACTAAATCTGTGTTAAATGTTTGATAATAAGTGCAGTAGTGAACAATCAATTTCCGCAGGTCGTTGAAAAGATAAACTAAGGTGAAAAATGGTTTTTTCCAAGTTGAAAGTTGCAACATTCGAGTATGATAGCGGCTCAAGCCAATTCCTCGGAGTAATTTCATTAAATAAGATTTTTGCAGGCGATTAGACGGAATCAAATGATCGACTTTCATTTCAGGATTGTGCCAAATTTCCCATCCTTTTTTTCTCACATAAGACAACATTTCGATGTCCTCTCCTTTCCTCTGTAAAGACTTTGCAGAAACTCCAGAGAAAAAAGGCTCTTCCGGAATACAGTCTAACCAAACTTGTTTACGAATCACTAAACCTGCCCCCGGCGGAAATAACCAACGGTCTAATACATCATAACGAAATGCTTCTTCTCCTCGCTCAATAATTGCTAAAAAGCAAGCGATTCGCTCAAAGTTTTGAGGGGGTTTTGCTTCATATTGTGCTTCAATCTGACTTCCAAAAGCTCCAGCATTGGGATGGATTTGAGCAAAATTATACGCTGCATAAATCCAATTTTTATCCGGCAAATTATCATCATCAAGAAACCCAATTGTCGAGCCTTTTGCCTCCTGAATCGCGAGCCTACGAGCAAATGCAATCCCTTGTCGAGGTTCAAAACAATATTTAATTTCAGAAGGGTTTGGAGAGGATTTTGATTGATAGTTCTGAATAACCTCTTTCGTCCGATCTGTGCTATTATTATCAACTATGACAATTTCCCAAGTCAGGTTCTCTATCTGTTGTTGAGAAAGGAGTCGGTCTAGAACTAGCGGTATCCGGCGTTCTCCATTATAAGTGCAGATAACAACTGTAAAATCAATCATAATATTAAATGATTATTCATAGAGATTAACTGGGTTTTAACCATTTTCTACTCTAAACGATCGCTTCACTAAATTTCAACAGGCTATTTCTGTCAGGGGTAGTTCTGGCTCAGTTTATAGATTCTGAAGTTTAGTAAACACAGAGTTCGAGCAAAATGCAACCCTCTTCATCAAAAATTTACATACACTTTTTCTGAGGATATCTAATGTAAAGCTGTACCCTCATCTCTTGAGAGGCTGTATCTTAATAGACGGTTTTGAAAGAGAAGCAGTATCCAGACAAGGAATAACATTTGGTTTTAATCCTCGCATAATATTATGATAAACTTTACTTAAGTTTATTCTCGAAAATTCAGCCTTTAAGTTAATGTTACCGAGTGATTTATTAAGTCATCGCCAACAAGGGGAAACGGTTCTTCCTTTGCGCCTGAAAATTGATGCTGAAAATTTAGAGATTGCAACTCAGGTGATTTCTTGCTTTCAAGACTCGGTCAATTCTACTCAGGGAAATCTCAATCAACGCCTCAGCGAATTTGAAGGGAACAGTCCTGACTATCGCCTGAAACGAGGATTAGCTCATTTATTAAAAAGTGGCTTTTGTACCTTTGAAATTATTAGTCCGCTTGAACCTGTTGAATTACGAGAAAAAGTTTTCACCTTAGCGGCTGGAGTTCTTCCGAGTCCTGAAAATACTGAACAAACTTTAGAGAGATTAGCCCTAACTTTATCTCAAAATCTAAAGCGAGAAGTGGTTTTAGATGAAATTCAAGCGGGTTTGTATGCAGATTTACAAGAAAATCGAATTTTGACACAGTTTGAAGCCCCAACCCCAGAAGCTTTATTACATCGGTTTAATTTATCTCAAGTTCAAGGAATCTTTTATCGAGCCAGTGAAGTTAAAATTAACGCCCATCGTAATGATCCCGGTGAATATAAACTCCTATTTCGCTATCTGAAATTATTTCAGTTAATGACTTATATTGAGGGCGATGCTGAACATGGTTTTACCCTGACCTTAGATGGGCCAACCAGTTTATTTAAACCGAGTAGCCGCTATGGTTTAGCCCTCGCCAAAATGATTCCCGCTTTACTTCATGTCACTCGCTGGAGTCTCAAAGCAAAATTACAACGCCGCGACCCTTATAGTGGAGTCATTCGCAGTGGATATTTTAGTCTGAACTCCGACTGTAGTTTAGTCAGTCATTATCCACCGGGAAAACCCTACGATAGTATGCTTGAACAGTCTTTTGCAAACCGTTGGACATCTCTTAAAACAGACTGGAAACTCGAACGAGAAGTCGATCTAATTCCTCTTCCAGGAAGTGTAATGATACCCGATTTTCGCTTGGTTCATCCCGATGGAAGAGTGGTTTTACTCGAAATTGTTGGCTATTGGCGTCCAGAATATTTACAGAAAAAGTTCTATCAAGTTCGTCGTTCACACTGTGAGAATTTAGTCTTAGCGATTTCTGACCGCCTCAACCTCGAAAAAGCCGGAGTTCAGTTAAATAATCTTCCGGTTCCTATTGTTTGGTTCAAAAATAAACTTCAACCCAAAGCCGTTTTACAAGTGATTGAATCTGAATTCAAGAATTATGAACTCTAGACTTTGTAGTTGGGCTTCAGCCCATTAGTTTTAATTTAACTCTAAAAACTCAATCGTTGGAGCCGTTGAATCTTTTACCATTGCAATTCCAGTAAATCCCCATCGTTGTAAAATCCCTTTTAATTGAGAACCCGAAATAGATTCTACACCAAACCGATCTGCCACTTCTCCTGCGTGTTTATTGAGATAACTAAGAGCTTCAAAATCTTCAGAAAACAGGAGTAAAAAACCATGATTAGAATCAGGATTGGGTCGAGCTGCAATATATTGACCGTCAGCTTTGGAGCGCAAAAGGTATAAAACTTGAGAATACATTAAAGTTCAGAATTCCGCTTATTTGAGATTTGACTATTTGAGATTTTCCAGTTTAATCCGAGGATCGACAACTTTTAGGAGTAAGTCCGCCAATAAATTCCCAACAATTAACATGACTGCACCCATCATTAAACTTGCCATGACTAAGTACAAATCTTGTTGTCGAACCGCTTGTAAAACCAACTTTCCCAGTCCTGGCCAATTGAAGAAGTTTTCGGTAATAAAAGCACCGCCTAATAGACCTGCAAATTCAAAACCGAGTAAGGTAATTAAAGGATTAATCGCATTTCGCAACGCATGAACATAAATTACACGATTTTCAGGAAGTCCTTTTGCTCGTGCGGTTTGAATATAGTCCTGACGCAAAACATCGAGCAGTTGTCCTCGCATTAACCGTTGTAACCCAGCAAAACTGGTAATACTTAAAGCTAAAGTTGGTAAAATCAGATGCCAAGCCAGATCGGCAACTTTTCCGAATAGAGAAAGATCAGGAAAATCGATGCTAGTCATTCCGCCAACGGGAAATAAAGGAGAAGTCGTTTGAGCCAGATAGAGTAATAATAAAGCGGTGATGAAAGCCGGAAAACCTTGACCCGTGTAACTGACAACTTGTAAAACTCGATCTAACGGCTTATTTTGATTAACTGCGGCAATAATCCCCAAAGGAATCGCGATCGCCCAGGTTAAAATCAAAGAAGAAATTGCCAGTAATAAAGTCGCCGGAACTCGCTCTCCCAGCAAATCAGTAACAGGTCTGCGGTTCTCAAAACTAAAACCAAAATCCCCTTCTGTGAGAATTCGCTTTAACCAAATCCAGTATTGTTCTATCGGCGACTTATCTAAACCAAATTCGGTTCGGAATTGATCAATCGTTTCTTGAGAAATTTGGGGCAAATCTTGATACTTATCCAAGAAATCTCCAGGCGCGAGTTGAACAATAGTAAAACAGAGCGCTGAGGCGAGTAGCAATGTAATCACCGCTTGTAAAAGCCGCTTGGCAATATAAGCAAACGTTTCATTGCTAAGAAAGGACAATATTGAATTCCAAAAACGTTTTCCGGCTTGAGTCAAAGTATCGCTGGTCATTCTTCCAAAGAATTATAAATTATTCGTATTGTAATAAAGTCACGATTGGCACATCCGGTAAATGTTTCCGTCCATCTAGAGCCATTAATTCGATGATAAAGGCAAACCCTGCCACTTCACAGCCCGCTTTTTCAATCAGTTGAGCCGTTGCTTGAGCAGTACCGCCCGTTGCAATCAAATCATCAACAATTAAGGCGCGACTTCCTGTAGGCATTGCATCTTGGTGCATTTCCAGGCAGTCTTTGCCATACTCTAACTCATATTGTACCGAGTAGACTGGGGCGGGTAACTTTTTCGGCTTACGAACCGGAATAAAGCCAATCCCCAACTGATAGGCTAAAGGAACTCCAAACAAAAAGCCACGAGACTCCATACCAACAATATAATCAGGAGACAGAGCGGCACATTTTTCGCTGAGTTGGTCAAGGGTATACCGTAAACCTTCCGGATCAGACAACAACGTTGTAATATCCCGGAAGACAATGCCAGGCTGAGGAAAATCTGGAATATCACGAATCAGAGACTTGAGATCCATAAATCGCTAGGATAGGTGTTAGGGTTAATACTCTCACAGTTTAAACCTGGAGGCTGTACAGCTTGGTTTCCGTCAGCCCATTTAATCACTGGTAACTGTTTAATATTGTCCGTCTGTCCTAAATTCCGTTAACTGTTCCGATAACTGTTAAGTATAAATGCAAGTAGAAAGTACCACCACCTCCACTAAACCTATCATCTTGGACAGTTTGCCTGATTTTCCGATCTCCTATCAGGGATGTCCCCGTCGAACTCGTTTGCAAATCGACCTGATGTTATTGGCTATTGAAGCATTATATCTAGGGGGTTCCGAACATATGTTGGCGTTGGTGTCTCAACTGGAGTTGCAAGATATTATTAAAAATCGGGTGGTATTATGGCAACTCCGCAGCACAAATCCTCTGCGCCGCAATAGTCAGCGACGTCCATTGACCCTAACTGAAGCCAAGGCATTAGTTGTGATTATCTGTAATTTGGGGCGTAGATTAACGGTTCGGGTTCGTCAACTGTTGATGGATCATGAACAAATGCAGAAAAAACAAATCCCCATTGAACAGCATCTCCAACTTTCGAGTTATCTCGAACGCTTTCGCGCCCACTTTCGCAGTCGGATGAATCCTCGCAGAGCGGCGGTAATGGCTTATAGTTCTAATGAGAAGTTAGATGCTTTGGCGATGGACTTGTTGAGAAAGCTGCTATTTTGTACAGGCACCGCCGGAATGCAAAGGTTTTGGATGAGTTTGTTTGATGGAGAAATATAATGACAATTGAACGCCAATATAGCTTGCCGAACTGTAAGTTAATTCTGCACGGCCTGAGTGACCCTAAAAGTAATCCCAACGACAAACGCCCTCTGCTGTCAATGTTGATGAATGCAGAATGTCATTTTGTCGGTCATTCTCAGCCCTTAACAGGTGGACGAGAATTTTTTGAGAGTTTGGTCAAACAAGTCAGTCAATACGCTCAAGCCTTTCTCAGCGGTGTCTCCTCGCCTGCATTAATCAATGGTCACTCAGAAATTGTGCAGATAGAGCGAGTTGACGACAATCACCATCGCTTGAAGATTAACAACAAGAATGGTGCTTCCGATCAACAGCTTGACTTAAATACCGTACAACTATTTGATCTAGTCGAAGCGGTCGATCAATTTTTTGCAGATACCCGGACTTTACCCAATTTATCATTGCAGTTAAGTCCGATCTCAAAACGAACCGTTAAAGCCGACAAGCCGGTCACTCAACGCGCTCTCCCCGCAGCGATTGGTCTCTCCAGTGTAGCAGTTGCCGCGATCGCATTATTGTTGGTTCCGGTTCCGGAAGTTCGACGTCCTGAAGAACCTGTTCCTCAATCTCAAAGCGAAACTGAAATCCTGGAAACACCAACAGCTAGCGGTTCAGACGATCCGCCCACAACGCCTTCAACTCCAGAATCTCCGGAATCTCCAACGCCAGACTCTAGCCTCTCCTCTCCTGCTGCGATTAATGATCCGGTAGAGGTTGCACGTTTACAAGCCCTAGTCTCAGAAGAAATTGATGCAGGATGGGAAGTAGAACCGACATTGACTGAACCCCTAACCTATCGGGTCAGTGTGGCTTCTGATGGTGCGATTGTTGGATATCAACCGATTGATGAGATTAGTCAAACTCAAGAAAATCAGACTCCCTTACCAAAACTTCTGTACAAACCTGTTGGAAATCGTTCCAGTGATGAACCTCTCGCCGATTATCGCGTCATCTTTAAACCTGATGGAATTGTAGAAATTCAACCTTGGGGTCAAACGACTCCGGAAACTTCTCAGGAATAATAGGACTGATCAGAGCAAAATTTGATTGTGGAGAGATTGGGAAAATTGGGGAATGTTCGCTGATAAATAAATGCAGGGATCTTAAATAATTTGTGAATTGATGCTACGCCGAACTGCGCCCATTCACGAACGCTTTTTTTGACTGGTTCGCTTCTACCTTCCCCGATACTCTGTTATCTGCCTCCTTCAAACCTATCTTTGGGTTTGATGGGTGATACTGATTCAACTGATGCTTAGAAAGATTATAGTGTGAGCATCAAGTTCCTGAATATACTGCTCTTCTTCCATCCCAAAAGCCTCCTGAACCGTTGTCAGAATCTAGTTGTCAGAATAATGACTAAATCTCCCCCAGCCAAAACCATTCGTCCACCCAAACCCCGCTCACCTGTCTCCGTGATTGTGCTGTCGATTCTGTTTCGGTTATTATTACTGGGAGTCGGCAGCGGTTTCGCCTGGATCATCGGCATGGCGATCGCTCAGGTTTACCCTAGTAGCCGTTCAGAGCCGCCTATTGTAGAAAAACTTCTTTTTCGCTCCGACACTTATAAAGGCTCTCTAAGCGTTACCCAGACGCCTGTAGCAACTCGAACGTCCCGGCCTGGAACCCCTCAAATTCAACTCAACGCCGCAGAACGTTCTTCCCTACAAACTCAACTCCAGGAACTCCAAGAGGAACTGAATACTTTAATTGGACGTACCGCCGCCCTCGAAACTCAACTCGGTATTAGTCGTCCCAGTGAAACCCTCGAAAAGCGTCTACAGATTATTAATCAACAACTCTCGACAGAAATTGAGTCGGTTCCCAATTCTTCAACGGCTTCTCCTCAACCGACCCAAACCCCTACAAAACCGACCAGCAGTTTTCGAGGTTCAAGAGGTTTGTTGGTGACGCTTCCGAGTGATGTCTTGTTTGAGACCAATACTAATCGTTTGCGTCCCGGTGCGAGTGTTATTCTTGATACTCTGATTGCAGATTTAGAAAATTATCAAGGCGCCGCAGTTCGAGTCGCCGCTCATACTGATAATACTGGAGAAGCTCAAGAAAATTTAGACTTGTCCCTACAACAAGCTGAAGCGATTGTTGCTTATCTGACAACGGCAATGGGTGCGGGATATCATTGGGTTGCGATTGGTTACGGTGAAGGTCAGCCTACCGTTGAAAATGACTCCAAAACGAATCAACAGCTTAACCGACGAGTAGAAGTGGCGATCGCTCCTTAAGACAGTTTACAGTGATGCAGTACACAGTTAACAGTTATTAGTTATTGGTCACTGATGACTGTTTACTGGTCACTGATTATTGGTCACTGATTACTGTTCACTGTTAAATGAAGATTATCTACTTTGGTACACCCTTGTTTGCTGTTCCGAGTTTAGAGCAATTTTTAGATCATCCTGAATTTGAAGTCTTAGCCGTTGTTACCCAACCCGATAAACGACGAGGGCGAGGTAACAAGTTAATGCCATCACCCGTCAAAGAAATTGCCCTCAAGCATGACATTCCGGTTTGGCAACCCAAACGGATCAAAAAACATTCAGAAACCCTTTCTCGTTTAAAAGAAGCCCAAGCCGATGCTTTTGTCGTGGTTGCCTACGGACAGATTTTATCACCCGAAATTTTGCAGATGCCTCGCTTAGGGTGTATTAATGGTCATGGTTCGATCTTACCTCAATATCGCGGTGCAGCTCCGATTCAGTGGTGTCTCTACAACGGTGAGACTGAAACCGGGATTACAACCATGTTAATGGATGCGGGGATGGATACTGGGCCAATGTTACTGAAACAGGCGATCGCCATTGCACTTTTGGATCATGCCATTGATTTGGCTGAACGTCTATCCCATTTAACCGCAGACTTATTAATCGAAACCTTAATTCAGCTTAACGCCGGACAACTCCAACCCATTCCTCAAGACGACACGCAAGCCACCTACGCCCCTCTGATTACACCTGAAGATTATATCCTAGACTGGTCAAAATCTGCCCTGGCCCTTCATCATCAAATTCGTGGGTTTTTCCCCAACTGCGTCACCCAATTTCGCGAACAAGCCTTGAAAATTAGTGGAACCCTACCCCTAGATATAGAACTTCCTCCCGAATACCAAGAAATTGAACAGCAGAGGGCTACATTGTCAGAGTTATCCGGAAAACCTGGAGAAATTGTCCAGGTGATTAAACGATTTGGGCCAGTTGTTCAAACCGGAGATGGATTGCTATTGTTACGGGACGTTAAACTAGCCGGAAAACGAAACCAATCCGGTTGGGACTTCGCCAATGGCACCCGTCTCACCCCTGGAGAAATCTTAGGTTAGAATTGGGAGAGGGTTTCGGATTTTCAGGCAATTGGGGTGTCTCGTTCAATCTGTGTTGATTTTCACTTCATCGATAGGTTGAAGTGCTATTTTGAGTTTAAATTAACACTAAAGATTGTTGAATTCGCTGAAATAGAGTGCTATCATTTTTTAAAATTTCTCTTTTCAAAAGCATCAGTTTTAGATTAGGATAGAGCCAAAAGAGTAGCAGTAAAATTTACGGACAGTTGAGATGGTTAGCCAAACCCCGAATATTAATTTTGAAGTGATCACTGAAGACAAGATTACTTATGTTCATCTTCCAAGTCGCTTAAGTGTGCTAGAAGCCGTTGCCTTCAAAACCACTTGTCAAGACCTGCTCAATGTTAATCCTGCTCCTGAGAAAGTTATTCTTGATTTTAGTCAAACTACATTTATTGATAGTAGTGGAGTCGGGGCCCTGATTAGCAACTTAAAAGCAGCCAACGAGAAAGAGATTAAACTCATTTTAAGAAATGTTTCTCCTCAAGTCATGGCGGTTTTCTCTCTAACGTCTCTCGATCAAGTTTTAACATTTGAGGAAGAGCCAAATCCGACCCCAATTTCAGAAACAAAAACTGTTAATAAAGCAATTAATAGTAATCAATTACCCGTCACTCATCCATCCGTTAAATCTAAAATTAAGCGTTTAATTGATATTGTGGGTGCAATGGTAGGATTAGGGATTACAGGTGTTTTATCGATTCCGATTATTGTGGCGATCAAAGTCGATAATCCCGGACCAATTTTCTTCGGTCAAGTCCGTTGTGGATGGATGGGTAAAAAATTCCGAATTTGGAAATTTCGCTCGATGGTTGTTGATGCAGAGCAGCGTAAACATGAAGTTCCCAACCAAGCCAAAGGTCACATTTTTAAAAATGACAATGATCCTCGAATTACAAAAGTGGGTCGGTTTTTAAGACGGACAAGTTTAGATGAACTGCCCCAATTTTGGAATGTTTTACAAGGTGATATGAGTTTAGTTGGAACTCGCCCTCCTACTCCAGATGAAGTTGAACGTTATGAAGTTCCCCAATGGCAACGCCTAGATGTTAAACCCGGAATGACCGGAGAATGGCAAGTGAATGGTCGCTCTCAAGTGAAAGATTTTGAAGATATTATTCGTTTAGATTTGAAATATCAAGAAAACTGGAGTTTGATGTATGACCTTAAACTGATTTTCAAAACTATAATGGTATTATTTAATAAGAATAGTGGCGCAATGTAAGCAAATGAATGGGAGATAAAATGCTGGTGGTGCGATCGCATTTTCAGGTTCAGACCGATCTGAATGCCCTGAATGAGATTCTGCAATGGTTTGAAAAACAAACATCAACCTTATTGTCTGAGGATACATTGTATCAATGTAAAATAGCTCTGACAGAAGGTTTTACCAATGCAGTTCGCCATGCTCACCGCACCCTTTCACCAACAACACCAATTGATCTGGAGTTAACGGTTTTTTCCGATTACATCGAAATCCGAATTTGGGATCTAGGTCAACCTTTTGATCTAGAGCATACTCTCCAGTTTGTTCGTCATTTACACACCGATCCTCTCGCCCATGAAGGAAGTCGCGGACTTCTTTTTATGCACGAACTTACAGATGAGTTATTCTACATTCGCACAGACGATAATCGTAACTGTTTGTTAATGCGGAAGCGAATTTCTCACTCCGGTTAATGTCTAACAAGGGAACATCTACCATGAGATAAAAGGTGTACCCAATCCGCCTCTTGAAGTCCCCTTCTAGCATGAGTAGGATAGATAATACCCAGCAAGTTCAAAACATTTATTAATATCTATTGTGCGAATAGCGAGGAGGGAGTAGATACTCGGTAATCCCTAAAGTCTCTCCCGAATTTCCAAAACACGTTCGGCTAGACCGATGGCTTCGTGATACTGACCTTGCTGATATGGTTAACCAGAGGAACGGTGTGCGGAAAATTCGCTTCATAGCAGAGACGGTGATGCTAAGTTCAAGATCACTCTCTGAGAATCCTTCGCCCATGCAATCTTTTCGTCTTTGGTGAGTTGTTGACTCAAATCGGATCGTTTCATCCAGGACAAGCAGCAAAACTGAAATGATAACTCCGACTCAGTACCCCGGTTAATGGTATTATCAGGTAGAATAAGGGTTTCTGGCTAAAAGTTGTGTTTGAAAGTTGTGTTTACATTCTCATCCCAATGTAATTCGCCCTCTAGCCTTGGAATAATCTTTCCACCTATCTCTGGGATGCCACACTAACTCCCCTATAGGTGCGCTCTATAGACATTTGCATAAGGCATGGAATCAACCTTCATTAATCAGCTTAATAGCGGGTTTACGCTTTTCCTCAGTTTACTGGTTGAAGCATTACCATTCCTGCTGTTAGGAGTCTTATTCTCTAGTGTTCTCAATCAGTTAGTCGATGAACGCAAATTATTGGCGTTGGTTCCGACTCATCCGCTATTGGGGGCATTATTCGGGAGTTTGGTGGGATTTTTATTTCCCGTGTGTGAGTGCGGTAATGTTCCCGTGGCTCGTCGGTTTATCATTCAAGGAATACCTGCTTCGGCTGCGATCGGATTTTTATTCGCAGCCCCCACAATCAACCCTATTGTTATATGGTCTACCTGGATAGCTTTTCGCGGCCAGCCGGAAATTGTTTTTTTGCGTGTCCTCTTATCCCTGATTATTGCGACTGCACTGGGTTGGGTGTTTAGTTTCCAGAAAGACCTCCGCCCACTGCTTCAACCCACTCTTGCTCGCTTGTTACCCCCGCCGCGACTCAACAGTACCACAACCGCTTCAGAAAGTGAAAGTTCAACCTTGTTGCAACCCGGAACTTACCTGTTAGGTTCGGCTGACCAACCTGTCAGACTAGAGTCTATTCCATTCTGGCAAACGGGACAAGGTCTTCCGAAAACTGAGAAAAAGGCTGAAAAGTCTAAAAAACGCCTCATCTCTAACTGGCGATCGCTTTTTTTGCGTCCCTCTCCAGAACGTCTCCACTTAATGCTGGAGAATATGGTCCAAGAACTACGGGAATTAGGCGGTGTTTTGGTGATCGGAAGTGCGATCGCCGCAGTGATTCAAGTTGCAGCCCCCCGTGAACTGATTCTTAGTTTAGGACATGGGCCAGTATCGTCCATTCTGGCAATGTTGCTACTCGGAGGAGTCGTTTCGATCTGTTCGACGGTTGATGCGTTTTTTGCCTTATCCTTCGCTGCAACTTTTACCAGTGGTTCACTATTAGCCTTTTTGGTATTTGGGCCAATGATTGATATTAAAACCGTTGGTCTAATGTTATCTGTTTTTCAGCCAAGAGCTGTTATTTACTTGATGATCTTGGCCGCGCAACTCAGCTTTTTATTAACCTTAATTGTGAATTTAAACATCAGTTAATGGAGTCAAGAAAAATCTGGGAACTCTCAAGAGACAATTATGAACAGAGTTAAGCATCACTTCAATTCTATCCGTCGCCGCCTCACTCCGTTTTGGCAAACAATTGAACCTTGGCTTGATCCGATCACCATTTTAGCCTGGGGAATCTTACTCTTAAAATATTGGATTACAGGTAAACTCTACATTCTGATTCATCCCAATTACTTTGCTTTAACAATTATTGGGGGAATTGGCTTACTCGGAATGGGTGGTGTAAAATTCTGGGAAGTTTTACAAACTTATACGGCTGAGTCTCCTCCCGCGAGACCCTCTCAAACTGTGCAACATATTAGTTTATTTCCACCCGGTTGGAGTAGCGTGATTCTCCTGTTTGCAGCGATTTTAGGCTTGTTGATCACACCCCAAACCTTTGGAAGTCAGACTGCTTTACAACGAGGACTCACGGAATCTTTACCTGTAACTCGCACACAACCTCAACAATTTCGGACCGCCGCAAAACCCGAAGAGCGATCGCTGATAGAATGGATACGGACTTTAAATGTTAACCCAGAACCGGATTCCTACAAAGGTCAAGCTGCTAAAGTCACAGGTTTCGTCATTTATCCTCCTTCACTTCCCCAAGAATATTTATGGTTGTCCCGGTTTGTAATCACTTGTTGTGCTGCTGATGCTTACCCAGTGGGTTTACCTGTTCTATTTCCAACTGATAGTAACCGTAAAGATTATCCTCAAGATAGTTGGTTAGAAGTTGAGGGTAAAATGACAACTCAAACCATAGACGGAGAACGAAGATTAACTATACAAGCACTCAAATTAACACCCATTCCTGAACCCAGAAATCCTTATGAGTATTAATGAGAGTTCCAAAGTTTCAGAAATTAAAATCTCTGTTTAATAAACCTCAGTTCATTGAAAAAGCCAGAGATTAAAATCTCTGTCTAACAAACCAAAGTCCTCTCAAGAGGACTCGAACTTTAAAGTTAAACTGTTTAAAGTTAAACTGTTAACTGAAATAACTGTTCACTATATTACTGAAGAGGGCCATGTTCAGCCAAGAGTTTTTCCATTCGTGCTTCATCAACCCTTGACATTAATTTATCAGCTTCGTGATTATCTCGAATTGTTTTAGCAAGGGTGAAGGAAGAACCAATGGAGAAGGTCATTCCCATACCCATAAACCCTTTGACCCAGTTATCAACCGGGAGATAAAAAATTCCTAAAGTTGTTGCTGACACCGCTAAGATAAATGAGAACCAAACCTGAAAGATCCATGCGGAGGTATCTTTAGTCGGTTTTGCTTTTTGATTCATTTTGTCAAACTCCACAGGTTGATTGCCGTTGGTTGCTATAGTAGAAATCAAAATTACAAATTAATGAGTTTGAGGGACAGTTTTAATAACTGTACACGGTTAACGGGGTTGAAGAGATGAAGATTCAAGACCTGTCGATATCTTGATTGTCTGTTAACTCATCCAGTTGAAAAACTGTCTACTCTGGACCTAGGGAAGATTGGAGAAATGACCCTAGCCTCACAAACTATGTACAACCTAACTTTAAGCTGTACCGGATAAATCTGTGAGTATTCAGACCGAGCAACTGAAATCTCGGTAAACTAATATTAAGATGTCATTATTTGAGAACTTTTTATCAATGAACGATCAATCCTCAACCTCTGTTAGTCCTTCAACTCAGCAATCAACCTTTGCAACTCGTCTGAGAAATCTGTTCATTACTTTAGTCGCCGTTATTCTGAGTGTGGCGATTATTTTAGCTTTGAGAACAGAAGCAACTTCTACAACTCTCCCTGAACTTGCAGAACAATCTACTCCTTTTGAAGTGGCTTTAGAGAATGGGAAACCTACCTTAATGGAATTTTATGCCAATTGGTGTACAACTTGTCAAGCTATGGCACCGGAACTGAAAGAGATTAAGCACAAGTATGAAGATCGTCTCAATTTTGTGATGCTGAATGTCGATAATAGTAAATGGTTGCCAGAAATTTTAAATTATCGAGTCGATGGAATTCCGCACTTTGTTTTTCTCAATGATCAAGGAACCGCGATCGCGCAAAGTATTGGGGAAATTCCATCTGCAATTCTGGAAGAAAATCTTGATGCCTTGATTGCCAATAATCCTCTCCCTTACGCGGAAGCAACAGGTGAAGTTTCAGCTTTTCAGCCTCCAGTTACACCCCAAGAACAAAATACCGATCCCCGCGCTCATGGGGCGATGGTCGTTAATTAAACTGCTTTTCGTAATCCGAGAGATGATCGTTTAAATAACAAAAATTCAGGGAATAATATTACAATAAATTCCCTGAAAAATTTTAACAAAGCTTGGATTGAGTTGTGATGACCCAGATGAAACGCCTAGTCTAGTCCAAAGAAACTGCTGCTTTTGCAAGCAGTACCTTATCAATTTCTAATCATACAGTATTTTTGAATGTGAAAATAGAGTGTAGTGTAAATTTAGTCAAAAAGGATGTAAAGCTTCAGTAAAGGTATTAGATAGCTAGTATCTAGCTGGATGACTATCGTAACTTCACCTGGACAATCAATAAGATCTTAAGCTTATTTTAGATCCGCTTGTCTCGAAGGAAAATTTAGAAAAATTTTTAAATCGGATTTGAAATTTGACAGTAATCCAACTACAATCAAACTCTATATAATGCTTGATCAATTACAGCTTTTGTCTAAACTAATGGAAACAGCAACTTTTGGGGCGGGCTGCTTTTGGGGTATAGAAGCCGCATTTCGTCGAGTCAAAGGCGTAACCTCAACGTCTGTAGGATATATGGGTGGACATTTTCCCAACCCTTCTTATCTTGATGTTTGCGCCCGAATTACAGGTCATGCAGAAGTCGTTCAACTTCAATACGATCCTGAACTTGTCTGCTATGAAGAATTACTCAAAATTTTTTGGAACATTCACGATCCCACCTCCTACAATCGCCAAGGCCCTGATCGTGGGGAACAATATCGTTCAGTAATTTTTTATCATACACCGACTCAAGAACAGCTTGCTAGACGCTCTAAACATCAATTGCAGATTTCTCAACGGTATGAAAAAGAGATTTGTACTCAAATTGTAGCAGCGAGTGAGTATTATTTAGCAGAAGATTACCATCAACAGTATTACGAAAAGCAGGGAATCCGCAAGGGTCGTTAACCTAAAACCAGAAACAGAAAAATTTCGCATAATTTTCATAGAAATTAATAATTAGGAAGAGTAAGAGTCTCATGGGATATAGCATAAATGTCGAAAGTAACAACTTTGAGGCTGAAGTGTTGCAAAAGTCAAGTGAACAGATTATCCTCGTAGACTTTTTTGCAACCTGGTGTGGGCCTTGTCAACTGATGAAGCCTATCCTTGAAAAACTGGTCAAAGAGTATGATTTTATCTTGGCAAAAGTTGATATTGACAAAAATCCAGATCTCGCCAATACTTACAATGTTGAGGGCGTTCCGGATGTACGAATTGTGTATCAGGGGGAAGTAACGTCCGGATTTGTTGGTGCATTGAACGAAGTACAACTCAGACAACTGTTAGCCCAGCTTAATTTGCAGTCTGAATTTGAGAAAGGATTAGAGAAGATTGAAATGGCGATCGCCAAGCCGGATTTAGACTGGGCTGAAGACCTGTTTCAACAGTTACTTGAAACCTATCCAAATCGGACGGATTTGAGCCTGCGAGCCGCACAGTTCTATGTGGATATTCATCAAACGGGTAAAGCGAATAAGCTGTTAGCGACGATTTCGGAAGATCAACGAGAATATTATGCAAAAGCCCAAACTTTAAAGCAGTTAATTGAATTTCAAACAGTTGTTCAACAGCCAGGGACTAGCGAACTCGATCAACGTTATACTCAAGCCTGTCGTCTCACCTTAGAGCAAGATTATGAATCCGCTCTCAAACTCTTTTTAGACCTCGTGAGTACCAGTCGGAGTTATAAAGATGATGCCGCTCGTAAAGCCATGTTAACCCTGTTTGACTTGCTCGGTGACGATCATCCGTTAACAAAAAACTATCGAAAACAGCTTATGTTACAGTTATACTAAACGTCTGGTGCCTTTCCCTTCAAACTATCAGTTTTACAAGTTCTAATGAACAAAGCTTTAGTAATTTTAAGCGAGTTAAACGATCGCGATATTGATTGGATGGTGAGTAATGGAAAGCGAGAGCAGGTAAGCGTTGACACCGTTCTCATCTATGAAGGTCAACCGACCTCAGCCCTTTATATCGTTTTGGAGGGAACTCTCAGCGTTTCAGTTGCGGCGGTCGGAAACCAAGAAATTGGTCGAATTGGGTGTGGGGAAGTTCTTGGAGAAATGTCATTTATTGATGGACGCCTTCCCTCCGCGACCGTTAAAGCCGTCGAAGATTCAGTCGTATTGACAATCCCCAGGCAAAAATTAGCAGAAAAACTAGATCATGATGTCCTGTTTGCCCTACGCTTTTATCGAGCCGTGACTAAGTTTCTCTCCTCTCGACTGCGAAACACCGTTAACCGCTTTGGAGAAGAAGGCAAGACAAATACAAACTCGGCTTCACCTGGCCAGTCCTCAGATCATCATCTTGAACCGAGTCAGTCTCGGTTTGAATTAATTATGAAGCGTTTACGAGGGGTTGATTTTCCAGATTAAACGGCTACGAACAGCCATTTATCAAGGGTTTTCAGCCACATCTCCGTAATTTCTCTGAGATTCTCCCAATAAAAAATACAAACAATTTTCCTCAAAAATCCGTAGCATTACTGTTGAATATCCGGGGTGTTATATCCTAATTTGGAGATAGAGTTTAGGAAAAAAAATGCAAGTGACTACTCCAATTTCAGACGTTCCCAGCCTTATTCGGACCCTGCGTCAGCGTTTAAACTTATCTCAAGAAAAGTTGGCTGCAAGTTTAGGCGTTTCATTCCAAACTGTTAATCGATGGGAAAGAGGACACGCTAAACCTTCTCAGTTAGCTTTAAATGCAATTGAGCAAAAACTTGCCGAAATGGGTGGACAAGGCTCAGATTTGCGAAACCAATATTTTAATCAACAGTCGGACAATTAAACTGAGCTGTAAGCATGACAGGATTTTTATTGAGAATTTTGAAAAATTATTGGCTTGTTCAAGACCTTTAGTTAGCACAATCCTTGCATTCTAATTTGCATCTTCAATGAAAATGCTATCAGCTTGAGCTCATCAATTATTGTCAGAATAAATGAGTAGATTTGTGTGAACTCAAACGCTCAATATTCTACTCCAAACCCACTCGAATTATTAGGGGTTAACTTGATCGCAAAAGGACTATCGTGGAACCGTTTAACGAGCTGGGGGTGAATTCAGAGAAATCCGAACTGGAACAGTGATTAAACTGCTTCTGAGGCTTCACCTCCATAATCTTTTAAAATAGCACTACACAAATCAGTTAGTCCAAATCAAGTAGATTCACAATGGCTTAAAGCTTTATTATCTTTACTATTTACCTCTGTCTATGTCGTCCGTTTCCCGTGCGTGCTTAGACCCTCTGACGGCACTACACTCTGTTACCTGTTACCTGTTACCTATTCCCTGCACATAGCAGTAGATCTTGACGGAACATCCTAGAATATTTCTAGTCTAGAGAAATAAAAACATTCGTTCTTTTGGAGGCTCTTATCTTGAATTTACCAAAGCTCATTCTTGTCAGTGCCGTAATTTACTTGATCAATATTGTGGGACTTGGAGCCAATGCCCAAACGATGATAACTCCATCAAATCAACTCATCGCTCAAGAACAAGATCCTGCGCCTACATATCAACCGGGTTTCTGGCAACCTGTTGCTCGTGTTAATCCCAACGAACCGATTACGGTCAATATTAAAAATCAGAGTGGAGTTACCATAGAATATAGCCTGACAACTGGGCCAATGGAAACTCGAGTCCTTGCCAACGGAAGTGAAACTCAATTAGCAAGTTTACCAAAGGATTCTTACATTATTATTAATCCCAAATCAAGCTCGATGACCCTCAAACATGAGATTACAACAGACAATAATACTGTCTACATTACTGTTGAAGCCGATTCAGACTTTTCCGGGGAGAGTACCGTGCATCTCCATCCCACTGGAGCCATTTATAAATATTAATCTTAACTCTGATGAGATTATACGAAAGAGTTCATAAATGCTGGGTTTGAGAATCATTACTTTCAATCCAATTCACTCTATATTAGAAGGGGCTGACATTACTTTTTGCTTAAAAGTTTGGGTTGAGTTTTTCAATTTCTGTAACCCACTCTCGACGAATTGTTTTGCCCAATTCCCTTCCTCAACAGCATTGAACCACTTCCAAAGCGTTGTCGAATTGGTCACTCCTCGCCGTAAAATAATATTCTCCGCCTTAGAATTACCTGGAATTTTTGTCGGAACAACTCGACCCAATTTAGCAGGTTTACTTCCCCATTATTGAGGAATAGTTCAACTCCTCCGAGTGAAGGCGGTGGCGCATCAAGTTCTGGGGGTGGAAGTTCGGCTCCCAATGCTCCCGAAGCAGACCCTCAATTTCAACAAGTTGTTGCTCAGAGTCAAGGCGTTGCCAAGGAACAGCAACAACACGAACCCGCCCAACAGGAATCTCAAAAAGCGCAGGCGGCGGCGCAACCCCCCAGTAACGAAGTGGAGAGCAAAGCGCAAGACTTGTAACTGATTCTAATTACTGGACAGAAGAACGTATTCCCAAGTTGTTTAGAAACAGATAAAGTGCGATCGCGTAGTTTATTAATCAAGTAAATTGGGTGTTGCTTTCGCTCGACCCAACCCCTATATGTAGTTGCTTGCAAACAAGAACTATATCATTTGGAGCTTCGTTATGATTAATCCTTATTCAAAATTTTCTAAAGATAATTCTTAGTTATTCTTTAAGTAGGTTAATTAATTTGGCAATTTTATGTGATTTTTTCACTACTTTTTCAGCAAGCCCTACTATACATCCATATCTTTTCGATTTCCGAATTGCACAGTAGAAGACTGTGAAAATTGCTGGATAGTCATTTGCAGAGTAGAGATGCGTTCGGCTAATCTAAAAATAGTCGGTTTCTCAAATATTGTTCGCAAGGGAATATCGATTTGAAAAGCTTCACGCAAACGAGAATTCACGCGAGTTGCTAACAAAGAATGACCTCCGAGTTCAAAAAAGTTATCATAAATTCCAACTTTTTCAATTTTTAATACTTCTTGCCAAATCTTCACTATTTTTTCTTCTATTGGGTTTTGGGGTGGAACATAAACTGATGTTTTTTGAGTCGGTTGATCTGGCTTAGGAAGAGACTGTCGATCTAGTTTTCCGCTGGGAGTAAAAGGAAATTCCTCTAAAAATATGAAATGAGCTGGAATCATATAATCCGGTAGCTTTTCTTCTAAAAATTGCGTGAGATTAGGATGAATTTGATTCAGTTCAATATCGGTTTGATGAGTAATTAAATAAGCGATAATCTCTTGTTCATTTAAGTGATTATTTTGAACAACTACACGACAGGATTTTAGGTTTGGGTGTTGTTGCAATACAACCTCTATTTCTGTGAGTTCGATTCTCAATCCTCGGATTTTTACTTGGTCATCTAGTCGTCCTAAGTATTCTATATTTCCATCGTTTAGATATCGAACTAAGTCTCCAGTTTTGTACAAACGATTTGCTTTTTGTTGAGGATGAAAAGGATTAGGGATAAATTTCTCGGCGGTTAAGTCTGGACGATTCCAATAGCCTCGCGCTAGTCCAATACCTCCGATATGCAACTCTCCTGGTACACCGACGGGTACGGGTTGCAAATGAGAATCGAGAATATAAATCTGGGTATTTGCAATGGGAGAACCAATCGGAACAGTCGATGAATTGCTATCGCGAATACATTGCCAAGCAGTAACATCAATAGCGGCTTCTGTGGGGCCATAAAGATTATGCAACTCCGCATCTAACTTTCTAAAAAATAAGTTGTGAAGTTCCAGACTTAAAGCTTCTCCACTACAAAAAACACGCTGAATAGATTGACAGTTTTCTAAATTTTTTTCCTCTAAAAATACTTGCAGCATTGAGGGGACAAAATGCAAGGTGGTAATCTGTTGATTAATAATTAAATCCACTAAATAGTAACTGTCTTTGTGACCTTCGGGTTTAGCTATCACTAAACAAGCACCATTAAGCAAAGGCCAGAAGAACTCCCATACAGAAACATCAAAACTATAAGGCGTTTTTTGTAAAATACGTTCACTTGCACTTAATTGATATGTGTTTTGCATCCATAATAAGCGATTACATACGCCTTTATGAGTGTTGATAACACCTTTGGGTTGACCTGTAGAACCCGAAGTATAAATCACGTAAATACTGTTTTGGTTTGTAATATTGTTCCTTGGGTTTGAGGAGGGCTGTTCAGCGATACTAACTTTTAAATTTGAGTCTAAAATAATAATATTTCCTTTCAATTCTGGAATTAAATCTAATAGGTCTTCTTGAAGAATAAGAGTAGAGACTTGAGCATCTTTTAAAACAAACTCTAGCCGCTCTTTCGGATAAGATGGATCGAGAGGAACGTAGGCTCCTCCGGCTTTGATAATAGCAAGGATAGCGATTAATAGCTCTGGAGAACGTTCGACACAAACTCCGACAAAAGATTCTAATGTTACTCCTTGTTTCTGTAAATAATGGGCGAGTTTATTAGCTTGAGTATTAAGGACGTGATAGCTTATATATTGGTTTTCAAAAACAAGCGCGATCGCATCGGGAGTCTGTTCAACTTGTCTCTGAAATAATTCAGGTATACTTTGAGGATTAGGATAATCAATCTGAGTATTATTCCAATCAAGCAACAGCTTTTGTTGTTCAGTTTGAGTTAAGAAGTTGAGTTCCCCTAACTGTTGTTCAGGATTAGCAATTATTTTTTCAAGTAATATGCAGAACTGTCCTAAAATCTTGCTTATTGCGGATTTGTCAAAAAGATGATCGCTATATTTCAGCTTAATTGAAAGTTCTGAACCCAATCCAACTAATATAGTTAGCGGAAAATTTGTCCACTCAATTGAATCGACATCTTGAATAATAAGGCTTTTATCCTGTTGAGTTAATGCTTTATCGATTGGATAATTTTCAACAACTAGAATTGTATTAAATAATGGGAAACCTGCTGAAATATCGCTCCAACTTTGAATTTCTAATAAAGAAGTGTATTCGTATTGCAGAGCTTCTGATTGTTGAATTTGCAGTTTCTTTAACCACGAAATTAAAACAGCATCACCCGGAACTCGAACTCGAACAGGTAGAGTATTAATAAATAACCCAACCATTGATTCAACGCCAGTTAAATTAACCGGACGACCGGAAGACGTTGCACCGAAGATAATATCTTGGCGATCGCTATAACGACTTAAAAGTATTGCTAAAGTGCCTTGAAGGATCGTATTTAAAGTCAGTTGATGATTTTGAGCAAAAGATTGCAGTGCTGATGTGGTGGTTTTAGAGAGTTTAATCTGTTGTTCTGCTTGCTGATTTTTAGAATCTTGAGAATTAACATTTTTCTCAATTCTCCAGTATGTTGGCGTTGTCAAACCCTGTAACTGTTGTTTCCAGAATTTTTCAGCACTCAACATATCTTGTTTATTCAACCAAGCAATATATTCACCGTAGGGACGAGTTTTTGGTAAAGATAATTGCTCTCCTACTGATAATGCTTGATAAATATTTAGAACTTCTTTCATCACTAATCCTGCTGACCAACCATCTAGAATTAAATGATGTTGAGTCCAAATGAGTTTATAGGTGTTGTCTGTTAGTTGAATTAAGGTGAGTCGAATTAAAGGGGGTTTTTTCAGATTAAAAGTTTGTTTGCGGTCAGTTTTCAGCAAATTTTCTAATCGTTGTTGCTGTTCATCACTAGAGAGTTCTCGCCAGTCTTGTTGTTCCCAGGGTAAGTGAACCTGTCGATAAATGATTTGAAAAGGTTGCTCTCGACGTTCCCAATGAAAAGCAGCTCGTAGGCTTTGATGGCGGGCGATAACTTGTTCCCAAGCCTGTTTAAATTGCTCTATATTTAATACACCTGTTAGGGTGAGACAAACTTGAGGAATATACTCACCCGAATTCGGAGAAAGTAGAGTATGAAATAGAATACCCTGCTGCATTGGGGAAAGGGGATAAATATCTTCTAGGTTTTTATTTTGATTCATTGGTAAGTTTGATTAATTAAGAAGTTTAGTTTTAGAGATTAAATCCTACAAATCTGTTAATATTTCATCGAGTTCATCTTGACTAAAATCCATTTGCGGGAAATCAGACGGAGTATAACCATCTGTTTCGGAGGAGAGACAGTGAGCGCTCAATTGTCGCAAACAATTTAAAAAGTTTTCAGCCAGATTTTCTATCGTTTTCCTTCGATAAATCGCTGTACTATACGTCCAGTTGAAGCTAATTTTGCCTCTAGAAACAATACCGTCTATTTCGATTAAACAGTTTCGATGATTCTTAGGGCTACGAGCAATTCCACTCGATTCATAAGCTGGATAAAATAGGGAATTTTCAGGAAATATTTGATCGACTTGTCCTAAATAGTTAAACCTAATTTCTGCTTTTTTATCTGCAATTAAATCACTAGAATTATTTAGATAACGCAATAAACCATAACCGATGCCTCGATTAGGAATTTGACGGAGTTGTTCTTTAATCGATTTTATATTTTCATCAGGGTTTTCACTACTTCCTAAATCCAACAATACAGGAAATAATGTCGTAAACCAACCCACAGTGCGGGATAGGTCAACTGTTTCAAAAAGTTCCTCTCGTCCATGTCCTTCCAGTTCAATTAACAGTTTTCGTTGTCCTGTCCATTGATAAAATGTTTGAACTAAAGCGGTGAGTAAAATATCATTAATTTGTACTTTATATGTAGCTGGAACTTGATGAATGAGAGCTTCAGTTTCTTCGGAACTCATGGCGACTGAGATGGTTTGAGCTTCAGCCATTGTGTTCTTTCCAGTCGGAAAATCTACTGGAACTTTAGTGATTTCAAATTGTTGTAAATTTTGCCAGTGTTCAAGTTCAGTCTGAAGTTGTGCTGAATGAGCATACTTTTGTAGAGACTCTGACCATTGTTTAAAGGAGGTTGTTTTCGCGGGAAGTTTAAAGGATTTATTTTGAGAACTGGCTCGGAGAATATTCTGAATATCCTCTAATAAAATTCGCCAGGAAATCCCATCAATAATTAAGTGGTGAATAATAATGAGTAGGCGATTGTTTTGCTCGGAACCCAAGTCAAAGGTTGCTACTTTGATTAAGGGTGGCTCAGATAGGTTAAAGCTACCTTGAAGCTGAGTTGCACAAAATGCGATCGCTTTTTCTTGATCTTTTTTTGTTCGTTCTGACAAGTCAATTTCAAGAATTTGAAAATCACAATTATCGTCAGAATTAAACTGTTGCAACTTGAGACTACCTTGCTCAATATTGTGCTGAAAATACAACCGGAGAGCATCATGGTGTTTCAGTAAGGTTTGAAACGCAATCTCTAATTCATAGCAGTTAATTTCAGATTTAAGCTCTAGTAGAATAGACTGATTCCAATGATGAGGATTAGTAAAGTTTTGCTCAAAAAACCAGTGTTGAATTGGAGTCAGGTGTAGAGAACCTGTAATCAGGCTTTGTTCGGCTTGAATTGCCGTTTTTTCTTCTGCTGCGGTCGCCAAATCTGCAAGAGTTTGATATTGAAAAATAGACTTCGGCGTAATTTTTAAACCCACTTGAGAGGCTTGAGCGACAACTTGAATCGCTAGGATAGAATCACCGCCCAATTCAAAGAAGTTATCGTTAATACTAATTTGATCAATTCTCAGGATTTGACTCCAAATATTAGCCAGTTGTTTTTCTTTTACTGTTCGAGGTGCAATAGAATCCAGCTTGTGTTCAGTGGGTTGGCTTTCAGGTAGAGGAAGTGCTTTGCGGTCTATTTTTCCATTGGGTGTTAAGGGTAAACTTTCTAACACTATAAACACCGAGGGAATCATGTACTCTGGTAGTTTATCTTTGAGAAAATGACGCAATTCATTTGGGAGTTCAGAGGCTAATTTTTTATCCTTAGATTGGGGTATGATGTAAGCAATTAAACGTTTATGACTACTTTGGTCAACCCATGCACTCACGACAGCCTGAGAAACCCAAGAATTTTTAACGAGACTTGCTTCCACTTCTCCTAATTCAATCCGAAATCCTCGGATTTTGATTTGATTATCCAACCGACCCAGATATTCTATTTTTCCATCAGGTAAATATCGTGCCTTATCTCCAGTTTTATAGAGACGATTATTCGGGTTCGCTTGATTTTTCTGGCTAAATGGATTCGGAATAAACTTCTCGGCACTTAGTTCAGGACGATTCAGATATCCTCTGGCTAAACCTGAACCTCCAAGATATAATTCACCTGGAATACCAATAGGAACGGGTTGAAGATAACGGTCTAAAATGTAGGCTTGAGTATTAGCAATTGGACGACCAATCGAGGGCGTTTGATGACTCCCAGCTTCAGTTAATACAAAGGTTGAATAGGTTGTATCTTCTGAAGGGCCATAAAGGTTAAAAACCTGCTGAATCTGTTTGTGTTGATAAAGTTGTTGAACTAAATCATTAGATAAAGCCTCACCTGCTAAATTGATAGTTTTTACACTCTTGGGAATCCCATTAATTCGGAGTAGTTCTCTCGCGGCGGAAGGAACTGTATTAATCAGCGTTACTTCTTCGCAGTGAGGTAATATTGGTAACTGGAAAGCATTTTCACCCAGAATGATTTTCCCTCCCACACTCAAAGGTAAAAATATTTCAAAGACTGACAAATCAAAACAGATTGAAGTCGAGGCGAAAACGCCGGAAAGTTGTTCGTTGGTGAAGACTTTTTGCGCCCATTGTATCATTATAACCGAACTAGAATGAGCGATCGCAACTCCCTTGGGTTGACCTGTAGAACCGGAAGTATAGATGACATAAGCTAAATTTTCTGGAAGAACGTCACGGTTAGGATTGGTTTCATTTTCTAAACAAATTTTGTCCCAGTCTTTCTCTAAATCGATAATATTTTTGACAGAAACGCTAAACTCTAAATCTTCTATATTTTCAGTCAGTAGAACCTCAACTTGAGCATCTTCTAACATGAAAGATAAACGTTCTTGAGGGTAAGCTGGGTCTAGAGGAACATAAGTTCCACCTGCTTTGAGAATGGCTAACATTGCCATAATCATTTTATCTGAGCGTTCCACACAAATCCCCACTCTAACTTCAGGTTTTACTCCTAACTTTTGCAAATAGTGAGCGAGTTGATTAGCTTGATTATTAAGTTGTTGATACGTCAAGCATTGATTCTCAAAAATTAAAGCAGTTGTTTGCGGAGTTTGGTGAACTTGAGTTTCAAATAACTGATGTAAACAAATTGTTTGTCTGTTCTGTTCGGTCTGATTCCATTCATACAGTAATTTATGTTGTTCAGTTGTGGAGAGAAGTGGAAAATCAAAGAGCTTCTGTTTCGGTTCTGTGATAATTCCTGAAAGTAAAGTTTGAAAATTATCGATTAAACGTTGAATTGTTTCTGTCTTAAATAAATCAGTATTATATTCAAATTTCCCGACTAATCCCTCAATAGTTTCAGCCATATACAGGGTTAGGTCAAACTTCGCGCTGTGATTGTCACTTTCGATTAAACTCCAATTCAAACCTGATAATTTAATCGGTTGTATTGCTGCATTTTGCCAGACAAACATGACCTGAAATAGAGGTGTATAGCTTAAATCTCGCTGCGGTTGCAGGTCTTCAACTAACTGTTCAAAGGGTAAATCTTGATGTTGATATGCTCCTAATGCTACTTCTCGCACCTGCTGCAATAACTGTTCAAAGGTGAGGGGTTCAGTAAAACGGGTTCGCAGAGCTAATGTGTTTGCAAAAAATCCAATTAAGTTCTCTGTTTCCGTTGAATTTCGATTGGCAATCGGAGAACCGACAACAATATCTTCACTCCCCGTATAGCGATATAATAATGTTTTGAATGTTGCTAACAAGGTCATAAATAATGTACACCCAAATTTCTGACTTAAAGCTTTAATCGCTTCTGATTGTTCGAGAGAAAGTTGAAAGGTTTCTGTTGCGCCTTGGAAACTTTGAACCGCAGGACGTGTATAGTCAGTTGGTAACTCTAAAACTGTTGGTATTCCGTTAAGTTGTTGTCGCCAGTAAGCCAATTGATTCTCTAGCACTTCCCCTTGTAAATATTGTCGTTGCCAAGCCGCAAAATCTACATATTGAATGGGTAAAGGAGTCAGAGGAGAAGGTTGAGCATGACAGAGAGCTTCATATAATCTAGCGACTTCTCCTCTCAAAATTATCACGGACTGTTCATCTGCTATAATATGATGCAAGGTCATCAAAATGATATGATTAGTTTGATAGATTTTGATGATTTTTACTCTCAGTAATGAATCAGAATCTAGATTAAAAGGATATTTTGATTCTTGTTGAATCAAGTCTTTAATGTGAGGCTGTTGCAGCGAGTTAGGGATTTCACGAATATCAATAATGGGTAAATTGAATTTAAGCGAGGATGAGATAAGGATTTGTGGTTTTCCTTCAACCGTTAGAAAATTTGTTCGGAGAACTTCGTGACGATGAATAACGGTATTTAGACTTTGTTCGAGTAGACTGATATTCAGTTCTCCTTCAATTCGGACAGCACCTGGAATATTATAAAAAGGACTATTTGGTTCGAGTTTAGCCAGAAACCATTGTCGCTGTTGAGCAAAAGATAAGGGTAAATTTCCTTCTCTAGTAATCTGTTCAAGAGGTTGAATATTCTGCTTTAATTCTGTTTTTTTAGAAATCAAAATAGCTTCAGCTAATCCGGCGAGAGTTGGTGTTTCAAATAAGCGGCGCAAAGGCAGGTCAATTTTAAAAAACGCTCGAATTTGTGAGATGACACGAGTGGCGAGTAACGAATGTCCGCCGAGTTCAAAGAAGTTTTCTGTTCTGCTAATCTGCTTTACATTTAAAATATTTGCCCAGATTCCGGCTAAGATTTCCTCTGTTGGTGTTCGAGGTTTTTCATAATATTCTGATAACTTTCCAAGTTTTTGTTCTGGACTAGGAAGCGCACGTCTATCAATCTTTCCATTGGGAGTTAAAGGCAAAGCATCCAACTTCACCCAAGCCGAAGGAATCATATAATTGGGTAACTTTTCGGCTACAAATTGGCGTAGTTGGCTTTCTTTTAACTCCCAGTTTTCATCAGACACAATATAAGCAACTAG
>JBCBCI010000041.1:0-49155 GCA_038530755.1 Cyanobacteria bacterium J06592_8 | reverse complement strand
TAACATATAAGTGCTTTCAAAGAACATTCAATGGCATAACCACCTATATAGACTGCACCTAGCCAACGTTTACTACTATGCAAAGCTTGGGCATCTTCAAAACGACGACGTGATGCTCCTAACTGGCAACGCCTATCGTAGGTGTCTGGCAATGTTTCCCTCCTCATCAACAAAATAGAAAACTTTTTTTGTATTCTTCGCAAAGGAAAAATACTAGCACTCTTATAACCTATAGTTTATAGCATACGCTGTAGTCTATAAATATTGTAATTGTGCGATCGCCTCTAAATTCGACATAATAAATAGAGATTAATAAAACCGACGATAACACCTTCTCTATGAATACAGTCGATTATCTCCGAATTAGCTTGATAGACCGTTGTAACTTCCGTTGTCAATATTGTATGCCGGAAGGGGCGGAAATCGACTACATTTTACAGCAGAACCTCCTCACCAATGATGAACTGTTGACGTTGCTGCGGGAGGTGTTTATTCCGGTGGGGTTTACTCGCTTTCGTCTCACGGGCGGTGAACCGTTGCTACGCCCTGGAGTTGTGGAGTTGGTGGATAAAATTGCTGCGTTCCCCGAAACGAAAGATTTAGCCCTGACAACGAACGCCTTTTTACTTGCAGGGATGGCGCAATCGTTGTATAATGCTGGGTTAAGACGGATTAATATTAGTTTGGATTCTCTCGATCCTGATATCTTTAATCAGATTATCGGTAATCGAGGACGTGATCGCTGGCAACAGGTTTGGAACGGTATTCAAGCGGCTTATAGCGTCGGGTTCGATCCGCTTAAGTTAAATGTGGTGGTAATTCCGGGCGTTAATGACCATGAGGTGTTAGACTTAGCTGCATTAACTCTAGATCGGTATTGGCACATTCGCTTCATTGAGTTTATGCCGATTGGAAATGGTGAATTATTTAGCGATCGCGGTTGGGTAGCTTCTGAAGATATCAGACAACAAATTCGTCAACGCTGGGGTTTAACAGAGTCTCACGTGCGAGGAAATGGGCCTGCGGATGTCTTTCAAATTCCCGGTGCAAAGGGTACACTAGGCTTTATTAGTCAGATGTCTGAATGTTTTTGCGATCGCTGTAACCGAATGCGTTTTTCTGCGGATGGTTGGCTGCGTCCTTGTTTGCTGAATGAAACGGGTCAACTCGATCTCAAAACTGCACTGCGTCAAGGGGTTTCCTTCGAGGAGTTACGAGAACGAGTTCGCTACTTACTTAAAATTAAGCCCGATATTAACTTCAAACAACGAGAATCCGGAACCACTGAGGGTTATGGTCGTACTATGTCTCAAATTGGAGGTTAGCTGTTAGACAGTCACCAGTTAACAGTTATCTTACGGTGTAGACATAACCCGTTATTGTTGCTAACAACTAACCCACAGATAAAAATTAAGCTTGGCGTGAGTAATACTCAACCACCAGCAGTTCATTAATTTGAAGTGCAACCCACTCGCGATCAATAACACTATTCACCTTACCCGTTAGTTTCTCTTTATCTAATTCTAGGTGAGAGGGAACATTTGCTAAACCCGGATATTGGAGGTTGGCTTTCACCATTTCACGGGATTTTTCCCGGTTTCTAGCGGCAACAACATCACCCGGACGACACTGATAACTAGCAATATCTACAACTCGATCATTAACCATAACATGACCATGATTGACGAGTTGACGGGCGGCAGGAATAGTCGGTGCCATTCCTAAACGGAAGATGGTGTTATCGAGACGCATTTCTAGAAGTTGCAACAGAACTTGACCCGTTGAACCTGTAACCCGACGTGCTTTTTTCACATAACGCAGCAATTGCTTTTCAGAAAGACCGTAGTTAAACCGGAGTTTCTGCTTTTCTTCTAGACGAATTGCATATTCTGAACGTTTACGACGGGCTTGACCATGTTGGCCGGGGGGATAAGCACGTCTAGCAACTTTTCGGGTTAACCCAGGTAAATCTCCCAGACGACGGGTGATTCTCAGACGGGGGCCTCTATATCGAGACATTTAACTTCCTCTCTCCATAACATTTATTACCAAACCTCTATTTTAGTCTTCTTTTACCCTAACAATCAACTCAGCGGTCGATTGACTTCCTCGTCACTTCCCTGATTTCCGACAATTGCTAAAATTGACCGAAAAAAACCGTGATCCCACAAAAAGGTCAATTAACTTGGATCTATGTGGAACCTCTCGTTAGGAGCAATAGAAGCAATGACGACGGATAACTTTCAAGTTTTAGTGGATAGACGATATGCACGAGCCGGATTCGTCGTGACCCAACTCATTGAAACTGAATGGCGGCGGTTACTGCGAGAACTAGATGGATTGGATATAGACTCAGGTGATGTTCCCAGAGCGGCTCGTTTATTGGGACAATTTCAAATGCTGGATAAATTAATGGCTGCATTGTCCGAGGGAAGTTTAAGTTCAGATTATGAAATAGAGGCTCAATGGCGCAATAAACTGGTTGAACGGGTTATTGAAGGGTTTGGCTTGGATCTCGATAGTCCTCAGTCTTCGCTGAGAAGATACAAAAGTTTAGCTCAACAAGTCGCAGAAGCTTGTGGACTCGAAGTCATTGACGAGTGATCGACGGGACTATCTTGATAAGCGATCGCTTTAAACTATGATTGGATGGGAGCCAATGAACAGAAGCGATCGCGCAAGAAGGGTTAGTAACAGCTATTTAGTTAGAGGAATGGGGAAATAATCAGGTTCATCTGCAAACTAACGAAAATTTGCTCCCTATGAGTATTTGCCATTCGGAGGAGGGCAGCGTAGCTGTATTGGAGTGGCACTCGCACAGTTTGAAATTAAATTGGTATTGGCAACACTGTTATCTAATTTTGAGCTGAAGTTAGCAGAAAATCAACCTGTGAAACCCAAACTGCAAGGATTACTTTTGGAACCAGCTAATGGAGTGAAAATGGTGATGATGGGTAAACGTATGCAGCCCGAAAAAAAATCTTTCTCTATTGAAACTGTATAAAAATCTCAATTGAGAAAACTCAGTCATTTTTGGCGGACAGAATGTCAATTTCAATCTAATCAAAATATGTTGCAAAATCACGTTAACTATATTGCTTAAACTAACAAGCCAAGCTTTTTGATGAATGTTCCCTTTTCACTCTCTGGTGATATTCCTAACAATATTTGGATGCAAGAATTAAGTCCGGAGGAACGGAGCATTGATCATAATAAAGCTATATCACAATTCATGGAATTGTACAGTTTTTTAGCACGCCACGCTTTTGTTTACTTGCTTCCCAGTTATCCGGGTCTTCAAGATCAGACCTATGTTGCGAATTTAGGTATTGTTTTACCTCACGTCAAAAAGCAAACTGTTGTGATTTCTAACTACCGTTCTGAACCACGACGCGGTGAAACTGAAATTGGGCGGGAGTTTTTTAAACAAATGAATTTTACAGTTGAAGATGCTCCTCCCTATTTTGAAGGAGAGGCAGATTTAAAACACATTAAGGATAATGTGTATGTCGGAGCCTACGGTATTCGGACTTCTAAGGAAGCTCTAGATTGGTTTAGTGAATCCTTTGATATGAGAGTTATTCCTTTTCAAATGTTAAATGAATATTTCTATCATCTTGATTGTTGTGTTTTACCATTATCATCGGAATGTGTTGCGCTCTGTACTGAAATAGCAGAACCTAACACAGTGAAAGAGTTAGAAAAATATGTCAACATTTATGATGTCAGCTTTAATGATACTTATATGGGCTTAACGAATAGCATTCGGTGCGGAAATTATCTGCTTTGTGCATCCGATCTGGATGAACTATCTCCGTCAAGTAAGTATTACGAACCGGAAAAATTAAAGATTAAGTCATTGAATCAGCTCTGCTCATCTTTAAGTATAGAACCTGTATACTTTAATCTATCAGAATTTTACAAGTCTGGCGCTCTCTTGTCTTGTTTGATTATGCACTTAAACCGCAATAATTTCACCTAGAAAGTCAAAACTGAACAAGTTAAATGTAAATAATTCGACAACTATTAATTGCCATGAATCTGATTCCCGAATGGAAAACTGATACTGTGACTTTAGTTTTGCCTAATATATTGATGGAATACTATCATGAATATTTAAGAGATCTTGATAATTTTTATGCTAATTTTTTAATTGAAATAGCCAAGCACGATCGGGTTATTTGTCTGGTTCCAGATTGCGATTATGTTAAAAAGATGGTAAAGCTAACTAACTTAGATCAATCTATTTTTGAGATTGCGAATGTAGAAGATATTTGGATACGAGACTTTGCTCCAATTCAGTCAGACCAAGGCTATCTTAAATTTATTTACGACCCAGATTATGATGACACTTTAGATTATGAATCTTTTGAAGACAGTTTTAGAAATTACCTAAAAAAATCAATTAATCATTCTGGAAATACAAGTTTTATTAATCTCAAATTGGATGGTGGTAATTTTGTTCATAATGGAAAGGGAACAGCAATTGTAACTGAAAAGTTATATACTCAGAATCCCCACAAAGCTAAAGAAGAAATCAATCAAATCATTAAAGCAAAAACTGTAATTGAAAAGCTAGTGGTGGTTCCAACACAACCTGGAGATATTACCGGACATATTGATGGAATGCTACAATGGATTGATAGCGATCGCATTTTGATCAATGACTATCAAACTCAACGTAATGATTTAGCATCATTTGCTGAGAAATTAGATCGGTGTTTAAAACAGCAACTACCAGAAGTCGAAAAAATAAAGATTCCCTATTTCCCTTCCGATCAAAAATATCTAGGTTGGTATGATGAAAAGGGAAACTATATGAATTTCTTGAGAACAAAAAACCGAGTATATGTCCCGATTTATAATCAGCCAGAAGATGAAGTAGTTCAGGAAATTTACACCCAAATTTTTGGGGATAATGTCAGTTTTATTGAATCGGGTGCAATATCAAAGTATGGCGGTGTTCTCCATTGTATCACCTGGAACTATTTAGCCTGCTAATGAACTTCTCACAGCTTTGCTGCATAAGTTCTTACCACTCGACCAATAATTTCTTGTCTCAACCAGGGTGTATTCATTGATAAAGATTTGAGGGAACTAGATTCAATCTTCCAGGAAGTATGAGGAGAAAATAATGTCAGTTCTGCGGGTTGACTTTTAGCAATTTTTGTGGGTTTTTGTCCGAGACATTTGAGAGGATTTGTACTGAGGGCTTTCCACAATTCTAACGCCGACCATTCCCCAGAATCAACAAAGGTTTGCCAAAGTAAAGGTAAAGCCAATTCTAAGCCAATTGTACCGGGTGGCGCATCTGCAAAGGCAACGGTTTTTTCTTCGTAGGTGTAGGGTGTATGATCGATGGCGATCGCATCTATAATTCCGTCTTTAACGCCTTGAATTAAAGCGGCTTGATCTTCAGGATTTCCGAGTGGCGGATCGAGATGTAAGTTTGGATCGTAAGGTGTAATCTGAACCGGAATATTTGCAGTTAGCCCGGAAATTGCCTGAGTATTTAATAATAAATGTAGCCAAGTTGTACTCGCAGTAATCGGTAAATTTCTAGCTTTTGCATCCCGAATTAATTCTACACTACGGGCGGTTGAAACTCGCATTAAATGAACTGGAGTTTGGGTAGCGGCGACGATTTCTAGAATTGTCGAAATTGCTGTTGTTTCTGCGTAGGCTGGAATTCCCGGTAGACCATTGAGAATTGATTCTGTTCCTTCTCGCATCACGCCATTACTGGCTAATGTGCGATCGCAACCATACAATGCAATTGGCTTTTTAATTAGGTTTAAATATTCTAGCAGTCGTCGCAATAAAATTAAATCCTGAATCGGTTGACCATCCGCAAACCCCACAATTTCTGTTGTAGCTAATTCCGCTAATTGACTCATTTGTTTTCCGGCGACATCTTCAGTTAAAGCACCCCAAAGATGAACTCGACAAGAAGTAGAAGTTTGGGCGAGGCGATGAATTAAATTAACAGTTGCGGGAGTATCTACAGGCGGAATAGAATCTGGTAATATTGCAATGCGGGTAAATCCTCCAGCGGTAGCAGCTTCGAGTAGAGAAGAAATCGTTTCTCGTTCTTCAAAACCCGGTTCTCCCGTATGACTATATAAATCTACTAAACCTGGTCCGATAATTAAACCTTCTGCATCTTGAACTTCTACATTCGAGGGCGGAGAAAGATGGGTTTGAATGGCGTTAATGACACCATCTTGAATTAAAATATCTGCAACGGCATCCGTTCTGGACTCAGGATCGAGTATCCGAACATTTTGAAGCAGTACATCACTCATAATCGACTCATTATTTAATGATTAAAATATCCGGGTTTTTGTCAAAGTTACTATCAGGCATTTTAGGGGCGCTCTTGCTTGCGCCCTCTAAGAATTCTAATAATTACAATGCACCCGCAGCCGTTTTATCGAGAACTCCCTCAAATAAATGAGTCGTAATATTAGAGGCTTGTAGAACGGGTTTTCCTTCGATTCCATCCGGATAATCGATCACCGTTACCGCTCCATTTCCTTGTTTAAAGTTCCAAAAATGTTGAGGCGGTAAATTAAACAAGTGAGCAAGAATAGCTTTATTGACCGCATCGTGAGCGACCACTAATCCGGTAACAGCTTGTTGATTATAGGCTTGAATAATCCGATCCCAAGCTATCTTCACTCGGTCCCAAACTTGTTGCAAATTTTCACCTTCTGGCATTTGAACGGTTTCAGGTGCAACTTTCCACTGCTGTAAAAGTCCGGGATAAAGCTGTTCGATTTCGGTTTCAAATTTTCCTTCCCATAAACCGTGACTAATTTCCCACAAATCTTGATCGAGTTGTAACTCAATATTAGGATGATGTTGGAGAATAATTTCAGCCGTTTCTTTGGGACGTAAAAGAGGACTACTAAAAGCAAAATCAAGTTTAACCGTCTTCAGAAATTCTGCGGCTTTGCGACCTTGTTCTCGACCATTCTCATTCAAGGGAACATCAATTTGTCCTTGAAATTGTCCGTTGCGATTCCACTCCGTTTCTCCATGTCGAACCAATAGAATTCTCGGCCCTTTATGTTCAGGTCGAACTGTTGGAAATTGGCTACCAACATGACTCGTCAAGTTCATAGATTGGAGTTGAACTGAAGCCGGTTTCGGCAATTCTCCCGGAGTCACATCAGAGAAATTGAGAATACTAATCCCGCAATTTGACTGTTGAATGCCTTGATAATATTTAGGTTCTATTCCTAATGCTGTTGCGATCAGTGAACGATTAATTCCGTTATGCGCTACAACTAAAATAGTTTGATCTTGATGACGGGCTAAAGTATCTCGCCAAAATTTGCGGGCTTGTTCAAATAATGCAAGTACCGGATAATGCTTTTGTTCCCCATCGGGTTCAGAGAGAACCATGAAAAATTCTTCTGGATGTTCACGCCAAGTCTGATAATCTTGGGGATATTTTTCAATCACCTCTTGACGTAATAAACCCGCCCACAAGGTCAAATCAATTTCCATCAAAAGTTCGATAGCTTGAAGTTGCGGTGGGTTGTTTAACCGTGAAATCACCAATTCTGCGGTCTGTTGGGCGCGTTTGAGAGGACTACAATAAATCGCATCAAACGTTATATTTGCGAGGGTGTCCCCAACCTGATAAGCAGCATCACAGCCTTTTTCCGTTAAAACCGACTCATCGAGGCGACCTTGAATGCGGTGTTCAGCATTGTAGGTACTCTGGCCATGTCGAACAAGGATTACACGGGTCGTCATTACTCTAAATCTGTGGGTTTTCATGCCAGAAGCATTTTACCGTGTTTTTGTCGCACTCTTACGTTGAAACTTGAAATGCGAAACTCATTGATATTGATTCATAATATCTTTAACCAATAATTCTCTAAACCAAACCTGTAAAACGGCAACCAGAGGAATGGCGAGAAATAACCCTAATGTTCCAAAGAAAATTGTAAAGATGACTTGCGACAAAAGTGTGATAGCGGGAAGCAGAGAAGCGTTTTGCTTCATCACTAAAGGGGTTAAAATATTACTCTCTATTTGTTGAATGGCGATATAAAGCCCAATCACTGCTAATGCTTTCCAGGGTGCATCCATCAAGGCAAGTAATGCAGGCGGAATCACACTAATCGTCGGACCCAGATTGGGAATAAAAGATAGAGGGAAATCAGAAAGCAAATAGTCCCGATGGTTTTTCCAAATGTCACAGTGTCACCCTTCCCTACTTTCTAAAAAAACAAGTTCTTGTAATTTCTCTGATGAATTTAAGCAGAAATAATATTAAAGCTTATACTTAAGTTTGATTTTAAACTCAAGGTACAAGCACACAGATGATAATTCATCTATCGAATGATAGAATTGTTGAAGTTGTGCAGACAATGAGTGAAAGGAAACAGAGGATACCAAGACCCAATCTACTTGAGGGAGAAGCTTGATTGTTGAGACAGACAATAAAAAGAATTCGCTCTTGAGGTTTAAGTGCTATGCCCGGAAATTGGATTGAGTATTGTAGGGCTAGTAACGGTTAATGAAAGTCACCTGTGAACTGTAAAAAATTGTGGTTAGGCTTGAGCATGACTGCACGCTGTTGGGCGATCGCAACTGCTATGCTACAAGTACAAGGCGTCAAAGTTTCCTTAGAACTATAGAGTCGCCCGACTACATGGCACGGTTGATAGTGGGTACGAACAAGCCCAAGCCGCAGAATCAGCCCACCAAGGCGGTGCTATTGCAGTCATCAATGACCTAGAAGTCGATCAAAATTCCGACACTTAAACTCAGCTTATTGAACGGTGGAGAATTCGTTCAAATTTTCTAACAATATCAGCCCGATCCCCGATTCAGTTATGTTAGTTTATGGGGGGATCGTTTCTGTGTTTTTGTCCGTTGGTTTGGTATCCATCCGGTTTTATGCTCATCCTTGAGTAGAATGCAATAACTAGAAACTATCTCACCGTTTTACATCCATTATTTGGCATCGAATCAGCCTAATGACGACTGACAATCCTTCTCTAAAGAAAATTCCCGTCCATGAACCCGCAGATGTGATTCCCTCAAAGCAACACGTTTCGCTTTTAGAGTGGTTGCAAGCAACGGGTCGTTTAATTCCTCGTGATAACGTTCAAGAAACAACGACTTATCTCAATGAGGAAGAGGAAATCTCAGAATTGATTGTGGATGAGGGGTCCTACGATGACGACGATGATGACGATGCGATAGAAGAGTAGGGAAAAATACCTATTGCAAAGTTGCCCTTCCACTGTATGATGAGGGTGCAACAGCAACAGAGGGTAGTTAAACGAACCCCTACTTCCCAGTTTTTAGTTGGTGTTGAGGATTAATTTACATACTTCCGTGGATAGTCTATTTTCACGTATTAGCTCGTCAAACTTATCAGGGCGCAACCTATTTGCGTTACTGACTCTGGGATTGAGTGCCTTCGCGATTAGTCTGGACTTAACCGAAAATCGCTTCCTCAATCCCCACGCCTCCCTGTTTTTTCCGTTAATGGTCTGTGGGCTGATTGCTGCGGCTTGCGGCTACTTGATAATTCCGCTTTTGGTTCGGATCAAAGCTGGACAATTTATTCGAGAGGATGGGCCAAGGGCTCATCTGAAAAAAGCAGGAACGCCGACAATGGGCGGCATATTTTTTATTCCTGTTGGTGTAATTGGGGGATTGATTTGGTCAGGATTTCATCCCCATGTCATTGCTTTATCTAGTTTAACGCTCGCTTATGGATTTGTGGGTTGGCTGGATGACTGGCAAATTCTCCAACGAAAATCGAATAAAGGAATTTCTCCGAAGATGAAGTTAGCTTGGCAAGTGGGGCTAGCTTTACTCTTTACTGTAGCACTGGCAACTCAGGGATTTGGACAGTTTTCTTTACAATCTCCTAATCTCACAACTGTTGCCCTCCCGTTTGGCTGGGCTTTACCTCTTGGGTTATTATTCTGGCCTTTAGCAGTATTTGTCCCGGTTGCTGAAAGTAACGCCACAAACCTAACTGATGGGGTTGATGGTTTGATGGGAGGACTGGGCGCAATTACGCTTTTAGGATTGGCGGCTTATCTGGCCCCAACGTCTCCAGAGTTAATGGTATTCTGTGCCTGTCTGAGTGGAAGTTGCTTAGGATTTGTCAGCCATAACCGCAACCCAGCTAAGGTTTTTATGGGAGATACGGGTTCACTGGCGCTTGGTGGTGCGTTAGCGGGTGTTGCCTTGATGAGTAACACGTTATGGATGCTGCTGATTATCAGTGGGATTTTCCTCGCAGAAACCCTATCTGTGATTGCCCAGGTTGGCTATTATAAAGCCACAAAAGGGCCAGATGGAGTCGGAAAGCGTTTGTTTAAGATGGCACCGCTGCATCATCACTTTGAACTTTCCGGTTGGGCAGAAACCCAGGTGGTCGGAACGTTTTATTTGATTAATGCGATTTTGGTGTTGCTGAGTCTAGTGATAGCTTAGGGATTAAACTAAAAGTGTCCTCCTAAGCACAAAGCGCAAACTCTCAGATGATTAATGTTTCTGTCGTCGTACCGATTTACAATGGCGAGGCAGATTTACCGGATTTGATCGACTGTTTACGATCGCAAACCTACCGAGGCGATCAGGTTGAGTATCTACTCGTCGATAATAATAGCAGCGATCGCACGGTTGAGATGTTGCAGACCCTCGCAACAGATTTGATTCGCCCTTTATCGGAAAATCACATTCAAAGTTCCTACGCCGCCCGCAATCAAGGAATTCGCCAGGCTCAAGGATCAATTGTTGCCTTTACTGATGCCGATTGTCGTCCTGAGCCTCAATGGTTAGAAGAATTAGTCAAGCCCTTTGAGGATGAGGCAATTGGGATTGTCGTCGGAGAAATTGTGGCTTTACCGGGCGATACATTACTGGAAAGACACGCAGACCGTCAGGATACTCTTTCTCAAAAGCATACTATTGCTCACCCGTTTCTTGCTTATGGTCAAACGGCAAATTTAGCTGTTCGTCGCTCTATTTTTGAGCAGGTGGGTTTATTTCGTCCCTACTTAACGACTGGCGGAGACGCGGATATTTGTTGGCGGATTCAACAGCAAACGGCATACAAGGTCTATTTCGCTCAAAAAGCTATCCTCAAACACCGACATCGCTCCACCTTGCAGGAATTACGCAGTCAGTGGCGACGCTATGGAAAGTCTAACCGATATTTGCATGAACTCTACGGGATTGAGTTAACAAGAGATTTCAAAACCAAGGACTACATCTATAGGCTTGGACGTTGGTTGTTAAAAGAACTTCCTATCAATAGTGTCAAAGCGATCGCTCAAAAAGCTGATATAGTAGATATGCTTAATACACCCATCGATTTGTGGAATGTACAGGCGCGTTGCCAAGGCCAAAGACAGGCAAAACTGCCTCCTGAAGCAATTGAGATAGAGCGATTATAGGCGAAATCCTCTGTGTGTATAGGATAGAGCCATTGATTAGATTTTCTTAGACCACTGCTCAAATATTTCTATCCAGACAAATTAGGTAACATTTCTTAATATTCCCGCTATAATAAGTCGTGTGAGCAAGCGAGTAAAGGAATGGTACAAGCATTGTTTGGAAGCACTCCTTTTCAGACCCAAGGTGGCGACCGTGTCGTCAGTAAAGCTGTTGGTGCGGCAATCGCGGCACTGTTTAAACGTTCTGAAAAAGTCGAAGCTAATGTCCGTGCTGAACCTGTTGCCAAGCTATTACAGGGCAGTGTAGATGGCTTTGACTTCATCGGCAAAGGAATGTTGATGTACAACGGCCTTCGGATTGCAGTCATGGAACTCTACCTGCAAGCCGTGTCGATTGATTTCGGTGCGATTTTTCAAGGTCAGGTGAAGTTACGGCAACCCACCCAAGCAACGATGCGAGTCGTTTTGACTGAGGAGGATTTAACGTCTTCGTTCAATACTCCCTTTATTATCGATAAGCTCCAGCGACTTGAATACCAAGGACAGCCTTTAAAGTTTAGTAATACGGAGATGAAGATCACGCCAGACAAAAAGCTGCATCTGCAAGCCAATGTCAAGGTTGGAGATTCTGAAGATCCGATTGCAGTAGACTTTACGAGCCACGTTGAGGTTCAGGAGCGTCGAAGAATTCAGTTCGTCGATGTTTCTTATGAAGGTGACGAACAAGCGGTCAATCTTGGCAAAGCATTAATTGATCATGTCAACAATTTGCTTGACTTAGATAAGTTTGCGCTTGATGGCACACTCCTTCGGATTGATCGGTTGCGAATTCAGAGTGAATCTCTAATTTTTTATGGAGCCGCTCAGATTAATCAATTTCCGCAACTGAAAAAACGTTAATAGACTATGAATGTTGAATTATCAACTCGTCCGTTCACTTGAATGAAATTTAAAATTACATTTGAGTGTTTGCGGGCGGGCATTCAACACTTTATTAGAGGAAATTTATCATAAGAATACAGAATTCTCTGTGTTCAAATTTTTAGAATTTATAGTTAGAATTTATAATTCTGTTCGCATTGACATGGGTTACTGTTACTCGGTTTCCTCACTCCAATGGGGTTTTTGACGAATGAGGCTCGGCAGTACACATAACCCAGCGGCAACAGCTAGAGCCAGGAATATCGAGAGGCGATCGCTTCCTTGTATCGCCTGTTTTCCAGTTGCCCCTAACCAAGTATAAGTTAATGTTCCAGGGATAATGCCCAAAAAAGTCCCGACTACATAAGGCTTGAACTGAATAGGTGTCAATCCAAATAAAAAATTCGCCAGATTAAATGGAAATATTGGCGCGATCCGTACAAACAAGACAAACTTGAAGGGATTTTGAGTCGTTGATCTATTGAATTTAATTAAGGCTCGATGACGACCAAAAGTAGTTTGCGCCCAATTTTGCAGTAAATATCGAGTCAGACAAAAGGCAGCGATCGCACCTATTGTAGCCGCAATTAGTGACCATATTGTTCCCCAGGCTAAACCAAAAAATATTCCCCCAGCCATTGTCAATGGAATCGCAGGAATTCCGACAATGGTGAGGAGAACGTAAAGCAAAATGTATCCGAAAACTGCCCAATGTCCCCATTGTTCCATCAAAATTCTGATCGAAACTGGATCGAGATTTTCCAGTCTCCAAGGGCTGAAATATGCCATCCACAGAAGGCTAGCAAGACCCAATATTAACCAAAATCGCTGAGTTTTGAGTAATTTAAGAAGGAAAAAGGGCATTGTTCGTTTTATTTATTCTTCAGAAATTTTTTGACTTAATGCTTTGCGAGCAATTTTAGTCACGTATACAGTCACTGCAACTGTTGCAACTAAACCGACTGCATAGAGAATCCATTCTCCTGGAGTTTTTGCACGTTCTTCTAGTCCTAAAGTTGCGAGTTCTCCCGCCAGAGAACCAATATAAACATACATAACAGTTCCCGGTATCATGCCAATCCAAGAGGCGAAGAAATAGTCTCGTAAAGAAACTTTCGTTAACCCAAAAGAATAATTGAGTAAATTAAAGGGGAAAATTGGAGACAGTCGAGTCAAGCCAACAATTTTCCAGCCTTCTTTAGCAACGGCTTCATCGATGGCGTTGAATTTCTCACTCCCGGCAATTTTTTGAGAAACCCAACCTCGTGCTAAATATCGACCCACCAAAAAGGCGCAAGTTGCACCGATAACTGAACCAATCGAAACACAGATAGAGCCACTTACAACCCCAAAAATTGCTCCACCACCCAGCGTTAAAAGTGAACCCGGAAGGAAGAACACCGTTGCGAAAATATAAACCAAAATAAATGCAACAGGACCCCAATATCCCAAACTATCAATCCAGGTTAAAGTTTGGCGAAGTAAATCTTGAATGGAAGATAAAGAATCTGAGAGATTTAAAAACTTTGATGCAGCAATAATCAAAATGGAAACTCCAATACCTAACAGAGTTAATTTTAGAGGCTTGGAGATTGTTTTTTGATTTTTCAGCGGCTTTTCGGAATAATTCATGATTAAAGTTTCACCTCCATTATTTTCAAGTTATTAACCGAAACTGATGTACCTAGACTAATGCACCACCACAGCTTGAACCACTTCCGGCGGTACAGCCATAACAGAACGACGCGGTTTGAACCTGTTGAATCACATCCAAGCTATCCAACTCTAATAACTTGGAAACCGTTAAAGGTTCACCTGTTGGTGTACGGGCGGGAATATTTTCCATTTGGTTAAAATCACAATCATAAACATTACCTAAGTAATCAATTGAGAGTTGATTTCGACACATTAAATGTTCAACAGTATTGGCGTTGTAGTTGTCTTCCAAAAATTTTAGATAAGGTCGATCAATATTTTGATGCTTCAGATAAAGATTTGTGCGACCAATCGGCAAGTTTGTGATCGTAAAAAGTTGGTTAAAATCAATATCAAAATGTTGCTTAAGATAAGCTTTATAAGCCTGTTCAAGCTGCTGTTGATTGGGAGGTAATACAAAAGATTCAGCCTTCGGTAAAGGAGGGCTATACACCAAATCTAATACTAAATTTTGTTGTCTACCATACCCCAAGCGATTTAACCATTGAATTGCTGCGATTGAATCTTCATAAACACCTTTTCCCCGCATTTTATCAACATTATCTTCCAAATAACAGGGTAAAGATGCTATAATTCTGAGCTGATGTTGAGCGCAATATTCAGGAATATCTTGAAATCCATCCACAAAATAAATTGTTAGATTGGAGCGAACAATGACTTCTTTTCCGAAGCGACGAGCAGCTTCAGTTAAGGGTTTAAACCCATAATTCATCTCAGGTGCTCCTCCCGTCAAATCAACCGTTTGAATCTGAGGAAAGCGATGAATCAGTTCAATGAGTTGAAGGCTGATTTCTAAAGAGAGTTCTTCAGTGCGTTTGGGGCTAGCTTCGACATGACAGTGGGTACAAGCTAAATTGCATCGCTTACCTAAATTAATCTGTAAAACGGAGATTGGTTGTTTGCTTAAAGAGGAACCTAATTTATGATCAAAAGGTGTCAAGGGGGTCGTCTGCATGATTTATCCTGGTTTAGAGTCGCAAGTTGTGAATGATGGTAGCAGCCTGCTTTCCATCCGCTTCCACAGCAATTAACAGTCATAAGTGAGAGTTGTACAACCTCAGAAAGCTGTAGCATCAGCATATTACTCGCGGATCATTCACAAATTATTTAATATTGCTATCGATTGTTTCTTAGATCATAATCGAGCATTTTGATTTTTAAGAAGTTGTGATTGATCTTGTTCTATCTTTATTTAAAGTCAGTCAACTGAATTTACCCTGAGAACAATCTGAGGATTCGATCAGATAGGATTCACAGCTCAAAACCGAATGTAAAAATTGAAGCAGAATCACAAGTATGAGTCATCTTGAAAATACCTGAAACTCTTTTCTTAATCTATCTTAATTTTAAGATAAAAATATATTTTTCCTGATTTAGTGCAATTTTTTGTCAGCTTCAAATATGCGAACTATCCATCCAGAATCAAAAACTGTTATCATTTGGGAGTCTTTGCTCGTCTTAGTCACTCTCTACAATTATATAGCGATTCCATTTCGGATTGCATTTAAAACCGAACCTAATAATATTTGCTTTATTTTGGATGTTTTGAGTGACTCTATCTTAATTACTGATATTTTTCTGCGATTTCATATTGGATTTATCGATCAAGGGGCGTTTATTGATGATCAAAAGAAAATTCATCAACATTACCGATCTAATGATTTTAAAATTAATTTGATTGCGAGTTTACCGCTAGATCTGATAACTAGACTTTTATTTCCAGCTATTTCTGATACTATCATTAGTATTTTGAGATTACCTCGGCTTTTACGGGGATTTCAATTTTTGGGAATATTTGGAAAATGGGAACATAATGTTAATGTTAATCCGGTTGTTATTCGGATGATTAACCTGGTTTTTATTATTTTTTTAATCGATCATTGGGTGGCTTGTTTATGGTTTTTTATTGGAGAAGCGACACAAACTTACGGTGAATCTTGGTTAACGAATTCGTCTTTAGATAATGTCCGAACCATGACCCAATATATGAAATCATTGTACTGGTCTATCACCACCTTAACCACTGTGGGCTACGGAGATATTACCCCTACAAATGACCTAGAAATCGCCTTTACTTTAGTGATTATGTTTTTAGGCGTGTCGATGTATGCGTTTATTATTGGTAATGTCGCGTCTTTAATTTCAAACTTAGATGCAAATCAAGGACGATTTCGAGAAAAACTCGATCAAATTCAAGCCTATATGCGCGAACGTCGAATTCCCTCCTTTCTCCAACAACAAGTTCGAGACTATTATCAATATATGTGGGAATATAGCCATGATGCTTCCATGGAACTTGACTTTTTAGATGAACTTCCACACTCAATTAAAACTCGAATTTATCTTCATCTCTATCGAGAACTCTTAGAAAAGGTTCCCCTACTCACGGAGGCGGATGAAGGTTTTATTGAAGATTTGGTGATTAAATTAAGACCACGAATTTTACCGCCGAATGATTATATTATTCGAGAAGAACAGGTGGGCCATGAAATGTATTTTATTAAACGAGGAGAAGTTGTCGCATTTTCTGAAAAAACAGGTCGAATTTATCGCACGATGACAGAAGGAATGTTTTTTGGTGAAATTGCACTCTTGTACTCTAGTCGGCGAACTGCTTCAGTGAAAACTCAAACCTACTGTGAAGTATTTGTTTTATATAAAGATGATTTTGATCAAGTCTTAGAAAACTATCCTCGTTTCTGGGAAAAAGTTCACGAAATAGCAGAACAACGCTTTCAAACGAAGTAGTTTTTCTAGATTTGACCTCAATTATAAATTCCGAATATAATATTACTCAATTTGTTCAATGGGGATTTGAGGGGGTTGACCTGTAATATCAAATCGGTGGAGAATATATATAACACCCGCCGCAACTACAACTCCGACTAATATTCCCACAATAATTAGAAAAATAAAAGATTTCTGAAGAATTCTAATTGTTTCTGGATTCGGTTCTCTAAATTCTACATCTTCAATGGAATCAGGATTAGAATGATTATTATTGAGTGCATTCAAAGAGTTTCCTGAACGATGACCATTATCTGAATCTGAATTTTGATTGGAAAATAAATTCATTGTCGTTTCCTGTTGTGGATTTTGATTAAATGAGCATTCAGCGTTCAGCAATTAACAGATTGTTTCAGAATTGAGTATACTGAAGCTGAACGCTCAATATGAGTTAAGATGCAGAAGAAGAGGAACTTGCTTGTTTTTGCTGCATTTGGGGAGTCAGATGATTAATCACTTGCTTCACAAAAGATTGTAAAAACGAAAGCTGTTGATTCTGCTGAAATACCGTTTTCAACAACTGATTGAGTGTCGTTAAGTTGAGCGAAAACTCTCCCGACTCTTCATCCATCTCCAGAGTTTGAAAGTATTCGACTAAACTCAAACCCGCAATCCGAGTTAAATAGGCGGCACTTGCACCTTGAACTGCACCTCCAGCGACAAAGGTGATGGTATTACTTTTCAAAACCGAAGTTAATGTTTGAGTGGTCAGTTCTACAAAGCCTAATTTTAACATCTGACTTCCCACTGTTTTCGCCACTTCTTGACCTTGTTCGAGGGAAAACTTTTGTTGATAAATTCCTCCTAAATCAATTACCAACTGAGCATTAATCGCCGCAGTTGCTAGTACATCCAAGGCTGGAACTGGATTAGCAAAGGCTGTTGCAGCAGCAATCCATTGATATTGTTCAATAATCGGTAGAGCTTTTTCCCGACGAACTTGATTTAACCCGGTTTTGATCTCAGCTTGTAAGGCTTTGGCTTGGCGGTAAGTTGTCGCCCAAACTAAAGACTGTTGCTCTTTTGGTAAAATCTGACCTAAGCGTTGAATAAGCGGTAAAATTTCCGGTTCTTGGGGTTCGATCCATTCGGTGACTGAACCGTCAGCTTGATGTTGGCGAACTTTTACTGGAGTCGGAGAAGCCGCGATCGCAACCACATCTTCAGGTTGAAGAAGTCCCTGCATGGTTTCGCGTATGCGTTGCAAGATTACAGGCTGTTCTTCTTGTCCATGTTGATCTTGCTTATTCCAAACCAAGATTACCCGCTGACTTTGCAACAGCAGTCGAGATATGGTTTGATATTCAGGATTAGTCACATCTCCACTGGTAAGGAAAAGAACCAGATCGCAATCCGTCAGACTATTTTGATTTTCCGGAATTTCTACCCATTCCAAAGGTTGACTGTATTCAGAAATTCCGCGATCGCTCATTGCCTTCATCAACACGGTTTTTCCAACGGATTTTCCACCCATCACCCCAATTGAGAGGTTTTGACGTTCGAGTTGAGGAGTGAGTTCAGCCCGTTGTTGTTGAAATTGAGCAATACTCGCCGTGAAATTTTCCGGAGAACGACTCTGTTGAGCTTCTGTATTCAACATCTCAATCATCGTTTCCGTCTGAGCGAGTGCTTGATCGAGAGTTTGGCGATCGATGGTTTTGGGTGCTAAAGCGGGGGTTGTTTTAGGAAAAAGTCGTTGTAACCACCAGATTCCCGCACCGAGAGCCATTGTTCCCAGCAGCGTGGTTTCGCCAAATTCCGCCGCCGAGCTAGCCATGCTATTACCAAGCCATAGCAAAAACGAGAGTCCGATTCCCCCAACTAAAATGGGGCGTTGTAGTTTAGTCGTCATAATAATAAATTGAGATAACCAATTGCAATAACCATTAATTCCAGCTTAAATCAAAACTGGAGCTATGCTTAAAGTTGTACTGGGATCAACGTAATACACCGATAAGACCATGAACTTAAATTTTCGATTTGCCATCGCCAGCGATCTCCATATTGCGCTTTCTCACACGATTTGGGATCATCCTCGGCGATTTCACCTCGTAGAAGCCAGTATTCCAGGCTTAGAACTTGTTCTCGAACATTTAGCCAAATGTGACTTAGACTTCCTATTATTACCCGGTGATTTAACCCAAGATGGAGAAGTCGATAATCATGTTTGGTTGAGTGAACGTTTAGCCAAACTTCCCTATCCCGTTTATGTAGTTCCCGGAAACCATGATCTACCTGTGTCAGTGGGCAATCAAGAGGTAACAGGTTTAAACGATTTTCCCACCCATTATCATCGCTTTGGTTATGATAACGTTGATCAGTTGTACTATACTCACGAAATTTTACCAGGAGTGCGGTTAATCGGGCTAAATTCTAATCTTTTTGATGAAGCCGGGAAACAGAAAGGTCGCCTAGACCAACAGCAATTAAACTGGTTAAAAGATGTCTTAGCCATGAGCCAGGATGAGTTAGTGATGGTTATGTTACATCATAATGTGATCGAACATTTACCAGGTCAAGCTACTAATCCTTTAGGGCGTCGATATATGCTTGAAAATGCACCAGAATTATTAGAAATATTGGCTCAAGCAAACGTACAACTGATTTTCACAGGACATTTACACGTTCAAGATATTGCTCAATGGCAAAATATCTACGAGATTACAACTGGATCTTTAGTGAGTTATCCACACCCTTATCGGATTTTAAACTTTAAAACTGATTCTAATGAGAATCTTGTTTTACACGTTGAGTCCCATTATATAACTTCAGTTGCAGGATTACCGGATTTACCCGAACAATCTAGAGAGCGGATTGCCGATCATTCTTTACCTTTTATGACCAAGTTATTAACCAGTCCACCTCTGAATTTATCACAGGAAGAAGCCGTTCAATTTGCGCCAGATTTGCAATATTTTTGGGCTGATGTTGCCGGAGGAGATGCCCAGTTCAGTTTTCCTCATTTTCCTTCTCCTATCCGGCGTTATTTTGAGTCATTTAGCAGTCATGCAACTATCGATAATCAGGCTAAATTATTGCTAAATTACAAACCCTAAATCTCTAAAAATTGTTGGAAAAATCATCAAAAATCTGGCAATCAAAACCGCTTGCATTTAAACAAAACTTCAAGAATTTAGCACTGGTTAAAATTCAATATTAAATCACAATTTAATCTCTCTAAACAGCGACCTTTTTTTGGGGTCGTTTTTTTAGGTTGAACTTTCAAGATTCAGCTCACAGATAATCTCGGTTTAATAACTGATAATCAAGAAGGATGTTTGATTGAGCTTGATCCCAAAGAAGAAAGTGATAATTACTGGAGTGAGAATTAAAGGCTAGCAACTATACATCAAAGTATTCAGACAGTTTCTGACTTTGTTCTGATAAAATATCTAAGCGATTAAACTGGAACCAAAACCAAAGTTGTCGTTGACTAAACATTTCAACTTTACCGACAAGAGCTGTGGAATAATCTTTAGACCAATTGCTTAACAAGAGTTGTCCGATATTACCCACTTTATATTTAGGAATCATATAAGTAATTCCATAATTGCTCAAGGTACTCATTACACCCATAACTCCATTGAAAAAAATATTTCCCACTTCACTTAATATTGCTTTTTCAAGTTGCTCTTGGTCTAATTTTCGTCGTTCTTCTGTTTCAATTAAATTAATCAATAATTTTGCACTGTCAGTCGGAAATACTAACTGAGTTCTGCCGTTATAATCTCCCGAAAAAACCAATTCCATTGCACTCATCTCCGTCATTCCTAAAGAAGACTTGAGTTGAGAAAGCAGTTGTTCTGGGGCAATAATCTCTAAGGTTTTCAGTTCTAACTGAACTGGAGATTTTGAAATCGTTTCCAGCATCAGTTCCGATCTTTCTAAACCGACTTGGAAGAGTTGCTGAAGCTGAGTAAGTAACTGGGCGTTGGTGTTCATAAGTTCGGAAATGGAAGCTAATATCGTGCTACACACAGGTAAGAGACAAGAGGCCGGGAAAAATCTTGGAAAATCAAGCGTGCCATTGTCAATCCGTTTAATCCGTTGAATTCGTACGAACCCATCTGCGTAGTGCTATAGTAATTTTAAAGCAAGTGGAGCCACTTTTATCCTCCTCAAATAAAAACGGAAGAGCTTGTTTCATCTCTCCCGTCTCTCTTCTGTTTATTGAAAATTGAGTAAACTCAGCCGTTACATCATGTTACTGAGTGTCTACTGAGTGTCTACTTAGTGTCCGATCCCAATATATTGGAATCCAGCTTCTTCTAACTGTTTGCGATCTATGTAATTCCGACCATCAATGAACATTGCGGAATTCATTAACTTCGACATCTTGGAGTAGTCTAAATTCTTAAACTGTTCCCACTCGGTTACTAAAACCAAAGCATCGCAACCATCAGCTAAAAGCTCAGGATCAGTTTCAACAATCACATTAGACAATCCATGACGCATTCCGGTTTGAGAAATAATCGGGTCATAGGCTTTGATTTTTGCGCCTAAACGATTCAGTTGTTCAATAATATTTAAAGCGGGAGCATCTCGCAAGTCATCAGTATCGGGTTTGAAGGTTAAGCCCAGTAACCCAATCGTTTTACCTTTGAGAATTTTCAGCATTTGTTGTAATTTTTCAACCGCCATTAAGCGTTGGCGATTGTTCACTTCAACGGCTGCTTTTAACAACTGCGCTTCGTAATTGTAGTCATCAGCCGTATGAATCAAAGCAGAAACGTCTTTCGGGAAACAAGAACCGCCCCAGCCAATTCCAGCTTGTAGGAACTTATTTCCAATTCGAGAATCTAAACCAATTCCCACAGAAACCTGTTTCACATCCGCACCCACGCGATCGCAAATATTAGCAATTTCATTAATAAAACTAATCTTGGTGGCGAGGAAAGAATTGGCTGCGTACTTAACCATCTCTGCTGAACTGAGATCGGTCATCACAACAGCAACGGGAGGTAAAGTCGGATCGTCTGCACACTTGCGCTCAACAATTGGTGTGTACAATTGCTGCATCATATCAAGTGCTTTTTGGCTATTGCTTCCCAATACAATTCGATCCGGGTTAAAGGTATCAAAAATTGCCGAACCTTCACGTAAGAATTCTGGGTTACTCACCACATCAAAGGCAACTTCTACTGGGCTGGCTCCTTCTTGCTTTTGTTGTTCTGCGACACCTTCGAGAATAATCATTCGTACCCAGTCACCGGAACCAATCGGTACTGTTGATTTATTAACAACAACCTTGTAACCCGTCGATAAATGAGAACCAATTCCGCGAGCTACCGCTTCTACATAGCGAGTATCACTTTCACCTGTCGGTAAAGCGGGAGTTCCAACTGCAATGAAGAGAATATCGCCATGATTAACCCCCTCACCTAAATCTGATGTGAAGGATAATCGCCCTTCTTCCATATTTTTCTTCATTAACTCTGATAAACCCGGCTCATAAATCGGTGACTGGCCAGATTTCATCAATTTAACTTTTTCTTCGTTATTATCTACACACAGTACATCGTGGCCGATATGAGCGAGGCACACTCCAGTCACTAAGCCAACATATCCTGTACCAATCACGCAAACTCGCATAATGATGATATCCTCTTTCTATGAACGAAACTTTGAAGTTTATGTTGTTTAGATGGGAAAGACTTGCCCATCTATTGAAACAGGATTCATGAGGCATCCGACTCTTTTGAATCCTGTTTCTATTCTATTGTTGTTTCGACTGTTCCTCTAACATTCGTTGACGGAAGTCTTCAATGGTTAGTTTTAAGCCTTCGTCTAGAGGAATTGTTGGTTCCCATCCCAAGTAACTTTTGGCCTTGCTAATATCAGGCTTTCGCTGTCTAGGATCATCTTGGGGTAGCGGTTTAAATTGAATTTCCGCATCGGGATTGACCATCTGTTGAATTTTTTGGGCTAACTCAAGGATTGTATATTCACCAGGATTCCCCATATTTACCGGACCAATATAATCCCCATTCATCAAACGCATTAGCCCTTCGACTAAGTCAGATACATAGCAGAAGCTGCGAGTTTGAGACCCTTCTCCATAAACGGTTAATGGAATTCCTCTTAAGGCTTGAACCACGAAATTACTCACCACTCGACCATCGTTTTCTAACATTCGAGGTCCGTAAGTATTAAAGATCCGAGCCACTCGAATATCGACTCCATTTTGGCGATGATAGTCAAAGGCTAAGGTCTCAGCAACTCGCTTCCCTTCATCGTAACAGCTCCTAATTCCAATGGGGTTAACGTTTCCGCGATAGTCTTCCGTTTGGGGATGAACGTGAGGATCGCCGTAAACCTCAGAAGTCGAAGCTAGCAAAATCCGGGCTTTAACCCGTTTTGCAACCCCCATCATATTCAGTGTTCCCATCACATTGGTTTTGATCGTCTTGACGGGATTATATTGATAATGAACTGGAGAAGCTGGGCAAGCCAAGTGATAAATTTGATCCGCTTCTATACGAATGGGTTCTGTGATATCATGTCGTATAAGTTCAAAATAAGGGTTCCCAAACCACTTGATGAGGTTTCGCTTCGTACCTGTAAAAAAGTTATCTAGGCACACAACCTCATGTCCTTGTTCCATCAATCGGTCAATTAGATGTGAACCGATGAAACCTGCTCCGCCTGTTACTAAAATTCTCATTGCTGCACGTACTACGCAAACGTAGAGGGTAATTCTATAGTAAAAAATTTGGCTTCTAATCCATATCAACAAATGTTGATACTAGGGGTTGACCTGATTGGATTAGTATTATGCTGAGTTCCCTGGCTTGCTAAAAGCCTAATGAAATCAAACTTACAAAGGGTCGTTTTCAGATACAACCAACTACCATCGCATCATATTTTTTGGCTGTTGTCAATGGCAACTGGGCTAGGCGATAGCGTATAACAACCAGCTATCTGAGTTTTACCAACTCATCACTCAGCAGTTATCGCTTCTAAGACTCTTGATTTAATCGCAGAACTGCCATAAATGCTTCTTGCGGTACATCAACCGATCCTAGAGATTTCATGCGTTTCTTTCCTTTTGCTTGTTTAGCTAATAATTTCTTCTTCCGACTAATATCTCCTCCGTAACATTTTGCCAAAACATCTTTTCGTAATGCTGGAATATGTTCACTGGCAATAATTTTAGACCCAATAGCCGCTTGGAGAGGAACTTTAAATTGATGGCGTGGAATTAATTCTTTCAACTTTTCCACCATGCCTCGACCCACATAATACGCTTTATCTCGATGCACAATCATTGAAAGTGAATCGACTGGATCGCTATTAATCATTAAATCCAATTTCACCAGAGGATTGCTGCGATATCCGACTAATTGATACTCCATACTCGCATATCCTCGAGAACGAGACTTCATTTGATCGAAGAAATCTGTTACCACTTCCGCGAGGGGAATTTCATAGACCAAAGTAGTTCGTCCTAGAGTTAAATATTTCATATCTTTAAAATCACCCCGACGAGTTTGACCCAAATCCATTAAAGTTCCAACATAATCTTCGGGCGTAATCATCTCAACTCGCACGTAGGGTTCTTCTATTTTTTCTCGTAGAGTAGGTTCAGGTAAGTTGCTGGGGTTATCAACCATTAACACTTCCCCTTTTACAGTTGTGACTCGATAAACCACAGAGGGAGAAGTTACAATTAAATCTAAGTCATATTCGCGTTCTAAACGCTCCTGAACGATTTCCATGTGGAGTAAGCCTAAAAATCCACAGCGAAACCCAAATCCCATTGCACTAGAAGTTTCGGGTTCATAGGATAATGCGGCATCATTGAGCTTAAGTTTATCAAGTGCATCTCGCAAATCGGGAAATTGATCGGAATCTGTCGGGAATAAACCACAGAACACCATCGGTTTTGCTTCTAAATATCCCGGTAACGGCTCATCTGATGCTTGTTTTGCGAGTGTAATTGTATCCCCAACTCGCGCATCTTCTACCGCTTTAATCGCTGCTGCTACATAACCTACTTCTCCGGCGTGAAGTTCATCAACGGGCTTTTGATTGGGAGAAAGTACCCCAACTTCATCAATATCATATTCCTTCTTTGAAGCCATTAAACGAATCCGATCACCTTTTCTCAAGGTCCCATCCATCACCCGAAAATAGACGATTACCCCTCGATAACTGTCATAGTAACTATCAAAAATTAAGGCTCGAAGTCTCTCAGAAACTGTATCAGCCGGAGGCGGAACTCGCTGAACAATTGACTCTAAAATGTCATCAATTCCAATGCCTTCTTTGGCTGAAGCGAGAATAGCATTTGAACAATCCAAACCGATAATTTCTTCAATTTCTCCCTTAACGCGATCGGGTTCAGCTCCCGGTAAATCAATTTTATTTAAAACAGGAATAATTTCTAAATTATTTTCCAAAGCCAGATATACATTCGCCAGAGTTTGAGCCTCGACTCCTTGAGACGCATCAACAACCAGTAACGCCCCTTCACAAGCGGCTAAACTACGGGATACCTCGTAGGAGAAATCCACGTGACCTGGAGTATCAATCAAATTGAGGACATACTGATTGCCATCTTTAGCGGTATAATTCATCCGAGCGGCTTGCAGCTTGATGGTAATCCCCCGTTCCCGCTCTAAATCCATTGAGTCCAGGAACTGCTCCTTCATTTCCCGTTGTGCGACTGTACCTGTATCTTGTAACAGGCGATCGGCGAGGGTGGACTTGCCATGATCGATGTGGGCAATGATTGAAAAGTTGCGAATTCGAGAAACAGGAACGTTTGTCATAGGGAGTTTTCCACTCGGAGAGCTATAAATCGAGAGAGTAATATCAGGGAGTTTAAGTTACTTAATGTATATTAACAAAACTCAGCCAGCCTATGATTGTTCTTTATAACTTTTTGTGAATTCCTGCCTTCACTTAAGTCTCTGCCGCTTTCTCCACGACTCAAATACAGATGACTCAACAATTCGATGGAGCGATCGCTCTCTACCGGGAAGTAGCCCATCTGTAAACAATTCTCACCAGCCATCAGGGTTAATCTTTCTAACTTCTGATTTCTGACTTCTGTGTACAGCTCTAAGACTGTTTTTCTAACTCTGCCTTCATTCGTTCTAAGGTGCTGTTCATCTGAGTAAACATTTGATCGGGAGTGATTCCAAATTGACCGAGTTGTGTTTTCAACTGTTCTATTGTCATCTGAGCCATGAAGTCTTCTGATAGTTCAAATCGCTTCATAAACACGCGGTAACGATCCATAACCGACTCCATCTGCTCAATAAAAATTTTTTTACCTTCGCGATCAAACTTGCCGTAATCATTACCCAGTTTAATTAAAGACTGATAATCTTCAAATAACTGCTTGGCTTCTTGCTGAACGATCTCTGAATCGAAAAATCCCATAGTTACTCTTTATTTAACTTAACTGTTATCATTTAAACTCAGGATATTCCTAAGCTTTGGTTGGGTTATATTTGTTTTATTCTAACAGTCAAGATCTACTCTGTTTATACCTTTGCGAGTCGCAATTCCCGTACAGTCATCAGTGAGCAGTAAACCCTTCGACTGAGCTGCGGGGCAAGCAGTCAACACTAAACAGTTCTAACTTCTGACCTCTAACTTCTGACCTCTAACTTCAGATCCTTCCCCAGCGATCAGGAGGCCAAAATCGGAAGACGGCATGGCCAATGATGTTTTGCTGAGGGAGAAATCCCCAGATATGAGAATCATTGCTGTCGTTGCGATTATCACCCATCACAAAGTAATGATCGGTAGGAACGTTTTTGGGTCCCCAATTGTAGGCGGGCGGTTCAGCGATATAATTTTCCTCAAGGGGCTGATTATCTACATATACCGTCCCATTCCGGACTTTTATTTCCTGACCCGACTGGCCAATAATTCGTTTGATAAAGGCTTGCTGAACGGAGTAGCCCTGAACCTGTAACTGTTTCGGTGGGCTAAAAACAACAATATCTCCGGCTTCTGGAGAATGGAGGTAATAGGATACCTTTTCGACCACGAGGCGATCGCCTATTTCCAGAGTCGGGATCATTGAGTCGGAGGGAATATAGCGAGGCTCTGCAATCAAGACGCGAATTAAGATAGACAATAGCAGAGCGATCGCCAAGATTAGAATATTTTCTCGCTGTTCATTCCAGATTTTTTTCCATCCGGTTGGAGGGGTTACAGTCTGACTTTCTTTAGATTCTGAGGGCATTTCCAACTGAGGCTAACAGTCTCAACTAAATTGATCAAGAGTTTAATGATGGAAGCGTATTCCTAAAAAGATATCGTAAACAAAACCCCGAAAATCTTTTCCTTGTAACAATCCAATGGTTTGAGGTGAACCCTTCGCATCCAGTAAAGGTTTCATTTTCTCGTAGGCGGGTTTATATTGATACCAGGGAATAGATGGCCACAGGTGGTGAATCAGATGGTAATTTTGACCTAAAATTAAAAGGTTCAATATAGCACTGGGGTAAACTCTAGCATTTTTCCAGCGATTTCGTTCTTGGAAGGGACGATGGGGGAGATAATCAAAAAATAACCCTAAAGCTAAACCCACAACTAACGCCGGAGAAAACCAATAGTTAAGGATAAAACCTGTAAAGCCATAATGGATCGACAAACCCACAATGCTGAAGACGACTAACCGACTCAAAAACCATTCTAAAAGTTCATATTTTCGCCAAAGTCGCCGCTTGAAGAAAAATATCTCATGGTAAAAAAATCGAGCTGCAATTAACCACAAAGGCCCACCTGTGGAAACAAAATGATCGGGATCGTTGTCTGGATCATTGACGTGAGCATGATGCTGTATGTGAACTCGGGTAAACACTGGAAAAGCAAAACCGAGCATTAACGCGCTGCCATGTCCCAAGACCGAATTAACAATCCGATTTCGATGGGCTGAATTATGAGACGCATCGTGAATTACCGTTCCGGCTAAATGTAGAGCCAAAACATTAATCAAAAAACAACACCAGTTGCTCCAATGCCAATACCAATACCCAACAACAGACATTGTTGCCATAGCTACTGCACTGAGAAACATCAGTAGCGTTAAGTTGAAGCCCCCCTCTGGGATGAGATATTCCTTGGGAGCTGTCAGTGCCTTCCCGGCCTCCGACATTACGATTCGTACTCCTTATTTTGTCACACCACTGTATTTTATGAGACAAAGTCACAAATTGTAAAGATTCGTGAAAAATTTTGCTCTCATTTTCACAAGCTGAAAATTAACTTTAAATCTAGCCGAACAAGGAGAAAAATTCCATGTCCTCTCGTTTAAAGTCTCACTCTCACCTCCGTTTAAATGTACACCGAATTCTCAGTTTATCGGTGGGTGTTGTAATTTTCTTGGGTTTGAGCCCAGCCCAGGCTCAACGCAATTGGACCGGAGGAGATAGAACTCGCCAACGGTTCCCACAACAAAACAGCGATCGCCAGGAAATTGAAGTTCCAGTACCAGAGACGAACGATACTCCAACTGAAGTTCCTCAACCCCAGCCTGTCCCCCTTCCTGAAGCCTCCGAAACCGCACCGAGTCCCTCAACCGAAACCGCTACAGAACCTCGGTTTAGATGTGAACAGATCGGCGGAGAATACACAGTAATGTATTACCCAGTTAGCCAAAATAATCAAGGCTTTGCTTGGGCAGTTCCGGGGGTAATGGGCGGGGGCTGGACACCTGAGCGTCGTTGCAACGAAATTAGTCGCCGCTTAGAGTCCTATCGACCCGATGGACTGTATGAATTGCTCACAGGTGTTGAAAACGGCTATAACGTAATCTGTGCAACAACAGAAGATATCCCAAACTGTAGAATAGTCTTAACAGTACCGGAGGCAGAAAATCCGCAATCAGTCCGCGATCGCATTTTCCAAAACCTAGTTGTAGCCGATAGTGGTACTCCAACTCAAGGTGTGTATACATTCACCGATGACAGCACAGGCGACCCCATTCCAGGTATATTCCGAGGCGGAACAGGTCGCAACTCCACCCGACGCCGTCCTGTTGGTATTAATCTCAAGCCCTTTCTCGCTCCAGAAGATCGAGGCACCGGAACGAAATTACAGTGAACAGTTTTACAGTTAACAGTTATGCGGTGTTCAGTTATCAGTCCAGGGATTGAAATCCCTGTCTAATATCTAAAGTCCTCTTGAACAGGACTTAGTTTAACTTGCTTGAGTGTGTACTGTGTACTGTCTACTGCTCACTGATTACTGCTCACTGATTACTGTGTAGTGTAAAGACTGTAAAAACTTTTGGTTTAATCTCTGAATTCGGGTGAGTTGTATGGTTAGATTTTGTGTAGGCTAACCGCCCTAGCTTGACGCGCGTCATAGCAGATCCCGGAGCTTGCATCCGAGAAAACTGTAGCCTGCAATAGAATAATCAAGATCGCACCCACTGATGCACCGAACTAAAATCGTCGCGACTATCGGCCCTGCAACCGCTCAACCAGACGTTTTACGCGCCTTGATCGAAGCAGGTGCAACCACACTCCGACTCAACTTTTCTCACGGCACCCACGAGGATCATCAACGTAGTATTCGGATGATTCGGCAAATTGCCTTTGAACTCAATAAACCTGTAGGGATTTTACAAGATCTTCAAGGTCCGAAAATTCGGTTAGGAAAATTTGAAAACGGTTCCATTGTCCTCAAACGAGGCGATCCTTTCATTCTGACGCCACGCAAATTACCCGGAACCCAAGAAATTTCCTCTGTAACCTACGAACCTCTCGTTGAGGAAGTTCCAGAAGGGGCAAATATTTTGCTCGATGATGGCAAAGTGGAAATGAAGGTCGAAAAAATTGACCGCCAAGCCGAAGAACTGCACTGTCGGGTAGTTGTCGGCGGACCGCTCTCCAATAGCAAGGGCGTTAACTTTCCCGGTGTATATTTATCGGTTAAAGCCTTAACCGACAAAGACCGAAAGGATTTAATGTTCGGCCTCGATCAAGGGGTAGATTGGGTCGCTCTGAGCTTTGTACGAAATCCTCAAGATATTTTAGAGATTAAAGAACTGATCGCCAGTGCAGGTAAAAATGTCCCTGTTGTTGCCAAAATTGAGAAGCACGAAGCGATCGAACAAATGGAGGAAATTCTTGCCCTCTGTAACGGTGTGATGGTAGCACGGGGAGATTTAGGCGTTGAACTCCCGGCTGAAGATGTTCCGATTTTACAGAAGCGGTTAATTGTCACGGCTAACCGCATTGGAATTCCTGTGATTACCGCGACTCAGATGCTAGACAGCATGGTCAACAATCCTCGACCTACGAGGGCAGAGATTTCAGACGTTGCCAACGCGATTTTAGATGGTACAGATGCAGTCATGTTGTCCAATGAAACCGCTGTGGGGAAATATCCCGTTGAAGCCGTTGCGACAATGGCTAGAATTGCCATCCGCATAGAAAAAGAAGGAATCACGCGCAATATTTCTACGGTTGCTGATACGGGAAGTTCTATCCCTAATGCCATCTCCGGTGCCGTGGCTCAAATTGCCCAACAACTGGACTCAGCGGCAATTATGACGTTAACGAAAACAGGTGCAACCGCTCGTAATGTCTCGAAGTTTCGTCCTACTACGCCAATTTTGGCCGTCACACCTCACGTAGAAGTGGCAAGACAGTTGAGCTTAGTATGGGGAGTCAAGCCGCTGTTGGTCTTGGATTTGTCCTCAACCGATCAAACGTTCCACTCAGCCGTTAATGTGGCACGAGAAAAGGATTTACTGTTTGATGGAGATCTCGTAGTCACAACAGCGGGAACGTTGCAAGGGGTACCGGGTTCAACGGATTTAGTCAAAGTTGAAGTCGTTAACGCTTTACTGGGTAAAGGAACCGCAGTCGGTCAAGGTTCAGTGACAGGACGCGCCAGAGTAGCTAAAGAAGCCGGACAACTCAATGATTTTGGTTCGGGTGATATTTTGGTTGTGCCTCAAACCAATGCTGATTTTGTTGATGTGATTCGCAAAGCATCAGGAATTGTCACAGAAGCTGATAGTTTAACTTCCCATGCTGCTGTTCTCGGTTTGCGCTTAGGTATTCCTGTGATTATTGGGGTCAATAATGCCACAGACTTGATTCGCAATGGCACAATTTTAACCCTAGATATGCAGCGGGGTTGCGTGTATTCAGGGGCGACGGGAGGATAAACCGAGCTGACAGTTTGGTATCAGCACCATCTTTTCAAAAGATTAGACGAAAGATAGACTACTATTAGCCTAATATTTTATAGAGTAAAGTAGGAATATATTCCTACTTTGTGTATCTAGTCCTGGGGGCGAGGTAATGATCGCGCCCGATATTGCTATTATGGAATAATTTCCATCCGGAAACACTGAAGCGTGTTTGCAGAAAATGTATCTAGTTGTATTTGGAGATTGATAAGATATGATAGCTTACGATTATCAGGTAACTGAGCGGGTTAGTGCCAAGAACCTCAGTTCTCTTAAACAACTGGTTCGCTCAATTTACTTTGCTCAGGATCAGTTTTGCTTGATTATCGCCTGTTGTAACGGACGTAGACTGCGACGTCGAATGATTCAACAACTCCATCAAATGTGTCCTGTTCACCTCGAAGAGTTAACCCTAGAAAGTTCGACGGAAACCCTCTACAGTCCCCTTGCTCGTCGTTTTCAAGATGACTTTCCAGGCGGAGTTCTCGTTGATGGGTTTGAGTCCGTTCGTCATCTCCAAGATCTTTTGATTGCAACAAACTATGTTCGGGAAGAATTTTGTCATTTGAGATTTCCGATTATTCTCTGGGTTAATGACGATGTAATGAAGCAATTCGTTCGCTTGGTTCCTGATTTTTTCAGTTTTGCTTTAACGGGAATCGAGTTTACCGAAGAGTATTAATTTTTATTTTTGGGCGACAAATAACTCATTTTCTCTCCTCACATTATTTCAATTGTCTTTTGAGAATAAATCTGTTTTATTTTTTAATTAATACCGATCTGAATATCGCTCCATTTTCAAAGACGACTAAATTTTATTTTTTGAGCAAGATGGGTGTTAAACTAAAGGAATGAAAAGAAGTTATTTTATCGTTGTTGATAATTTAGACTTGTCTGAGTCCGAGTGGTCAGGATTTCTCGTGCAATTAGAAGGAGGTGGTCGTAGTTCATCAGATCGAGAAAAAGCAAGACAAGTTATCGAAGATTTTTGGATGGAAGGGAAGCTTCCTCAGAACTGTTTTATTAATGGATTTAGTGAGGATAATATTATCATGGCGAGAACAAAGAAAGATCCCGATCGCGAACTTTTACCCATTGAAGAAGCTGGAAATCGCTTAATTGAATTAATTGAATTAGTAGCACTCAAAGCTCAAGCCCAACAGGAGTATAGTTCAATTTCTTCGATGGTTGAAAAGATTTTTACAGGTCGAGAGAATGAGTTAACCTCTGAAGAAATTAGTCAAGCTCAAGATGGTAAAATGGTAAAAAATATCATCTCTAGTCTCACTAAAACCATTGCTGATGTTGAAATTACCCGCAAGCAATGCGCCGAACAATCCGAACTGATTATGGGAATTATTCAAATGGGTCAAGGCGGGAATTATAGTCTCAAGCCTACAGAAGAAACGATTAAAGAGGCAGAAAATAATAACTCCTCAGAAAAGACCACAAATAACAGCACTAAGACATCAAGAACAGCTGCAAAGTAAATTAATTTCTTTGTAGATTGGTGTTGAACCCACGAAACCCAACGTTAGATATATCCTGTAGTGCTGGGTTTCGTCTCTGAATTTTCAATCAGCGAAGACTTCTTACAACCAGAGGAACTCCACCAGAAGGAGTGAGAGTACCGCCGCGACGGATAGGTTTTATGGGTTTGCAATCAGCTAATGCAAGATTATATTTAGAAACAATAGAAGCAATCACAAGCTTCATCTCTAACATTGCTAAAGCATAACCTAAACAGAGCCTTGTTCCTCCCCCAAAAGGCAAAAATTCGTAGGGGCTATATTGACGCTCTAAAAATCTTTCCGGTTGGAATTGTTTAGAATTCGGGTACAAATCTTCTCGATGATGAGTTGAATAAATAGAAGGAACAAACGTTGTCCCAGATGGGAAATGACGACCCATGATTTCTAGATCTTGCTTAGAAACTCGCGCAAACGCAATGGGTACAATCGGGTAAAGTCGTAAAGTCTCTTGACAAACAGCTGTTAAATAGGGAAGACGAGAAATGGCAAGTGGATCAGGATTTTCGCCGAGACTTGTAACTTCTTGATAAAGCTTTTCTTTAACTTCGGGTAACATTTCTAGCCAGTAAAAAGCCCAAGCTAAACTGGTTGCAGTTGTTTCATGTCCGGCGACAAGCAGCGTCATTAATTCATCCTTTAACTGCTCATCACTCATTGGTTGACCGTCTTCATCAGTGACTTCGAGCATTAAACTAAGGATATCTGAACCTCGTTTTTCTGAATGCGCTCGTCTATCTTCGATTTCAGCTTGAAGTAAATCATAAATTTTTTGTCGAGTTCTAACAAAATTTCCCCAAGGACTCAATACACCCAAGTCTACTTGAAGAAACTTTAGAAAGATAAAACTCGATTTCAGCGGAGAAGCGGTAATATTTAACCACTCAGCTAAAAGTTTACTCAATTGTGTATATTTTTCGCCTTGATTAAACCCAAATACTGTTTGTATAATCACCTTGAGAGTAATCTCTTGCATTGCTTCTCTAGCAATAAAAGGTTTATTGATTTCCCACTGTGACGCTACAGATTCGGTAATATTACAAATCGACTCAGCGTAGGATTTTACCTTCTCTCCATGAAAAGGAGGCATTAATAACTTTCGTTCTCTTTTGTGGCGATCGCCATCCATTAAAATAATAGAGCGATTTCCTAAAATCGGACGCGCTACAGCGTTTGTTCGCCCTGCATCAAAATATTTACCATCTCCACTAAAAATCTTTTGAATCCCTTCAGGATGAGCGACAAAGATCAGCGGCGGAAAACCAACAAGCTTCAGGGTAAAAATATCTCCATACCGTTCGACACATTCTTCTAGATACTCAAGAGGTCGAAAAATCCAATTAATTAATTGAATAAAAGCAGGAGCTTTCGGGCCGCTAGGTTGGGGCTGATTGTTGTTCGGACTCGAAATCAAAGGTTCTACTGACGCTCTACTCATTAGCAAGTCTCCTGTGCTCTTGTTAGTTTTAGGTATATCACTGATAATCTATTTTCAGCAAGTCGCACAAATGAGTCTCAGACTATAAGTCTCTATCGTATTTTTAAATCATTATCCTTAATTTTAATCCAAAGAGTTAAAGCGATCGCATTATCGAGGTTCATCCAATTCACGAATCGCACTAACAACCTTTAATGTATCAATATATTGCCGGAATTTAATCACCTTTCCCGCCTTTAAAGTCCAAAACGAAGCCGTTGCAGCCTGCATCGTTTTACCTGTTGCTTTATAGGTTCCCCGATCAAATCCAAGCGTAATAATCGTGTCTCCCGCATCGATAAATTCTTCAGTAATAGCTTGAAAATTATCCCATTCAGCAGCAATTTTCTCAAAGACACCCTGTAATACAGCTTCATGTCCGATAAAAACGCCCCCATAGGGAATTCCTTCGGACTCAATCCACTCAACCTCAGTATCCAAAATCTCTAAAATTGTAGAAATATCTCCACATTCAAAGGCTTTGTAGAGATTTTTGATAATTTCAAGATTGTTCATATCACAATAGCGAATAATTCTAGGTCGAGAGTTCCTGAACTAAGACAAAAGGATCGACAATGAGTGCATTAAATCGTTTTGATCGGTTTTCGTTCCAGTCACTGACTTGCTGGGGAGAAGGTTTATAAATCAGTTGTTCATTGATCCAATGTTCCACAGAAGAGGTATTATCATTTGCGATCGCCTCACCCACATCGAGTAAATCTAGTTCTCCGGTAACAATAACAATAACATCTCGCTCTTGATGGGGAATCAACCATTCCCAGATCGCTTCATCTAAGTTTTCTGTGAGTTGTTCTCTCAAATCCGACATAATACTCCTGTATACTTCACCACGCTCTCTAAAAGAGATTTTATGCTAGTTTAGCGTTAATTTTCCAATTCTGTACAGGCTGACAGCTTAACACAGGCATTGCACTGGATTTCCCTTCATCCGAAAAAGGACGCCATCGGTAGCGTCCAAACGAAAAAGATAAACATGATATTATTAACTAATCAAGCCACACTTTCCAAGAAGTATCATTCCAATTTTGATCGGATTTCCACTTCGATTGATCTTTGTCAACTCCTGCATTAATATTATCTGCCACTTGATCGAGTTGATCTCGATAGAGATGAGTTTGGTTGACACTCGAAGAATTGTCGCCGTAGCCGATACTGACAACTTCTAAACCAGAACTATTTTGAAGATTAGTATTTTGGGTATCTTGAAGATTTTCAGAATTTTGAGAATTACTTTGAGATTGAGACATTTAGACAATACTCCTAAATTATTGATTTTAGAGATTTTTTCCCTAAGATTTTTTTCTAACGGACTTCCACTCAGAAGGGTAAATCCTCTTCCCATTCTGACATTTCGGAAACTTCAGAGGGTTCTAAAGCGGCTTTGGCTTGTTTAATTCTCTCGAATAACGAACTCGGTGATCGCCTTTGAGAATTAGACGAATTGTGATTAGATGAAATCAGATTGTATTTTGCCTTCAGTGCAGATCGAACCGATGCCGGAGTTTGTTCTGTCGGCCCTTGCCAATCCGCTGCGGTGAAGACAGTTGTCCGAGGACCCAACTTCTCAACGGGAATATCCGGAAGCCGAACCAAAAAATATTCTCGCCGTCGTCTAATCTTCTCAGCTCGATTGTCAATCTCAGCCAAGACTCCGATAATTTGACTGAGATGATGGGTAGACATTGCAACTTGGATTTCAATATCATCGAGAGGAACGCCCAAACTCTCTGCTTGAGATAAAACATCCGGAGGAATATGATCTAAACTAGGCGGATTAACTGCGGCGGCTAGATGGGCGAGGGCTTCGTGTAACTGTATTTCAATCTCCGCGATCTGTTGTGGTGTAATCTGTTCGGGTCGTAAACTCAGTAGCAGAGATTGCAGTTGAGTTGATGCCGTTTGAGATAAATTGAGAGCATTAGATAAAGAATCTGCTTTCATCGCGCAATCAAGATTTAGGATTAATTTAAGCGTTCTTCGATCTCTTCGAGTTCTTGTGTAGATTGCCATCCCGGTTCCCAAAGGCTACGATCTTTAAGTTGTTTAGCATTCAACCAAAACCGCACCGTCGGATCGCAAGAAGCCACCATTTCCGCAAATACCCACTTTCCATCATTCTTTCGGTTCACTACTTGAAAGTGTCGCCAACCCCAAGTTTTTTGAATCGCCGTCCATTTAGAACCAACCAGATGCGGGAATTTTTGCTTTTTGGGCATTTTTCAGTCAATCACACTCTTTGTTCTATTGTGACGCAGAAGCGATCGCATGTTAGCACTGATCTATCGGTTAAAATTCATCAAAATGCGCCCGGTAGTAGGTGTGGAAATGTTAAAGTCAAAAATGGAGGCTGAAAAGTATAGCCTGTCTACCTTCCAGTGATTTAGAAGTCTGATGCGGTTCGCGCAATCCCTATCAGGGATTGAAACAAATCTTGGAAATTGAACAAAGTAAGTATCTATACTTAAAGTGTTATTATTTATGAAGTTTTATATCGCAAAAACAAATTTATTGTAAAGAAAACTAGGGTCAGCACAAATAATTTTCTACGCTAACAGAATATCAGTAAAATATTGTATTGAGGAGCATTTAAAACGATGGCTCATCAAACTCAGACCACAGAACATGACAATACAGTGATTGGCTTTTTAATGCTATTAATGGTGTTGTTGTGTGCATTTACGTTAGTGATCTTAATTGGCATCTTTTAGCCAGTTTGGATAAGATAATCCAGAATTTCAGAGAGATGCAGTGAGTGTTTTGACAGATTGAAGATTCACATCAGGTATTGACTCAAGTAGATTTCATTCTTTCATTCAACCTCGAAAAATACTCAATGAACTTATAAATCCGAGAAATAGTTAGAGAAAATCTCAACAAAATTGGAGGTCAAAAAAATGAATCCGAGTCAATTCCTGAATGCGATCGCTGCTGGAGAAAAAAATTTTCCAGGTATTTGTTTACATGGTGTGAATTTAATGGGGGTTAATCTCAGTCAACTCAATCTCAGTCGAGCCGACTTAAGTGGTGCAGATCTCAGTGGTGCGAATTTAAGTGGAACCAATCTAAGTCAAGCAAATTTAACCAATACTGATTTGAATCAGGCTGATTTACGCAGTGCAAACCTAAGCCAAGTGAACTTGATTGGTGCTAGTTTAATTTCAGCAAAAATGGGACGATCGAACCTAACTTGTGCAGATCTTCGCAGTGCCAATTTAACAAATACTGACTTAATTGGTGCGATTTTAACGAATGTAGAACTGAGTGGTGCAGATTTAAATGGGGCTAATATTAATGAAGCGGAATTAAACCAAGCCTGTTGTCATGCGGGTGTTTCCCATGATTGGATTAGCTGGTCAGGACAATAGCAATATTCCCAACATTGGACTAAGACTAGAATCAGAAAATTAGGGACAGAAAATATTTCTGTTCCTTTTTGTTGTCTGTATGTCAAAATAAAGGAGATCTATCTTCTCAAAGCTGATTAATTATCATCAGGAGTGTTATGGCTGGTAGTCTCATTAATGCTGATTTTTGGCTAAGTGATTATCTCACCCCTTGGGATCTCTATGCTCATGGGATTACTCGTATTCTGACCTATCAAGAGACTCCCTATCAACAAATGTACGTTGTTGAAACTGAAACTTATGGAAAAGCATTAGTTTTAGATGGAAAATTACAGTCAACAACCGGAGATGAATTTCTCTATCACGAACCTCTGGTTCATCCGGCGATGATTTATCAGGGATCACCTCGAACTGTTTTGATTTTAGGCGGCGGCGAGGGCGCACCTTTGCGGGAAGTATTGCGATGGAAAACGGTTGAAAAAGTGATGATGATTGATATTGACGGCGATGTGGTTGAAGCCTGTCGCCAGTATATCCCAGAAATGAATGAAAATACCTTTGACGATCCTCGCGTTGAACTGATTATTGATGATGCTTTTGAATATTTGACTCAAATTAAACACCCTTGGGATGTGATTATTTCTGATATGTCTGAACCTGTGGAATTTGGGCCATCTTTTAAACTATTTACTCAAGAATATTATCAAAAATTACGAGCATTATTAAATCCGGGTGGTATTTTAGTAGTACAAGCGGGATCAGCTGCGGTGTTGCGGATGAAGTTTCATGTCCGTTTGGCGAATACTCTCAAACAAGTGTTTCCTCATATTCATCCTTATAGCAGCAATATTCCTAGTTTTGGTGAGGCTTGGGGATTTATTTTAGCTTCTGAAAATGAAATCAATACTCAACCTAACCCAGAAGAAATTGATAATCTATTGGCAGAAAAAACAACTCAAGAGTTTAAAATGTTAGATGGGATCACATTCCTCGGAATCTTACAAACTCCGGCTCATCTTCGACGGGCGATCGCCAACGAAACTCAAACCTATACTCTAGCCGATCCGCCGACAGACTTTGAACAAAATTTATTAGGCTAAAAAAGTAGTTAGCGAAGGATTAATATTCCCTTCAAACCTTGCTTGGATGTGAGTCACTCAAAAGCTGTTAGCTGAAGGCTGAATAAGATTGAACAGAGTTTGTAACAAAAATTTGCTGAATCCGGAAACAGATTTGTCAGAATAGAAAGATACTGATTAAACCGATCAGAAGTATCCCGTTATTGGGGGCAGCTATGTTTACTCTTTACCTATGTTGTTTAATAGTGGGCGGCGTTTTCGTTGCATTAGCAGCTTTTGCTGGACTCGACGGCGTTGACTTTGACCAGGACTTTGATCCAGATATCGAACTTCTCGATAAATCAGCAAAAATACAAAAAACTGAGGGGTATATTCGCAGGAACTCAAAGCCACGTCGCCGAGGCTTGGGACTCCCTTTTTTAAGTTTACGATTTTGGACGTTTGGGGGATGCTTTTTCGGGTTAACGGGTACGATCCTCTCTGTGCTAAACCCCGCGATGTCGCCCCAATTAATTTTATGGGTTTCTATTGCGGTGGGTGTGGTCAGTGGAACGGCAATGGTGTGGGCATTACGGCTTTTACAGAGACAACAAGCTGATAGTTTAGTCCGTTCTGATGATTTGTTAGGGTTGCCCAGTTTCGTTGAAATTCCCTTTGATCGCAATAGTCGAGGCAAAGTCCGCCTGAATATTAAGGGAAAAAGCCTACATTTGATGGCAATGACAGAGGAAGGACAAGAATTTGCACTGGGCGATCAAGTCTTTGTGGTGGGAGTCGAGAAAAATAAGGTCTGGGTTGTCTCTGAAGCCGCTTTCAGACAATCTCCAGATTAAAATATAGATAAAAATCTTGTAGGATACACGAGATCTCAACTCGGATGTCATAAACAGATCTCGGTTCATTGAGAAGGTATAAAGAGTAAGCAACAACTCAGTCAATTCCAGATACACTCAACGTTGTATTGATTTCTAAACAAAATGAACTCTAAATTTATAGCCTCTACGAAAGAAGATGCGATCTGGGTGGAAGTCGCACAGGCTCAGTCTCCGGAGCTAATTCCAATCAACCGTAGTCCATTATCAGGGCAAATTACCACCGCTTTACCCATTGCCTTAACGATTTTTGGGACTATTGTTCTGATTTGGTTTCTCAATACTTTTCTGCAAATTTGCAAACCCAATGAAATTTTAATTCTTTCGGGTCGCAAGCACAAAAGCGATGAAGGCGAAGTCGGTTATCGGGTGATTTTCGGAGGACGCACGATCTGTATTCCCATTTTGGAAACGGTAAAAACGATGGATCTGCGAACTATGCCTGTTCCCGTTGAAATTACTAATGCTTACTCTAAAGGGGGAACACCTCTCCATATTCAAGCTATTGCTAACGTCAAAATTTCCAGCGATCCGGAATTGGTCGGAAATGCTATTGAACGTTTTCTCGATCGCGATCGCTCTGAAATCTCTAGAGTCGCCCGTGAAACCCTAGAAGGAAACCTGCGCGGCGTTGTCAGTACCCTGACTCCCGAACAACTTAACGAAGATCGTCTCCGGTTTGCAGAACGTATTGCAGAAGACGTTTCTCGCGATCTCTCCAAACTCGGTTTACAACTCGATACCCTGAAAATTCAAAGCGTTGCGGATGATGTCGATTATCTCAAATCCATCGGGCGTCGGCAAATTGCTTTAATTATGCGAGATGCGGAAATTGCTGAGTCCAATGCCCTCGCCGAAGCCGAACAAGTCGAAGCCGACTGCAAACGACAAGCTGAAGTTGTCAAAACCCAAACCCTGAGTATTATTCAGCAGAAAGAAAACGAACTGCGGAAAATCAAAGCCGAACTCGAACAACAAGCCCGTTCCGAAGAAGAACGAACCATCGCCGCCGCCAAAGAAGCCCGCGCCCGTGCCGAACAATTGTTACAAACTGTTCGCTCTGAATTAGAACGTTTACGCCTCGAAGCTGATGAGGTCTTACCTGCCGAAGCTGAACGCCAAGCCAAAGAACTACGGGCGAAAGGAGACGCCGCACCGTTAATCGAAAACGCCCAGGCTGAAGCCCTAGTGAATGATTTACTTTCTAAAGTTTGGCAAGGAATGGATCAAGATGCTTCGGAACTCTTCTACTTACAGCAAATTGAAATCATCCTCAAAGAAGCCGCAAAAGTTCCCAGCCGTGTCGAACTGAGCAATGTTAACGTCATTGATAATGGGGATGGCCAATCGATTGCAAGTTTGGTGAGAGTTTACCCCGAAATCTTCAGTCAATTCCTCGATAGTGTCGATCAAATCTTAGGAATTAAGGTGGCTACAACTCGCGCCGCAAGCAATAGACACAAGGCTCTAGAATTGACCCCGAAAAGTTAGTTATTTTTCTGAAATTTTGTATTCTTAAGGTTGAACAATGGAAATTATCATTGCTTTACTCGCAGCATTAGGTTTAGGAACAGGTGCAGGTGCATTCATTATTCGCAACCTTTACTATGTTTGTCAACCCAGCGAAGTTCTGATTTTTGCAGGCGGACATCAACGTGTGGGAGATGGTCGAGAAGTCGGATATCGTCTGGTTAAAGGTGGAAGTAGTATTCGAGTTCCCCTACTCGAACAAGCCTTTCAGATGGATTTAACCAACATGATTATTGAGTTAAAAGTTGCTGATGCTTTCTCAAAAGGGGGAATTCCGCTCACCGTTGAAAGTGTGGCAAACATTAAAATTGCTGGGGAAGAACCGACGATTCACAATGCCATTGAACGTTTACTCGGTAAAACTCGTCAAGAAATTGAACAAATGGCTAAAGAAACCTTAGAAGGAAATTTGCGGGGTGTACTCGCCAGTTTGACTCCTGAACAAGTGAATGGGGATAAGTTAGCCTTTGCTAAAAGTTTACTTGAAGAAGCCGAAGATGATTTAGAACAATTAGGCTTGATTTTAGATACTTTACAAATTCAGAATGTTTCCGATGATGTGGGTTATCTAGATTCAATTGGGCGGAAACAACAGGCTGAACTCATACGAGATGCTCGCACCGCAGAAGCCCAAGCCCATGCAACTTCAGTGATTCAGAGTGCAGAAAATAAGAAAAATACCTCGATTAAACAGTTAGAAACAGAGATAGCAGTTGCTCACGCAGAAGCCGAACGACGAGTCAAAGATGCAATAACTAAACGAGAAGCTGTGATTGCTGAATCCGAGTCTGAAATTGCATCAGAAGTCGCAAGAACTCAAGCTGAAGTTGAAGTTCAAAAAGCTCGAATTATTCAAGTTCAGCAGAAGTTACAAGCCGATATTATTGCCCCAGCAGAAGCAGAATGTAAACGCTCTATTGCTCACGCTAAAGGGGATGCCGCGCGGATTATTGAAGACGGAAAAGCCAGAGCAGAAGGAACTCAACGGTTAGGAGAATCCTGGCAAGCCGCCGGAGTCAATGCACGGGAAATCTTCCTCTATCAAAAACTAGAAGGATTACTCCAAACCTTAGTTTCAAGTATTCCAGAAATTGAGGTGGATAACGTGACTGTGATTAATACAGAAAATGGAACAGCCGCGACAAAAATTGCTGGATTTTTAGAACAGTTGCGTCAAACAACCGGAATTGATGTAGCGGATGCAGTTCGTAGTGTCAGTCAACCTCCTTCAACGAATGGTCATAATACTTTAGATCCCTTAAAATCGGGTATTGCTTTACCCAGTTATGGAGCTAATCCAGCAGAAAAACCGGAAGAATTCTTAAATTCAGTTAAACTTGAAGTTCAACAATTACTTAATGAATTAGCTCAGAAAACGCAAACAAATTTAGAAGTTGAACGGGCAATTGAGCAGAAACTTCAAAGCGATTCGCAGCTAAAGTCTCGCTTACAACAAGCTCTAAAAGTTGGGGGTCAAGACTATTTTAAAACTCTATTTAATCACGAAACAGTTTATGTTGCCCCAGCAATGGTTCAGTCTTGGCTAGCATAGTTCGATCTAGCCTAATGATACAGGGTGGGTATCACTCACCCCGTTAAAGCTGTAGTTGGGCTTCAGTCAGGGATTAAAATCCGGTAGTTGGGCTTCAGCCCCCATCAAAATTCATTGCATCAGGGATTATTGTCAGGGATTAAAATCCCAGCCTAAAAACTAAAGTCCTCTGAAGAGGACTAGCATCAATTCATCTTACCTTTGAGATCTTTTAACTACGTTTTCGCCAACGTTGAGCAAATTCTGAGAGGGTTTCCGATGATATTTGAGTTTGCAACCATTCTAGAGCTTCTTTTTGATTTGGAAGTTCTTGATAATATTTGCAGACATCCACTAAGCGAATTTCAGGAGGAACAACAGGAACCTCGACTTGATTCCACTTCTGTTCAAACTCCGTCCATGTTGCACTTGGAATCTGCCTAAATAACCATCGCAATGATTCATCTTGATTCGGTAATCCTCGATAATATTTACAAACATCAATCAATTCAATTGAACGAGTTGAAGCTTGAGGAGAATTCCGCCAACGTTGAGCAAATTCTAACAAGACTTTTTCGGGAATTTCCTGTTGCAGCCATTTTAACGCCTCAGTTTGTACTGGATTTCCTTGATAGGCTTTACAGACTGCAATTAAATCAAATGTTGGCTGTGGTGTCGGTTCAGGAGTTGGTTCTGGTGCGGGTTCTGGACTGGGAGGAACAGAAGATGCAAATTTTGAGAATAACGCTGACCAGGTTTTGAGATTGGCAATACCATCTTCCGGTAATCCCTTCGCTTTTTGAAACTTTAAGATCGCTGTTTTTGTTCCATTGCCGAAAATTCCATCAATGGGACCCGGATCGTATCCTCGATTTTTTAACAAGGTTTGCAAATCTTCTACCTTTGAACCTGTTGTTCCGACAGTGGAGAGTTCAAACAAATTCACATCTACTCCACCTGCGATCCCATTGACTTGACCCCGATCTGTAAATTGCCATAGTAGCCACGTTTTCCAGCCACCGGGTATTAGAGGTTGTTCGGCTGTGGTGTAGTGAGCGATCCACAGCGGATAGTCAGAAAATTTTGTCGTATTTAATGCTTCCCAAAATCCAGGATAAGTATAAACAATTGGGCGAAATCCGGTTTCTCGTTCTACAATATCGATCCAAACCTGAGCGCGATCGCACAACCGTTGAGAGTCTATACCATCTGTGGTTTCAATATCTATAACAGGAGGTAAATCTCCGGCTTCGAGGGTGACAGTTTTGAGGAAATTCTCCGCTTGTCCTTGCGGATCGCTTGCCGGACGAAAGAAATGATAAGCTCCTCGTTGTATACCATTGGCTTTGGCTTCTTTCCAGTAGGAATCAAAGACTTCAGCGACAAAGGTTCGGCCTTCGGTTGCTTTGATAAATGCAAACGTAATCCCCGCATCAACAACGGCTTTCCAGTCTACATTGGGTTGATAGTCAGAAACGTCAATACCGCGAATGCTCATCGATTTAACTATTAATATTTGGCCAAGAAGAATGATTCTGATACTACTTTTATCCTACTCTAAATTTATTTGGAAACCGTAAACCAGAAATGATAAATTCTGAATTGTCAAGAAAAATGCTCTCATCTTGTTCTCATCTAACTCTCAGTTGATTCAAAATTAAATGCTTGTTCTGCTGTTCAGTCGCGATCGCGCTTATGAATAGATTGTTACTTCTGATTAAATCTTGCATCCAGATTCCTTCTTAGGGTTTTAGAACTCGTTTTGATTCTTGTAAAAGATGTCCAATACGCTTAGAAATAACTGAATAAAATTTAACTTTGGAGTCAGAAAATGGCTCGGCCTCGACTCGTTTCAATTGCATTTGAGTTTCTACGGACGCAGGTTCCATACTCTGCTGAACAATTTTGAGCATATTCTCGGATTGATCGATACCCATCATTTGCTAGTCTAGGTGCTGTACTGTTGCCTGATCGCTCTGCGTTTCAACCCTGAGCGTAGTCGAAGGCTTCCCTGTTCCTTCAGACTCCGGCAAGAAGCCCACTCTTTGCATGGTCTATCTCAGTCATATAAAATGCTTTCAAATCGTTGATCAAAATACTGGAACTCGCCTTTTCTGCTCTTTGAAATTTACCTAAAAATTCGCTATAATAAACTTAAGCGAAGTCGTTATGAGTTTATATTAATCAGCAATGAATAACCCAGCAGTAGAAAACGTTGTAATCATTGGTTCTGGACCCGCAGGATATACGTCTGCCATCTACGCCGGACGAGCCAATCTCAAGCCTGTGATGTTTGAAGGCTACCAAATGGGTGGAATTCCAGGCGGACAATTAATGACGACAACCGAAGTTGAGAACTTTCCCGGTTTTCCAGAGGGGATTACCGGACCCCAACTGATGGATAGAATGAAAGCTCAAGCGGAACGTTGGGGAGCAGAACTCTACACCGAAGATGTGATTAGTGTTGATTTGAGTCAACGTCCGTTTACGGTTCGTTCCGACGAGCGAGAGTTCAAAACCCATACGATTATATTGGCAACGGGAGCAACCGCTAAACGCCTAAATCTTCCGAGCGAGCATGAATTTTGGAGTCATGGCATTTCCGCCTGTGCAATTTGTGATGGTGCAAGTCCAATTTTCAAGGGAGTAGAACTGGCTGTGATTGGAGGTGGAGATAGTGCCGCCGAAGAAGCCGTTTACCTCACAAAATATGGTTCTCACGTTCACCTGTTGGTTCGTCGCGATGAACTTAGAGCCAGTAAAGCCATGCAGCAACGGGTGTTAGAAAATCCAAAAATTACCGTTCACTGGAATACACAGGCTGTCGATGTCTATGGAAATGGCAAGATGGAAGGGATTCGGATCAAGAATAACAAAACTGATGAACAGATAGAACTCTCCGTTGGAGGTTTATTCTACGCCATCGGTCATACACCCAATACTCAAATTGTCAAAGATCAGATAGAACTCGACGACGTGGGTTATATCGTCACCCAGCATGGCAGTGTGGAAACTTCAGTCGAAGGCGTTTATGCAGTCGGAGACGTTCAAGATCACGAGTTCCGTCAAGCGATTACGGCTGCCGGAAGTGGCTGCATGGGAGCGATGTTAGCTGAACGTTGGTTGTCGGCGAATGGGTTAATTCAGGAGTTTAAACAGACAGAAACGACAGAACCCACGAAAGAAGAAACACCTTCTGAGACAGTTGCTGACACTGAAGAAACTTTTGACCCCGATGCCACTCGTCATATCGGAGGCTACGCACTTCGCAAACTTTACCATGATAGCGATCGCTTAATTATGGTGAAATATGTTTCTCCGACTTGTGGGCCTTGCCATCGTTTAAAACCCATTTTAGATAAAGTGGTTTCAGAGTTTGAAGGGAAAATTCACTTTGTAGAAATTGATATCGAACAAGATCCTGAAATCGCTCAAAATGCCGGAGTTAGCGGAACACCGACAATTCAATTCTTTAAAGAGAAAGCTTTGGTCAAGCAACTTAAAGGTGTTCAACCGAAGAGTCTGTATCGAGAACTCATCCAAAGTAATATGTAAGATTTATAATACCCGGTCCCTCAGAGAAACCGGGTTTTTAAGTTAATGCAATTTAACAGATTGGAGAACGTTCAGAATCAGGCTGCGGTGTCAAATGCGGACAAAGCTCCTCGTTAAGGACTGGTTTTAACTGTATATATTCAAGCAATATATTAATCGTGGCAGACTTAATCCAACCTTCTTGAACAGCAAGTTCTCCAAATCTTAAACTACTCTTGCGTTGTTTTTCGAGAATAATCTCAATTTGCTCATCATTCAATAAAGCGGCTGATTTGAGATAATATCCAATCGGCTTTTTCTCCTCTGCAATTGCCAAGCGAGAAATTTCTTCTGCAAAAAAATCTACAGTTTGAGGGGATAACCAGCCTTGTTGGGCCAAAAGCTCTCCAAACCGTTGTTTCTTCCGTTCGGCTTGCATTTCCAAGATTATCCGCACTTGCTCTGGGGAAAGTAAACCCGCTTCTAGCAGCGTTTGACCCAGAGGGCGATAAGTTGGGAGTCGAGAGATAAGCTGATCTTGCTCGGCTTCTTTGACAAGTTGCTTAAGGGCTAACCAAACAAACGGGGGAATCGTCTCACTGTAACGCTTCCAGAGACGATTTGGCTCCTGTACTAAACGATAGAACCATTCAAGCCCAGCTTCTCGAATCCAGAGTGGGGCGCGAGTATGTTGTCCGGCATAAAGTGGGAACACAGCTCCGATGCCAATCATTACAGCATGAATTTTGCCTTGATGTTGAGCCATAAACCGCTCTTGCTTCGGACATCCCAAAGACACAAAGACAATCCCCGCTCCACTGTCATTAATTTTTTGAATGATCGCCTCATCTTCATCGGGTGTCAGCGGACGAAAAGGTAGAGAGCTTAAGCCTGCTACCTTGAGGCTAGGAAACTCTTGATTCAGTCGATTTCCAATAGCTTCTAGAGTTTCATCGTCTGAACCCAAGAAAAAGACACTTACATTTTGAAGAGGAGCTAACTGACATAAGCGAATTAGAATATCCATGCCAGCAACCCGATCCTGGGAGACTCCCATTCTTTGAAGCATCCAAACTAAGGGCATTCCGTCAGGGGTAACGAGGTCTGCATTATGAAGAATCTGAGCAAATTTCGGTTGCCAATAGGCTTCCATAACCATGTGAACATTGGCGACACAAACTGTACGACTTTCTCGACGGTTCGCCCAATGCACAATCGTTTTCATCTGCTCTTCAAAACGTAGTGCCGTGATCCCTGAACTCAATACCCGCTTGCTAGGCAAATACATATGCTGTAACTATTACCTTATTAAGTAAGATTTGAACTAACCAAAAGTGTGAGGTAGATGCTGAGTACCCAGTTGAATTAAATCTCAAAATTTTCAATCATTTAAACATAATTAATATTTACTAACAACTCTGACATATACAGAGGAGGTTAACTGACAGTTGATAGATTTTGATAAACTTCGATCCAATTCTTCACAGTCAAAACTTCAATCATCAAAATTTCAATCATTAAAATTTATAAAATTAAACATCTCTTAATCCTAATACAAGTTATGTTTAACTTTTCCTTGAAGTGACTGTTCGCCTCAGTCCTGTGCCTATATTCCTAGAAGAAGAATTCTTCGTGAATTTCTAGCTGTGAATTTCTCGCTATTTTGTCATTGAATTTGCTATATTTTATAGTATTACCTCTTTCCAAATTAGTAGATGAACTCAGATTTGTCAACCAATGGTTAAATATAGCAAAAAAATTTATCCTTGGCGAGTTTAAGGAAGCAGTTTTAAGATTGACATAGAGCCGGATTGCTCCCATTTGTATCATCGGTTACGGATGGCCTGAGCATTTAGGTATAGTTTAGTCCATTCACTTAAAACTTGGGTTGTTTTTAACTTCAGGTGTTTAGTAATCGCTTCAATCGGTTGGCCCGCTTGTAAATCTTCAATAAGCTGACGCTGCATTGGGCTAAGACTGTCCCAATATTCCTTCCACTGAGTTGGAGTTAAACCTAGACGATGTTCTGATAATGATGTTCCGAGCCAACTATTCACTAACTCTGGGGAGTGTTTCAGGGTAAAATTACGAACGGCATGATAACTGACTTTTTCTCGTAAGCGATAGACTTGCTGGATGGGCAGATTGAGAGCTTGAGCGATCGCTTCTTGGGACTCTCCTGTTAAGTAAAGTTGTAACCATTGAGCCGCGACGGGATCGACCTTCTCTCTAAGGTAGGTTTCAAACTCCGTCTGTACCATCAAGCGTTGAGCCTGTTGTTCTTCAAATTGTTGAGTATCGCTATATTGAGTCAGAGCTTGTTCATCGAGTAGACTGACTCGTTCTTCTGTTTCATCAGAGATGATTTCTTCTGAGACTTGGCGGACCCATTCACCAGTCGGAACTTGTGTTAACCCGCCCCGCTGAGAACGGCGCAAATAGTTCACGAAGCGGTAGACTAGCAGAGGTTGATTGCGAATCGGTCGCAGACAGTATTCTTCGAGGCTAGCCAGTAGCAGAGAATTTCGCAAACGAGAATCTGTTGTACATTCAGCGATCCATTGCAATTGTTGCTGTAGATAGCGATCGCTGTTGAGCATTTCTTGAATCACTTCTTGTAGAACATCAACCACATTCCGTTGGCGATCGCGACTAGTCGCCACCCAAGCCCGTATTTTTTGGCGTAAAATCACTAAGCTGCCTAATCGCTTCATCAAATTGCGATAAGCCTGTTCTGGAGAAATGTCTAAGTATCGTTGTTGTAGGACGCGATAGCGGAAACCGATCCCCTGTTCAAAGGCGGATTGTTCATTAAGCTTGAGTTGATTCAAAGCTGCTGAATTTTCCCCTAACAACCACTGTATAATACTCTCGTGCGTAGTCGGACTGTGGTTAGGGTAGTCGTTCTGGAGTTGAGAACGCCACCGATCTGCTAGGGTTTCGGCAAAGGTCATGCGATAGGTCGATGGTGTCACCGTCGATTAAGTATGGTACACAAAAGATAAGATGATATTAACATTCTGGCTCAGAATTCATCTGAATTTGGGGATTCTCATCTCTCCATACCATAACTCAGATCGAGACTCAGTAACAATCGTTACAAATAAAGCCACCCTTGTATGTCAGGGCTGTTTCATTCTCAGTTAAAAATTGCCGGGGTTGATAGGGTGATGGGGTGATGGGGTGGTAGCCAGAAGGTT
>JBCBCI010000040.1:0-50534 GCA_038530755.1 Cyanobacteria bacterium J06592_8 | reverse complement strand
CTGATATCTACGATTAACGATTAGTTGATTTTTTCTATAAAGATCATATAGAACAAGAATACTCATTCCTTGAGGGATTATACTCATAACTTTCTCTAATTAACTTTGTCTAACTTTATTAGTGTTCATTACAAAATGATAATCCATTAAGTCTAAGGTTGAAAAATATTTATATTTTCTTATTATTTTACGATCGCTTGTTTTATAGGCAGAAAAAAACTAGGGTGGTAAGACTCCTAAGTCCCGACAAATTTTCCACACAGTAATATCAACAACCTCACGATGTCGGGGAATTACTGAAGTTGGACGGTTAGTAGGATTATTGTAGACTGTATGCTTTCCTCCTTCACGCAGTAAGAGACATCCCTGTTTCTCCAAGTGTCGAATTAAGTCACACCTCTTCATTATCTTGTCACTGAAATCCCACAAAACACCGCAAATTCAGCTTAAGACAGTTGGGTTCGTTCCAGTCTCAGCATCTCTATCGGTACTGACAGTTAATGAAGAAATAACTAACTGTCTAGCTAACTCCTCTTGTTAATAAATACTAATCCACTATAAAGATGAAATGCAGGGTCCCAGGGTGTTTCAGATTTTCGCTCAATATCAATATGAGATTTGAAACGACTTAAAAGCTGAGTGTAATCAATCGCTGTCTCTGCAAATGGTGTAAAATCAGACCAAAGTGGAACATCAGCTAAACTGTGGTTAAATGTATCAAGTAAACGATTCCAATTGAGACGGGTTGTATTTTCGAGTGAATAAGAGGTGTTTTTCTGAGTATTCCTGGAAGTCGAACTCAAAGAAATTCCCTGTTGAAAATCATAAGTTTGATCGCAAAACCGCAGAATTGATTGGCGATCGTCTAAATGTAAATCATAGACTTGAGCATAATCTTGAGTCATTTTTTTATGGCGAAACTGATCGGTGCGGCGACGTCTGGGGTCATAGTCCATTGCATCCATAAATAGCGGAAGCAAACCTTCAACTCGTTGACTGACTTCTGACCAATCAAATGTTAGCGAACCTAACTGATTATTTTGATTTTTACAAACAACAATAGGCTGAGGAGACAACGCCTGAAAATAGCTCACTCGAAACACATTAATATTCTCAATCTCGGCAAAACTGACCCAGAAAACAGGAATTTGTGCCTTTTGCATCTCTTGACCATAAACCTGTAACTCTGCCATTTCTCCCGTTCGATAGAGTCTCCATCCTCTACTCTGTAACTGCATTCGAGCCGTGTAAGGATCTGTTTTTAAAAGTTTAGCTAAATGTTGAGCTGCGGTTTGTTTATATTCAGGGTTAATCGGTTTCAGAATTAATACACCAGATTCCGTATTCCGAGGATCAGCTTTAGCTTCAGAAATTGCTGCTTGTCGTTGATTTTGTTCAATGGCTTCTAGACGTTTTAACCCTTTGCGAGCTTGATCAATAACTTTAGGATTTGTTGCATTTTGAAGCAGTTGACGATACATTTTTTCGGCTGATTTTAACTTTTCTGTTTCTTCATACCAACGACCAATATAAAGCATAACCCAAGGATTTTGGGGAGATTGTTTTTGCAGTTGTTTGAGAAGTTTAGCCGCTGTTCCATAGTTTTTATTTTCAAGTGCTGCGGCAACTTTTTCAATGTCTTTCATTAGGAAATATTCGATTCAGGGTCAAGAGATGAGGGATTATCATTCCGCCAAGGATCGGGGTCAGCTTCAAAATCAGTTGTCAGTGCGAGAGAAGAGTCTAGAAGAGATTGTTCTGTATTGTTATCCCATCGATCTAAAATATCTTTCATAATCGCTTCTTCAATCCATATTTTAGACACAACTGCCAAAGGGAGAGCGAGAATTAATCCCAGAAATCCGAAAAAGCGAGCAAAGAAAATTTGAGCCGTTAAAGTCGCCGCTGGAAGTAAAGAAACCTGTTTCTGCATAATCATTGGACTAAACCAATAACTCTCTAAATTTTGAATAACAACGTAAAGAATAATCACTGCAAAAGGTTTCCAAGGGGCTTCTAAAAGTGCCACAGAAATCGGAAAGATCGCACTCGCCGCAGGGCCAACATTCGGAATACAATTAAAAACTCCCGCTAACAGAGCATGAGCAAAAACAAATGGAATACCCAAGAGAAATAGACCCACAGCACTGAGAGTCGCGATAAAAATCGAGTTAATGACAATTCCCGCCATCCACTGTAACAAAGCGGTTTCACATCCCGATAAAATCTCGTCAGCCCGTCGTCGATAAAAAGAAGGGAATAAACGCACAAAGGTTTTTCGATAGGCAACGGGGTTGCTGAGAAACATCAAGGTTAAGACAATGACTAGCAACAACTGCAAAATTGTTGTAAAAGAGTTAGAGAAAAAGGCAAAAAAGTTATTTAAAACATTTTGAGCAAGGGGGCCAACTTGTTGCGCCAGTTCAGGAATACTCGGAACCCGAAGTTCTGATCTTGGCAGCCAGACTGGAGGGTTTTCTAACAGTTGATCAATCCAGCTAACAAACTGATTAAATGCTCTCGGTACTAACTCAATTAGTTGTTGAAATTGGGTTAAAAAAGGAGGCATTACTAGGCTAAAAAACAGTATTCCAAACAGCAATACTAAGGCGAGAGCAATGATCACAGCAAAGCCGCGTTTGATTTTAAAGCGTTGCAGCCATCGAACCAAACTGTTAAGTGCGATCGCTAAAACCACTGCCGTAAAAATCAGCAGTACAATTTGTCGGAACTGCCACAGGATGAACAGAGCCAGAATCAGACACAGAAAACCAATCCAATCGGCAAGCTTCACGGGGGGAGATCTCCTGTTAACCGGATAAAGAGATGGAATAGTCTAAATCTTAGTTTACTTTAAACCCTATAGCCTACTAAACTCCCCAAATCCAAAACTATTATTAGCAAATCGAACCCCTCCCAATATTTCACGTTACCTTGAAGTTGAGTTTTCAACGAAGTTGTCATCAGAAAGTCCATGAAATACTTCTTTCTCACCGATGGATGGACTGTGGATCGAGTTTGGGGTGCTGGTGGCTTGTGGGATGAAGCAGCTTACCGTCGTCCACCGGAAATCCAAAAACTAAATCTCTGTTTGTGCGATCAAAACGAAAAAATGTGGCTTCATCGGGTCGAAGATGCAGTCTTGATGCTAGAAGTCAAACTCATGAACCCAGACGATCATCGTTATTCAGCCCGTAGCATTGGTCAGGTTATTCTCACCCGTTTGATTAGTGCTGACCAAGTTCTAGATCGCTTATGCAATGCTTCAACTCAATGCCAAAGGATTGAGACAGCCTTGAACCATTCTGAACTCAGATAAAAGAACTTGAAAGGCTGTAAACCCTTATAGAATGGGTTTTCTTCCTCACGACTTTTTTCGTTTTGATATCACTAGGAAGTTATAGACTTGCAATTGGTCTTAACAATCGATACACTTCTTTAAATAAGTTTCATACTGTGCAGACTACCTGTCCACCGTCTTAGCTTAAATAATACTTGACAAATTGTCAGTTTTAAGATAAGCAAACGGGTATTCATCACGAAATAAAAAAAAGTATACCTTACGAATCGAGGAGGAGCGTAGTCAATGGGACTACCTTGGTACCGTGTACATACAGTCGTTCTAAACGATCCAGGACGGCTAATCTCAGTGCATTTAATGCACACTGCTCTCGTAGCAGGTTGGGCAGGTTCAATGGCCCTCTACGAACTAGCAATCTATGATCCATCTGACCCCATTTTGAACCCCATGTGGCGTCAGGGAATGTTTGTAATGCCCTTCATGGCTCGCTTAGGAGTAACTGAATCCTGGGCGGGTTGGAGCGTTACAGGTGAAGCCGCTGGCAACCCTGGAATTTGGTCTTTTGAAGGCGTTGCTGGAGCGCACATCATTCTCTCCGGCTTACTGTTCCTCGCCGCTGTTTGGCACTGGGTTTTCTGGGATCTCGAACTATTCACAGATCCTCGCACGGGCGAACCCGCTTTAGACTTACCCAAAATGTTTGGGATTCACTTATTCTTGTCTGGTCTACTCTGCTTTGGCTTCGGAGCCTTCCACCTGACTGGGTTATTTGGCCCTGGAATGTGGGTCTCAGACCCCTATGGCTTGACGGGAAGTATTCAGGCTGTTTCACCCTCTTGGGGGCCAGAAGGCTTTAACCCCTTTAACGCAGGCGGAATTGTTTCTCACCATATTGCAGCCGGAATTGTCGGTATTATTGCTGGCTTATTCCACCTCTCTGTACGACCGCCTCAACGGTTGTATCGAGCCTTACGGATGGGGAACATCGAAACTGTACTTTCTAGCAGTATTGCCGCCGTTTTCTTTGCAGCTTTCGTGGTTGCGGGAACCATGTGGTACGGTTGTGCAGCCACTCCCATCGAACTCTTTGGCCCCACTCGTTATCAGTGGGATCAAGGCTACTTCACTCAAGAAATTGAGCGTCGAGTTCAAGCCAATGTTGCCGCAGGTGACAGCTTAGAGCAAGCCTGGGGTAAAATTCCAGAGAAACTCGCATTCTATGACTACGTGGGTAATAGTCCCGCTAAAGGCGGTTTATTCCGTGTAGGTCCGATGAATGATGGTGATGGGATTGCTCAAGGTTGGTTAGGCCACCCCGTCTTCCAAGATGGAGAAGGTCGTACCTTAAGCGTTCGTCGTCTTCCCAACTTCTTTGAAACCTTCCCGGTTGTATTGCAGGATGAAGACGGTGTCGTTCGTGCGGATATTCCCTTCCGTCGGGCAGAATCTCGCTACAGTTTTGAGCAAGCTGGAGTCACTGCGAAAATTTACGGTGGCCCTTACAATGGTCAAACCTTTACCGATGCACCTACGGTTAAGAAATATGCTCGTTTAGCCCAAAAGGGTGAGCCTTTTGAATTCGACCGAGAAACTTTAGGTTCGGACGGTGTATTCCGGACTAGCACCAGAGGTTGGTTTACCTTTGCTCACGCTAGCTTCGCATTATTGTTCTTCTTTGGACATATTTGGCATGGTTCTCGTACCATCTTCCGGGATGTATTCGCGGGAATTGAAGCCGACCTCGAAGAACAAGTGGAATGGGGCTTGTTCCAGAAAGTGGGTGATAAGTCAACTCGTGTCAATAAGACAGTTTAGAACCTGAGTGTTGATTCATCTCTAGGTTTTTTGAATCGATAAGAGTCAAGCAAGGGGAGTTCATCTCTGAGCTTGGCTCTTATTTTATGGGGATTTCCATTCACTTGATTCTTTAGACGATTTTGAACACTAAGCTGGTAAACTGGAAATAAATTGGAATATGAGGAAACTTTAAAAAATGGAAAGCGTAGCTTACATCTTAGTTTTGGCTTTGGGCATTGGGGTTCTGTTTTTCGCGATCGCCTTCCGGGAACCCCCTCGGATCGGAAAATAGATCGAACCTCTTTTTTTGTAGAGATTTGCCAAATTCTCACGAACGCCGTGCCAAACTTTAAGTCTCTACAGACTTCATGGGGGCAATGGAAAATACCTTTTCCCTCTGAGGTCTGTAATTAAGATCTGATCAAAAAAATACTGTTCTCCTCACTCAAGTTTCAGGGAATAGCAACTTTGGGGAAGCCCCAACTTGAAGAGTAAGAGTTATGCAATGTCCTATTTGTCAACATACCAGTAGCCGAGTTTTAGAATCTCGTTCCGCAGAGTCCGGTAAAAGTATCCGCCGACGACGGGAGTGTTTGAATTGTAAGCATCGCTTCACAACTTACGAGCGAATAGAATACGTTCCAATTACAGTGATTAAGCGGGATGGGAAGAGAGAATCGTTTGATCGTTCCAAATTGCTACGAGGTTTAATTCGAGCTTGCGAAAAGACCGGAATTGAAACAACAGCTTTAGAAGCAATAATTAATGAAATTGAAGCCGAATTGCAGCAGCGAGCTGTTCGAGAAGTGTCTAGTCAAGAAATTGGAGAGCTAGTTCTTGAACAACTTCGATCTATTAGTGAAGTCGCTTACGTGCGTTTTGCATCAGTTTATCGGAAGTTTCAAGGAATTCGAGATTTTGTCGAGACATTAGATCACTTGAAAAGCTACCAAAAAAGTAGTGATTCACCCGCAGAGCAAGCCAGAGCATCTCAGTTGCGAGAATCTGGATCTCCATCAGAGTTAAGAATACTAGAGAGTTCACCGACCTCCGAAGAACAAGTAGACCGAACTCAACCTCGACAGCAACAGGTGATTTTTCCTTAACTTGCTCAGTGAGTGCGTTCTGAGAAGAGTTAATCAGTTCACCGCCACAATTTTAAATCTTGCCATAATCCGGACACAAAACTGCAATAAATGTGGCATAATGATGAAGATATGACCTAAGACTAATCGACATAACCATAGAGTTACAGTGACAAGGCTGCTTACTCCTTGCTTATGGCTCATCTCCAGGCATAGGTAAGGGGAACCATTAAAGTTGATTAGCTGTAGTTCTATTATTATAATGGATCTAAAGTTAGTTAGACCCAAGGGATTGTCCTGCCCTCTATTAGAGTGAGGCGCAGGTTAAAGCAATTAGAGCGAGGTTAGACATGACCTCGAAAATATAGAATCTTACTCTGCTGAATCCGACCGGAAAGCCAGGAGAAGAACAGCTCTAAGTTGTGTCAAAAACTACTCAGGAGAGAACATCTAGGAAACAACTCGCATGATCAATCAGATAACCAATCAGAGAGATGTGGGCTTTACCCACGACGATTTCGCCGCCCTACTTGACCAATATGACTACCATTTTAGTCCGGGAGATGTCGTTCCGGGAACAGTATTTAGTTTAGAACCCAGAGGCGCTCTGATTGATATAGGTGCTAAGACAGCAGCCTACATTCCTCTCCAGGAAATGTCAATTAACCGGGTCGAGAGTCCGGATGAAGTATTACAGTCTAATGAAACCCGTGAATTTTTCATTCTGACCGACGAAAATGAAGATGGGCAACTGACCCTCTCAATTCGTCGGATTGAGTATATGCGAGCTTGGGAACGAGTTCGTCAACTGCAAGCAGAAGATGCAACCGTTCGCTCTCAAGTGTTTGCAACCAACCGAGGCGGTGCTTTGGTCAGAATTGAAGGACTACGAGGCTTCATCCCTGGTTCCCATATTAGCACCCGAAAGCCGAAAGAGGAATTAGTTGCAGAAGAACTCCCTCTGAAATTTCTAGAAGTAGACGAAGACCGAAATCGCTTGGTGTTGAGTCATCGTCGTGCTTTGGTCGAGCGGAAGATGAACCGACTCGAAGTCGGAGAAGTTGTCATTGGAACTGTACGAGGAATCAAGCCCTACGGAGCCTTTATCGATATTGGTGGTGTGAGCGGCTTGCTGCACATTTCAGAAATCTCTCACGATCATATTGATACACCTCACAGTGTCTTCAATGTTAACGATGAAGTGAAAGTAATGATTATTGATCTAGATGCAGATCGAGGTCGTATTTCACTCTCAACTAAGCAGCTTGAACCCGAACCCGGAGCAATGGTAAAAAATCCGGATCTGGTGTATGACAAAGCAGAGGAAATGGCAGCCAAGTTCCGGGAGAAAATGCTGGCTGAACAGCAAGGTGTCGAGGTGGCTACAGGTGAAGCCGAACTCAGTGAAGCAGACATTCCTTCCGCAACAGAAGATGAAGAGATTCCAGAAGCAACTGAAACTCCAACCGACAATGAGAATGAGGTTGAAGAGGTTGAAGCCATTGAAGAATCAGTCGAGGAGGTCGTTACAGAGCCAGTCGAGGAAGCCGTTGCAGAGCCAGTCGAGGAAGCCGTTGCAGAGCCAGTCGAGGAAGCCGTTACAGAGCCAGTCGAGGAGGCCGTTACAGAGCCAGTCGAGGAGGCCGTTACAGAGCCAGTCGAAGAGCCAGAAAATGCTTTGGATGTTGCAGAATCTTAGACATTTAGATTTGAAGAAAGAGGGATACCCCCTCTTTTTTTAATTTCTTTATTTAATCTCTTGAACGGAGAATAGAGGTTGGTAAGTATAAAAGTCCGGGACTTGATCTTTGAAGATATTGATGCAATCATCTTTGATAAGGATGGCACGCTAGAAGACTCAGAAAAGAATTTACGGCTTCTAGCAACTAAGCTATCGCGTTTAATCGATTCTCAAATTCCCGGTATCGGAGAGCCCCTATTAATGGCTTATGGTGTTAATGACGATCAGCTAGATCCAGCAGGGCTAATGGCGGTTGGAAGTCGGCGAGAAAATGAAATTGCATCAGCGGCTTATATTGCGGAGACAGGACGAGGATGGTTAGAATCGATGGAAATAGCTGCTCAAGCTTTTGAGGAAGCTGACCAATACATGGAAGATGCAGACCCATCTCCCCTGTTTGCTGGAAGTTCACAAAAGTTGAAGTGTCTAGCAGAAGTTGGATTGAAACTCGCAATTCTCTCAGCCGCTCCTCTTCAAGAAGTAGAAGCATTTGTTGAGCGCTATCAACTCGCAGACTATATTCAAGTTCAAATGGGTGTAGATCAGGGTTTAAGCAAGCCCGATCCAGTTTTATATCTGCAAGCTTGTCAAAACCTGGGTGTAATTGCTGCCAAAACACTAATGATTGGAGACGCGGCAGTTGACATGGAAATGGCAAAACAAGCAGGAGCCGCAGGTTGTATTGGTATTAATTGGAAACCTCAAAAGACTATCAATTTGTACCAAGCAGATGTTATGATTACTCAGATCGACGAAATCCAAGTTCTCCAAACTACAGACAGCTCTGAGTAGCTGGAAAGTATTGATGAGGATTTTTAAACTTCCTTGCAGTCTTACAGCATTTTGCAGAGCCACAGATACAACGCTTGTTTGCTAATCACGTTCGTGAAGTTAGCATCGCTTAAATAGTGAGTTCAATCCAGACTTCACAAATTACCCAGCTCTATAATTTAGGGAGGAACTACCCTTGTCTCGTCGTTATCTTTTTACATCTGAATCCGTTACAGAAGGACATCCTGATAAAGTTTGCGATCAAATCTCAGATGCTATCTTGGATGCTTTGCTCACTCAAGACCCTAAAAGTCGAGTTGCGGCTGAAGTTGTCGTCAATACAGGCTTAGTTTTAATCACGGGCGAAATCACTTCTAAAGCACAGGTCAACTATATTGACGTTGCCCGTCAAAAGATTGCTCAAATTGGCTATACTCATGCCGAAAATGGTTTTTCTGCGGATAGCTGTTCCGTTCTCGTTGCTCTCGATCAACAATCTGCGGATATCGCCCAAGGGGTAGATAAAGCTCAGGAAACACGGGAACATCTGAGCGAAGAACAACTAGATGCAATCGGTGCTGGAGATCAGGGGCTAATGTTTGGCTATGCCTGCAATGAAACACCAGAGCTGATGCCCCTTCCGATCAGTTTAGCGCACCGCATTTCTCGTCAACTCTCCGCAGTCCGTAAAAACGGCACCCTCTCCTACCTTCGTCCTGATGGTAAAACTCAAGTTTCAATTATCTACGAGGATGGCCGCCCGGTTGGAATTGATACGATTCTAGTTTCTACTCAACATACTGCTACAATCGGAGACCTTTCTGATTCGGTTGAGATTCAAGCCCGAATCAAAAAAGATCTCTGGTCAGAAGTCGTAGAACCCGTATTTGAGGATATTAGCATTAAGCCAGATGCCAATACCCGCTTTTTAGTCAACCCAACCGGTAAATTTGTGATCGGAGGCCCTCAAGGAGATTCGGGCTTAACGGGTCGTAAAATTATCGTCGATACCTACGGCGGTTATGCTCGTCACGGAGGCGGAGCTTTTTCAGGGAAAGATCCCACAAAAGTAGACCGTTCCGCCGCTTATGCCTGCCGCTATATTGCTAAAAATATTGTCGCTGCTGGATTAGCGGAGAAATGCGAAGTTCAGGTCAGTTACGCCATTGGTGTGGCTCGTCCGGTCAGTCTGTTGATTGAAACCTTCGGTACCGGTACAGTAGACGAAGACAAACTGATTGAGGTCGTGCAGGAGAACTTTGAACTGCGTCCTGCGGGCATGATTCAAACCTTTGAATTGCAGAATTTACCGGCTAAACGAGGTGGACACTTCTTCCAAGAGGTTGCAGCTTATGGTCATTTTGGACGAACTGACCTGGGTTTGCCTTGGGAAAGAACTGATAAAGTCCAACTATTGAAAGAAGCCTTGTCATCTGTATCCGCAGTTGGATAACTCATCCAATTTCTGAAACTCAGAATTAGTAAAAACTGTGTAAACCATTGGCTCTTCTTTACAGAAGGGCTTTTATATTGAACGAGGTGCGATAGAAGGAAACAAAAGGTAGTAGCTGATGGACTTTTACTTCTATATCCGTCCATCACCACAGACAGTTGCAACCTAATCATCTGCGTATTGACTGAGGGAACCATCCCTCATTTAAAATCAGTGCAAAAACCTCTACAGTCATGGATGCTCAGAAGATCAATTTGAGATGTGGCGATAATTTCAATCATTTCTATTCAGACTGATGCGATCGCTATTGCCTATTTCCTGTGTCCAGGGATTTTAATCCCTGTCTCATACTTAAAGTCCTCGCCGATAGAACTCATAGTCGGGAAAGCCGTCCTCTGTAACCCATCCCCTGCTCGCCCTGAACGCGGATGCGCTCTGGTCAGTCGTAGCCATTATTCCCTACTGCCCATTGCCTGACTCCCTGTTCCCAGAATTCAGATGCAGTGGTAAACTTTCTGAGAACCTTTTTAAGTGGTAGCGAGGATTTCAAGCCATTGATTCAGTCTGAATTTTCGTCCATTGATTTCCCTAAACCTGCTTCTAGGCGCGAGAAGCAAGATTCACACTACCTTTATAGAGCGGTAGCATTCATCCTATTGACAACTGCACTCCTGGGATTAAGTGTTCATCGTTTAGTGGAATTGCAACTGATTGCAGGTAAGCAAAACCGAGTGCGGGCGGAAGAAAATCGTATTCGTTTATTACCGATTCCTTCTAATCGAGGTCGTATTGTAGACCGAAATAATCAACTGCTTGCGGATAATCAAATGACGCGAGCGGTATATTTGTGGCCGAAGGAACAAACGAAAGCACAATGGCAAGAAACCGCAGCCAAATTGAGTGAAGTTCTGGAAGTTCCCGCTACGGAAATTCTGGCGAAGTTAGAGAAAGTCGATTATCAGTCACCCGCTCCGGTTCGTGTGAGTGCATCGATTACTCCAGAAGCCTTTGTTTGGATTGGTGAAAATTCCCTAGAGTTACCGGGTGTCGAAGTTCGCAGTGATGCAAATCGTTACTATCCTCAAGGCAGTTTAGCGGCTCATGTGATTGGGTATATTGGTGAAGCCACCAGAGCAGATTTAGAGGCAAACCCAGAATACCCGATGGGAATGATTGTGGGTCAACTGGGCTTGGAAGCGGGAGCTAATGACCAACTGGCTGGGGTTTGGGGAGCACGTTTGGTGGAAGTGGATGCTCGCAATCAAGAGTTACGACTGTTGGGTGAAAGACCCTCTGTTGGAGGAACTGGAATTAAGCTGACTCTTGATATTCCGCTACAAAAAGCCGCAGAACAAGCCATTGGGTATCGACGGGGTGCCGCTGTTGCTTTAAAGGTAAAAACAGGTGAAGTTTTAGCGATGGCGAGTAGTCCTCGCTTTAATCCAAATTTATTTACGAAGCCGATTTCTTCAGAAGACTGGGAAAGTTTACAAGGAGAGGAAAGCCCGTTTCTCAACCGTACTCTCCAAGGCTATCCGCCCGGTAGCACGTTTAAAATTGTCTCTTCAGCCGCAGGTATGGGATCGGGTAAATTTTCTCCCTATTCTCTGATTGGAACTTCAGCCGCGATAACCGTTGGGGGAATCACGTTCTATGAACATAGTGGCAGTTATGGGGTGATTGGGTTTAGGGATGCTTTGGCGTTTAGTAGTAATTCGTTTTATTATCGTTTGGGAATGGCAATCGGCGCTGATGAACTGGCTAAATGGGCGCAACGGTTTGGGATTGGGACAACAGACTTAAAATTATTGAAGTTAACTGAAGGGTCTACTGGGTTTGTTCCGACTCCAGATAATAAGGAAGAAATCTTCGGTGAACCTTGGTATCTAGGGGATACAATTACGATGTCGATTGGTCAAGGAGCGCTTTTAGCAACTCCTTTAGAACTGGCGGTAATGGTCGCCGCCGCCGCGAATGGAGGGTATCGCGTTAAACCCCATTTACTGGCTGATATGACCAATACTCCAGAAACAAAACCAGTACCGACAGGGTTAGAACCAGAGGCGATTGAGAAGATTAAAGATGGGTTAATTGCTGTGGTTCAGTATGGAACGGCTCAAGGTGTGAATGATGGTACAATTCCTCTAACAGGCGGTAAAACGGGAACGTCTGAAGTGTTGTGGCAGCGATCGCACTCTTTATATGTGGGGTTCGCGCCCGCCGATCAGCCGGAAATTGCCGTGGCTGTAGTAATTGAAAATGGGGGTTATGGTTCTGTTTCTGCGGCACCTGTTGCTAAGAAAATGTTTCAAACCTATTTTGCGAATAAAAACAAGAAAAATTGAAAGCGGATAAGTTTATACTGAAACTAGAAAGTTAACGCCTCTGGAAACAGATATCTAGGTTAACGCCCATTAACTGAATCCGTTCTCAAAGGTCTAACTCCTTAACATTTGATTACCCTAGCCATTCTTCGGCTTGGTTAGGATGTAGAGGTTTTGAGAAGAAGTAGCCTTGACCATACTTACAGTTAAGATTTTGTAGCTGAATATATTGGTCTTGAGTTTCTATTCCTTCGGCGATCGCATCCATTCTCAAACTTTCTGTAAGTTCAACAATCACTCTGACAATTTCTCGTTTATCCGCAACCTCCATTTGATTGACAAAAGAGCGATCTATTTTCAAAATATCAGCCGGGAATTGGTGCAAATATCCGAGTGAACTATACCCAGTTCCAAAATCATCAATACAAATCATTATTTCCCGCTGTTTTAATTCATTCAACGTAGAAATCGCCAATTGTGGATCGGCCATGATTGCTGTTTCTGTAATTTCTAATTTTAAATCCTGTCCTGAAACCTCAGTTTCTTTGAGAATTTGATCGATGCGTTGACTCAAATCTTCAGTAAACTGTTGACTCGATAAATTCACACTCATCATTAATGACGAATGAGATAAAAATTTCTGTTTCCACAAATGCAGTTGATGACAGGCTTCTCGCAAGACCCATTCTCCCAAAGGAATAATTAACCCGGTTTCCTCTGCAATGGGGATAAATTCAGCCGGAGAAATAAATCCGTTTTCAGGATGTTCCCATCGCAATAAAGCTTCAAATCCAGTAATTTTTCGGGTTTTTAACTCAAGAATTGGTTGATAGTACAGTTGAAATTCTTCTCGTTCTATCGCCCATCGTAAATCCGTTTGAATTTGTAAACGCTTTAACGCATCGGTTCGCATCGCCGCATCAAATACAACAGCACAACCTTTTCCCTGTTTTTTAGCCTCGTACATTGCTGTATCTGCATCTCTCAAAATCTCTGGGGGAAGATGATACTCTGTAGTCGCTTGAACAATTCCAATACTTGTCCCAATGAAGACTTGATGATCTTTGAGTGTGAAAGGTTTATGCAGGGATTTTAACACCCGTGTGGCTATGTCTTGCGCTTCTTTAATATTGGCAATTTTATCGAGTAGTATGGTGAATTCATCGCCACCAATTCGAGCTAAAATATCGTTAGATCGAATACAGTTTTTGAGGCGTTGACTCATTTCAATCAAGAGTAAATCACCGATAGAATGACCTAGACTGTCATTGACAAATTTAAACCCATCTAAATCTAAAAATAACACTGAAAATTTATAGTCTGGGTCTGTATGGAGGTGATCAAGTGATTGCTTGAGTTGATCGGTAAAAAAGCTTCGATTCCATAGGTTTGTGAGGGTATCGTGAGACGCACTGTATCGTAATTTTTCCTCTGTTTTCTTGAGATTTGTAATGTCAATTACAGAGCCTTCATAGTAAAGAATACGCTCTTGTTTCGTGTCTTTAATAGCTCTTGCATTTTGTAAAATCCAGATTGAACGACCATCTTGGCGATAGACTTGAGATTCAAAGTTAAAGAGTTCTCCGGTTTCATTCAAAATTTTGATCAACTGATTATATTGATAAAGACTTGAGTAGATATCTTTCAGTTGAATTTGAGTTTCTAATAAACTTTGAGGGGAAGGATAACCTAATATCTTCGCTAAGGCTGGATTCACACTGGTATATTGCCCCTCTAAATTCATTTGAAAGATACCCTCGATCGCATTTCTAAAGATATTACGATATTTGGCTTCGGCTTGTTTCCGTTCAAACACTCCTCCTAACTGCATCGCCACAGAAGAAACAAGTTCAACGAGGCGTTTATCTTCAGCTTTTGGGAGAGACATGAAAAAAACCAGCACCGCTAATACTTGATTTTCAGCTAAAATTGGAACTCCAAATCCGGCTTTAAAGTCTAATGCTTTCGCCAGTTCAGCCCGCCAAAATTGCCTTTCATCTTCTTGAGAAATATCAGGAATCCATTCAGGTTGTTTGGAAAACCAAACTCGTCCGGGTAATCCTTGATTTCGTGCAAACTGACAACCACGACTTTGTTGTTGAAATGCGATCGCATTGGCGGTATTTGCATACCCAACAGTTCGGTTACGCTCACTGTAAACTGAACTATATTCTAGATGAGTTTGTTCTGGATTGGGAAGCCAAGCTTCTCCAAATTCCCAACCTGTGGTTTCACAGACTAAATGCAAGGCTACATTAATCGCTGAGTCAAAATCTGAAGCGACACTAACGGCTTTTGTAATGCGTTGAAGGAGTTGGATTTCTTCTTCAGCCCGCTTTCGTTCTGTAATGTCTAGTCCCACCCCTAAAAAATAGTCGTATTGATCGGTATCTGAGTGAAAAACGGCGCGACTATACCATTCTACTAGAATTTCTTTTCCGGTTTTTGTTAAAATTTTTTCCTCACTTCTACTCGCCAGTTGATGATGTATTTTTAACTCAAAATTTCTAGGTGAGGTCTCTTGATTCTGACCGGGAACAAATGTGGTTATATAATCAGTTTCTAATACTTCATCTAGTGTATATCCAAGAGCTGTCAGCATGGCATCATTCATTAATTTGACTTTTCCCTCTAGATCAACCACAATCAAAAAAGCTGGATTAGCTTGAAACAGAGTTTGATTGAAGTCTTTTTCTTGACGGAGAGCGGCTTCTACTTTCTGACGTTCAAGAATTTCGGCTTGCATTTGGTTGGTGAGAGGACGTAAAATTAAGATGATGCCAATCGTTCCGAAGATAATTAAAATCCCAATTGTTCCAGCAACGGTTAAAAATTGTCGATAAATAGACGAATAAAGTTGAAATTTAACTGTCGCCAATAAAAGACCACCATTTATAGTTTTTATGGGACTATAGGAAATAAAATAGTCACATTGTTTACACCATAATCCTCCGGTTTCTCCCTGAATTGATTTATTGATCGCAATATTCACCGATGGATCTTGAAGCAATAGATGATCGGAGGGCCTCGGATCAACTAAAGGAATAATATTTCGGTCATATTCATTTTTTTGTATTCCTAAAATAGCCTGACAAGATTTTGAAATCTGAGTACAGTCTGTTAATAATTCTAGAGAAGGAAACTTAAAAAGAATTAAGCGAGTGTTCTGAGATTCTGAATAACTTAAAATCAGATAGAGTTCTTGGTTTAGCCCAAAAAACTTCTGCTTTGATAATTTCAAATCATATTCTAAATCCTGAAAAACATCATCCGGAATTTTCATTCCGACTTCGAGCTGTTTTTGATTTTGATCATCTAGGAAAACAACCCCAACGAGAAATTGATCGAGTTCTTGTTCGAGGTCACGCTTGATGTTTTCTAAATTTTGAGTTAGGCTGACTGAATTGGATTGAGGCTCAGACCTCAATGTTTTGACTGGAGTTTTTTGAGAAAAGTTAACAGCTTTTTCTTGCGCTTTTTTTAACAATTCATCAAAATAAACGGCACTTTTTTCTGTGTCTGAAAGTACCTTTTGTTCTTCTTGTTGTTTAATTCGATTATAAAGGGGAAGCAAGCTAATCAGAGCGACCGTTGTACTGATTGCTAAAAGTCCACTGGCAGCCCCAATCACAATCGCTCTTTTAATTTTTTGGGGGTTCATTACCATACTTTGATTAAAACTTAAATTAACTTTAGATTGAGTTGTCTAGTCCTTTAAACTGCATCAGGTCTCAAAAATTAACAGAGTTCAGACAACTCTTAAAAGAAAAAATAGAATACCTTTTCTAGATGAACGGGGATTTACAATAAACACTCAGTCTCTATTTATGAATCTAAACCCTTAAAAAGTTGATAAAGGATTGGATGAATCAACGGAGTGTAAGTTAGGAGATCAAGCATGATTATTACATTTGGACGAGAAATCTGCTGTAATTTAACGTCTACAGAATCCCGTGAATGGCTGGTCACTAACGGGATAGGGGGCTATGCTTCCGGGACGATTGCAGGGGTCTTAACCCGTCGATATCACGGATTACTGTTCGCCGCTCTAAATCCACCCTTAGGTCGGACTTTACTTTTGGCAAAGTTTGATGAGACGGTGAGCTACGACAATCGATTGTTTCCAATTTACACGAATCGTTGGGCAGACGGCAAAATTGATCCTGAAGGGTTTAAACATCTAGAGCGGTTTTACCTGGAGGGAACGATCCCAACTTGGAATTTTGCTTGTGCAGACGCACTTTTAGAAAAACGAGTTTGGATGCAGCAGGGAGAAAATACGACCTATGTCCAGTATCGATTACATCGCGCCACGCAGCCAATGACCCTGACCCTGAGAACTTTAATCAATCATCGCGACTACCACCATAATACCCACGCCAACCAATGGCCGATTCAAGTTACACCGATTGAACATGGAGTTTGCATCAAGGCATTTCAACTCGCAACGCCGCTATACTTACTCACAGATGGAACTAAGGTGGCGACCTCACTTGCGACTCATCCTTGGTATTATGGCTTTGATTTAGCGGTTGAACGGGAACGGGGTCTAGATGATACCGAAGATCATTTACATGGTGCCACTTTTTATACCACCCTAGAAGCGGGACAGTCGATTACGTTTATTATCAGTACCGAATCTCAACCCCAACTCAATAGTCAAATTGCACTCGATGCTCGTCGTCACTACGAACAACAACTCCTGCAAAATTCACCGATTACTGAAGAGAGTCCGCCTTGGATTCATCAATTGATTTTAGCAGCCGATCAATTTATTGTCGATCGTCCGACGCCGGATGAACCCCAAGGAAAAACGATTATCGCAGGTTATCCCTGGTTTGGAGATTGGGGACGAGATACGATGATCAGTCTTCCGGGTTTAACGCTGTATACAGGACGCTTGGATGTTGCTCGCTCAATTTTGCGAACCTTTGCTCAATACGTCGATCGCGGAATGCTTCCCAATCGGTTTCCAGATCTCGGAGATTCCCCAGATTATAATACGGTTGATGCGACGCTGTGGTATTTTGAAGCGATTCGAGCTTATGTGGATGCGAGTGGTGATGAAGCTCTTGTTGGAGAACTTTTCCCGATTTTGGCAGAGATTATCGATTGGTATAAACGAGGAACTCGCTACAATATTCATCTCGATCCTGAAGATGGTTTAATCTACGCCGGAGAACCGGGAACTCAACTGACCTGGATGGATGCGAAGGTGGGAGACTGGGTCGTTACGCCTCGGATGGGAAAACCGATCGAAGTGAATGCACTCTGGTATCACGCGCTTCAGATGATGATTCGCTTTGCTCAACAATTGGGTAAACCCGCAGATGAATATCAAAAACTGGCTCAACAAACGGCGAAGGGTTTTGCTCGGTTTTGGAATGAGGCGGCTGAATATTGTTACGATGTTCTCGATACGCCAGAGGGTAACGATCCGAGTTTGCGTCCGAATCAAATTTTAGCGGTTTCTTTGCCGCCTTTTAGTGCAAAGTCTTATGCTTGTTTGTTGAATGCTAGACGTCAGCGTCAAGTGGTCGATATCTGCGCTCAAGAACTGCTAACCTCTTATGGGTTAAGGAGTTTGGCGGTTGACGATCCCCAATATCATGGGATTTACACCGGAGATCAACTGCAACGGGATGGTGCTTATCATCAAGGGACTGTTTGGGGTTGGTTGATGGGGCCTTTCGTTTTGGCTCATCTGCGGGTTTATAAAGATCCTCTCCAGGCTCGTGAATTTTTACAACCCCTCGCGGATCATTTGTATGCGGCGGGTGTGGGAAGTATGAGTGAGATTTTTGAAGGAGATGCGCCAATGCGTCCCTGTGGATGTCCAGCTCAAGCTTGGACGGTGGCTGAGGCATTACGAGCATGGTTTTTGTGCAAATCTGATGCTTGAGATCATCTATTGTAACTGTTGAATTTGATATTGAGCATCCCGATATCCTCCCGTTAATCCCTGTTCTAAATACAGTTTTCCGGCTTGTTGAAAATCATTAATTGCACCGCTTTTATCTCCTAAAGCTGCTCGTACTGTTCCTCGTCCGTAATAGGCTGTCGCATAATCAGGTTTGAGGCGAATGGCTTGCACATAATCAGCGATCGCTCGACTATAATCTTGAAGTTCGTAGTAAGCAACGGCTCGATTACTGTAAGATTGAGCATCATTGGGATTGATTTCTACTGCTTTTGTATAATCTGCGATCGCTGCTTCAAAGTCTTTGAGATTGACCTGGACTAAGCCCCGATTACTATAAGCTTTGTAATCATTAGGAGAAAGTTCAATTGCCTTCGTACAATCGGCTAAGGCTTCATCGAGTTTTTGTGTATTCAAGTAAGCAATACAGCGATTATTGTAAGCTACAAAGTTGGGTTTCAGTTCAATAGCTTTCGTACAATCTTTGATCGCCGCTTGATGTTTCCCTAAATTAATTTGGGTGCTACAGCGATTTCCGTAAACTTTACGATTATCAGGTTGCAATTCGATCACCCGATTATAATCAGCGAGCGCTCCTTGATAATCTCCCAGATGAAAACGCGCTCGTCCGCGATCGTAGTAGGCTAAAGCATTTTTTGGAGAGAGTTGAATCGCTTGAGTATAATCCGCTAATGCTGCTTGTAAATCTCCTGTATTAATCCGGGCGAGTCCTCGCGAACGATAGGCTTGAGAATCGTCTGGTTTGATCCGCAGCACTTCTGAATAATCTTCGATTGCTTTTTGATAATTTTGGAGACTGTATTGAGCTAATCCCCGTTTAAAATAGGCATCTGTATCTTGAGGATCTAACTCAATGACTTTCGAGTAATCTACGATCGCACCTTGAAAATCTTGAGCATCATAACGGGCTAATCCCCGATTAAAATAAGCGTTTGTATAGTTCGGATCGAGCTGAATTGCTTGAGTATAGTCTGCGATCGCCTGTTGATAATCTTCTAGATCGTAGTAAGCATTGCCGCGTTGATGATAGGCTTTAGGATTTTCGGGATTATAATTAATCGCTTTTGAGAGGGTACGAGTTGCCGCTTTAGGATTTCCTTTTTCTAGCTTTTCTACACCTTGAGAAAAGGCAGCTTCGGCTTTAACTGGATTCGGCTGATTTAAGGCTCTAATCATACCAAAAGCCACTAATAATCCGACTAATCCTGTGGCAGTTATGCCGATAATTTTAATCCAGTTTCTGTTGGGTTTAATGGCAATTGCTGCATTGGGACTCGGTGGAATGTAGATAAAATCTGAGCGTCCATTCCGTTTTCTTAAGTCTAAGAGTACCTCTTGGCAACTGCTGTAGCGTTTAGCATGATAATGATGTACCATTTTATCAATGACTTTCCCTAAACTTGAACTCACTTTGGCACGATTCCGCCAGGTTACATCGTTAGAGTTTGCCAGGTTTGGATCTTGAAGTTTGGGGAGATCGGAAGCTTCTAAACCTGTAATTGCTTGAATGGCAATCATGCCGACTGCGTAGATGTCACTATTATATTGAGGGTTGCCTTGAAACTGTTCAATAGGCATATAAGATGGAGTACCTGTGGCAATTGTTCGCAGGGCTTGGTGATTCCCATTCAGCAATTGCTGAGTGACTTCTTTAACGGAACCAAAGTCAATTAAAACTAATTTTTGATCCTGTTTGCGGCGAATAATATTGGAAGGGTTAACATCTCGATGAATCACGCCTTGTTGATGTACAAACAGAAGAATTTCTAGGATTTCTTCTAAGAGTTTAACGACTTTTTCTTCTGACCAAGGGCTACCGGGAACTAATTCTTTGGTGAGGGGATGGCCTTCGATAAATTCTTCAACTAAGTAGAAGTTATTTTGTTCTTTAAAATAAGCTAAAAGTAGAGGAACTTGATCGTTTCGCCCTAATCTTTCTAAAATTTCGGCTTCTTTTTCAAACAATCGTAAGGCATTCTTGAGAATATTAGAATTATTATTTGGTGGACGAAGCTGCTTGACGACACATTGAGGATGACCGGGGCGACGAGTATCGGAGGCAAGATAGGTTTGTCCAAATGCCCCTGAACTGAGAATTTGAACGATGCGATACCGTCTATCTAGAAGTTGACCAATCATTTGCATGGGAGGTGCTAGCGTTTAAAAACAATCGGTATTTATGTTAATAAATAACAGTTAATCGTGATTTGATTCTGCTTTTCAGTTTAAGGTTTCCTTTAAGGAAACTTCACCCTAATTTAAAAGTAGTGATGGTTAAGGCTGAGTTGAGGGAGTTACAGCAGATCCCGGAGCTTGCATCCGAGAGAACTATGACCTCATTAAGCTGGTTGTATAGGTTAATTGTGGCACAGAATCCGGATTGAGGAGCAAGTTCACTCAGAAATTCACATTGGGTTCAGATCCGGCACAAAGACCCTCGACCCAACCTTAAAAATGAGTTGAGTGTCCGGCTGAATATTAAGAAGTATTAAGTATATGATCAAGCTGAAAACGTAGCCTGTCTTCATTCGGTCTTGTTTAAGAGACAGTTAAAAAAAACTGCCATAAAAATCAAGCCAAAATAAATGAACAACATTTGATTTAGGGAATGAATCATCGCGTCTCAACTGACATTCAGCGGTTGAGCTTCAGAGTAGACTGAGTAGCTGTAAATTAATGAAGGTAAAGTCGCCGTGCGATCGCTTTTCTGGAGATGAACGTCAAAATCTCTATATCTTAGAGAAGGGTATCACATTAAGGTACGATATTAGTATAGAATTTTTAATCTTTAGCTTTCAATTCAGTCTGAATAATTTTTGCGTCCTATCCCATTTTGTGGTTGAATAAAGAAGTCTCGCAGTTCATGGTTTAAATGCGTAAAGCAATCATCATGAATTCCCACAGGGAAACTTTCTCCTCTGCTGGAATTGATTCAGCATAGAGGGAATGATTGTTTCGAGTTAAAGCCTCAACTGTGAGGTTAGAGTACATCAGACCGGAGTTTCTGGCTGGTGTGGCTAGATGCTAAAATCCTCCAGATAAGACAGGAGGAATATGTCAATGCTGTTGACCTTTTAAAGAGAGGTCGAATCAAGAATCAGATGAATTGAATCTTAAGAATAGCAAGCAAAAATCAGTTGCAAGTCAACTATTTTTTTCCGCTCAATATTATGAGCAATCAATATTCAAGGATTAACTGGTCTTGATTCAAGACGCACAATTGCTGTTATACAGGATCATAAAATGCAAACTGAATATACTCTCAGCCCTAAGCAACAGGATTATGGCCATGACCCGACTGCGGTTCGGGAAACGGCTCATTACAAAGCTGAATACGTTAAGAGCTTTGTAGAAAAATGGGACGAGCTAATTAGTTGGGAAGCGCGGGCCAAAAGTGAAGGCAGTTTCTTCATTGATATCCTCAAAAAACATGGTGCGAAAAAAGTCCTAGATGTAGCCACAGGAACCGGATTTCACTCTATTCGCCTGTTACAAGCTGGGTTTGATGTGGTGAGTGCAGATGGTAGCCCAGAGATGCTAGCCAAGGCTTTTGAAAATGGTCGGCGTCATGGCTTAATTTTACGCACGGTTCAAGCTGACTGGCGGTGGTTAAATCGAGATATTCACAGTAAATTTGATGCCGTTATTTGTCTAGGAAATTCCTTTACCCATTTATTTCACGAGCGCGATCGCCGTAAAGCTTTAGCTGAATTTTATGCGGCTCTGCGTCATAACGGAATTCTAATTCTAGATCAGCGAAACTACGATAGCATTTTAGATCACGGATTTTCTTCTAAGCATATTTACTACTATTGCGGCGATCAGGTCAAAGCTGAACCAGAGTATGTGGATAACGGGTTAGCTCGATTCCGGTATGAATTTCCGGATCAATCTGTTTACCATCTCAATATGTTTCCCTTGCGGAAAGATTACACTCGCAATTTAATGCAGGAAGTCGCATTCCAACGAATTAAAACCTACGGAGACTTCCAAGAAACCTACCATCAGGATGAACAAGACTTCTTTGTTCATGTCGCAGAAAAGCAATATGAAACTGAGACTCAAGATAGCAAAAAAATGAACTATTCACCAACCGTTGATACAGCTCGTACCTATTACAATAGCGATAGTGCCGATCAGTTCTACGCAACGGTTTGGGGCGGAGAAGATATTCATGTTGGCTTGTATGAACGCGAAGATGAACCCGTTTTTGATGCCAGTCGCCGCACCGTTGAACGCATTGCATCCTTACTCAACTTAAATGAAAATAGCCATGTTTTAGATATCGGTTCTGGCTATGGCGGGGCTGCGCGTTACTTAGCGAAAACTTTCGGCTGTCATGTCACCTGCTTGAACTTAAGCGAGGTTCAAAATCAGCGCAATCGCCAAATGAGTAAAGACCAGGGATTAGGGTCATTAATTGAAGTCATTGACGGTAGTTTTGAAGATATTCCCTGCGAAGATGAACGCTTTGATGTGGTTTGGTCACAAGATGCCATTCTGCATAGTGGAAACCGAATTCAGGTGTTCCGAGAAGTTCAACGGGTGATGAAATCGGGAGGAGAATTTATTTTCACTGACCCGATGCAGAGTGATGACTGCCCTGAAGGCGTTCTGCAACCTGTTTTAGACCGAATTCACCTGGATTCCCTGGGTTCGATTGGTTTTTATCGCAAAGCCGCAGATGCAACAGGCTTTGAAGAAATTCAGGTGATTGACTTCACCCAACAGCTTGTTAATCATTATCGTCGAGTTCTCGAAACCGTCGATGAAAACTACGACAAAGCAGTCGCCGAAAGTGGAGAGGATTACATTGAACGCATGAAAGTGGGTCTGAATCACTGGATTGAAGCTGGAAAGAAAGATTACCTCAGTTGGGGAATTCTCCATTTCCGCAAGAAGTAATTTGCAGTAATCTGCTGTAGATTCTATCTTCATTTTTTTCCTAGAGCTTAACTGAATAAGCGTAAATCCCCTTCTCCTGTGAGGAGGGGATGTAAGTTTGGTGACAACTGGGCTCGGTACAAATCGGATTTGAAATCCGATGCCCGCACAGCCGAGCGCCTTCCGCGCCGTGAGTCGATAGACGAACAATAATCTCCGATATCTGCTACAATCTTATCGGTAACCGATTTAGTGGTAAACGTGCTACACAAGGTTGTCAAGGTGAGAATCTATCCGGCAGAAGATCAACGCATCCAGTTAGCTCGGATGTTTGGTTGTTCTCGCTGGTGGTGGAATCATGCCTTGAACAAGACTATAGAAGAATACAAGGCAACAGGTAAGGGTTTGTCTCGTACTCAATTAAACGCACTATTACCGCCACTAAAAAAAGCCGAAGAAACTGAATGGTTAGCTGAATGTTATTCACAGGTTTTACAGGCGACTACGCTCAACCTGACAAGAGCATTCAAAAATTTCTTTGAGAAACGAGCCTTATTTCCTCGGTTCAAATCTAAACGTTCAAAGCAATCAATTCAGTTTCCTCAAAATGTTTCTCGTGTTAGCGACAATTTAAAAATTCCCAAAGTGGGAATTGTCAAAGCTAAAATTCACCGATGGTTTGAGGGAAAAATCAAGACAGTAACAATCACGCTAAATCCAGCAGGTCAATATCATGCTTCGATTTTAATTGAGTGTGAATGCTGTGATTTACCTGGAACTTCAGACAAGATTTCCGGTGTGGATTTGGGGTTAAAACACTTCGCTATTGTCCATGATGGAAACCAAGTCAAAAAGTATACTCACCCTAAAATCCTCAAAAAACACAGTCGGAATTTAGCCAAGAAACAGAAAACGTTAGCTCGAAAAAAACTAGGAAGTAATTCCAGGCAAAAAGCTAAAAGACTTGTAGCGAAGGTGCATAATCGCATCTTCAATGCCCGATACGACTTTTGCCATAAGCTCAGTAGAAAGCTAGTTGATGAAAACCAAACTCTAGTTTTTGAAAACCTCAACGTCAAAGGAATGGTCAGAAACCATAACTTAGCGAAGGCAATCAGCGATTCGGGTTGGGGAATGTTTACCAATTTCTGTTCATACAAACTGGAACAACGTTCGGGTCAGTATGTAGAAGTTGATCGATTTTTCCCTAGTTCCAAACTCTGTTCTGAATGTTTTCATCAAGTATCAGAAATGCCGTTAGACGTTCGTGAATGGACTTGTCCGAACTGCGGCACACATCACGACCGCGACGAAAACGCAGGAAAGAATTTGAGAGCAGAAGGAATTAGAATTTTGGCCTCTGGGACGGAGGTGTCTGCTAGTGGAGGGGAATGTAAGACCAAGCTTGGCCCTAAAACCAAGTTTCGGCAGTCCTCAAAGAAGCTAGAAACCCCCGCAACTACCACGCGGGGCGTAGTTCATACTGTCAATCCAGCTTAGGCTCTAGGTTTTTGTTAATTATTGGCACATTGAATTTTGAAATAAACTTAGAGAGTTGATACCCTTAGAGAGAAAACAGTAACTCAAAAAGAGATTAACTCAATCACTTAGAAATTATGAAAGAATCTCCCCCGTCATCAGCGCCATATCCATCTCCTCGAATACCTGGAGATACGAATATCCGCTTTCGAGGGTTTGATATGCACCCTGTGGTTGCTAGTGCCTCCGCCGGATTAATTATTTTATTTATAGCCCTGACGTTAATTTTTCAGGAACAAGCAAATACAGTCTTCAATACCATTCAAAACTTTATCGCGAATTCAACGGGATGGTTCCTGATTCTCGCTGCAAATGTTTACTTAGGATTTGTGGTCTTTCTCGCCTTGAGTAAATTTGGCAAAATTCGGATTGGTGGCCCAACTGCAAAGCCGGAATTTTCCACCTTTGCTTGGTTTGCAATGTTAATGAGTGCGGGAATGGGTATTGGGTTAATGTTCTGGAGTGTGGCTGAACCTGTTTTCCATGTTCAAAGTCCTCCGCCATTCTTCGGAAATGTTCAAGCCTCTGGTATTGAAGCCTCCCGCAGTGCGATGGGAATGACCTTTTTCCATTGGGGACTTCACGCCTGGGGAATTTATGCGTTAGTCGGTTTATCGCTGGCGTTTTTTACCTTTAACCGAGGATTACCCTTAACGATTCGTTCGGTTTTTTACCCGATTTTAGGAGAAAGAATTTACGGCTGGCCTGGAAATTTAATTGATATTTTGGCGGTACTGGCGACGCTATTTGGGTTAGCAACGTCTCTGGGGTTTGGTGCCCAACAGGTGAGTGCGGGATTAAACTTTTTAGTGGGTTTACCGGATAGCACTTGGTTTCAGGTGATTTTAATCGCAATTATTACTGGCTTTGCGACGATGTCAGTGGTTTCAGGTCTTGATAGCGGTGTTAAATTCCTCAGTGAAGTTAATATCTACATTGCAGCGGTATTTATGCTGTTTGTGTTGCTGGTGGGACCGACCTTATTTATCGTCAATTCTATGGTTGAGAATTTGGGCTACTACCTCTCAATTTTACCCAGTTTAAGTTTCTGGACAGAAACCTTTGATAGCCAGAACTGTTTGGTGCAACTTTGGTCGGGTAATAATACAGAAGGTTGTGCGCCTTGGCAAAATAGCTGGACTGTTTTCTATTGGGGATGGTGGATTTCCTGGTCTCCATTTGTCGGAACATTTATCGCCCGTGTTTCTAAAGGCAGAACGGTCCGAGAATTTGTGATTGGTGTTCTGTTAATTCCCTCTGTTTTATCCTTTGTTTGGCTGTCTGTTTTTGGCGGTTCGGCGTTAAGCTTAATCCTCCAAGATAGCGGGAATTTAGCCCAGGCGGTTAATGAGAATGTCGCAACTGCATTGTTTGTCATGCTGCAACAATTTCCCCTAACTGCAATTAGTTCTCTGGTTGGAGTTTTATTGGTTGTGACTTTCTTTGTGACTTCTTCGGATTCGGGTTCCTTAGTTGTCGATCATTTAGTCTCTGGCGGAAAGCTCGATTCTCCAGTTCCGCAACGGGTTTTTTGGGCCGTTACAGAAGGTGTTGTTGCTGCGGTTTTATTAATCGGTGGTGGATTACAAGCCCTGCAAACAGCCTCGATTACCACTGGATTACCCTTCGCAATTGTGTTAATTGTGATGTGTTTTAGCTTGTATCAAGGGTTAGCCGAAGATATAATCGAGTTACAAGCTCGGCAACTCAGAAGCTCTAGTTCTGCGGTCAAAAAGAATCAAACGTCCTCTGTCCCATCATCCGGTTCAGACTTCCATCAGCACTAATTTATGTCTTGATTTAATTTTTTAGAAATATAGCATTTAATGCTTTTAGTGGACTGTCAAGACTAAACTCGTGCAAAAGTAGGGTGTGTCACGCTCCGCACCCTATGAAATATAAGTAGGAATCTAGTCACGATTTAATGTTACTGGTAGGGCAATCTCATGTATCACAAAATTCTGGTTCCTTTGGATGGTTCCCAACAAGCTGAAGCCATTCTTCCCTACGTTCAAAAGTTTTCTCAGACCTCAAAAGCCCAAATCGTTTTGACCCATGTTGTCGAACCCAAAAATCGCAGTCGGGTTGTGAATTTAACGCAAGCCAAAGAGGTGACTTATGTGCCTCAAAAACTCGATGAAATTCAAGCTTATCTTGAGTCTTGGAAAGACTACTTGGAAGATCAAAAAATATCAACAGAAATTTTACTTTTACAAGGGATAGCCGTTGATAGTATTCTCGAAGCTGCCCATTTATCCAAAGCGGATTTAGTGGCGATGGCGACTCAGGGAAAAACAGGACTTGCAGAGGTTTTTCACGGTAGTATCACTGCTGGAGTGATGAATCGATTAAAGTGTCCTTCCTTCATTATTCATTCTTCGCGTGCTTCAAAAACGACTTCCGAAATGCAATCTTCTCAGGCTGAAGCGGTCAAGATTCAACGCATTCTCATCGCACTGGATGGCTCTGAGCAAGCCGAACAAGTCATTCCCCATGTTACTAAAATGGCGACGGCATATCAAGCCAAAATTCTGCTGTTACGAGTCGTGAGAACCGGATATCAAATCACTGCGATCGGAGAGTTAGAACAAACAGAACAAGATGAACAATTTGCTCAAGATTTCTTTGGTCGTTTAGAACAGGAGCAAGAATATGAACGGGTACAAACAGCACGAAATTATTTATTAGAATTGCGATCAGGTCTTCAAGAACAGAGCTTAGAAGTTGAAGCTTACCTGATGTATGGTCGCCCGATAGAAAGCATTATTAAACTCGCTGAAGAAACTCAAGCTGATTTAGTTGCGATTACAAATCAGGTTCGCACAGGGTTGAGTCAAGTTTTCTATGGAAGTGTAGCCGCAGGAGTTTTAAATCATAGCAGCTATCCATTGCTCGTGGTGCCGAGTCGATAAGCGGGGTTGAAGTTGGGACAGATTGAAGTTGGGACAGGTTGAACAGGAGCGATCCTGAGAACCCGCCCCACTCTCCATCAATTGCGATCGCGAAGGGAGTAAGATGAGTCCATATTTTCTCCTTTCTCCGAGATTACTTCACGTTCTTGTTGACTGGCTTCTAAACCCGCCGCCACTGCTTCTTTGAGTCGAGTTAAAGTATCTTCCCAATTTCGCCCGGCTGACTCGGAGAGTCGATCTGCTTGCATCTGAACAGTGGTTGAGAGATCCTCGACTAATTCAGGAAGGGCTTGAGCCGACTTTTTCAAAACTTGTCTCGTTTCTTTTCCTGAACGGGGCGCTACCAACAAACCTACCACTGTTCCCACGGCAGATCCCAGGATAAAACCCCCAATAAACGATCCAGAACGATTATTTGACATAAATTTAGAACCGAATATCCCCTACATCCATTGTAGACAGCTTTGTCAGAGCGATTTCCTGAAACCGAAAATAATTTCTAGAAGCGGTTGCGGAACTTCCGAGGCATCAATATCGTTTTCTTGGTAAAATAAGCTGGGTCAGGCGAAGGATGGCGATCGCTCTTTCAAGCTGTTGCAGTTTTCCCTGGACTACACTATAGCTGTGTTTGAGTCGATAGCTACCGGAACCTCCTCGCTCAACAACGTTGCGTGCCTTACACAGCAGAGTATCCATACGGTGTTCTAGGCGGATGCAAACTCGCTCTAGTCGAGCTAGGCTTCTCCGCAGTTTCCACACCCGACGAGCCACATTCAGGCAGACTATCGAAATCAAGACGTTAATACAGACAATCACAACAACCATACAAATTTCCTGTTTGTCTCGCAATCAAGCTGATTTGATTCGGGATTGATAATAGTAGACTTATGTCAAAGTCTACCCCAGAATTAATGATGAAAATTGCGATCGCCCAACTCAACCCGACTGTCGGTGATATTACCGGAAATGCTCAACGTATTCTTGATGTTGCTCAACAAGCCACTGAAGCAGGTTGTCAACTCTTATTGACCACAGAATTGGCTTTGGTGGGTTATCCGCCGAGAGATTTACTGAACCGTCCCAGTTTTATTGAAGCCGCGATCGCTCAACTTCAGATTTTAGCGGAAAAGCTACCGCCTGAACTCGCTGTTTTAGTCGGAACGGTACAACCCAATCCTGAGTTTGAAAAACAGGGTAAGCCATTATTTAATAGTGCTGCGTTACTTCAAAAGGGTAAAGTTCAACAGTTTTTTCAGAAACGTTTGCTCCCAACTTATGATGTTTTTGATGAGGCTCGTTATTTTGAACCCGGAAAACAAAGTCAATATTTTACTTTATCTAATTCCTCTTCTTCATTGAAAATTGGCGTGACGATTTGTGAGGATTTATGGAATGATGAAGAGTTTTGGGGCAGACAAACCTATGCCTGTAATCCCATGCAAGCTTTAGCCGAACAAGGGGTTGATTTAGTTGTAAATTTATCGGCGTCTCCCTACGAAGTTAGCAAGCAAAAACTCCGTCAAGCGATGCTAGAACATCAGGCAAAACGCTTCAATACTCCTATTATCTATGCTAACCAAGTAGGCGGAAATGATGATTTGATTTTTGATGGATTTAGTTTAGTTTTGAATAGAACTGGTGAATTCGTTCGGTGTTTGGATGGGTTTGATACTGACTTTGCGGTGGTTGAGTTTGACGGTTCGGCTTCCCTCACCGTAAATGCTAAAACTCAAGATTTAATGGCTTCAACAACATCTCTTTCATCATCCGAGAAATCTAAATTTGCTTTCCCAGAAACAGAAGATGAGGAAATCTGGTCAGCGCTGGTTTTGGGTGTACGAGATTATGTGCGTAAATGTGGTTTTTCTAAGGTTGTTCTCGGTTTAAGTGGTGGAGTCGATTCAGCGTTTGTCGCAGCAATTGCAGCGGAAGCTGTGGGAAAAGAGAATGTTTTAGGAGTTTTGATGCCTTCTCCCTACAGTTCCGAACATTCGGTTAAAGATGCTTTGGAGTTAGTTGAAAATTTAGGAATTCAGAGTGAAACGGTGGCGATTGGTGAGGTAATGAAAGCATTTGATCGCAGTTTAGAATCTTTATTTGCGGGAACCGAATTTGGCGTAGCGGAAGAAAATATTCAATCTCGGATTCGCGGAACATTACTGATGGCAATTTCTAATAAATTTGGTCATTTACTATTGTCAACGGGAAATAAATCGGAAATGGCGGTGGGATATTGTACGCTTTATGGAGATATGAATGGCGGGTTAGCAGTGATTGCAGATGTTCCGAAAACGCGAGTTTATTCGATTTGTCGCTGGTTAAATCAAATGTCTGATCACGAGGTCATTCCCAATAATATTATCATTAAACCCGCCAGTGCGGAACTGAAACCTGGTCAAGTCGATCAAGATTCCTTGCCACCCTACGAAATTTTAGATGATATTTTGCATCGACTGATTGAAAAGCAGCAATCTGTTCAACACATTATTGAGTCTGGACATGATGCGGAGATTGTTCATAAGGTCGTGAAATTAGTCATGCGGGCGGAGTTTAAACGCCGTCAAGCCCCACCTGGACTTAAAATTAGCGATCGCGCTTTTGGAACTGGATGGCGGATGCCGATCGCGAAATCTACTTATGGCATCTAGTTCACAAGATTTTCATCAGCAAGGCTTGAGGGGAGAATACTCTGCGGATGCCGATCGCAAAATCTAACTATTGTATCTAAATTCACAAGATTTTCATAAGCAGCTTCAGGGCCAAACCCTCTAGGGTATCAATGGACGTTGATACCCGTAGAACTTTGTGTTAAAACAGATGAGATATATTCTTTCAGACTACCATCTACAACATCTACCTATCATCATGCTTATTTCTTTTTATCTTTTCGGGGCTGTCACTACATTTACGGTTGGTCTAAGTACCTTTCTCCAAGATCACTCTACACCTAAATCTCACGCTATTTCCTGGCTAGTTTTGTTTGAGGCGACCTTTTTCTGGCCTGTTGTCTTACCGATTGCCTATTTAGAACGCCACGTCAGTTAACAAACTTTTCAAAGTTTAGAATTGTTAACTCGATCTAAATTATGATCTAAATCAATTTTATTACTAAACTGTAATATATTTTACGATTTAGCATGAACGGCTAGGGCATAATCCCGAAACCGTTCTAAGTCTTCTTGAATGGTTGACTCTACGACTCGCCCTAAAAAGAGATTATCCATTAATTTTCCTAAAATTCCAGGAATTGCATAAGAGAATGTTAATTTAACGATACTACTCTCTTTGCGATCGTAAAAGCGAATTGCCCCTTGATTGGGTAATCCATCGACAGATTCCCACTGAATAATCTGATGGGGAACTTCTTTCAAAATTCGAGATAACCAACTAAATTCAAATCGACCTGCGGCTAATTTCCAGCGGGACAATTCGGGATTATCTTCGAGGATCTTAACAGACTCAATCCACTTCATCCAATTGGGCATTTGTTCTAAGTCTGACCAGAGACTCCAGGCTAACTCAATCGGAACTTGAACTTCGACTTGAACACTATGTTCTAACCAATCTGACATGGAATTTAAAAATTTATAAAGTATATTTTGACGATAAATGAGGGAAAGAAACAAGCATTCAATTCTTAAACCTTCCCTCAAATTTGCTTTTAGATTGTCTGTTAACTGGCTGTGACGGCTGAAAGTTTCATCACGTTCGCAGCATTCTTCAAAATAGCTTCTGCCGCTTGATGACCGGAAATCGTCGCACCTTCCATACTATCAATATAATCCTGCTGTGTGTAACTTCCGGCTAGGAAAAAGTTAGCAACAGGAGTCTGTTGAGACGGGCGATAGGGGTCCATTCCTGGTGCTTCTCGGTAGAGAGATTGCGCCAGTTTAACAACACTGTACCAGGTCATATTCAGTTCCCGTGAAGAGGGGAATAAATCCTGAACCTGTTTGAGAACGTGTTGGGCGATTTCTTCGTTGCTTTGCTTGATAAAAGGATCACCTGGAGTTAACACCAATTGCAACAGTGAACCTTCTCCTTGACGATAATAATCTCCCGGACTTGCTAAAGCTAAATCGGCAAAACAGGAGAAGTCTGCATCAGCAGTATAAAGCAGATTATCAATACCGACCGCTTTTTCTAACTGTTTGCGTTGCTGGGGATCATTGAGTTCTGTGACCCAGCCATCAAAACGTAATTGTACCGTCGCCACAGGTACCGTATCTAGCTTGTAGATGTTATCGAATTCTGACCATTTCCGCCAATCTTGGGGTAATATTTTCTGAACTCCCGGAACGTCACAAGCACAAACGTAGGCATCAGCCGTAATCGTTTCTTCTGTGTCACCCGAAGCAACAACAACGCCTGTAACGTAGGTTTTGCCGTCTATTTCTCGGTACTGAATTTCTTTAACTCGCCGTCGAGTATAGATTTTCGCGCCTCGTTCTTCGAGATAATTGATAATCGGTTTGTGGAGATATTCGTGGGGCGAACCTTCTAACATTCGCAAGACTGAAGCTTCTGTTTTTGCTGCGAAAAATTGGAAAATCGTCAGCATACACCGGGCGGAAATATTTTCGGTATCGATAAAACCCAGTGCATAGGCAATCGGGTTCCACATTCGCTTCAGGCTGCCGTTTGAACCGCCATGACGCCGGAACCAGTCTGCAAAACTAACCCGATCTAGATCTCGAATCGTTTTCATCGCCCCTTCAAAGTCTACCAGTCCTCGAACAATCGGGCTAGTTCCTAACGCGATGGAGTTCCTTAACTTATCGTAAGGCGAAAGTTGGGAGGTGGTAAAAAAGGCTTTCAACCCGTTAAACGGCGCACCTGTAATGAACCGAAAATCTAAACTTCCGGTGGTTCCGCCTCGGTTGATAAAGGTGTGAGTATGTTGCTTTAAGCGTAGATTGTCAAACGCTCCCACCTTTTTCATTAAATCAAACAAATTGTAGTAGCAACCAAAAAAGACGTGTAGTCCCATCTCGATATGATTGCCACTAGAATCAACCCAACTCCCGACCTTTCCGCCGACAAAGGGACGTGATTCAAAAATTTCGACTTGGTGTCCAGCATCGATCAGATCGACGGCTGTTGCCATACCCGCTAAACCTGCTCCAGCGATCGCAACCCGCATTTTGCTCTTGTATAATTCATAGTCTTCACAGATTGTAACAAAAAATGGCGATCAGTAATGAAACAGACGATGAGATCTCAGAAAACTGAATTCAACCTAGACTCGTAGACGATAGCCGATTCCACGAACGGTTTCAATGAGTTTACACTTTAATTTTTTGCGAAGTTGTCCGACGTAAACGTCAACAATATTAGAACCCGGATCGAAATCATAACCCCAAACTCGATCTAAAATTTGTTCGCGTGTCATTACTTGTCCGGGGTGACGCATGAATACTTCTAACAAGCTAAATTCTTTGGCGGGTAACTCAATTTCCTGTTCTTGAAGTTTCACGAGTCGAGTCCGCAGGTCAACCTTAAGTTCCCCGGCTGTTAAGATATTTTCAGGTTGTTTTCTATTGGGGTGAATGGGACTCAATTCTTGAGATCTCAATCTGAGACGAATTCTGGCGAGGAGTTCTTCAAAATGAAAGGGTTTTGTGATGTAATCATCTGCCCCTCCATTGAGTCCTTTAAGTTTATCGTGAATATCATCCCGTGCTGTTAAAATAATAATCGGAATCGTTACTCCTTGACCTCGCAATTCTTGCAAGAGAGTTAGCCCATCTTTATTCGGTAAACCTAAATCTAAGAGTAATAAGTCAAAGTTCCCAGTTAAAACCAGATTTGTTACTTCTTCGCCATCCGAGGTAGAAGTTGTTGTAAACCCGTTGGCTTTTAAGCCTTTTTCTAAAAAGGAAACAATTCGAGACTCATCTTCGGCAATTAAGATACGATTCATTGTAGTTGCTAATCCTGTTCAAAAAGTGATTAATAATTCGTCTTAATCTCAAGCAAAAATTTAGTTGATTTTTTCAGACTTTACTTTTCGTTAAATTATAATGATAATAGATCATAAGTATAATAACAACTTCAGACTCTACTTTTTTTGAGGTAAAACTAATGTAAACAGGGAACCTTCGCCCAATTGACTGTATAACTCAACATAACCTCCATGAGTTTCCGCGATCGCAGTCACAATAGATAAGCCCAAACCTGAACCTTGAGAGGAATTATGCTGATTTTCTACCCGTTCAAATCGTCTAAAAATCCGATCTTGATCGCCCGGCGCAATCCCAACTCCTGTATCTCGAACCCAAAGGCGAAAGACCTGTTTATTCTCTTTTTCTTCTACAGAAGATCCAATGGCAATGATATCATTTTCTGTTGTATGTTGAACTGCATTTTGAACCAAATTCATGAGCGCTTGGGTAATGCGTTGTGGATCGACAGTAATCAACCCAGCCGTATTCGCATCCAGTCTCCAATTCCGTTTTCCAAACCCTTGGGCTTTGAGATAAATCTCCTCTGTCAAATGAAACAAATCAACTTCTTCTAGCATTAAGAAATCTTGATGTTCTGATCGTGCTAAGAGAAGTAGATCTTCAACTAAACGAGTCATTCGACTCAACTCATCTAGAACTAATGCAATAATTTCTGGTTCTTCTTCCGGTTCATAATATTTAAGAGATTCGAGATGTCCTTGAATAATAGCAATTGGCGTTCGCAGTTCGTGGCTGACATCATTCACAAGCTGTCGCTGAGTGATAAACGCTTTTTCTAAACGATTCATCATCTGATTAAAGGTTAGAGCCAGTTCTGCCATTTCTCCACCTCCAGCTTCAGGAATCCGTTGATTCAGGTCAGTTTCACTAATAGAACGAGCCGTTTTAATTAAAGATTGAATCGGACGAAGCACTCGCCCTGAAACAAACCAAGCCAAGATTAAAACAATAATAAATGAGATCAGTAAAACAGAAATAACAATCAGAATTGTATCAAAAACTTCCTGACGTTCTCCTCTGAGTAAAGTCACCACAATCAACACTCCAACTCCCTCTCCATCAATCTCTAAAGGTTGAGCTTTGTAGAGAATATCTCCATATTTGGGATCGGCAATAATATTTCGACCTCGGAGCGGTTCAGGGGTCTGAGCAAGCTTTTGAAATAAAGCAGAACTGGGTGCAACAGAATCCGGTAAACTTAGAGGACTAGATCGATAGAAATCTCCCTTGATTGTCGTAATTAAAAAGGTTTTATCGCTGGGATATTTTTTATACAAAAAAGCATCAAATATTTCTTCAGGAGTGACTTGTTTTTTGAGTTGAGCCTGCATTTTTCTAGACTCCTCAAATATTTCAATTTCCTCATTCAAATCTTCTCGAACTCGGCGATCAACCTGTAAAATAACTAATTCAGTAAAGATAGGAATTGATAATCCGACAAAAGATGCGGTTAGAATTGTATACCATGCAAGAATACGGGTTCGAGTTTCTCCGAAAAAACGATTCGCGAACCAGCTTTTTAAACGCACTTTCGGCTTCTGCTTAGGCGATCTAAAATTTTGACAATCTGAATCTTCTTGAGTCACGATCCATTCACACGAAATTTAATATTGAACTTCTCTTCACTCTTTCATACACAAAACCTGCCATCACAGTTTATGGGGTTTACATTAATTATGTATACGAGCCAGTTCCTCGTATTTCGCAAATTTTCTTAAAAGTTTAAGAACGACTGAGCAAACCCGCATCAAACAAAATTGTTGGGTCGATTCTCTCAGACCTTTTAAGAATTAACCTTGGCGCCCTCAAACTCCTGCTCTATCTAGAAAAGATGAGTGGTTCAATCTCAAATTTCATTTTTCTTCATAAAAGCTTCATAGTAATCTTAAAAATTTATGAAACACTTAAAACTGTCCGATACAGAAGCAAAAGGAGTATCTCAAAATGAGGATAATCGTTTACTCCCATGATGCCTTCGGGCTGGGTAACATCCGGCGAATGCTCGCTATCTGTCAGCATCTACTCACCACCATCCCGGAACTCTCGATTTTGGTGCTGTCAGGTTCCCCGGCTATTCACAGTTTCCGCATTCCGGAGCGGCTAGACTATATCAAGCTTCCTTGTTTTGGACGTGATCGCAATGGCAAACTGGGTGCCCGCTATCTTGCATCTGATGTCTCGGAGACTATTCATCTTCGTTCTCATCTAATTAAAACAACGATTGCTAACTTTAGACCTGATTTAATTCTAGTTGATAAAAAGCCTCATGGTTTATTGGATGAACTCAAACCTGCCCTTGATTATCTAAAATTCATTTCACCTGAAACCAAGCTGGTTTTACTACTCCGAGATATTCTCGATGATCCAGCCAAGACTATAGAAGATTGGCAAAATCAGGGCTACTATCAAGCCGTTAAAGCCTACTATGATCGCGTTTTAGTTGTAGGTATGGTGGATATTTTTGACTTAGTTCAGGAGTATCAATTCCCGAAAGATATTGCTCAAAAAACTAGATTCTGTGGTTATATCCGCAAGCCTTTTCAATCTAACGACTCAGCTTCAATTCGTCAAGAGTTAGGTGTAGATAAGCAGGAAAAATTAGTTCTCGTCACTCCAGGAGGCGGCGGAGATGGTTATCAGCTTGTGAATACCTATCTCTCAGCTTTAGAGGAAATCTCTCAGCATGAAAGTGTTAACAGTTTAATTATCTTTGGCAGTGAGATGCCCCAGTCTGAACGAGAAGATTTAGCTCAAAAAGTTCAACAGTATTCTCATGTAATAGCGTTAGATTTTACCGATAACCTAATGGGATATATTAATGCCTCTGACTTAGTAGTTTCGATGGCAGGTTACAATACTATTACTGAGATTCTCTCCTTGAGAAAGAAAGCAGTTGTTGTGCCTCGACAACATCCGTCACGAGAACAGTTAATACGTTCAGAAAGAATGTCTAATCAAGGATTATTTCAAATGATTTCCTCTGAACAGCTTACTGTAAGTTCTTTAAGCGAAGCAGTGCAAACCGAACTCAAAAATAATCATTCAAATTCTTTCTCTCCCTTCACTTTAGACTTTAATGGCTTATTGAAGATAGAAGATGAAATCGGACAACTTCTGTATGAATGCCGAAGTCCCTGGAATTATCTGACGGCATAAATCTGAGACTAACAGCTAATTCATCAGCAATACCTCCTATGAAATATTCTCAATCAATGACAACTCAATCTTTGTCCTTGAAAGTTCCTAACTCTACCCCAAAAGTGATGTTCTATTGTCAACATATATTGGGAATGGGGCATCTAGTTCGCAGTATTGAAATTGTCCGAGGCTTAATTCCAGATTTTCAGGTCTGTTTTATTAATGGGGGACAAGTGATTGAAGCGTTTCAGTTTCCTAAAGAAGTTGAAGTTGTGAATATCCCTGCGGTTAAAACAGATTCAGAATTTCAAGAGTTAAGACCTGTTGATTCATCTTTGACATTAGCAGAAGTGGAGGAAATTCGCAAAGAACAGCTATTAAATGTATTTAATTGGATTCAGCCTGATATTCTCATTATTGAATTATTTCCCTTTGGAAGACGGCGGTTTTCATTCGAGTTAATTCCGTTAGTTGAGCAGGCTAAAGCGGCGGGAACTAAGATTGTTTCCAGTTTACGAGATATTGTTGTCACCAAGCAAGATCAACAACGACATGAAGAAAAAGTCTGTCGTTTGATGAATAAATATTTTGATCTTTTACTGATTCATGGCGATCCGAAATTCATTACTTTAAACTCAAGTTTTTCTCGTGTTGATGATTTTGAGTGTGCTGTTCATTACACAGGTTATGTGACTCAAGCTTTACCCAGTGGAGAAGAAAATAATACTCTTCAACTTCCTCGAAAGCCTTTTATTTTAGTCAGTGTTGGAGGAGGAAGATTTGGACATGATTTGTTAGACTGTGTCGCTAAAACAGCATCTATTTTAAAAGACAAAATCCCCCATCACCTCCAAATTTTTACAGGGCCGTTCTCTCCAGATTCAGTTTATAATTCCTTAAAAGATAGAGCTGCAAAACAAGAAAATCTCACCGTAGAACGATATACTTTAAATTTCCTGAGTTATATGCAGAACGCCGATTTATCAATTGGAATGTCTGGCTATAATACCACGATGAATATTCTCAGCACTGGAGTTAAAGCCATGATGATGCCATTCCAAGGAAATGGAGATCTCGAACAATTAACTCGTGTTAAAAAGCTGGATGAAATCGGTCGAGTTAGAATGATTAAACCTGAAGATTTAGAACCTCAATTGTTCGCGGATAAAATTATCAATTATTTGCAAGAATCGGCTACTCCCTTGAGTGTTAATTTAGATGGCGTTAGTAATACAGCTAATTACTTGCGACAGTTAGTTTCTGAACAGTTAGTTTCTGAACAAAAAGCAATTAGCTCTGCCAATATTGTGACAATCACTTAGTCAAAGTTTTGTCCTAAAAATCAGTTTTTTATTAATACAAAGAGGCAGCCATGAAAACTCAGAAAAAAGTTTGCTTAACCGCTCAAGAATTTCCTCCGGATGTTGGAGGTGTGGGAGAATCAGCTAAACGCATTGCGATGCTACTACAAGATTTAGGCTATGAGGTTCATGTAGCAATTTTCCGTGCTGTGTTTCGGAAAGAAAGAAAGTCTGCTGAAGCTGGAGAATGGCAGCGTTCTCGATGTGAAACCACCGAACAAAATGGAATTAAAGTTCATCGTTTGTATCCTGCTATTCGCTCAAAAATTGCTCGTGACCAAGATTATCTAATGGATGTTTATGGTCAGTTGCAAACTCTGCATAAACAGCATCAATTTGACCTGGTTCATGCCTTTTTTATTAATGAAACTGGCTTTTTAACCACAATGCTAGCAAAAGAAAACGACTTACCTGTCATTAATAGTGTGCGAGGTGCTGACCTACATAAACACATTTTTGACTGTCAGCAACAAAAACAAATTGCTTGGACTTTAGAAAACTCCTCTTGGACAACGTTTGTTAGTCAGGATTTGATGAAGCGAGCCAGATTATTTGCGCCAGAAGTTATCAATAAATCGACTGCTTTTTGGAACTCAATTGCTCCTGTTAATTTTGAGAGTTTACCGACACCCGATTTAGTGAAGCGTTTTAAAGGAACAGTAATTGCAACAGTGGGGAACTTTCGCGATAAAAAAGGTATTGAATATTTGCTAGATGCTTGCAAAACCTTTCCCTCTGAACTTGAATATACTCTACTCTTTGTCGGTGATTTTGTGGCGAAAGAACTCGGATATTGGCAACAAGAATTAGAAAATTGTGGCTTAAGTGAGCAGATTTTAATCACTGGAAAAATTAGTCGCGAACAAGCATTGGCTTACTTACCTCACATTGATATTTTCACGATTCCTTCCTTGAATGATGGCTGTCCGAATGCTTTATTGGAAGCAATGTTAGCAGAACGAGCGATTGTGGGAACCAATGTTGATGCAATTGGTGAAATTATTGAAGAAGGAATCGACGGCTTGCTTGTAAATCCTTATTCAAGTGAGGAATTAGCCATTGCACTAATTAAACTAATGACTCATCCCTTACTCCGTCAAAAGCTCGGAAAAGCAGCCAAGCAAAAAGTCTTACAACAGCTTAGTCCTGAAGTGGAAAAAGCTAACTGGGAAACAATTTATTCTCAGGTTTTATCTCCTGCCAAAAAAACTAAAATCTCCATCGATAGTCTCGTCAGAGTGTACTAAAAATCAGTTTTTACTTTGTCGTTTAATTGTCTCAAATTTATAGCACTACTATGACATCATTAACTCAAACTCAACCCAAAGTAACCATTGTTGTTACTCCCAGAGAACGTTTTAGCTACGCTTGTGAATCCCTCGATAGCATTTACCAGAATACTCGTTATCCTTTTGAATTGGTTTATATTGATGGCAATTCTCCCAAATACGTCCAAGATTATCTCCAAAGGCAATCTCTAATACATGGATTTAAAATCATTCGGACTGAACACTATATTTCTCCAAACCAAGCTCGAAATCTAGCTTTAAGTGCTGTTGATACTGAATATTTACTGTTCATTGATAATGATGTCTACGTCGAAGCCGGTTGGCTCAAAAAGTTAATCAATTGCGCTGAAGAAACAGATTCAACCGTCGTTTGTCCTTTAGTTTGTATTGGGAAAGAGCGAGGGAAAACAATTCATCTAGCTGGCGGCGAAGCTCGAATAGTTCTGGAAGTTAAAAAAGATAAAACTCGTCGTAAAGTACATGAAAAACACTACTTTGTGAATCGTCCAGTTACTGATGTTCAAGATCAATTACACCGTCGCCAGTGTGAATTTGCTGAGTTTCACTGTATGTTAGTCCGAACTAATATTTTTGAAACCATCGGAAAACTCGATGAGAAACTCTTGAGTACAAGAGAACATATTGATTTCTGCTTAACTGTTACGAATGCAGGCGGAAAAATTTACTGTGAACCAGAATCTATTGTCACCTATGTTCCCGGTTGCACTCTAGAATATGCTGATATTTCCTACTTTATGTTGCGTTGGAGTGATGCTTGGGAAGTTGCGAGTTTAGAGCATTTCATGGAAAAATGGAATGTCACCAAAAAAGACAAATATTTTAAAAAGCGTTATAACCGCTTAGGTCATCGTCGTCATCATGTTTTTTTACGTCCTTTAGTTCGTCAACTGTCTTTCGGAGGCTATTTAACTTGGTTGGAAAAACTGTTAGTCAAAGTTGAACGCAAATTAAATGCTTTTATTAGCCAGCATTATAGCAATCAAAATCCTAACTTTGTTAAATAAAGCATCCTCTCAGATAGAATCAACTCTTCTCTAATTTTAACTCTCTCCAACTTCAGTAAAACGCTTGTTTTCCTCCACTCTTGTGCATGGGAGTGGTTTCCAACGAAAAAAAAGATTTCTATGAAAAAGAAGAAGCGTCCTCAGAATTTAACACAGGGTATTCGCGGAAGCCAGCGCATTCTCCGTCATTTTCTACCCCAACTTCGTCAACAAAGCCGGATTATTTTTCTGTCATTTATAGCACTTTTAGCAGAAACAGGATTTCGTTTACTTGAACCCTGGCCTCTCAAATTTGTCTTTGACGAAATATTGTTTAAAGAATTTCAGCTTGAAGGCTTACAAGTTCTAATTCTCGACAACTTAACCGCATTTGAACTGCTAGCCTTATTAGCCTTTGCGATTGTAATTATCGCTGTTTTGCGAGGGACAATGGCCTATTTTAGTGCCGCCGGAATGGCTGTTGCAGCAACAAAAGTCATGGCAGAAGTGCGAACCAATTTATATGTTCATCTGCAAAGTTTGTCCCTATCTTTTCATCATAAAGCCAAGACTGGAGATTTAATCACTCGCGTGACCTACGATGTCGAACGCTTGCGAGAAGTCACTGTTATTGCGGCTTTGCCCCTACTCACAAACTTTTTGACAATGGCGGGAATGGTCAGCGTTATGTTCTGGATGAATACCCAACTGGCTGTCCTTACCCTAATGATTTTTCCGCTATTTTTGATGACAACAACAACTATGAGTCGCAAGATTCATAAAATTTCTAAAAAGCAGCGACAACGAGAAGGCGTAATGGCAGCCACCGCAGCCGAAGCCATTGGGGCAATAAAAGTAGTGCAAGCCCTTTCTTTACAATCGATTTTAGAGGATTCTTTCACTCAGGAAAACAGCAAAAGTTTGGATGAAAGTGCCAAAACTCAGAAGTTGCGGGCGGGTCAGGAACGAACGATAGAAGTTCTTGTTTCGGTTGCAACTGCTTTGGTTCTCTGTCGAGGTGTCGTCTTAATTCAGGGCGGAATGCTGACACCCGGAGATTTACTGGTTTTTCTCTCTTATCTGAAAGTCACATTCAAACCCATGCGTCAACTGACTAAATATGTCGGTCAAATTGCTAAAGCTGTAGCGTCAGGTGAACGTATTGTAGATTTATTAGAGATAGTACCCGATGTTCGCGATTCTGAAACCGCCAAACCTGCACCTCGGTTCAGGGGACAGGTAATATTCTATGAAGTTGGCTTTGGCTACGAACCGGAAAAACAGATTCTCAAGGAGATTTCTTTCACTGCTACTCCCGGTCAAAAAGTGGCTTTAGTTGGGGCTTCCGGTGGTGGGAAGTCAACTTTAGTCAGTTTATTGCTGCGTTTGTACGACCCCAACAGTGGCTATGTTTCTATCGATGGTACTAATATTCGCGACTATACTCTCGACTCTCTGAGACGGCAAATTAGCGTGGTGTTGCAGGATAGTGTTTTGTTTGCGACCAGTATTCGAGATAATATCGCCTACGGTTGCATAAATGCTACTGATGCTGAGGTCGAACAAGCCGCCCGTTTAGCCAATGCCCATGATTTTATTTTAGAATTGCCTCAAGGTTACGAGACTGTTGTGGGAGAACGAGGGGCGACCCTTTCCGGCGGACAACGCCAACGCATTGCCATCGCCAGGGCGGCTATTCGTAAAGCACCGATTGTTATCCTCGATGAACCTACCGTTGGACTCGATAACCAGAGTGAAAAAGTAGTAACAGAAGCCCTGGAACGGTTAACAAAATACTCCACAACATTTTTAATTACTCACGACCTCCGAACTGCTAAAACTGCCGATAAAATTTTCTATATTGAAGATGGAAAAATTGTAGAACGAGGAACCCATCAAGAATTAATTATATTGGGTCAACATTACGCCACCCTATACCGCCTTCAAGAAACCATTCCCGTCTCTTAACAATTGACTGTTGCTTTTGTCCAGAGACTAAAGTCTCTGTCTAATATCCGAAGTCCTCGCGCATAGGACTTGAGTTTTTGAGACCGGGAATTTATTCCCGGTTTGCTGTGTACTTTTTACTGTGTACTGTCATATCATTTTCTATGATTGATAATTCCCTCGCAATTTCTGCCACTTCAAAACATCAATCCTCAGCCACTACTGAGGTAATTCTCGTCAGACATGGTCGCAGCACTTTCAATGAACAAGGTCGTTATCAAGGATGCAGTGATGAATCCGTTTTAACAGAAAAAGGAATTGCAGCCGCTGAGAAAACAGGTCAAGCTTTAAGCCACTTAAAATTCGATGCCATTTATACCAGTCCTCTCCAACGAGTTCGACAAACAACGGAGAAAATAATCGCAGTTTTAGAGAATATTCAAGGAAAACAATCACCTGTTTGTGTGGATGAGCGACTAACCGAAATTAATATGACGGCTTGGCAAGGCTTAACCTATAAATACGTTCGCGCAAACTTGACCGAAGATTATCAATGCTGGCAAAGAACGCCCCATTTATTCTCATTTAATTTACCATCAGGAAAAATCTATTTTCCGCTCAAAGAACTTTATCAAAAAGCTCAACAGTTTTGGCAAGATATTCTCAGCAAACATCAAGGTCAAAGAATTTTAGTTGTTGCTCATGGCGGTACAAATCGAGCCTTAATTAGCACAGCAATCGGTCTAGATCCTCAATATTATCACACATTGCAACAGTCGAATACTTGCATTAATATTCTAGAGTTTTTAGACTCAAATTATCAAACTGGAAAACTGAAAATATTAAATTTTACCCAACATTTAGGCGAAATATTACCGAAGTTAAAAGAAGGAAAACAGGGCTGGCGCTGGGTCTTCGTTTCCGATCAATGTAAATCCCAACAACAGTTAAGAGAATCTCTGGGTCAAGAATCTATCGATCTAATTTTCAGCGAATATAGCGAATTGAGTCAAACCATTGCCGAAAGTTGGTGTCAAACTTGCCCAAAAGCTTTACATCTTTCCGTGCGTCAGGGCAACTTTTTAGAAGTCTGGCAAAAAAATCTGGCTTCCAAACAACAGAAAAATCATCTCAGTCATTCAGAACTGATTACTTGTTTAATTGTGGGAAATCAGCAACCCTTAAGTGAAATTTTAACTCAGGTTTTCCAAGTCTCTTTAAGCTTTGATTTCGAGACAGACTTTGTGGTCATTCACTTTCCACCTAGTCATTCATATCCGATTTTGCAAGGATTACTGAACGAGAGTTATTTTTTCCAGAGGAATAGAAGTTGATAGAGTGGTTTTGATATGAAACTGTTAGAAAAATTCTTACATCAGCTTATCCAGTCCTCTTAAGAGGATTTTAGCTTTCAGACAGAGATTTCAATCCCTGGCTGGCTTAAGATTGTTTTGAAACAACTAAACTTGAAGAAGCACTGCGCCCAAATTCTTCGGGGGCTTGTTGTAAATAGGCTTTTGCACCGGGCCAGAGAAATTCACCCGGCGTTACCGAACGAACTAAATAATGCAGTTGATAAACTCCAGGTTCTAGAGAATCTGCATAGGCAAAAATTCGATCTCGATAAATCGTTTGGTAGCTAATATCCCAGCTATCGGCTTGGGCTTGTAAAGCTCGATTACTGGTCTGAAAACCGTTATCAATCGCTTCAAAACCTGCGGGTAAGGGATCGATAATCATCACTTGATTGACGGGATGATCACTAATAATTTCTAAGCCAATATCAAACACTTGTCCGGGTTTAACTTCTAGAGGTTCTTTCTCTGCATTTAATCCCATTGTCTTCAACACTTCGTTATCACCAACCCGCTGAATTTTTCGGTCAACTCGTAAACCATTTAATCGTCCGGGTTGACTTCCAGTGAGTTGATATTCGTAGGAAATCCAATAGTTTAATTTACCATTTCCAGAAGTTCTTATAATTAAGTTGTTCTTTCCGGGTGGTAATTCTGACAGAGGAACTTTGAGATCGAACTGAGAGTTTTGGAAACCGTTAAATTCAGTTGAACCTAAATTTTCAGCCCCATATTGAACTTGTACGGATAAGTTTTCGGGCGTTGGTTCTATGGCTGCATATTCAGCAAGGGCGGTGAGGGCTTCTGCATTATTGTAGGTGCTTCCCCAGGTTCCTTGACGGCGAAGATTGAGTAAACTTTGCACCAGTTTATCAATCGTTTCTGTTTGGCTATTTTGACTCACCAGTAAACGCAAAGCTTGAGATTGGGCGGTGGTTTCTGAACTCATCCAACCATATTGTTGGGGAATATTAACGGTTGCTGTTCTTCCCGTTTGATAGAGGATTTCTTGCAGTTTCCCAACCAATTCATTAAATTCCTGACTCCATTCCGGGAAGTTCGATAAATAGCGGGCGAGTTTGAGTTGAGTCACGGTATCAAATTCATCTCTTAAGCCATAAATATCCGCCATGAAATCATTGCGTTGATCTCCAAGTTCTGCTAAAGCAATCAGGATATTGAGACGGACTCGACTCTTACAGACTAAATCTTCTACACAGAAGTCATTTTTTCCAGGATTTGCTAAGGCTTGCTTGAGATAATATTCGAGTTGATTCAGCTTAGTATCATCGACTGGAAATCCGGCTTTCTGGGCTTTAGCAAGGGCTTGGGCGGTGTAAGCAGAAAGCAGAGGATTTGATATTCTTTGTTCGGGATAACGTGCAAATCCTCCGTCTGTTTGTTGGAGTTGGAAGATTTGGTCGAGGGATTTTTGGGCTTGTTGTTTGAGGTTGAATTCACTCAAGATTTGCCCATATTTTTGACCAACGGTCAGAGCAGGCTTCGTCGTTTCACGGCGGAGTAATCTCTGACTGAGTTGTTGTAAGCTAGATGCAATTAATAGTTCACTCGCCGCAGGTTCGAGGAAGGGAACTTCTGTTTGTCTAAATATTTGTTTTGCGGGGGCGAGAATTTGCGGAATTAGAGTGGTTGAAAGGGAGATTTCTAAGCCGCCTCTATCTCGCATCGTATCTCGTGTAATGTTAATAGGAAGGGTGAGAGAGTTGGTTGTACTTCCGGTTTCGATAACCTGTTCGGTGACGAGTACAGGTTTAACCTCTAGAGGAACTTCAAAGCCATCGGTTTTTCCATTAAAAGCCGTTTTAAACTGAACTTTTGAGGTTCCCACTTCTTCGACTAAAACTGGGAAACTATAAGCTTGAGTTCCGGTATTCAGTTGTCGTTTAATGGCTTGAGTCTCTGTGTTTCCGGCTGAAAATTGAAGTCCTCTGTCCACATTTCCTTGTATTTCAATAAATCCTTTTTCTCCGGTATTGTTTGTAACCGCAATTCCAGCTAAAATGCGATCGCCTGGGCGAGAAAATTGGGGTAAAATTGGGTTTGTTAGGAGTGGCTGTGTAGTTACAAAGGTCGTTTCACCCGAACCGAATTTGAGGTTTCCATCTGTCGCCACTACCATCACCCGCCAGGTGGTTAAATCATCGGGAAGTTTAAAGGTAACAGTTGCTTTTCCACTGCTATTCGTAATCACTGAACCTTGATAGAAGGCTAAAGGCTGGAAGTTTTCACGGATACGAGTATTCGCAATTCCTGACGATAAACCGCCACCATATCCCCAACCTTTGGCTGCTAATGTAGGTACTGCATTTAACTCAACGTCTGGGCGATTATCACTAAAACGAGTGGAAATGGGTTGTTCGGCGTAGACGGTTTCGAGGAGGTTTGGCGGGCGATAACCTGTTAGTTGTAATACGGCTTCATTCACCACCATAACAGTGAATTGTCCGCGTTGGGGCTGATTCTCCGCATCTTTTAATTGCAGTTGTAGGGTCTGTTCAGAACCGGGTTCAGCTTTAGATTTTTCCGGTGTAATTTCAACGTTTAACGCTTTTGAGTCTAAGTCAGTTTTAAACGGAACAAACCCCACTTGAGATAAGCTTTCAACGCTTCCGGCTTCCTGGCTGGAAAGGGGTGTACCTTGACGAACTAACACCGCTTCAACGGCTGCATTCGGTAGCATTTCGGAAGTAACTGTAAATTGAATTTGTGGGGCGCCGCCTCTGACAGAAATCAGGGTTTCATACAAGGGTTGATCTCGAACTACTGCAAAATACAACTCTCCTTCTTCGTAGGGTGATTTAATTAAAGCAGTCGCCATTTCTCCGGGTTTGTAAGTGTCTTTATCGAGTTCGATATCAAGACGATTTTCATTTTCTCCTCCCCAATAAACCGAAGAGTTTCCCGTCGCCCAAATTTGTACATCGGTGGCGGTTGCTTCTGTGGCATTCTGAGTCAAATTTGCCCGAATTCGATAGGAACCTGATTCCGGAGGAGTTAGAGAAACGGTTTTTGGGGTCTTGTTTGTTTTGAGTTCGGTTGTGGCGACGGTTTTGTATTCGACTTGGTTTTTATCAGTTTGTCCACCTGCAACGACTCGCGTCACGTTGCTATAATTCATTTTCTGCAACTCCAACCGTACCCCAATATTAGGAAGGGGTTTTCCGTTCGGGTCTGTAACAATAACGTCTAGGGGAAATTCTTGATTCGCTTCAGCCACAAAGGGCGTTTTTATCCCAATTAAACGGTTACTCGGTAAAGCAACAACGGTTTGAGAATCTGAAACAGCCAAGTTTGAGACATCAGACACATCAACATCAACCCGATATTCCATCGGATAGGGTAAATCTTTGGCAATTTTAACGGTTTGAGTCCCTGTTCCAGCTTGATCGAGAACAGCACTTTTTTGTAGTACATCACTGGAAACGGTTGGTTTTTCTTCCGGCCAGAACCATTGTCTGCCAAAATGATATTGTTCCCAATCTTTGGGCGTATATTCTGTGGGAGTTCGTGTCACATAATAGTCCGCTTTTCCAGCAACAACCGGAGAACCGAAGAGATAGTTACTGTTTGCATTAATCGTCAGAGTTTCTCCCGGCGCAGCCGTTTCTTGATCGAGGTTAACTTCGACTTTAAAGTTTGGGGGTTTAAATTCTGCAACTCGCAGATTTCCGTAAATTTCTACTCCATTTTCTGCCTTGGCACTTAAGCGATAATCTCCGAGTGTTTGGTCAGGATCGAGGTTTAAATCCAGGGAAAAGGTTCCAAATTCGTTGGTTGTGTAAGTTCCCAGGTTTTTCTCTTGACCGTCGGCTGTCCTCAAAGTTACGGTATAATCAGCATTAACATCTTGTTTTAATTCGCCCTGTTCGAGATAGTAAGCCGCCCCAGTTAACGCGACCTTTTCTCCCGGTTGGTAGAGTTGACGATCTGAAAAAATTACTCCTCTAGATAAAGGTTCACTACTTTGCCAAGTCGTCGAAATCCCATGACCATACATTCCACTATAGGAACGAGTCCGGGCGAAAGCCCAATCATCTTTTTCTTTCGCAATAACAAGTAATTCGGGGGCTTCATTAAAGCGATCGCCGCCCATACATTGTTCGAGATCTTCTGCGTTTAGGCTTAAAATCCCGGTTTCATTTGTATTTCCGGTTGCACAGGGTTTAGGCTGAGGAAAACTTTTGGCATCGAGTTGCGATTGATAGATTTCGATGTCGGCAGATTCAACGGGAGAACCGTCTTCTAAATGGTTCACTCGCACAAATCCTGACTCGGGAAACCACTGCGCGAAAACGCCTAAGTTTGTCAATTGAACTAATCCATAAAACTCGGGTTCATTCCAACGTTGTTTGCCATCTTCTTGATAACGAGTCGTTTGCGCTTGTATCCCATAAGCTAACATTCCGGTTTGTTTACCGAGTTTTTTTCGGAGGTTAATGTCTGTGATTTGGGGTTCGTTTGAGTTGGCTTTTGGAATCCGAAAAGTTGTCCAGCTACTCTCAGACGGTAAAAGATTTTTCTTGCCTTTTCTTGAATAGGCGGTATCAGTATAAACTAAATCGGTGGGTTGTATGATCTTATAGGCGGCTTTGTATCGCGATCGCGGTAAATTAGTGGTTGCAATATTCAGTTGTAAATCTTGGGTTGACGGGAATATATTTAACCCAGTTGGAACTTTAATATCGGCTGCAACATCTCCCGTTGCATAGGTGAGGATAATCGGTCTTCCTAAAGTTTGACCAAACTCATCTTTGAGGTCTTTACGGATGGTAATAGTATAGTTCGTTTCAGGTTCTAACGCCCAAGGATTAAAGTTAATAATATTACTATTTCCGTAGGTTTGAATTAACGGCGGTGCGTCTTCCGGTGGCGGTGGACTAATCTCAATATTCTCTGGAATTGATTCTTCTAATATCGGGTTATTAAACTTGAGTTGAGGACTACCATTTTCAAATCGTCCATAGGCACCTCCTCGACTCGGTTCGCCATAGAATTGTAGGGTTTCAAATTCTAGCGCATCGAAGGTTTGAATCTGAGAAGAAACAATAAATTGACTGTCTAAATTTCCGTGACTCGGATGCAGTCCAGGTAAGATTTGTAGGGTATATTTTGTACTTTTTTCTAGATTTTGGGTGGGCGTTATGGTATACTCCCAGATATGGTTTGATGGGTCGAACTGTACTTGGGGCGGTAATGAGTCGGAATTGAACTGATTTTTCGTGAGTTTTGCTTGAACTGGGATGGTTTGACTCGATTGATCTGAAACGAGTTTTGCTTGTTCGGCTAAAGACTCTAAATCCAGTTCAACGTTAGAGTTAAAAGTTAGGTCTGGAGTCAAACTGACTCGATTCTCTTCAGAGTTCTGATTTTCCTCAGTTCCGGGTAGGTTGCTTAACTGAATGGGTTCTGTGTTGAACGTCCAGGCTAAATCTTCAGCGAGGCGATGATTTTCGAGGTCAGATAAGCCCTGTTTGAGTTTAACTTGAATTCTCGTCGCCAATGGTAAAGCTCTGCTGGCTTGAAACCCCACCATACGCGGCGTGAGAAAGCGAAATTCTCCAGGAAGTTCAGGTGTAATTTCAAATTGATTGAGAAGTTGGCGCTGTTGGGGAGAATCTAAACGCTCGATGGGAATCAACGGATGTTTGAAAATAATCCGAATTTGACTCAGAGAAGTAACTTCGCCAGTCGGACTAATTTGTTCTATCCAATCGGGAAGTTGGGGAACCGGGAGAGCTGAAACAGTTGCTAAAGGTTCAGGAGTGGGAGTCAGGCTAAAGATTCGACATCCAGCTAACGTCGCCACGAACAGAAATACTAATATTAGCCGCTTCCAGATTTTGCGGTATTGACGTTGAGTTCCCATTGCGTTTTTCATCCACCGTTCCCCTTTGATAACAGAAGAAATCCCTTAGATTCCGGAAACATCTAATTTTTTTAATCAATTTAATGAATCGCTGACTCAGCCTTCATATTTTTTTGCGCGACTTCGACTGGACTCATTTCCTCATAAAGTTCAAAGGGTTGATGAATCCAAGGAGAATCCGCCAAATATTCAACATAATAATCCGGTGCAATCACTGAACAACTTTTGTACCAGAGAACTGCCGTTTTCATCTCTTGAATATCAGTCCCATAGTGCCTTTTTAGCCACAATAAACTTTCTTGTAAACTGACTCCCGAATCTACTAAATCATCCACCAAAAGCACACGGCTTCCCAGTTTTTCAGTCGTCATCGTTAGGTGAGTCGCAAATTGAATTTCACCTCGGACTCGACCACCTGAACCTTTGTAGGAAGCACAAGCCAAAATCGCTAAAGGAGTATGATAAATTCTAGAGAGAATATCTCCAATTCGCAAACCTCCCCGTGCCAAACAAACAATTTGATTAAATTGCCATTCGGCGTTATAGATTTTTGCGGCTAAGGACTCAATTGCCTGATGATAATCTGACCAAGAAACGTATAAATCGCTCATCGGGAGTTCTGTGAGTTGTTGTCAACAATTGCAGTCGGGTTGATTTCCTTTCTAGTTTACAGCTAACCCAGCGAAATGGGGTTACAACCTCACGGAATGTGAGAGTGTTCAGTTGACTATTATCGCCTCCTAAATCCCTTTGCCCCCATGACCCCCTAAAAGCAGGGCTGTTTCATTCTCAGTTAAAAATTGCCGGGGTTGATAGGGTGATGGGGTGATGGGGTGGTA
>JBCBCI010000039.1:0-51776 GCA_038530755.1 Cyanobacteria bacterium J06592_8 | reverse complement strand
TTTTTGTAGATATTCAGCTTTTTTGTGAAAACTTGCATTATCTAAAATCAGAACAATTTTCGCTCCTTTTTTCGCAAAGTCTTCAGCATGATTTCCTTGCATTACCCATTCATTTATTAATTCTTTGTAAAATATTTTCAAAACCTGATAAAAACTTTCACTATTACTTTTATTTAGGAATTCAACAAATCTTTTTTTGTCTGAATTCCTTAGTCCTCCCATTGCATTAATTCTTCCTTTTCTTCGGTCTCCTCTCACTTTCTTTCTCTTTCCTTTTTGAGACCAGGTTTTTCTTCTGATTACCCTTAAGCTGAACCCGCTTTCGTCCCAAAACCATACCTGTAAGCGCTCTGGACTATCTTTTTCTATTTTTAAATATTCCTCGATTTTTTTCTGAAAGTCTTGTCTTTTCTGGAAATTTCTTTTTGACTCTAGACTATATTTTGCCCAGAGGTAAACGTACTTTTTTTTCGCTAATATTCTCCGAACTTGCGAACCACTCAATTCAATTCCTGTCTGGTCTTCTAAATAAACCGCTAATCTTTGAGCTGTCCATCTACCAAAACTATAACCAAGTTCTTCGGGTTCTTTCTCTATTGTTTTTAATAAAATTTCTATGTATTTATCTGTTGCTTTTCTATGATTCCCTTGCATTTTTTTGTCTTTAAGGCTTTCCAGATTATCCGGATCTCCATGAACACACCAATAGCAGACTTTATTCACGGAAACTCCCAAAAATTCTGCTATTTCTTTTTGTGTTTTCCCATCATTAAGCAAGAGTAGGATTAGAATTCTTTCTCGAATTACACTATTATCTTCTCGCTTAAACTGTAAAAGTAACTTTTCTTTTTGCTCTGGCTTCAGATGATTTTGAGCAGGCATCTTCACCCTTTTATTAATTCAACTTTACTTTAGTGTATCACAGTTTTAATGCTTAACAGCTTAGTGAAGCCTTGAAGTAGTTTTGAAGATTACTTCTACTTTTTAGATACAGAAAGTAATGGGTTGGCGAGAAGTTTAGAACAAAATACTCCGTTAGTGCTAGGTGAGTTCATTAATTCTAAATTTCCCCACTACAAAAATATTACATCAGTTCGCAAACCCGATGGAACTAAATTTTCAACGTTTAGTCAGTTTGTAGACCAAGTAATTCAGGAGAAAAAAATTCCCAAAGCTGATCAGAAGATGCTTTTAGTCAATGTGAGAGAAAAGCAGATTCAGGTTCTCAAGCCATAAATTTTGTCAAAACCCTAACTCTGTTCAAGACAGGTATTGTATAATAGTAAGTCTACCAGAGTGAGGCAAATCAAAGCACGAGTCGAAACCGTTAGCAATGGATAAACTTCCAAAAATTCAAAATGAAAAACTCCGTTTGCGTGCTTTAACCCATCGTTCCTACGTTAACGAACATCCCGGAGACGGAAAAGATAACGAGCGCCTAGAATTCTTAGGAGATGCAGTCTTAGGGTTTTTAGTTGGTGAATTGCTCTATCTTTATGGTTCAGAAGAACTCAGCGAAGCCAAAATGACACGTTTACGAGCCGCATTAGTCGATGAACAACAACTGGGAAGATTTGCAGCGCAATTGGGGATAGGTGAAATGATGCGGTTAGGAAAAGGAGCGCTCAAAGATGGAGGATCTCAAAATCCGGCTTTACTCAGTGATACCTTTGAGGCTTATATTGGAGCCTACTATTTAGATGCAGGAATTGAGGCAGTGCGAGAATTTATTATACCTCTATTTACAAAGGTTGCTACTGAAATTATCGGAACCCACGCAGAAGAAAGCAATGGTAAAAATTTAATAGACTCAAAAAATCGATTTCAGCAGTGGGCGTTAGCCGAATTTGGAGAAAATCCTCAGTACATTATTATCGCTCAGTCTGGTCCCGATCATGCTAAAGAATTTGTAGCAGAAGTGCGCGTTCAAAATCAAGCTTACGGGATCGGAAAAGGACGACGCAAACAAGATGCTCAAAAACAAGCAGCCGAAGCCGCCTTAAAGAAATTAGGTATTCTCTGATTCCTGGATGGAATTCAATTAATTGACAATCACTCAAAGCGGAATTTTCCTAAGCGTTTACGGGGAATAAATGTTGTCTTAAATTTGAGGATTTTCTCGTCAAATCTGAGCTTCAAGAAAATACCAAATATAATCCAGAAATCTTCAGAAAACATTCGGAAATTGAAAGATAATAAAAATTTCTGAAGCGAATGGGTCACAAGTATCGGATTTTGAGATGAAATGTAAACCTGAGTGTAAGCGTCTTGCTTGCTGACTGGCTCTGGTCGTTCAACAGTTGTTCACAAATCCTGGGAAAATACTATACTATAATGAAGAGAACTGCTCGATCACAGTAATCTCTTTGTTTAAGGAATGAATACACCTCAAGAAGCGAAGCTACAAAAATTAATCGCAACTGCAACGAACCCCAAACAAAAGGCTATGTATGAGGCTTTGCTTGAAAAGGTGAAGACTCAATCTCCATCTGAAGCTTCTCTCCCCTCGCCGCCGTCGCCGCCTTCTCCACCTTCGCCCCCCTCGCCGCCTTCCCAACCGCTCAAACCCTCCAAACCAAACGCAAAACCGAAGCCAAAAATATTAACTTCTAAACCTCCAGCGCAACCCTCAGAACCTCAAGCCTCAGAACCTCAAGCCTCAGAACCTCAAGCCTCAGAACCTCAACCTTCAGAACCTCAACCTTCAGAACCTCAAGCCTCAGAACCTGTTGTAGAGAAGCAATCAGCCCCAGAAGAAGAATCTGATACTCAAGTCGAGTTTCAGGGAATTGGTTTGATCAAAGCAGAGGTAAGTTTAACAGAAGAACGCTCAATTGTTAAATTAGCCGATCAAGAATACCGATTATTTTATATTCCGGGTAGACGTCAAAAAGCCTATAACGCACTCCAAAAAGAAATTGAAACCACAGGAAATCAAGTTCAACGATTAATTGTATATCCTAAATTGTTTCACTTTCCTCGAAAAGAACAGCCTCATAAAATCGGTTTTCAATTGGTCGGTTTTGTGAGTGAAAAAAATGCGAATAACGGCATAGAAAAGCAGTTAAGAGATGGAGAATTTCGTCTCTGTGGACTCTGGCAATTTATTCCAGTTTGTCGAGTGCCTTGTATTTCGATTTTCCGGAACTTTAACCAAGAAAGACTTGCTTGGATCAAAGAGGCTGAACCTGCTCGTAAAGTTAAATTTATGAAGGCGTCTCACATTCCGATGTTGTGGAAAGATGCTCCGGTTAAGCCTTTTCGATTTAATCCGAAACTAGATAAAGAACAGCAAGGAAAACCGAAATTTGTTCAAGTCAAAGCTAAGTTTTTACCCGAACGTAACCTGTTTGGATTTGTAGAACAGTTAGCTGACCCAATTGAAAATTCACCGAGATTTTTAAAAGCCTCCAAAAAAGACAAAGCGATCGCGAAACAAGGTCAATCTTAGTTAGCATTAATCGGACTTGAAAATGATGACAACTTGCTCAAATCTTTGATTCTTAAGCCCTTGAATTAATTATTAAACCCTCTCCGTCATCATCAAGAATTGCTGTTACTTCGCCAGAAGAACAAACAGACTTCCTTCTCCTCCTCGACCAATGCGAAAGGTTTCGTCAAGATAGGTAATTTCTAGACTCGGAGTTCGTCCAGTTCCAGCGCGAGCAGGTACAACACGAGCCGGGTTTAAAGTTGGAGTTTTGACCCCTAGAATATTGGAAACACCTAAATAACGTTGCTGAAAGTAAACATTAATACGATTACTGGGTAAATTGCGATCGTCAACAACAGGTTCAAAACGAGCAGTCACCTTAACTTCTCCTGCAATAAATCCCAAAGAATGTTGAACAAATGCTTGATTGAAAAAAGACTGAGAAGCAACGTCAATCACTTGATAAACTTTTCCTACTTTTAAGCCCAGTGGTAGTGAAGACAAATTCCGAATTTCTCGTGCAGTTGAGTATAAAAGTTGCCAAGTTCCGTCTAAGAGCTTCGGATTAAACAGTAAAGGGCGATAGTTTGGGTTCATTGCTTCTAACTGAGTTACCATTGCTTCAATATCCTCAGCCACATCTACTGGAATCGTTTTGTTTGTAATCGGCGCACCTTCAACCTTCCCAAATTGAGATTGAATAGATTGGAGATTCGTTAGAAGTTTTTCTTTAAATTCACTCGGTGTTACAAGGTTTTGCATCATTCCTCTATCTTGGCATTTTCTTGAGCAACTCAGATCAATCTTATATCGTAATCTTTTATGAGTCGATTAGAAAATTTTCTCACAAAAGACAGAAGACAGTAGGAGTTTTAACGATCTAGAAAGTTCTGCGCGATCGCATTCGGGATCATCTCCGGATCGCTCTCTCTGTGTACCGAAGATTCATCGCAAATGTTTCAGGGTTGCAGATTACTTTCCGGGGGCAGGGGATATCCCCGAGAGCAGGTATCTTCTGTTACAACACAGGCCATAGTATTTGCTATGTTAGTGATATAGACATTTTTAGCTAAAAGAGTAGTCATTTTGTCAAACAGTTGTTACCTTTTGTAATAATAGGGATAGATATCCTCTAGGATGATCGTCCCTGGAGTCCCAACTGCCATCCATGGCATCTACTCCACCCAATTTGGAGTCATAGTCTCAACGTTTCATTAGGAGAACTCGAATGAATCAACCCAGTGAACTCTCTTTTGAACAACAGTTCAACCTATCTTCGTTCAAAATGCAGGTTAATCAAATGAGTCGAGAACAGGCTCAAGAATTTCTGGTTAACCTCTATGAACAGATGATGATGCGAGAGAATATGTATCAGCATTTTCTGAAGTATCAGTGGGGATTAGAACCGAATCCTGAACAAGAGTAGAGTCGAATGCTTGCCATAGGCAACCTCTATCTCTTACTTTTTTCCCAAAGGAGAAACGAGTCGGGGGTACTGGGGTGTCAACTGGCATTTGAGTTGGGATAAAATTTGAAGTGTAGAATTTGAGCGTAGAATTAGAGGCAGGGTTTGATCACAGTGCGAGTATTTTGCTTGTTGGTTTCTGAAGTTGAGTTTGTGTATTTTACTGTTGTTGGGTTGACTGTAATAACTCCTCAATAATATAACTGAGCTGCTTACAAATTTCGATTAATATATCTGGGCGTTGGTAGGTTAAACTCAGTAAACGATTTTTCTCTAACTTTAATAATTCACAATCCGTAACTGCGATCGCTCCGACTTGAGAAGGTGACTCGCTAAAGATTTGATAATCACCGAAACAGTCTCCGGGTGAAAGTTGTTTGATTATTTGTTGAGTTCCCTGAATCAATTTAATCAAGGCAACAGTTCCAGAACTGACAATATATAAATGAGTGCCAATACTTCCCTCTTGAATGATTTCCGTTTCGGCAGTGAACTCTTCTTCAACTAACTCTTGATTGAGAATTAACAATTCATCTAGAGACATTCGCTGAAATAAAGGAAGATTTTTCAAAAGTAGGATACGATTCATAACTAAAATATTTTGATCGGAGAGAGGAGTTGTTGTTGGAAATACTTGTTGGATGACAGCTTGAACGAGGGGATCGGAGGTTTGAATCAGCACCGAAGGTACACTTGCTAAAGCCATAATGGCTCCCATTTCGATCCAGCGATCGCTACATTCTAGAGCTTCGAGGAGTAACTTGTATCCTGTTGTTTTCATCCACTCCGAATTAAGCGTAATTTCTTCTTGAGAAATTGGCCCGCTGGCCCATTGTTCTAGTATGGGTAAAATCGGTAAAACAAATCGACGATACCGCAAAGATGCAACCGTTTCAACTGCATTAGATCGACTTCTTTTATCAGTAGAATAGCGCAATATCTGTAACGCATTTAAAGTGTGTTCACATCCTAAAGCCAACAACGCATGAAAAACCCGTTCAATCATTCGAGTTTGAAAGTCTTGAACTGCGATCGCTAACAATTCCCAATTGGGATGAGTACGCGGAAGATGTTGCCATTTACAGGTGCGAGACACCTCTTTTAAGACGGGACTAAGATGATTAAATAAAATATCCTCAGCTCGATTTGTGCTAATGTAACCAATCGCTGTAATCGCAGTTTCTACCACTTCTGAACGCTCAGAAATAAGGCATTCTTCTACAGTAGATAAACCCATTTCTCCATAGGTTGCGATCGCTTTGGCGGCTTGACTTCGCACACGGGAGTCTTGATCTTGCAAACAAGTAGATAAATAAGAAAGCATTTGCGGATCGGTAATCACGCCTAAAAGTTGGACGGCTGCGGCTCGAACTTCTGGGTTTGGGTTCCCAAGTTCTGAGGCTGCGAGTTCTTTGATCTGACGATCTTTGCAATCGGCTAAATTCACTAAAGCTTCAAATCCTTTTTGCTTGATATCACAACTGGCTTGAGGAAGAATCTGATATAAAATCGGAACCAACTCTCGTCGTCCTGTATGAGAAATGACATCAATTGTGGCTTGAGCGATTGGACATTCTAACTGCATTTGCCATAATTTTTGACAGTTTTTCTGCATTTGAGGCTGCAAAGTTTGCTGTTGAGCTGTCACCGCCACACAGGTTAAAGCTCGTATTTCTTCTTGTTTATCGCTCAGTAATGTTGACAACTGATCTTCAGGAATAGACTGATTTTTATCAATCAAAAGCTCCAAAGCAATTCCTTTAGCCACAGGTTGATTGGATTGTAATCCTTGTTGAATCCAATCTGAAGTAACAGACTTAGGCAAATGACGAAAAAAAGAAACAATTGCACTTTTAACTTTTCGACTTCCTTGAATCAGTATAGCATTAACTTCCGGCAAAAACTTCTGAGGAGATGAGACATAAGTTGCTAATTGTAAACCCATAATTTGATTGTGTTCGTCCCGACTATTCAGTAGAACTTTGACTTCATCCTGAGAAGAAGGAGGCAGAGTTAAGCCTTGTTGAATTTCACCTAAATTCACTGAACCGGACATCAACATTTTCAGTAAAGCTCTTGTATAGTTTCTTCCGGCTTTAAAACTAACAGCAACTAAGAGTAAGCTCAGAATTATGCCCAGAATATTTATCTGGAAATAGCTTCCCATATTCATCAGCCCTAGTAAAATTAAACCCCCAACCATTTCACCGAGGGGCGAAAATAATCCCTCACTTAAAACGCGAAATGTTCCCAAAGCTTGAGCGGGAACTGCATTATAGTTTAGAGTTTTTAGAGGATCGGCAATACTGCGATAAATTGCTACATGATTAACATTGGCTAAAAGTGCAGTCGGAAGTCCGAAATTAACTGCTAAACCAATGAAACAGAGGAGAGTTGTAACCGGATAAATCAGGTTAGCACGACTGACTCCTAAACGTTGAATGAGAGGAGTTGTGACTAGAGAAGTTAGGAGTAACTGCACTAAACTAAAGATTGCTGAACCTAATCCTAAAAAGCTGGCAAGATCTTGAGATTGAGGAAATTTTTGAGCGTATACTGTAGAAAATAGAAATTCAGTCAGCAGTCTTAATAATAAAATAATTAAGGTACTAACCGCAAGATAAAAAATAATTGGATAGTTTTTTGTGAGTCGGGGAAACTTTTTGAGACTGTCTAGGAGTCCTTGAGAAGATTTGCTGGGTGTAGGTGGGTTGATTTCAATTGAGTTTTGATCTCGTTCTAGATAAAAGAGTTGAGCGATCGCGATCGCGTAGAGTAGGGGAATAATTAAAAGTAAATTTTCGGGTGGAATAAATTGTACGACTAGGCTTCCTAGACTATTTGCCAAGAGAAATCCAATATTTGCACTTAAAGAGAGAGCGGCAGTATATCGCTTTAATTCGAGAGCCGTAAAATAGTCAGAAACTAGAGTAGAAAAGCTAATTTTAATCAGTAATACACTAAGAATATTAGAAATAATATATAAGCCGAAATAGGGAAAAAGCGTTGTTTGTTGAGCAATCAAGACTTTAATTATCCCAACTAACCCAATACTCGCAAATAAAATCCAACGAAAAAGACGAATATGAGAAAATCGGTTGATCGCACCAATAAACCCGGTTGAAATCGTAATTAAAACGACAGGAGTAATGGTGAATAATAGAGGAAGAGACTCCGAGCCAACCCGATCTAAAAATAAAGAACGAGCTAACAGTGCAAATAACGCCTGACTGATTGTTAAAGATAGGATCAAAAACAAAAAGTGAACCAGTCGCCGCGTCTGTACTGAGAGCCGGAGATATCGTTGCAGAAGCGAGTTAAGCATGGACAATCATTCAAGATATTAAACTCTAGCCTAACTGATTCGGGGACACAGGGAACCGTGAGTCTGAACCTCTTGATCGACACTCAAGAATATATGTTGATTTGTTATAAATCCTTGGCAATTTCAAATCAAAAATGTAACAATGAATACAGAAATAAAAACAACCTTGTTAAGAAATTGTCATTTTATATCAGAATTAGGAGCAATCTCGAAGATGAAACTGACTTACCGTACAATCAACTATGAAGCGCAACAATTCCCTCTAGACATTGTAGAGAGTGAACTCGGAGGTAAATACCGAGGTAATACTTGGCAAGTTCGCTATCCCAGACATATTCCTGTCCCTTTTGAAAGCCCTAGTTTAAAGTATCGAGGTGTTAGCTATCAGTCCCAAAATCTTGTCACATTGACACAGCCTCAAGCATTTTGTGAGATTCAACCCGAAGCCCCATCAAAACATCTCACCACTGTTCATACTGCTAATATTTGTCGAATTCTCGAACATCGCCGACAAGTTGCTGAAGCTCACGGAGATGAACAATTATTAAAAATGCTAGAGTCTGAAGCCCAGCAACTGGCTTGTTAATACTGCTAGAAGTTAACTACCCCTCTTTACTCAACATTCATTGTCTATTTTTCTTTCAATCCCTTAGCGACTCACCAGGGTTTTCAGAGAAAGTAGACAATTTTTTTTTGAGTGATAAAGGATTTAAAACCGGATTTAGGATGAAGATTTATTCAAACACAAGACATATTTTTAAACGCAATATCTCGGATAAACTTTACAAAAACTGCCATTAATGTAAAAAGTTTATCAAGCTATTGTAAAGCTATTGCATTAATAAAATGCGATATGTTATTTTAAAAAAAATTGACAAACAACATATATATGCGGCTAGAGATTCAACCATTAGGTTATACAGACCCAGCCAGAATCTGTATTCTCGGTGGAGGTTTTGCCGGATTATATACAGCTTTGTACTTAGATCATTTATCTTGGTCTAAAGTAGAAAAACCTGAAATTATTCTGATCGATCAAAAAGATCGCTTTCTGTTTACTCCTTTTCTCTATGAATTAATTACTGGAGAACTTAAAGTTTGGGAAGTGGCTCCCACATTTCAGAAATTATTGACAGATACAGATATTAAATTTCATCAAGAAACAGTGCAAGGGGTTAATTTTAAAACACATGAAATTCAGCTTCAAAATCACGATTCATTATCTTACGATTATCTTGTTCTAGCTGTGGGAAGGCGAACCCACTATGATTCAAACTTAGGGAAGTCGGGTCAAACTCTTGCATTCCGAACCCTAGCAGATGCGATAGGTTTGCAGGAAAAACTACAGACTCTTGAACAGTCTAGCCAACCGAAAATTAGAATTCAAATTATTGGAGGCGGTGCTAATGCTATTGAATTAGCAGGTAAATTAGTAGATCGTTTAGGAAATCGGGGAGAGATTTCCTTAATTGTTCGAGGTCAAAAAATCCTAAAAGCCTTTTCATCCTGTTGTCAAAATATTGCCTATCGGTCATTGATTCGTCGGGGTGTAAATATAAAATTTAATACTCAGGTTAGTGCAGTTAGAGAAGATTCAGTTATCCTGACTCAAGATGATGAAAAATACACAGTTCCTGTCGATTTAGTCATTAGAACAACCGGAACTCAAGCCTGAGAATTGCTGTCTTATCTGGAATGTCAACAGAATCATCAAGGACAACTTTTAACTCAGTCTACATTACAGTTATTAGAGTACCCTGAAGTCTTTGCTTTAGGTGATTTAGCAGATATACGCGATCGCAAAGGTCAGCCAATTCCAGCAACAGCTCAAGCCGCATTTCAGCAAGCAAATTGTGCCGCAAAAAATCTCAAAGCTGCCATTGATCAACAACGACTGAAAAGCTTTCATTACTTACATCTTGGACAGATGTTGACATTAGGAACTCACGAAGCCACTGTCTCTAGTTTTGGTCTTGAAATCCAGGGTATTCTTGCTTGTCTGAGTCGAAAATGTGTTTATATTTTGCTGCGAATGCCCACTACCAATCATCGCTATCAAGTGATCTGTCATCAAATTAAGCAATTAATTTTCAAAAAATCACAGCAATTGCATCACAAGGCGAAGACAGGCTTGAGGAAATTTAGTAAAGTATTCTCCTGTTTTCTTTAGTTAAGTTTGAATTTAAGCAACCCTCAACAAAGCATTAGATAAACATGAAAAAAGCACTTGAAATTCCGCTCAAAGAAAATGCAACTAAACTCATTTCTCCCTTGATTCTTATCTGCATTATTCTGCAATCTGGAGCTGCGGTTAGATTATTTTGTTTGGGAGATACCCTTTCTTTTTTACCTGAAAAACTAAACGTTGCTTGCGATCCAGGACTTTATCCTTTTTTATCCTATGCGATGTATAGCAGTGCCAAGTATGAGGGAGAAACCGTTAAAAAAGGGAGGTTTCGGGTTAAATTAAGCGATGGAACAGAAGCAGCATTAGATTACAAATCTCTGGGATTGAGCGACTATAAATTTAAAGTTTATGCAGGTCAATTAGAAAAAGATGAAAAGACATTATCACAAGCGGTCAAAATGTATGAAATGAGAAACAATCAAACGATTCAGGAAATCTTTTTAGTCATTGACACTTACAGAATCACAAAAGACGGGATTAAAGCATTTCCAGAAACAGATTATAAAACAATTTTCAGGAAATCAATCTAGATCATAAAACGATATATAATCGGCACGAAAAACCTTGAAGTTATGAGACTAATTTTATGAGATTACAACAGCGCAAAAACTCAATTTTATCAACCTGGAATGCTTACTGGTTCAGTCCAGCCCCGCTATTTAATTTGGCAATTTGTCGAATTATTCTTGTTGCATTTCAACTCATCTATACTCTACTCAGACCCGAGTATCTCAATAGTCTTTTAGAACGTTCGAGTTGGCCAGATGCTACTTATACTCCCTTACCCTTTGTTCAAGTTTTAACTTTACCCTTTGGTGGGAGTACACCACCACCCGATATTTTTATATTTACGCTTTATTGGATTACCGTAGGAACAGGTATTTTTGCATTATTAGGTTTCAAAACAAACTTAAGCTTACTTCCCTTTTCATTTGGCTGTCTTTGGATGCAAGAGTATTTGTACTCTTTCGGAAAATATCATCACCCTGAAGCCTTAATGATGATGGCTTTAATTGTTCTAGCACTCAGTCCATGTGGTCAAGTTTTATCTATTGATGACCTCAGTAAACGGATCAGATTTAATCTGAATCAACGCCACTTTCAAGCCTTTAATATTATTAATGAGAACAGTAAATTTTCCCGCTGGCCATTACTCTTAATTCAGTGGATGTTTGCCCTAGTTTATCTCAGTGCTGGATTAGCTAAACTCACAAATGATGGACTTGATTGGTTTAATGGATACACACTCCAATACTATTTATTAACTGATGGTTTACGTTGGGAAAGTGATTTCGGCGTTTGGTTAGCGCATAATCACATAATGGCTGTACTGTCTTCTTTGATGGCGGTTTGGTTTGAGATGACTTTCTTTCTCGTACTTATTTTTCCACAACTGCTCTGGATTTATATTCCGTTAGGGACCTCTTTTCACGTCGGAATTTATCTCGCTCAAAGAGCACCCTTTTTCCAATTTATTGCACTCTACGCTGTTTTTATTCCTTGGGCATCTATTGTCCAAAACTTCACAACTCGTCCTTGGTCTTCTAACTCAGAAAATCGACCTGAAATTCTATACGATGGTCAATGTCCGCTGTGCATTCGTTCTATGACTGTTTTGTGTTATTTTGACTGGTTTAATCGTCTGATCTACAGTAATTTAGAGAAACGATGGCAAACGCTGGCGGAGACTCATCCTCAGATTTCCCTACAAGCTTGTTTAGAAGAAATGCACTTAATTTTACCCAATGGAGGTGTGAGAAAAGGCTTTTTTGCGTTCCGAGAAATTTTGCGATATATTCCTGTACTCTGGCCGCTACACCTGATTCTCTATCTTCCCGGTTTATCAATTCTCGGCCCTAAAGTTTATACCTTTGTTGCCTCTAGAAGACAGCGTTTTACCTCCTGTAACTTTGATACTTGTTCAATCAATTCTCGAAAAAAATAGTCACCTTAAATATTCACCTTAAATATTCACTAAATACTCAGTCAGTCAGATGCTTCGTATCACTGAGGAGACCGATCTAAACAGATTGGGAATTTCCAGCTTTAGAGGGAGATTTACTGGGTTTTGTTATCGGTGCAGAACCCGATCTGACTGAATTTAATGATGGCACTTCTCAGCCTTTTGAAGTCGATTTTCCGCTCCATCTTGAAGCCTTCTATCGCTTCCAATTCTCGGATAATATTTCAGTGAAACCCGGGTTTATTGTCCTGACTGCACCCAACCCAGATCGAGATAATAATGCCAGAGTGATTGGAACCGTTCGCACAACGTTCCAGTTTTAAATGTGACTTCGTAAGGCTTCTAATTCTTCTCGAATCGATAGGGGTTGGTAGCCTAACATAAATGCTTTAGAACTATCTAAACAAACATCCGGTGGACGAGACGCTGGCATTTGTACATCTTGTTGTAAACAGGGTTGAATATTGTTAACTGGAAGCTCAAATATTTCTGCCATCAGTCGCCCAAAATCATAACGAGACATTCGCTCTTGTCCTCCTAAATGAAGTAGCCCACTAGCTTTTTCTAGAGCTAGCAATAACCCTTTCGCGGCTGTGCTTCCACTCACTGATGTTCGATATTCGTCTGTAAAGAGTGTAATTTCTTTACCTTCTTTTAAGGCTCGAATAAATCCCTGAATAAAACTTCCGGCATGGGGTGAGGATTTTCCAAACATTAACGGCATTCGACAAACGGCAAGTTGAGGATTTCTCTCTAGCATTTTTTGTTCAGCCTCAACCTTCTGTTCTCCATAAATACTTATAGGAGATACCGGATCGATTTCTTTGTAAGGCGGGTTGAGTCCATTGAAAACGAGGTCAGTTGAAGTAAAGGCACAGGCAATATTATAATCGGCGCATAATCCTGCTAAATTTGCAGAAGCTGTAACATTAATTGGATAGGTTTCTTTAGGGTGGAGTTGACAATAATTGGGTTTAGATTGCGCCGCCGCATGAATAATAGCATCAGGTTTAATCTGGTCAATTAATGTTTTGACACCCCGAAAATCTGTAATATCGAGTGGCAGGGTATTAACGCCGATAATTTCTACCGCTTTTGAACAATATGTTCCGTAAACCTGCCATTGAGATGTAGCAACATGGCAAATATTCCATCCCAGAAAACCACTTGCGCCTGTAACTAATAATTTTTTCATTGAAACTGTTCTTGAAGAAAGAGACTTGAAGACTGTAGTTAAGAAGGCATGAGTTAGCAGTCAATGCTTGATCGCCTATTGGCATCTACAAATATTAGCGGATAAAATTGAAATAGAATTAACTCTGCTCAAGCCCAGATTTTTCTAGCTTCGAGATCATATTTAGTTAATTGTATCAAACCTTTTTAATCTTAACCAAAGTTATTAAAATTTAAAAATCCAGTGAACAAACTCACCTTAAAATGGACAGAAGCGAATCAAGTTCAGATCCGGACTTTACACGAACAACAACCCAGTAAAAATCCAGGAACAATTCGCATCGGACGAGATCCCCATCGTTGCGATCTGGTTCTCTCTCACCCAACAGTTTCTGGGTTACACATCGAGATTTTTTGGCATTCCCCATATCAACAATTTCGAGTTCGGAGTTTACGAGAAACAAACCCACCAATCGTTGATGGTCAACTGTTGTCTTCTCAAGACGCAACACTTAGTTCTGGAAGCAGTTTGAAGTTAGGACAAATTGAACTGGAAGTGGTTTCTGTGTCTCGTACCATCGCTACAGTTCCCACCACAATCCTACTCCCACCCGATCAACCTAGAACTGTACCACTCCAATACGGTCTGCAATGTCCAACCTGCGATCGCATTACGCCTTACGAACAAATTGATGTCGGATGTCGCTGGTGTGGAACCTCTCTAGCCGCCGCACAGAGTGTAGTATTGCCGAACAAACAAAAAAGTTAGTTCAACCTCTTGACATCTTCAGAGAAATCGCAGACAATAGTAATCAGTCAAAAAAAGAAAGGGACTGTAGTTCAACTGGTTAGAGCACCGCCCTGTCACGGCGGAAGTTGCGGGTTCGAATCCCGTCAGTCCCGTATCACTCTGTAAAAATCAACACAACGCTTTCATCCTCAACGAGTTATTTCACTCCTGAGTGATTCCCTCAGTGCGATCGCATAGCAAAATTTGCGTAAAATTTAGCAGCACACCTGAAGTGATCTTAATAAATGTCTGTTAAAGTTATCGCAAACCAATGAACGTTCAATATAATAAACTCTATGAACGCCTACAAACCTTTTCTTTGGATGAACCTGATGCGATACTGCCTTTTAGCGTTCGTCTGGCTAGAGAGAATCGTTGGAGTTTAGAATACACTCAACAGGCGATCGCGGAATATAAAAAATTTGCCTTTTTAGCGGTTGTGGCTGGGCATCCTGTCGCCCCTTCTGAACAAGTCGATCAAGTTTGGCATCTTCATTTAACTTACACTCGGTCTTACTGGGATGAATTTTGCCCAAATATTCTTCGCAAATCCTTTCACCATTATTCCCTCACCAACCAGATTGACCTAGCTCTAGAAACTTTACAACAGGCGATCAATCTGGAACCAGAGGTGAAAGAATCAGCAGAAACCGATGATGATCTCGAAAATATTCGTTCAGATCAACGATTTGATGCAATTATTGCCGCAAGTTAACAGGGTTATAACCTAACTCCCTTAGTATAGCAAGCAAGCATTGTTTTTCCACTTCTATACAAAGGCGAATTAGAAGGATTAAATGTCTCAAATCGGGAAACTAACTTAATTTTTTAATTAACTTTTCAACTCGTTCTTTAACTTCTTCTCGCACACGCGGAAAAATTTCGGGCTGTTCGGCTGGGTCGTCGAGTTGCCAATCTTCAAATATTTCTTGTGTTACCCACTCTGGCGGTAAATTCACGCCACAACCACATAATGAAATCACGGCATCATAATCTTCAGCATTAAACCCACTTAAGGCTTTAGAGGTTTGATCGCTAATATCAATTCCCACGTCTGACATCGCTTTAATCGCATGAGGATTGACTTCACTGGCTTCTAGTCCCGAACTGGTGACTTGAACTTTTCCCTCACCTAATGTTTTGGCAAATCCTTCTGCCATCTGAGAACGAGAAGAATTTTTCTTGCAAACAAACATAATACTTTTCATTAGAATTACTCCTATTATTGTGCAAGTTCTTTGAGAAAATTAATTTGAGCGTCTCGTAATTCAATCTGAGGATTTGCTGTTAATATTGTTTGAATGGCATCCTCAGCCGATGCACCCGAACGAATCAGATAAGCCGCCAAAACTGTCCCCGTTCTTCGTCGGCCACTGGTACAATGAATGGCAACCGCATTTCCGGAAGCGTTTTGGGTCTTAATAAACGTTTCTAGTTCTTGAACTTGTTCTTGGGTTGGTGCTGTTCCGCCTTTGACAGGAACCCATAAATAATCAAGATTTTCCTGTTGATAAAGATCCAGATTTGACGGATCATCCATCACAGAAACAATCGCCTGAATTCCACTGGCTTGAAGTTCAGAGATTTCCTCAGCAGTCGGTTTACGAACTCCGGCTAGTTTTTCAGGAATGACCCACCACAGATTTTGGGTAATCGGTTCGCTTGCTTGTTGCTGTTCCATAGTATTAAGAATTAGCTAGATTTTGCTTTACGTTCACTATAGCGATCCGTTAGATAATCGACCTGGTCTCGTAACAGTAATGTAAACCGATACAACTCCTCCATAACATCCACAACTCTATCACGGTAGGGTGAATCTTTCATCGTTCCATCTTCATTAAATTCTTGATAGGCTTTCGGGACAGAAGATTGATTAGGAATCGTAAACATTCGCATCCATCGGCCCAAAATTCGCATTGTATTCACGGCGTTAAAAGATTGAGAACCGCCACTGACTTGCATCACCGCTAAAGTCTTCCCTTGGGTCGGTCGCACAGAACCTATACTGAGAGGAATCCAGTCAATTTGGTTTTTGAGAATCCCGGTAATATTACCGTGCATTTCAGGAGATGACCACACTTGACCTTCTGACCACTGGCTAAGTTCTCGGAGTTCTTGAACGAGAGGATGGGATTCTTCCACTCTCCCTCGTAAGGGTAAATCATAGGGATGAAAAAACTTGACTTCTGCTCCCATTTCTGCAATGATTCGAGCCGCTTCTTCTGCTAATAAACGACTATATGATCGTTCTCGCAAAGAACCATATAAAAAGAGAATTCTCGGGGGATGATCAAAGTTTTTCATTGCGAATTGGCGTAAGAGTCTAGGACGATTTATAGCAAATCGATTAAACGGGGTTTGTCGTAAACAAATTATCCTCTGGGGTTGTATCGTCAAGTTTCACAACAAATACTTCCCAACGATTTCCATCAGGATCTGTTACCCAAACTTTATCTTGAATTGCATAGCAACAGTCAGTATTATGTTCTTCAAAAGTTGCCAGTTTTGCCTGTTTAAATCGCTGAATCGCTGCTTGTACCGTTTCAGAACTTTCCACTTGAATCCCTAAATGAGATAAAGTGCCACCCGGTTGAATTTGATCATCTAAATTTAGCGTTAGGTTTAGCGGGGGATTGTTCACATCAAATTTAGCATAATCAGCTTTGTATTTAACAGGTTTAACATCAAATAAAGCCTGATAAAAGGTTACAGATTGTTCTAAATTACTCACAATTAAAGCCAGATGAGTTTTGAATCTAGACATTGTTAGTCTCCTCTATTATCGAAATCCTGAAAGTTATTGGAGAGTTGGCGGTATATCCAAACGGCTAATTGCGCTCCTAAAATTGGGGCTACGATGTAAAGCCATTGATGTTGCCATAAATTCGCCACAAAAGCAGGCCCTAGAGAACGAGCGGGGTTCATACTTGCGCCCGTGATTGGCCCCATAAATGCGGCTTCGAGTCCAACAGTTAAACCGATCGCAATTCCCGCAAAACCCGTATGCGCTCTGCGATCTAAGCCCGACCCCAGAATAACGAACATTAAAATAAAAGTCAGAATTGTTTCTAGCACCAAAGACTGAAGCCAGTTATCATTCAAGGGGAGAGTGGCTCCCATATTGGCAACATTCTCCAAGGAAACCCGCAATAGAACTGAGGCGAGAACAGCACCTGCGAGTTGACTGAGAATATAAGGCAGAACTTTGTAAGTTGGAAAAGTTCCACTCCTCCAAAACCCTAGCGTGACTGCGGGATTTAAGTGAGCGCCGCTGATATGACCTGTTGCATAAATCATTGCAGCGACAACCGCCCCGAATACAAAGCTAATCCCCAGATGAGTAATGGCACCCTCTGCGATCGCATTGACCATGATTGCACCTGTTCCCGCAAACACTAAAATGAATGTGCCGACTGCTTCTGCTAAGATTTCCTGAGATAACTGTGGTTTGAACACTATTGTTAACATTTCTGATCAGAGTCAGGGAAAGTATCACAAAGAATACAACCCCACTACTATTTCCAAACTACTATTTCCAAAAAGGTAACGGTGAATCCTCCTATTGCCTAAACAGAAGCTAAGGTCTGCTTGGCTGCTGCTTTTGACCAGGCTTGAGTTGCCATTTGTACCGGGTCCCAAGGGCTACTGAGAGGGGGAGTATAACTCAAGTCAAAATCACTAAACTGTTCGACTGTCATCCCGTGAAAAATTGCCGCCGCAAAAATATCAACTCGCTTGGCAACTTCTCCCTGATAATGACCTATAATCTGCGCCCCTAAAAGTTGCTTTGTGTTCACATCTGCTGTGACTCGAATTCGGATCGGATGCGCCCCGGGATAATAAACTTTATGATCCCAACCTTCAAACTCAACGGTCAAGGGTTCATAGCCCGCTTGCTTGGCTTCCGCCTCTCGCAGTCCGGTTCGAGAAATCGCGAGGTCAAACACTTTCACGACCTGAGTTCCTAAAGTCCCTTGAAATTCTCGATCACCACCAACAGCATTTTCTCCGGCAATCCGCCCCTGTTTGTGAGATGTTGTTCCTAGAGGTAAATAAACTGGGGTTTGCAGCAGTTTATGCAAAGTTTCCACACAATCTCCTGCCGCATAAATATTAGGTACATTAGTTTCCATGCGGTTATTCACAGTGATCGCTCCTGATTTACCGAGGGTTACTCCGGCGGTCTGAGCCAATTCTGTAGAGGGAATCGCACCTACGGCAACTAAAACCAAATCTCCTTCGGCGGAAAAGTCCGGTGAACCTGTAACCTGAAGTTGATCGCCAGAATGCTGAATTTTCTCAACGGAAATCCCAGTTTCAACCCGGATGCCATGATTCTTGAGTTCATCGGCGACTCGTTCACCGAAACTACTGTGAACGGTCTTCAAAACAGTGGGAGAATGTTCAACCAGAGTGACTTGAAGTCCACGCAATACTAAAGCATCAGCCATTTCCAGTCCAATGTAGCCTCCACCGACAATGATGGCGGACTTGGCATTGCGATCAACCAGATATTGATTGACGTTGAAGCTATCTCCCATCCATCGCAGACAAAAAACGCCGGGTGTATCCATTCCTTCAATGGGAGGACGGCGAGAAATCGCTCCAGTTCCGAGGATCAGCTTATCGTAGGAAACCGTCACTTCTTGACCATTGGGATCAATGGCTGTGACTATTTGTTGCGCCGGGTCGATGGTTTTTGCCCAGTGACTGCTGATCAGATTAATACCTTCTCGTGTAATATCATCTTTGGTACGATGGGCAAGATTCCGCCAGTCAGGAACTTCACCACTTAGATAAAAGGGCAATCCACAGATACTAAAGTTGGGAAATTCGTCTGCAAGCATAACGGTAATGCGGGTTTCTGGAGCGAGTTCTCGAATCCGCAAAGCTGCACTAATCCCAGCATCACTACCGCCAATCATCAGAATATTAGACATTGGACTCACACCTCTGATAAAGATTGATTAAGTAATCGACTGACTCTTCAAAGTTTGCTCAAACTGATGAACATAATCTCGCTTAATCGCAGTGGAAAGCGCACCTGAACGATTTTGTTGCACCGTTGCGATTGCATTTTCAGGAGAATAGCCTAATTTAACTAAGCAAGCGGCGGCTAACATTCCGGTTCGTCCTCGTCCACCTTTACAGTGAATGACTAGACTCTCACCTGATTTTACGGCTTGAACCAGGCGCTCCACTAAAGCCGAAAAGTCCGCCATTGACTCTGGTAATCCCTCATCAGAGATGGGGAAATGTTCTGTTGCCATCCCGTAGGCTTGAGCCTGAGTTAGTAGGTCTGGAATGCCCAATTGGTTGAGTTCTTCCGGTTCCAAAAGGCAAACCAGACGGTCAATGCCGTAGTATTCTCGTAAACGCTCCAGATCGACTTTGAGGTCGCGGTTCCAGACCATCTCTGCTTCTTCATCCTGTTTACCGGGAGCCATTGTCATGCCAATTTTTCCAGACTGTTGGAGGAGATCCGAAGTTAGGAACTCCACAGCCAGGGGAGAGGATACTGAGGTTTGAGTCGGTTTCATCGTGTTCTTGATAAAAGTCCCGTTCTATAGCAAAACCTATATCTAATGTTACTTTATCAAAAAACGTTGATGCGTCAAGTTAAACTTCTTGAATCTTCAGGGGAAACAGCGACTCAAACACCGAAAATTTTTGATGTATTACCTTACTTACACTTGCGAGCGGGTAAGAGAGGGTAGCGGCGAAACTCCGCCAAATATTCCTCTAGGACGATGAACTGAGCGAGGTTGAGACGGTAATACATCCATCGCCCCTGAGAACGAGATTTAACCAAACTCGCATTCCTCAGAATTTTCAGATGAAATGAGAGTCTAGACTGGCCGAGATCAAGCTGTTCACAAAGTTCACAGACACACAACTCAGCCTCTCGTAGCTGTTCAATAATCTGAATTCGCAGAGGGTCAGACAGGGCTTGGAATCCAGAAACCAGTTCTTGTTCTCCGAGATGTAAGCTCCCAGAATTACTGTAACTTCCTGAAGTTGATGATTGACTTGAGGTTGTAGACATCAATTTTTGTTGATATTCTTTGGTTAATATTTTTAGCTCTATTGTACCTCAGACTCACTTACCCTATTTGTTATTCAAAGTTCTCTTGATGATTTATCCAATTCTTCCTCGTAAATAATCTTCAGTTTGGCTATGAGAAGGATTACTAAATACCTCTGAAGTTGTCCCAAATTCTAGCAATTCTCCCAAATACATAAATGCGGTATAATCTGAAAAACGAGCGGCCTGCTGCATACTGTGAGTAACAATCAAAATCGTCACGTGTTCTTTGAGTTGGCTCATCAATTCTTCAATATTAGCTGTTGCGATCGGGTCAAGTGCAGAAGTCGGTTCATCAAAGAGAATAATTTCTGGATTAGCTACTAAAGCCCTAGCAATACAAAGCCGTTGTTGTTGACCGCCGGATAGGTTTAATGCCATATCATTTAAACGGTCTTTGACTTCATTCCAGAGTGCGGCTTCTCGGAGGGCTTGTTCGACTTTTTCGTCGAGATCACTGCGTTTTTTCCTGCCTCGAACTCGTAAGCCATAGGCAACATTTTCATAAATTGATTTTGGGAAAGGGTTCGGTTTTTGGAAGACCATACTTATCCGCATTCGCACTTCAATCGGGTCAACATCTCGACCTAAAATATTTTCAGAATCGAGTAAAATTTGACCTTCATAACGATTGCCCGGGTAAAGATCGTGCATTCGATTGAAACAGCGGAGTAGGGTTGTTTTCCCACATCCTGACGGCCCAATCAAAGCAGTGACTTGTCGTTCAGCCACCTTAAAATTGATGTTTTTTAAAGCCTGAAAATTTTCATAGTAAAAATCAAGGTTTCGGGCTTCTGCTTTAGATTTGACGGTAATAATTTTTTCCATTTTTAGGTTTGAGTAATAGAGTTAGTAGAAAAATATGAGGGTAAGATACTCACCGAAAATACGGCTAACTGAATCACTGAAAAACTCTACCACTTAATACCCTTGCGGAATTGATAACGCAAGTAAACGGCGATCGCATTCATGCTTAATGTCATTACAATTAACACGGTCCCTGCGGCAGCAGCATTAGCAATAAATTCAGCTTCCGGACGAGATACCCAGTTAAACATTTGAATGGGCATTACTGTAAAAGGAGCTGTCAACCAAGCCAAAGAAATAAACGGAAATTCATCAATAAATGGAGAGTCGGGTAAAAAGGCAATAAAGGTTAATGCACCAATCGTAATCACCGGGGCTGTTTCCCCAATTGCTCTAGATAAACCGATAATTACACCTGTGAGAATACTACCAGAAGAATAGGGAAGAATATGATCCCAAATCATTTGCCATTTACTCGCCCCCAGAGCATAAGCCGCTTCTCGCAAACTACTCGGAATCGAGCGCAAAGCTTCACGAGTCGTAACAATAACCACAGGCAAAATTAACAAAGCCAACGTCAAACCCGCAGCGAGAACACTCTCTCCTAAGTTCAACATATAAACGAACAAACCCAGTGCTAAGAGTCCATAAACAATCGAGGGAACCCCAGCTAAATTTGTGACATTAATTTCAATTAAATCCGCAATCCAGTTTTTACGGCTATATTCTTCTAAATAAATCCCTGAAGCGACACCGAGAGGAACGGCAATTAATGTTGTAACCAACATGACTAAAATTGTTCCCACCCAAGCCGAGAGAATACCCGCTTGCTCTGGTTTCCGACTCGGAAAGCTTAAGAAGAAATCTGGGTTAATCCGAGGAATTCCAGTAATCGCCATCTGTAAAGTCAATCCAACCAATATGAGAATAGAAAAGAAAATGACGAAAAATCCAATTACTGCAAAAATTTGATCGGCTTGCTTGCGACGCTTTAATTCAGTTCGGGTTTCTTGGAGATTTGAGTCAGGCATTTTTTTAGTTTATAGTATTTGATCTCTAGTAAATTTCTCGATAGTGTTTGGCTAGAACATGACCAATAACATTGAGAACAAGGGTCATTAAAACTAGCGTTAATCCGGCTGCAAAAATAGTATGGAACTCTAGAGTTCCATGCGGAATATCTCCTAAACTCACTTGCACAATATAAGCGGTAATTGTTGCAGCTTGATCGAAAGGGTTGAACGTAAGTTGAGGTTGTAAACCCGCAGCAACCGTCACAATCATCGTTTCACCAACCGCACGAGAAATCGCCAGAATATAAGCCGCACTAACCCCAGAAATTGCCGCCGGATAGACGACTTTCAAAGCAGTTTGTAGGCGAGTCGCCCCCATTGCGTAAGACCCTTCTCGCAGTCCAACCGGCACCGAACGCATCGCATCTTCACTAATTGAACTGACAAATGGAACAATCATTAATCCCATCACTAAACCTGCACTTAGCATATTAAAACCAGGAAGCATGGGAAAAATAACTTGGAGAAGCGGAGTCACCACCAACAATGCAAAATAGCCATAAACAACGGTCGGAATTGCAGCCAATACTTCTAACCAAGGCTTAACAATTTCGCGGAGTTGAGGGTGAGCAAATTCACTCAGATAAATTGCGGCAATTGTCCCTAATGGAATAGCGACAAACATCGCTACTGTTGCGGTTACTAAGGTTCCTGATAATAGGGGTAAAATCCCATAATGAGCATCTGCAAATAGAGGAGTCCACTGAGTATCCGTCAGAAACTCAATAATAGAAACCTCTCGGAAAAACAAAACGGATTCATCGATGAGAATATATAAAATTGCGATTGTGGTTGCAACGGAGGAAAAAGCCGCAAGAAACAAGACAAATTCGATGATTCGTTCTCGTAAATCACGAGAAAATTTTGCTGAATTTTGAGGTTGGACTTTTTTAGAAAGTTGAATTTGATCTTGAGTCATTCGAGAGTTTATCCCTAAACATATTTGATATCGCCAGAAGAAATCTGTATAGATGTCTATACAACCTGAACTAGATTGAGAGTCCAAGCAAAACGCTTACTCAAGGTATACCCATATAAAATTTTACAGGTTCTGATCCTAATCGCCAAGACTGGGATTAGAGAGTTCTGTTAGAGTTACATCATTCTCCAATCCCTGAAAAATTAACCTTCAAATTTCAGACTTAAAAGTGAAAGACTAGCCATTAATTTTGGGAGTTACAAAACAGCCTTAAAGTTGACCTTGCAAACGACCCAAAGCTTGTTGTTGCATTTGGCTGGGTAGGGCAACATAGCCAACTTCTTGAGAGAGTTTAGCACTATTTTGTAGATAATACTGAACAAAAGCTTTAACCTCTGGACGCTTCAGCGCGTTAGTGCTGACATAGATAAAAATAGGTCTGGAAAGAGGCTTATAACTGCCATTGTTTACAGTTTCTAGAGAAGGCTTCACACCATCAATTGCCAGTGCTTTTAACTTGCCTTTATTGTTCTCGTAGTACGCATAACCAAAGTATCCCAATGCACCGGGATCGCGAGAAACCCCTTGTACTAAGACGTTATCATCTTCACTGGGAGTATAGTCCGTGCGGCTAGCTTGACTTTCACCAACAATTTCTTCAGTAAAGTAGTCAAAGGTTCCAGAATCTGCGCCAGGTCCAAATAATTTTAAAGCTTGATCGGGCCAGCTTGAGTTGACCTGATTCCATTTCATAACCTTACCTTGAGCCGCAGGTTCCCACATCTTCTTCAGTTCAGCAGCAGAAATGCTAGAGATTGGGTTATTGGGGTGAACGACAACGGTGATAGCGTCATAAGCAACCGGAAGTTCAATATAGTTAATTCCAGCATTCTTACAGGCTTCTGCTTCTGAACTTTTGATGGGACGAGAAGCATTGGAAATATCAGTTTGTCCAGTGCAAAACTTCTTGAAACCTCCACCTGTTCCAGAGATACCAACAGTTACTCGTGTTGCACCCTTGTTTGCTTTTTGGAATTCCTCAGCAACGGCTTCGGTGATTGGATAAACGGTACTAGAACCATCAATCTTAACTGTAGGAGTACCTTGGGATCTAACCCCGGGGATAGCAACAGCAACGGTCGCTGCAACTGCGGTGAAAGCAGCTACTAAAGACCAAGTATTTTGTTTAAACTGCATTCCTTTTAATTGCATAATCCTCTCTTGGATGAAGTTAAATTTGTCACGGAGATTCTGTCTTAGTAATTCAGAATTATTCAGAACAGAATGGTTAGGAATTAATGATGAACAGTTATCAGATTAAGATAGAATCACTATTTTTAGTTTAAATTTTGGTTAAATTTGGGTTAAAGTTGGAAAAATATATTACTTTGGGATGAAATTAGAAGATGAAAAGAAGGCTTTACTGTTCTTAAAGTTTGAACCAGAAATCAATCTGTATTTCCCTCAAAATCTTGTGTCCCATGACAGACAAGAGATGCTAACAAACAGAGGCAATAGGCAACAAGTACAAAGACGGGTAACTGATCAGCCAGTGCAGTCTTGAGGGTTCCCCCACGCAGCACCTTGGTGAACCCTTTAGCGTCACTGACTCTAACGACACATAATTAAGGTATTGGCAGAAATAAACCCAGCCAAAGGTTCAGCAATTTCGACCCAATTGCGAGGTTCATTGTCTCGATCGCGAATTAATGTGTAGTTGCTGACGAGATAGACTTCTCGACCCGTAGGAATACCCCCAATGCGATCAGAAAAGCGCGTTGGTCTCGAACGAACCGCTACGCCACGAGGTGCAGCCCGACGGTCAATCCGACGACACAGAGAAGCCGGTTGCTGAGGCGGTTGACCAATCACATCATCAGAACACAATACCAAGTTGCTACGACCATCTGGATAGCCATTAGAAACAAATCCACGCATGGGGAAGGTAATCTCAATCCAAGTTCGACCTCCAGGCCCGCGAATGCCTTGATAATTGCGAACGAGAGTGACTTCATCTTGGTACTGAAGCCCCCCGACACGGGGAGAATTGGGGGTAGGCCGTCGGCGAACCGTTAACCCTTCGGCTTCAAAGACTTGACGGCATAAATCCTTTGTCGTTGGGGCTACTCCGCTTTCAGAAGCTGAAAATTTAGAGGGAGTGGTTTTTTCAGCGGCGATCGCCTGATGTTGCACCCCAAGAATTAAGATTAATAGACTACTAAGCCAGGAGATCCCTCCTCGCCGAAAACACAACCTATTCATAAACTCCTCACACAGACCACACGCTTGAATTATTAAAATTCAAAACTTCCTAAAATTGTCGCAGAAAACGTAAATCACTGGCATAAACCCGGCGAATATCATCCAATTGATGCAGAACCATGGCAAACCGTTCAACCCCAAATCCAGCGGCAAATCCGGTATATTTCTCCGGATCATAGCCAACAGCTTTCATGACATTGGGGTCAACCATGCCACAACCCAACACTTCTAACCATTTACCCTGCCATTCCAAATCCACTTCCGCAGAGGGTTCAGTAAAGGGGAAATAACTCGCCCGGAAACGAATGGGTAAATCTCCAAACATTTGCCGCAAGAACTCTTTCACCGTTCCTTTCAGGTCGCTAAACCGCAATCCTTCATCAACAGCCAAAAGTTCAATTTGATGAAACACTGCCGCATGAGTCGCATCCACACTATCCCGACGATACACCCGACCCGGTGCCACCACCCGTAACGGCGGTTCATGTTCTTTCATGTAGCGAATTTGTACCGGAGAGGTATGAGTTCGCAGTAAATTCCCATCGGGGAGATAGAATGTATCCTGCATATCTCGTGCGGGATGGTCTGGCGGCATATTCAACGCCTCAAAGTTGTAATAATCCTTCTCCATATCTGGCCCGGTGGCAACGGTATAGCCTAAGCCGACAAAAATATCCAGGGCGCGATCAATAATGCCATTGAGGGGATGAATTTGACCTTGAGGGCGATAAATTCCTGGCATGGTCACATCGAGGGTTTCGCTTTTGAGTTGGGCTTCGAGTTGGGCATTCTGTAGGGCAGTTCGTTTCTCGTCTAAGTCGGTTTGAATGGCTTGTTTGACTTCATTAGCCACTGCGCCGACACGGGGACGTTCGCTGGCATCGAGTTTACCCATCGCCCCTAATATTTTGGAAAGTTGACCTTTTTTACCAAAATAGTTGATTCGCAACTGTTCAAGGTCATCAAGGGTTTGACAGGCAGCTATTTCACTTTGGGCGTTTTGGCGCAGATTTTGGAGTTGGGCATCAATTTCTGTCATATCCGGAATTTTCAGTAAACAACGTTGGAGTTCAAATTAGGGGTATTCACTCGCCTTAAAATTAATCATAGTTTGAGCCGCCCAAAAATCGTACCATTGATTTACAGACAAAGATGTCGAGGGTTGAGATGACAATCATAACTTGGCGTTAAGTTGTCAACTTCTGGGGCATTGCATCTCTATACTTTTACACGACGATCGCAAATTAAGTCTATGAAACTTTTAGTGAGTAATGATGACGGCATTTTTGCCCAAGGAATTCGCAGTTTAGCGAACCATTTAGCAGAAGTCGGCCATGAAGTTATTGTAGTCTGTCCAGATCAAGAGCGATCGGCAACAGGTCATGGTTTGACTTTACATCAACCGATTCGGGCAGAAAAGGTAGAATCTGTTTTTCATCCGAATGTACAGGCTTGGGCTTGCTCAGGAACGCCCGCTGATTGTGTAAAATTAGCGTTATTTGGGTTGCTGGATACTATGCCTGATTTGGTTCTTTCTGGTGTTAATCACGGCCCCAATTTAGGGACAGATGTTCTCTACTCTGGGACAGTATCTGCGGCGATGGAAGGAACTCTCGAAGGAATTACCAGTGTAGCATTAAGTTTAGGCAGTTATTCGGCGCGAGAGTTTGAAGGGGCGGTTCATTTTGCAGAACGTCTGGTTAAACAAATCCAAGATCAACCTCTACCTCAGCCCTTGCTGTTAAATGTAAATATTCCGGCTATCCCAGAATCCGAAATTGTCGGAGTTGCCATCACTCGTCAAGGGATTCGTCGCTACATTGATACCTTTGAAAAGCGAGTCGATCCACGCGGGAAAACCTACTATTGGTTAGCCGGAGAAGTCTTAGAGGATATTGAAGAACCGCAGGATTTGTTAAATAGTAATGTACCGACAGATGTGCAAGCTTTACGAGACAAATATATTACAGTAACGCCTCTACAATATAATCTCACGAATACCTTTGGATTAAAAGAATTGCAAATTTGGCAGCAAAAAAATCAAGACTAAAAATAACTTTTTTTTTGAACCCGACAACAACCCGTAACATTAGACTAAATTAAACCTTCAAGAAGATGAAAACAGAAAAACAAAAAATGCTGTCGGGGGAACTCTATTTAGCGAATGATCCTGAACTGACGGCTGAACATCAACGAGCCTATCAGCTTCTCCAAGCCTATAATGCAACCGGAGAAACTGAAGTCGAACACCGCCAAAAACTTCTGCAAGATCTCTTCGGTAAAATCGGCTCCAATCCTGTTATTACTCCACCCTTTTATTGTGATTATGGCGGTCATATTAATGCCGGAGATAATCTGTATATGAATTATGGTTGTGTCATTCTTGACTGTAATACCGTTTATTTAGGAGATAATTTATTGTGCGCTCCCTATGTTCAAATTTATACAGCTCATCATCCCATTGATCCCACTCTTCGATTAACAGGCAAAGAACTCGCTACCCCTGTTAAAATTGGCAATAATGTTTGGCTCGGTGGTAGTGTAATTATTTGTCCGGGGGTAACAATTGGCGATCATACAACAATCGGAGCTGGAAGTGTGGTAACGAAAAATATTCCGGCAAATGTTGTCGCAGCCGGAAATCCTTGTCGAGTGATTCGAGAACTGTGAGATCACTTGTTAATCTAGGTTCTAAACATAAAAGGGAGTAAGAAGCGGATTTAGATAGAGATGATTTACGAGTCAAAAAATACCTCAGATCCTAAATTTGATAGGGATCTCCGCAAATTTTTGTTAAACTAATGGATATAGCAGCCAGACATTCGGAATCACCTCATGGTCTTTTACTCCGACTTCATTAGATCCAATAGTAACGAAAGCTCAGAAAATGGTTTACTGAACTACTTACAGCATCAAAATCCAGAAGTCCTCTCTCACGTCGCTCAGTCCGCTAGCTCAGAAATTAAGGAAATCATCTCTAAAAATGTTCAGGGGTTGATTGGGGTTTTACCTTCTGAGGATTTTGAGATGCAAATTACAACCAACCGAGAAAACCTCGCAGGTTTGCTAGCTTCAGCCATGATGACAGGCTATTTTCTGCGTCAGATGGAACAACGGATGCACCTCGATGAGAGTTTTGGCCAAGTTCCCTCAACTCATCCCAATTCCTCAAATCCAGGACAGCAAGAGTAGAAAGTTAGGAAAAGAGAGGGAGAGGGAAAGGGAAAGGGAAAGGGAAAGGAAGACAGTAAAATTAAATTTTGCCTGAGAACTGCCAGTCTCAAGTTAATCTCCGGATAAAGCAGAGTCGGGAAAAGGAACAGTTTTTAGTTTAAGAATTTCCACCTTTCCTTCGCGGTTAATCTCGATATTGAGTTCCTCGCCAATTGTTTGCAGTTCTACTTCTTCTTGAACATGAGTCGGTGTATTAACTGCAACATTATTAACCTTCTGTAGAATATCTCCCTTGAGAATCCCTGCTTTCGCTGCCGGAGAATCTTCAACGACGCGAACCACCAGTACACCTCGATCTTCAGATAGTTTTACATCTAGCTGTTCGCTCATTTCCTCTTTAATTTTAGGAGTTAACTCTACCATCTGTACGCCTAAAAAGGGATGATCGGCTTTTCCTTTTTCAAAGAGCTGATTGGCAATTCTAACGGCTGTTTCGATGGGAATTGCAAATCCTAGCCCCTGTGCATTCGCCCGAATTGCCGTATTGACTCCAATCACTTCTCCTTGAGCATTGAGCAACGGGCCACCGGAATTTCCGGGATTAATCGCCGCATCTGTTTGAATAAATCGGACTCGCTTTTTAGGAATCCCCACCTGAGAACTCGAACGACCCGTCGCACTAATTATACCAACCGTAATCGTATTATCTAATCCTAGAGGATTGCCGATCGCAATTGCCCATTGCCCCGGAACAATTCCATCGGAGTGACCCATCGGAGCAATCGGTAAATCTTTAACGTCAATTTTAATCGCGGCGACATCTGTTAAATCATCAACGCCCTTAACTTTCCCCTCAAAAATGCGACCATCATTCAGCGTCACTTGAACAATATCAGCCCCATCCACTACATGAGCATTCGTAATTAAACGCCCATCGGGTGCCACAATAAAACCTGAACCTGTTCCTCGTCGCACCCGCTCGTTAGACTCCGGAAGTTGTTCTCCAAAAAATCGCTTAAATAGGGGATTATTCAAGGCGGCTGACCTATTTTTCGGTTGACGAGCGGCATCAATTCGTACCACCGCCGGGCCAACAATTTCCGCCGCCTCTGCAATAAAGTTAGAACTACTTCGTTGAACCACTCGACTTTCTGGGACTAAAGGTTGAGTCTGGGTGGGTAACTGTCGCCGAACAACTGGAATAGCCGGAGAGTTTTCAGCTCGATGTTTGGCTTGCAGGTAGCGATTTCCTAGCCACCCTGTGCCTGTACCGATAGAGAGTAGAGCTAAATATACTGTAAATTGTTTAATGGACAAGTTCATCTGCACTGTTCCGATGGATACGTCATCTCCCGAACCTAGGAATCTGCTAGAGTCTAAACTCAAAGCTAGAGGTGAAATCAGCAAGTTTAGTCAACCTCTGTTTTGTGAAGCTATCACAATCACGCTTGTCGAAGATGTTAGCTAGGCACTTATGCCTCAACACTTATGGAAAATCAGCTTAGGGTTTTAAGGTTATATTTCCCTATATTCCCGACTGATTTCACGCCCTCAGAGATTTATGTTAATTTAATTAAACTAGAGCGAAAGAAAATATATCTATGAATTATCTCTCGTTTAGCCTCATATTTCCAATTTAATCCAAAAATCTTTAAGTTCTGGGAATTCGTTCTGAACTCCTAAGTCGTTTGTTATACAGGTAGGGTAGGATGATGAGAGCTTGCTACTCTCAATTTACGAATGGCGATCGCTTAACAGCAAGCGCTCACTATTCTCTCTGTTGTCGGTCTGGCTCTGTTGATCGAAGATTATTTGCTGATTCGTTTATCCTCGAAATCTAATGATTTACCAACACCGCAACCTTTTTGTCCTTTATCTGCTGAGTCTCATCCTTCCGTTGTCTGGAGTTTTTCACAGCCCCAGGGCAACTGCTGAAACGAACAATCTTTTCATCCGAGATCAAACTCAGGCTAATGTTTGTCCACCTCCGGTTCTGTCTCGTTTAAAACGATATCGCATTCAGTCTGGCGACTCTCTTAATAGTATTGCCCGTCAATATAACCTGATTCCAGCAACACTACTGGGGATGAACCCCAGCCTACGACGCAATCAAATGCCTGTCGGACAAGAAATTGTGATTCCGCCTTACAACGGGATTTTGGTGAGAGTTCCCGTAGGAACCCCATTACAAGAAGTGGCTCAAGCCTATAATGCTCAAGCCGATGTGATTTTTGAGGTCAATGGCTGTCAACCTCAACTCCAGGTGATGTTTATTCCGGGTGTTAACTGGACTCCGGGTGGCCCTGTTGTTCCAGCCCGAGCCGTTTTGTCAGGCTATCCCTTACCCCGAAAAGCCTCAGTTCAGATGGGCTATGGTTGGCAACTGCATCCGACCGCAGGACGGGTTGTCTTTCATAGTGGTGTTGATTTGGCGGCTCAAATCGGTACTCCTGTGCTATCTGTGGGTGAGGGCGTTGTTGCTTTTGCAGGCGGAAGAAGAGGTTACGGAAACTTAGTCGTGGTCAATCATCAATCCGGTAAACAAACTCGCTATGCACACCTCTCTGAGATTAACGTTCGAGTCGGTCAAAAAATTCCCCCTGGAGAAGTTTTAGGGAAAGTAGGGAGGAGTGGAAAACCCGATAGCGACGAATCCCATCTCCATTTTGAAATTCGCTATAACTCCGAACTCGGTTGGGTGGCTGAAAATCCCGCCCCCTATTTTTCCGCCAGCACCCCGAATAACCGCCAGGTTTCTCAACGGAATTAGAAGATTGTAAAGATTAGAAGAAGGTGAAATAGTTGGCATTCAGATCGTTATCGTTGAGGGAAACTCCTTCGACAATTGCAACGAGCTGTGAATCTTCAGAGTCAACGAAAATAATCGCAGTTCCAGAGGGTAAATCAACAGAAGTATCGATATCCTCAGTATTAACTAGCTGATAAAGGCTATCATTTCCGATTAATTCAATCGTATCTTCAGCCGGATCAAAATCTTGAATTAAGGTATAACCTTTTCCTCGTCCAGTTACTCCGGTTAAGGTGTCATCTCCGTCATCCCCTAAAACGAGATCGCTACCTGTCCCTCCGATCAATTCATCATTACCTTTACCCCCATAGATCGTATCATCACCACTATCTCCGAAGAGCGTATCATCTTCATTATTGCCGAATAAAACATCATCTCCAGCTCCACCATAAACTGTATCTCCATCGCGATCGCCGAAGACTGTATCATCGCCCGATTCTCCAACTACAATATCATTACCTCGACCACTAAAGAGCAAGTCATTTCCAGATTCTCCGTTAATAAAATCATCACCCGCAAAACTGGAGACAGTGTCATTTTCTCGAAGACCATAGATCACATCATTGCTGGTTGTACCCAGGGCTTCTTCAGAGGGTGAAGGATCGGCTTGAGTCGCTTGGGGAGTAATCAATAGGACATTGAGTTCGTCACCGTTGTTTCGCAGTGTAAAAGTATCAGCACCCGCTCCCCCTAAGAGACTGTCAATTTCGTCGGTAACTATTTCTGGATTTAGTTCTGGATTTAGACTGGACATAATATGTGAAGATTATAACGTTTGTTTGGTGTTGTTCATTGAACTTCACCGATAAGTTCTAACATATTTTTGTTCCCAATACTTTCAAAAGTTCTAAAATTTGAAAATAAAGTTGATGCCGTTCGACTTTTCCTTGCCCCTTGGGGTCTATTGTCCAGTTCTTGACTGCAATCAAGTCTAAAAGACTACATCATGGCTGTCTGTAATATTTCTAAGGGAGCCGCTTCAAAAACCCATTCTAAACCTTTACTATTGATGGCTTTAATTAAAATTACATCCTGAGCCGAAAGGTTGGGAACATTAATTTGCATTGACCAGGAATATTCTGAGGTCGAATCAGGGTTTAAGTTCGGTTTAATTTGTTGAACTAAGTCTCCATTAATCGAAACTAAAATCTTTTCAATCTTACTCTGATCATTCAATTCTGAGACAGATCCTTTTAGGGTTAATATGCCCTCTGAGTCGAGATTGATATATTCTAAACGTCCCCAAGGATGATGACCAAAGTCTAAGTCAGAGAACTCAGGAGTCGGCTGTTTCCCAATGAGATACAAATCCTGATAACGACAAATCCCCTTGGAAATTCGATAACAAAAGGCTTCTCCATGGCTAATATTTTCTACTATTTTTCTAACAAATACTTCACCGACATAAGAGGTTCCATATTCATTGAAATCCAGGGAAAGACTTTCACTTTGAGGAATAAACAGAAGTTGATCGGATTGAATTTGTGATTCAGGAGGAAGTAAGTCTCGGTCATGGACACTAAATAGCAATATTCCCTCTGGAGTGAGAAGATTATAGAGGGTTTTCATCCAATTGGTGAAGGTTTTTTCAGGAATATGGCTAAAAAAGGAACAAGCTAAGATACAGTCAAATGTTTGGTTAAGCTGATAGTCAGCCGGATTCACCGTTGAAAGAATACCATGAACCCCAAACGTATCCTGTTGAAACTTAACTGCATTTTCATAAATATCAGAAATCCAAACCTGTTGCGGATTCAGTTCTTGCAGTAGAAAGCGAGTAAACCGTCCATAGCCACTCGCAAAATCTAAAAATGAGTGAATCGAATTAAACCCTTGAAATTTCCACTGTACAACCTGACGAACAGCATCAAAAATTCGCTGACCATTAAAATGGTATCGAATCCGAGCTTTTTCGGGAAATTTATGATTTTGGAGTGCAAATAAATACATTTCATCCTGTTTGTTAATCGTGGCATTAAATGTTTGAGGAACTGGAACTTGATCTTGAAGAAAGAGTTGCAGTGCTAAATCAAGAGTGGCAAAGTTATAATCAGTCATAGGAAAAAGAGGATAGGGGACAGGGAATAGGGTGATGAGAGTGGGTTTCGTGCAAGCAGCACCCATCGATAAATTAAATAAATGATATTCGGTTTCAAGTCTGTTTTGCTGTGTGTCACAACGACCCGTACAATGGGATTGACGAAAAATCATCACGACGGACAAACAGTGTTATGGTATTGACCGGAGAAACTCCATCACCCCCAAGCCAGTCAAGCTTTGACCTCTCTAACTATCTTGCTGGGCGTAAGGCTGAGGTTGAAAAAGCTTTAGATGCCGCGATCGCAGTTATTTACCCAGAGAAAATTTATGAGGCAATGCGGTATTCTCTGCTGGCGGGAGGGAAGCGTCTACGTCCAATTTTATGTCTGGCGACTTGCGAACTAACGGGAGGAACGATGGAAATGGCAATACCAACCGCCTGTTCGCTGGAAATGATCCACACAATGTCACTGATCCATGATGATTTACCTGCGATGGATAATGATGATTATCGTCGGGGTAAATTAACCAATCATAAGGTCTATGGCGAAGATATTGCGATTTTAGCGGGAGATGGCTTACTGAGCTATGCCTTTGAATTTATTGCCACTCAGACGAAGAATGTACCGCCTCAGCAAGTTTTACAAGTGATTGCTCATCTCGGTCATGCTGTTGGTGCCGATGGACTGGTCGGAGGTCAAGTTGTAGATTTAGAGTCGGAAGGAAAAACTGACATTACCGAAGAACAACTCACCTTTATTCATACACATAAAACTGGAGCCTTATTGGAAGCCTCTGTTGTTTGTGGAGCTATACTCGCCGGAGCTTCAACAGAAGATCGAGAACGACTCTCGCGCTACGCTCAGAAAATCGGTTTAGCATTTCAGATTGTTGATGATATTCTCGATATTACAGCAACTCAGGAGGAGTTAGGAAAAACCGCCGGAAAAGATCTCCAAGCTCAAAAGGCAACTTATCCCAGTCTTTGGGGACTCGAAGAATCAAAGCGTCGAGCCAATCAATTGATCGAAGAGGCTCAAGCTGAACTGGCTCCTTTTGAAGAAGCGGCGACTCCCTTGGTTGCACTCGCCCAATTTATTACCAGTCGCAGTAACTAGAGGTGTCTTACTCTATGCAAGACTTCGGCCAGATTTTCTATAATCAAGTCCTGGTGGTTTCCCTATTTGCTTGTCTGTTTGCTCAAACGTCGAAGCTGGCTTTCGAGTTAATCCGACATGGGAAAATCAATTTTCGAGCGTTAGTTACGACGGGGGGAATGCCTAGTTCTCACTCGGCTTTTGTTTCTGCTTTAGCCACCAGTGTCGGACAAACTGTGGGTTGGGGAAGCCCTGATTTTGCGATCGCAGTGGTGTTTGCTTTTATTGTGATGTATGATGCTACAGGAGTTCGTCAAGCCGCAGGTCAACAGGCTCGGATTTTAAATCAAATTGTTGATGAATTATTTCAAGAACATCCTCAGTTTAATGAAGATCGCCTCAAGGAACTTCTCGGTCATACTCCGGTTGAAGTGATTGTGGGTTTAGCGTTAGGCGTGGTGATTTCAACCCTGGCGGAATTAGCCTACTCGTAGTTTAAAGGTTTATTATTCATTCACGGTAGGATCGATCAAGATCACGCGCCGACTTTCAACCATGAGTACAAAGAAACCCCGACGACTCAGTGTTTGTAATGTCGAGGTTGCGGTCTGTAAATTATTGGTTTGCGTTACCAAGAGATAGGGACGTTGACCATAGGATGCTAGACCTACGTTGACTCCGGTGATTTCTGCAATCTCTGTCGCGAGTTCAGGTTGATTGAGATAATCAACTAAGATGGCATACCCTGAACCGAGTCTTCTCGGGTTGAAACTGGTTTCCTGTGGAGTCGGTTGGGGTCGAGGGCGTTGTCGGGTTCGGGGAGATTCAGCCGAACGGGGTTCAGTCTCTAACTCAGAGGCGGGAGAACGATTTGTGCTTTGGCGAGTTGGAGGGCGTTGGGAAACTGTATCGGGTTTAACCACATAGGTTCGCAACCCTGAATTATCCTTAACATAAGCCGCCCAATCTTTAGCGATTAATTCCTCTTCAAATCCACCCACTCGTGTAACTACATCTTCGAGATAACGACAGACTTCACTTTCAACATCATTGGGTAATGTTCGACGAGCTAGATCTTGTTCGGCTTGGGTTTGACTCACAATTAATAACAAATATTCCCCCGCTTCTGGCGCGGTACAAGCCGACTGAGCCACAGCAACTTTTGGACTGATGCTACAGGTGATAAAAACTGCGATCGCACTTAGCCTCAACCATTCTTTCATAGGAAATGGAAAAACAATTTTTCAGTAAACAGTTTACAGCTATACAGCTTACAGCGATTAGTTTTTTTGAGTTAACACTGATCAGTGTACTGTCCTATTTGAACCAGGGATTTTAATCCCTGGCTAAATCAATAGACTCAACGCTCGCGACGCAGAAGGGTGTTCTGAAATCAAGCAACGGCTAAAGAGGCTAACGGATCGGAAATATTATCAGTAGGGGCTTGGAATTCTCCCGTCGCCACAAATTCTAAACGCAATTTTAACCAAGTAATAAATTGTTCATTTGTGGAAATCACCGCCGCCGCTGGTTGAGGACATTTCGCCTTCACCTCCGCCAATTCTGGAGTTTCTAGAAAAGCAGGTTGAGGAACAAGCCAGAAGTCAATTTCTTTTTCTTGTTCTTGATAGTAGCGAATCCGTTCCCGAAATACTTCTTCGAGAGGTTCTTCTTCCATGAGAAAATGTTGACTCGCTAAAAGATAGTAGTAAGTTTGCATAGTTCGTTGTGAATACCTGAATGATTTGTCTTGAGAAAACGGTCTGGAAAAAAACAGCGTTGAGAGTTAGTGAGCACTCGAGGGAGCAAACATGGCTTGTTTCATTTCTCGAACGGCTCGTTCTAAACCGACTAAAACAGCTCGACTGATAATGGAATGACCAATGTTGAGTTCTTCCATTCCCTCAATACAAGCAATGGGATAGACGTTCCAATAAGTTAAGCCATGACCTGCATTAACGCGCAGTCCAGCATTTTGAGCGAGTTGACTTCCCAGGATCAATAACTCTAGTTCTTTGTCTTGCTCGTGACCTTGAGCTTCAGCATAAGAACCTGTATGCAGCTCGACAAATAGGGCTTGAGTGCGAACAGACGCTTCAATTTGAGTCGGGTTCGCATCAATAAACAGACTGACTGGAATTTCGGCGGCTTGTAACTTTCCCACCACTTCAGTCATCCGTTCTTCTTGACCGACGATATCAAGTCCGCCTTCGGTTGTGACTTCTTCACGTCGTTCAGGGACGAGAGTAACGTAGTCTGGTTTAATTTGCAAGGCGATCGCGATCATCTCATCTGTTGGTGCCATTTCCAAATTCAGATGAGTTCGCACCGTTTCTCGCAACAGACGTACATCTCGTTGTTGAATATGACGGCGATCTTCACGCAAATGCACGGTGATACCATCAGCACCTGCCAATTCTGCAATCACTGCCGCTCCTACCGGATCGGGTTCGACGGTACGGCGAGCTTGCCGCAATGTCGCAACATGGTCGATATTAACACCCAGAGTCGGAAAATTTGACATGACCTCGCGTTCAATATTCCCATCGTTTTAGTTTCTCACATTCTGATGTCCAGATTGCAACTAATTTTTAGCCTCGCCTTCTTGATAAATAAAAATCTCGGCTTCTGTTGAGAAAGCGAGACTACGCCTGTATACTTCTGTCGTTTACGTTAAAGTTTAGCTATGCTTACCACCACTTCCGATTTCCATCCTCGTCTGTTCTGGCTTGACGAATGACATCAGAGATTTCTTCTGCATCTTGTACATGGTGCAATGCTTCGTGTTCACCTTCTTCACCTTCGACGACAAAGTAGGTAGAACTACATGATCGCCTGTACCGTCAGGTGCATCTACTGCTACTTGTTTTGCCTTTTCCTCAATAGACATAGAATCATCAATGCGATCGCCTGGATTTGCGGTCAGATTATTTCCCTCTCGCTTCAATTCTGCTTTTTGTTCTTGCTTTTGCTCAGAGCTAACCTCTTCAGGCTTCATCGGTTGTTGTAAATCTGTATTTGTTTCTTGTGCGTTTTTAATTTTAGTAGACATTTGGCTTGTCTTTCCTTTTTCTATATTTTCTATGATTGAATTATTACTAAATATAGTGAACCCAGACTGGGATTTTTATCGTACTTTAGACAGAATCACTGACCAATTTGAGAGAGATTCTCTATCTTCAGGTATAAAAAACTTAGTTTTGAACACAACTGAGGTTTAGGTGTAGATCGAGAAGCCAATTTTTACAGATTGACATCCGCAGAAAATATGATTTTTTAATCTAATCTTCATTAGGACTGAAACTCACTGCATAATTTAAGCTCTCTACGTTTAAAACATATTCGCATTTATGAAGCCATTGTAAAGGTTTGGTAAATTTAGTGAGCAGAATCTAAAAGATATGGCAGCATATAAATAACTTGATAAATGCTTTGATGCAAGTAGTTAATCAACGGTTAATTAACGAATGACAACACTTCAACCTTCTTCTATCGAGTCAACACCCGAAGTTACCTTAGAAAATGCCACTTGTCCGAACTGTGGTCATCAAGGGCTTTCTCCTTTTTATGAAGTAGACAAGGTTCCGGTTCATAGCTGTTTAATGCTTTCGACTTCCAAAGACGCATTAAACTTTCCGACTGGTGATGTCGTACTAGGTTTTTGTGAGAATTGTGGATTTATTACCAATATTAAATTTGATTCTCATTGGTCAGCCTACGCTCCCAATTATGAAGACCAACAAAGTTTTTCACCAACCTTTAATAAATTTGCTCTAGATTTAGCCAATCGTCTGATCGAAAAATACGATCTTCGTGACAAGGATATTGTCGAAATTGGTTGTAGCAAAGGTGACTTTTTACTGCTATTATGTGAGTTGGGAAATAACCGAGGTGTTGGGATCGATCCCAGCGTGGTACCAGGAAGAGTTGAAAGTAAAGCGGCTGAACAAGTCACATTTATTCAAGACTATTACTCTGAGAAATACACAGAATTTGTGGGTGACTTTATTTGCTGTCGCCATACTTTAGAACATATTCAACCGACCTTAGAATTTATGAAAACCGTTCGTCGTTCAATCGGCGATCGCACTAATGTTCCTGTGTTTTTCGAGATTCCTGATACGATTCGAGTTCTCAATGATTTAGCCTTTGAAGATATCTACTACGAACATTGCTCTTATTTTACACCGGGATCATTGGCTCGATTATTTCGCGCGGCTGGCTTTGAAATTACCGATCTGTATCGGGATTATGGCGATCAATATTTAATGATAGAAGCCTTACCTGTTCAAAACGATTCTGAGACTATTCATCCCTTTGAAGAAACCCTAGATCAACTCAAGGAAAGTGTTAAACAATTTACGACTGAAATTAATCAGAAGTTAGATCAGTGGAAACAAGATTTAGACCAATGGCAAGCCGAAGGAAAAAAAGTCGTGGTTTGGGGTTCGGGTTCTAAATGCGTTGCCTTTTTGACAACTTTGGATACTATTGATAAGATTCAATATGTTGTTGATATCAATCCTCATCGTCATGGTAAATTCATTCCGGGTGTTGGAAAGCAAATTATGTCCCCAGAATTTCTCAAAGAATATCAACCTGATCGCGTGATTGTGATGAATCCGATCTACTGTAATGAAATTCAAAAAATGCTCAATGAAATGGGCGTAGTAACAGAGGTTATGGCTTTATAAATTTAGAGAACAGAAGCAGAGCGATCGCTAACATTAGAAGAAAAAAGGCGATCGCTCTTTTTGATCAAGACTTAAGAAAAATCAAAATTAAGAGAACTCTTAAAATTGCTGACAATTTGATTTTATTTTTGTAAAATGACTCGAACTGTTGACGTGGGAATAAAATTTGACATTTTTTCTATATGTAGTGTAATCCAAAAATCTGTAAAGTGATCGTAAAATCCGTCTCCTGTACGCTTCCAAAAATCTTCCGGATTTTCACTAAATCTTCACATAACGACCCAATTTGTGAACAGAAAAGGCTCTTTTTTTGCTCAAATTGTAAAGCTTTCATCAAGATTCGCCAAATGTGTTGCTAGAGTCATTCTCAGTAGTTTACCATTTTAGGTGTATGCTTTATATATTTTCACTGAGTTTTGCTTGGTTTGAGGGTTAAACTTTATACCAGGAGGAAAATTTTCCACAAAATTTAGGGTATTGAGAGAGAACACCAGTCTTTAGTTTAGGATAAACAGGTGAATTTAAAACGCATCTTCCAGCAAATCTATCTAATCGCAGTTACCTTTATTTATATGGTTGCTGTCTTGTTGGTCTTAGTCGGAATTGTAGTTTTTGCAATTTTCCATGAGATCTCGAAAGAAGTTAAACTCTCTGAAAGAAATAAGCAACCTGAACCTCAACAGTTAGAGTATAATCAAATTTTCAAACCCATAGAAGATCAGAATATTTCTTTAAAAAGAAAGAAGGTTCTAACGATGTCAGGTCAGAAAAAGTGATCGCGCTTGATTGAATACTTATTTGATTCTAAACGGGTTAATGCTTCTGCCTTACAATAAGTTTTTCGGGGTGCTGAACTCAAGTATTTGAATAATGCTGGACACAGCCAACCTTCGTTTTTGAATTTGATGCCAGCAATACCAATTTCCATCATATTCTTCTCGTAACTCAATCAGTTTTGCTTGATAGCCTGGAAACGGACTTGCTGAAAATAGCAGCCGAAACCCTGATTTTGCAGAGGGAATATCTTGAACGAATTGATCGATCATTTCAGGCACTCCACTCACAAAAGGTTCGCGCACCAGCCCAACTGCCTCATCATCAAAAACCCACGTTTGTTGATCGCGGTACAAATAAATAACGAGCATTGAGTTGTTTATCTCTTCAAGTCATTTTAAGTAACTAAAATCTTTACTAATTCTAGCGACTTCGTTGCAAAATCTATATATTTGCGATCAAATCAACGGTGCTAATCCCAAAATCTTGAGAAAATTGTAAAGCGATCGCAAATTTTGTACCCTTTTAGGCGGACAATAGAAAAGCAACCGTAACCAGAGTTACAGTTATTTAAAATGTCACAACCCACCATTGAATCAATCTTACAGGAAAAACGCCTCTTTCATCCTCCGGCAGAATTTTCCGAAAATGCTCACGTTAAAGGTTTAGAAGCCTATAAGCAACTCTACGAAAAAGCCAAAGCTGACCCGGAAGGATTTTGGGCAGAACTTGCAGAAAAAGAACTTCACTGGTTTGAGAAATGGGACCAAGTCCTCGACTGGCAACCGCCCTTTGCGAAATGGTTTGTTGGCGGTAAAATTAATATCTCCTACAATTGCCTAGACCGTCATTTAACCACCTGGCGTCGCAACAAAGCGGCTTTAATTTGGGAAGGTGAACCCGGAGACTCTCGGACTTTAACCTACGCTGAACTGCATCGAGAAGTTTGTCAGATGGCAAACGTGATCAAACAGTTAGGTGTACAAAAAGGCGATCGCGTTGGCATCTATATGCCCATGATACCGGAAGCGGCGATCGCACTGCTTGCCTGTGCTAGAATTGGCGCACCTCATACCGTCATCTTTGGTGGGTTTAGTGCAGAAGCGTTAAAAGATCGCCTCGAAGATGCTGAAGCTAAACTCGTGATTACTGCTGATGGCGGATGGCGAAAAGATGCCATTGTTCCGCTCAAAGAACAGGTTGATAAAGCCTTACAAACTGGGGCTTCTAGCGTTGATAACGTTCTTGTTGTCAAGCGAACCGCCCAAACTATTCAGATGGAACCGGGACGGGATCATTGGTGGCATGATCTTCAACAAGGGGCTTCCGGTAAATGTCCGGCTGAACCGATGGATAGTGAAGATATGCTGTTCATCCTCTACACCAGCGGAACGACTGGAAAACCCAAAGGCGTTGTTCACACCACAGGCGGCTACAACCTCTACAGCCACATTACTCTGAAGTGGGCGTTCGATCTCCAGGAAACTGATGTCTATTGGTGTACGGCGGATGTCGGCTGGATCACAGGCCATAGCTATATTGTTTACGGACCGTTATCAAATGGCGCAACCACATTAATGTATGAGGGCGTTCCCCGTCCGTCTAACCCTGGCTGTTTATGGGATGTGGTGGAAAAATATGGCGTGAATATTTTCTATACCGCCCCAACTGCTATTCGGGCTTTAATGAAGATGGGCGAACATTATCCTAACGCCCGTGACTTGTCTTCCCTACGACTTTTAGGAACTGTCGGTGAACCGATTAACCCCGAAGCGTGGATCTGGTATCATCGGGTGATTGGCGGTGAACGTTGTCCGATTGTCGATACCTGGTGGCAAACCGAAACCGGTGGGTTTATGATTACACCGTTACCGGGTGCAACTCCAACAAAACCCGGTTCTGCAACTTTCCCCTTCCCTGGAATTTTAGCGGATATTGTCGATGCCGAAGGTGAACCTGTAACCGACGAAAGCGGTGGATATTTGGTGGTGAAACATCCTTGGCCGGGAATGATGCGAACGGTTTATGGAGATCCAGACCGTTTCCGACGGACCTATTGGGAACATCTGCGACCCAAAAACGGTGAATATATCTATTTTGCCGGAGATGGTGCCCACAAAGATGAGGATGGTTATTTTTGGGTGATGGGTCGGGTTGACGATGTGATTAATGTTTCCGGACACCGTTTAGGAACGATGGAAATTGAGTCGGCTTTGGTCTCGCATACCACGGTTGCAGAAGCCGCTGTCGTTGGGAAGCCGGATGAGGTCAAAGGTGAAGAAATTGTCGCGTTTGTGACCTTAGAAGGGCAAAATCAACCCAGTGAGGCTTTAGAAAAGGAACTCAAACAACACGTCGTCAGTGAAATTGGCGCGATCGCCCGTCCTGGTGAAATTCGCTTTACGGATGATTTACCCAAAACGCGATCGGGTAAAATTATGCGACGGTTACTCCGAAATTTAGCCGCAGGTCAAGAAATTAGTGGCGATACCTCAACCTTACAGGATCGAAGTGTTCTCGAAAAATTAAGAGGCGGTGCCTAATTACTGATTAATTATTAGGGTGGGTATCTTCACCCGCCCTTAAAAGCAGAAATTCAAAGTCAAGTTGAAGCAGATCACTGAAGCCTTGAAGTTAAACCTTAATCAGCCTGTTGCCCTACAAATTCAGTATAGGCTCAAAACTGAACTTTATAAATGCTCAGTCGTAATATGAGTCAAGATGAAAATGTTATTTTCATTCGGATTTCATAAAAATTTAACCAAAACATAAATTTATTGTACTAAATTCTAGTTTGTGACTTTCACAATCTGTTGTAGTTTCAATCTCATTTACAGAAGAGAAAAGTGGTTGAAACTTTGATTTTTTAATCCAGACGAACAGATAGACAAGCTTTCAGCTTAAGCTGGTTTAAACACCTAAACTGTGTCCTCCAAATTTAGGGTTTTACAAAAGATAGGGTTATATGAAGATAGTTAGTCAATCACAACCTAGTTTGTAAAAGCTTGATAAAGTCTCTAAAATTGACTTGACTTTTTTTGATGTTACGAATTAAGCTACAAGCATAACCATAAAACAAGCGTTATATGGGGGTGTTACGGGATTAATTGTGGACTATCTTAACTGTAGATTTTTCCGCAACCTGTATATTTTAAACCGCTCAAAAGTGACAAATTTGTGAAAAATTTTAACTTCATTTTATGTGCTTTTTTGGGAGGACTGGAATTGGATCAAGTCTTTAGTTATTAATTTAAAAAAAACAAACCCATAGAGGTTTTGCACTGTCAGATTGTGGTTTGACGGATGGGAAACTGATGACAACTGAAACAATCAAATATCAGCTCGTCAGAGACTTGATGTTTAAGATTACAACTTAACTGTACAACTTAACTGGGAGTCAACTCAGGCATGAAAACCACAAATTCAGTCCAAAAATGGACTATCCAGCCTCCATAAATTCAGTGGAGGACAACTCTTTAAACTCATTAGGAGTTGGAAGTTGTGTTCTCAAAAATAGTAAGAGCTGGATAGTAACTAGCCAAAGCACAGAAGATAGGATTCGCTATTCTTCTCGATTTGGAGATAAGCCATTTCCAGAAATGGGACGGGGAATTTATCTATTATCTCAGTCGATTTTGTCTCTAATAGCAACAGCTTATTCTTGCTGCTAACCTGCTGTCCTGGAAAAAAATCTAGAGATGATGGAGTTTGTGACTCGTCGTTTACAGCCTTATCAAACTTAGTGTAGTGATTTTCAGACAAGCTTTAAGCCTTCTGAATCTCTGCATTTCAAACTAACAAAGTCAACACTCAAAATAGGAACAAAAATATCATGACTACGACAAATACTATCAATGGTGGCGGGACTAATGACAGACTCAATGGAACCACTGCTAACGACCGGATTCGTGGCCGCAGAGGTAATGATCTGATTGAAGGTCGCGATGGCAATGACGAACTGTTTGGAAACGGTGGCCGCGATACCATTCTTGGTGGTAATGGAAATGACCTCCTCAATGGGGGTGGCGGTAGCGATAGCCTGAACGGAAACAGCGGAGACGATACATTGATGGGTGGCAAAGGGAATGATTTCCTCTCAGGTCAGGTCGGCCGCGATCTTTTAGAAGGGGGCAAAGGTGTCGATGAACTCCGAGGTGGAGATAATAACGATACCTTAATTGGAGGACCTGGTGTCGATTTTCTGTTTGGTGGTAGTAATGCCGACGACTTCGTCCTAACTCAAGGTGAGGGTCTAGACATCATTGAAGATTTTGAACTGGCTATGGGAGATACAATTGTGTTAGATGGCATCTCCTTTAGCGATGTGTTAGTTGAGGATACTGGCTTTGGGGATGCTATTATCAGTTTCGACGGTGAAGACTTAGCGCTCGTTAAAGGAGTAGGAGCTGCTGATCTGACGTCAGATAAGTTTGAGACTACTGGAGTCTAGCCTGTATAATTTTCAGTCTGAAAGTCTCTGAAACAGATTCTTCCGAGAGTTATCCTCGCTTCATCTGGATCTGAGTATGAGAAGTTTTATAACTCTTTGCCGATCCAGATGAATTTAAAATCATTGTCAAGATCTTGTTTAATCTTTTACACTTGATTTCTCAACCAGGTGACATCATCATTGACGGGCGGGTTAATTTAGATTGTTCGTTATACAGATTTGAATCAAACCCGCCCTGATAACAAGGGTCATGGTATTTATCTATCCCCACAGCGATCGCGAATATCATAGGAACTGTTAAAATTTAAGTTAATAAATTAAAGTAATCAAAAAGATAAGCAATCAAGAATTAATATTCAAGCTGGTCTGAACTGACTGGATGAACGCCTGATTATCTCTGTAGGCTGTTATCTGTTGCCTCTGTGAGAATGGCGGAAAGATTCAAATCGGGTTGAGCATCACGCAGACGGTTGATGACGTGCGTGGTTGTTTACGCTACTGTTTAAAGGTGGGATCAAGATGCGATGATAACGTAGCTAGACAGTATTAATTGGTGCTGCACAGCTTTTGATAAGATCCCAAGTCCTGGTTATTCAGAGATCAAACACAACCGCCCAACCATGATGCCAAACGATTTGCTTACAACAGACCAGCCTGACGACTCTAATCTTCAACATCCCGATAAACCCGAAGAAGCTTGTGGTGTTTTCGGTATCTATGCACCCGGTGAAGACGTTGCGAAACTCACCTACTTCGGATTATATGCTCTCCAACACCGAGGTCAAGAATCAGCAGGAATTGCAACCTTTGATTCAGAAAAGCTGCATTTACACAAAGACATGGGATTAGTTTCTCAAGTCTTCAATGAATCAATTCTTAATGAATTAAAAGGAAATCTCGCAGTCGGTCATACCCGTTATTCTACCACTGGATCGAGTCGAGTGGTGAATGCTCAACCTGCAATTGCCAATTGTCGTCTGGGAGGGGTTGCCGTTGCTCATAATGGTAATCTGGTGAATACTTCTGAGCTTCGAGAAGAAATGACTCGACGCCAATATAGTTTTGTGAGTACAACCGATACTGAATTAATTGCTCTAGCGATCGCATCTGAAATCGATTCCGGTAAAAATTGGTTAGAGGGTTGTACCAGTGCTTTAAAGATGTGCGAAGGGGCTTTCAGTTTAGCGATTGGTACACCAGCCGGGTTATTTGGCGCTCGTGATCCACACGGGATTCGTCCTCTGGTGATTGGGACTTTGGAAGGCAACCCAACGCGATATGTTCTTGCGTCTGAAACCTGTGGACTCGATATTATCGGCGCAAAATTTTTACGAGAAGTTCAACCAGGCGAACTGGTTTGGATTACCGAAGAGGGATTAAAGTCAATTCAGTGGCATCAGCAAGCGGCTCGTAAACTCTGTGTGTTTGAGATGATTTATTTTGCTCGACCAGACAGCCAGATGGAGGGGGAAAGTCTCTACAGTTATCGATTGCGAATTGGTCGAATTTTAGCACAAGAATCAGGTGTTGAGGCAGATTTGGTGATTGGGGTTCCAGATTCCGGGATTCCGGCGGCGATTGGATTTTCCCAAGAATCTAAAATTCCTTATATGGAAGGATTAATCAAAAATCGTTATGTGGGTCGTACCTTTATTGAACCGACTCAGGGAATGCGAGAATCGGGGATTCGCATGAAACTGAATCCTTTGAAAGATGTCTTAGAAGGGAAACGGGTGATTATGGTTGATGATTCGATTGTGCGAGGAACCACCAGCCGCAAAATTGTTAAAGCATTGCGAGATGCAGGTGCGACAGAAGTTCACATGAGAATTTCTTCTCCTCCAGTGACTCATCCCTGTTTCTATGGAATTGACACCGACAACCAAGAGCAACTGATTGCAGCCAAAAAGTCAGTGGAAGAAATTACTCAACATATCGGAGTCGATTCGCTTGCCTATTTGAGTTGGGAAGGAATGTTACGAGCCACAGGTGAAGATCCTCAGAGTTTCTGTTCCGCTTGCTTTACCGGAAAATACCCAGTTGAAGTACCTGAACCCATGAAGCGCTCAAAACTAATTTTAGAAACACCCGTTCAGGTTTAAAAACGAGTAAGCCAAACAGAGCAGAGGCAGTAGGCAATGGGCAATCTTGCTATAGGCAATAGTAAAAGCTAATCACTGGTGGCTGTTCAGTATTCACTGTTCATTGCTCACTGTCAAACTGTATACTGTTTCTCCGCCTCCTGCTGAAAAAACCCCTAATGAATCGCTGATTTTTGATAAGAATTTTCTATAACTCTCAGATTCACTCCGGAATTTTGCGCTAAATCTGGATAGATCTATTAACGTTCCGGATGTAATGCGAGAGGAGGATGCCACCAAAAGCTCATCTAGAACCCCATCTAACGACTGAAGACCTAAAAGTCCGTTATCGACAGGCTAGGGATACCACTGAATCTCGTCGATGGCACCTACTTCAGCTCGTTGCCAGCGGGTGGACCATTAAACGTGCCGCTGAAGTTGTCGGCTTAAACTACGATTACTCAAAGGAAATCATTCGGCGCTATAACCGCGAAGGCCCCTGTTCGGTCAGGAACCGCAGTCGCGATCGCCAACCGCCTGTTGCTCGCTCCTTGTTAACCTTGGCGCAACAACAGGAACTCAAACAAGCCTTACAAGGCCCTGCTCCTGATGGAGGCACCTGGTCTGGCCCTAAAGTCGCCGAATGGATTGCTCGAAAAACAGGTCGTCAGCACGTCTGGCCTCAAAGAGGTTGGGACTACCTGAAACGACTGGGAGTTAACTGGAAACAGCGCAAACAAACCAACAATGATGAGTGAGCCTAATTTCTATTAATCTAGATTTGTGATTCACTTAACATTGACTTGGTGCATCTACTTTGCGACTCTCCCAGACTCAAGCATTATGACGTTAAACCCAGGGAATTGGAAGTTGGGAAGACTAATAAGATTAATAAGACTAATAATTGATAGCATCTCTTTGTTGTGTTTTTAATTTCTTTTGATTCTTTCGGTTTTAATTTCTGATTTAATTTCTGAGACTGTTACTTTCTCAAAGAGATCTTTTGCTCTTCCGAAGAAACTTCAATGACTTTCTCAAAAACTCGCATTAAATTACCGCCCCAAATTTTACGAATATCTTCTTCTGAGTAACCGCGAGCTAATAACTCCTGGGTGATATTTGCCATTTCGGAAACATCATTAATCCCGATTAATCCACCACCGCCATCAAAGTCAGAGCCAATACCAACATGATCGATACCCATAATTTTGACCATGTGATCAATATGATTGATTGCATCTGCTAAAGTTGGCTTTTTCTCTGGAAATTTTTGCTCGACTTCTCTGTATTTAGCAAAAAGGGCTGTCGTTTCTTCATCACTTAGTTTTCCTTGTCTCCAGGCTTCAAATTCCGGAGCTATTTCTTTCAATGCTGCTTTCCGTTCTGGATTTTGTTCGATTTCTTTAATGTACTTTCCAAGTAAACAAAGATGTACAACTCCGCCATTTTCTTTGATAGCTCTGAGCAGATCATCACTCATATTACGAGGTGAATCTTGAATTGCTCGCGCACTAGAATGAGAGGCAATGACTGGAGCTTTTGTTAATTTTATCACATCCCAAAACGTCTCATCGTGAACGTGAGAAATATCAATTATGATTCCTAAACGATTCATTTCTTTGACCACTTCTTCACCGAACGGACTTAAACCGCCCCATTCTTGAGTTTTATCGGTTGAAGAATCTCCTAAATCATTATTTCTAGAATGGGTTAAGGTGATGTATCGAATCCCGCGATCATAAAAGAATTGTACATTTTTAATGTCTTTCCCGATCGGATAACCATTTTCCATCCCCAGAAAAATCGTTTTTTTGTTCAACTTTTCATTTTGATAGGCTTCTTCTGGAGTCAGCGCGATCGCAATTTGATCGGGATTGTCTTTGACAACCTGTTCGGTGAAATCAATCAGTTGATTGACGTGATCTTTCGCTTTTTTATAGGCTTCGTTGTTGCGGAGTTGTTGTCCTGTGAAAATAGACATGAAAACAACATCTAATTTTCCTTCTTCCATCCGCACTAAATCCCACTGTCCACCTCCGGGTGAATTCGGATCGTGTCTCACACTCGGATCGAAGTCTGGGTTACGAAGCTTCAGAATTGGCTAGTCTACATGGCTATCAATGGTTAAAATGCGATCATGAATTTCTTGCGCCTTCTCCTGACGAGAGACTTCAGAAGAACATCCAAATCCTGAAAAGTTGGTGACAACCAGGAGTAGAACTGCTGTCCTCAAAAAATTATATTTCATGTTATTTCCGATGCGTTATCCCATATACAAGACTAGCGGTTAATATTGCTGGTTTTCTAATTTTTTTAGTTTAATTCAGATTTGAGTCCAGATTGTACACGCCACAAGCCTGCATAAATTCCTGATGTTTCTAGCAATTTTTCATGTTTTCCCCATTCCACCAATTTTCCGTGTTCCATGACATAAATACAATCCGCATTGCGAATGGTTGAAAGACGATGGGCGATCGCAATGGTTGTGCGATTTCGGGTAATTTGTTCGAGCGATCGCTGAATAGCGGCTTCGGTTTCATTATCAACCGCAGAAGTCGCTTCATCTAATATTAATATCGGTGGATTTTTCAAAACAGCTCTGGCGATCGCGATTCGTTGTTGTTGTCCGCCCGATAATTTTTGTCCTCGTTCTCCGACAATTGTATCATAACCTTGAGGTAATTTCTGAATAAAATTATCAGCTTCTGCAACTTGAGCCGCTGCAATTATTTCCGGTAAACTCGCATCAAAACTCCCATAAGAAATATTTTCAGCAACCGTTCCATGAAACAGAAAAACATCCTGACTGACTAAACCAATAGCTTGACGTAAATCTTTGAGTTGAATTTTATTGATTGCTATTCCATCAAGGGTAATACTTCCCGACTGGATTTCATACAACCGCAGCAACAGTTTAACTAATGTACTTTTTCCTGAACCTGTTACCCCTACAATAGCTATCGTTTTTCCGGCGGGAATACTAAGAGACAAATCTTCAAAAACAGTAAATCGATCTTTGTAAGCAAAGCTAATATTTTTAATTTCAATTTCGCCTTCAACTTGGTTCACAGGGAGGGAAATTTCCCCCGGATGAATTTCAATCGGAGTATCTAACAAATTCATAACTCGGTTAATAGAAGCCATCGCCCGTTGATACTGATCGAAGGTTGAACCTAGTCGGGTTAACGGCCATAACAAACGTTGAGTCATAAACACCAAAACACTGTAGGTTCCGACCGCTAACCGTCCGGCTATTGCTTCTAATCCGCCTAATAATAAAGTGGCAATAAACCCCAAGAATATTAGCATCCGAATCAAGGGAATAAACGCAGAAGAGAGTTTAATCGCTTGTTTATTACTGTAGCGATAGGCGTTACTTTGTTCATTAATTCGTTCAACTTCATAATCTTCAGCCGTAAAACTTTTAATCGTTTTAATTCCACTCAAATTATTAGAAAGTTGCCCATTTAATAAACTCACCTTTTCTCGGACTTTCGCATAACGAGGAGCCAGACGTTTTTGAAAAAACAGCGAACCCCAAACAATAAAAGGCATGGGTAACATCACCCAACCCGCCACACTCGGAGCCACAATAAAAAATCCACCGCCAACTAAAAATACTGTTGTGACAATTTGGATAATTTCATTCGCGCCAATATCTAAAAACCGTTCGAGTTGGTTGATATCATCATTTAAAATCGACATCAAACTTCCCGTACTGCGTTCTTCAAAAAAAGCAAGTTCTAAATCTTGTAAATGGCGATACCCATCCAAGCGGAGTTCATGTTGAATCGTTTGAGCCAAATTTCGCCACATCAGTTCATAAGCATATTGAAAGCTCGATTCTAATCCCCAGATAATTAAACTCAATAGCGATAATATCCACAATTGAGCGACAACATTTTCCACTCCCCAGTTCGCGATAAAGGAATCCTGCTGATTGACAACAACATCAACCGCCGCACCAATTAAAATCGGGGGAGCCAAATCAAAAATTTTGTTTAAAATTGAACAAGTTGTCGCCTGAAGAATTTGCATCCGATAGGGACGAGCGTAGCGAAACAGACGAGCCAGTGGATGAGCAGTTTTAGAGGATTGCGGTGACAATTTTCAGACTCCGGTAGATGAATGAACCCTAACTGTATTTGTTGTTTTCGAGCGTAACTGTACAGGTCTTCGTTTAAAGGTGTACTCTGTTATAGCATTTTTCTAGAACTGATTTCACTCTCGCCTTTAATCAGGTTACTACTGTATGTACATAAGTTTCAATGTAAGTTTAGCTTGCTTAAAAATACTCTTGAGTGTTCTAGGTGCTAAATCATCAGAATAAGAAGCTAACTAAAAGTAGTCTTATTGATAGCAATTTCAAAACAATTCGGTTTGTTCTTCATAGTCGTAAATGGTCAAACCTAGAATTTTTAGATAGGCGCGATCGTCGGAGTTTAATTGGGGCTTGTCTAAAATTTTGTTGATTTGTGCTTGCGTGGCTTGGTATTCAAGTTCATTTGTTATTGGGCGAGGGGGAAATGCAGTGATGAGTTCTAAATAATAAGGGCTAGGAGTCTTTAAACCACTCGTCATTTTTCCATTTCTCCTTGCTATATTCGGCATGAGTCAGAACTGATCGAATAAACACCATTCTATACTCATAATCAATGTATGTGATCAGACGATAGCGGTTGCCAGCGATATTGAAGACTGTAAAGTTCTCAACAATATCTGCCGAGGGAAAAATTTGCTGTAGTTCATTCAATGAGGCAAATTGACTAGCGGTAATACGTTGATACCAAAGCAACAGAGGAGACTGGGCATCAGCGTGTTTTTCCCAGAATTTCCGCAATGCTTTACGACTAATGACTCTCATTGATTAAACCACGATTTCTCGAATCTTCGAGCTACTATCTTACTCACCATGATTTAAAAGGTCTCTACTCTGTCAGAATTAACTCTCTTTCATAATACCGAAAAGGGGACGGTATCAATAATAGAGATCTCTGCTTCTCAATCCTTCTAATTGAGTTTCGTCAGGTGTTGCTATTGGCGATGGAAAGAGTGACAATTTCACTGGTAGAAGTGGGTTCACCGAATGGGCTGACCACTTTCTTGCAAGTCTTCAAGATGAAATAAAATAGCTTCCTGAATTAATTGCAATACTTCCTCTTTACTTTCTCCTA
>JBCBCI010000038.1:0-52694 GCA_038530755.1 Cyanobacteria bacterium J06592_8 | reverse complement strand
TCGGAATGTATCTTGATAGATTTTTTTCTTGTCTGTTCTATCAACGTTTGCAGTAGAAGGAGATAATAATTCGATGATTACATTCGGATATGTTCCCTCTTCTTCCCAAACCACCCAGCTTTTTCTCGGTTTGCGTTCGGTATCTAACACCACAAAGAAATCCGGTCCTCGAAATTTTGGGGTTTGATCTTGTTCGCAGCGGTAATAAATGCTCAAATTTCCAGCCGCAAAATAATCCGTTCTTTCTTGCCAGAGCCAATCCAAACACTTTAATAACAGTAATAATTGTTGTAGATGCAAATAACTTTCCAACTGTGGCTCCTGACTTTCGATATTTCCGGGCGGATATTTGATTTTCTCAACTTCGGGTTCGGTTTTAGCTGTTTCTATGTCTTGAACAATAGTCATCCCCTTCTCCTCTTAAAATTTATAATTCATAATTCTACTGATTACTGGACTTGAATTCTTGATAACGTGGTATCGCGATAATAGTGCATGAGGATTTGATAATAAGTGTATCCAGCTTGTGCCAGGTTATAAGCTCCCCATTGACTAAGTCCCACACCATGCCCAAACCCTCGCCCCACAATGGTAAAATTAGTGGAATTGGGCTGACGGTTAACGCGAAATCGAGTGCTTCTGAGTCCTAATGCAGAGGCGATCGCCTCTCCGGTCATAGTTTGAGTCCCACTGTCTCCCACCACTTTCATAGAGAGAATACTGCCAAATTCGGTTGTTTGTTCTGGAGTCATAGAAGTGATATTTCCCACACCAGAAATCCGTTCAGACAGATCAGCCTGAGAAAAAGTCTCTGTCCATTCAAACACAGGTGAACCCTTGTCATAGTCCGGTACACCTCGCAAATAGGGCAAAGGGTCATTCCAAACATCCTCGACATTCTCTGTATGTCCACCAGAAGACGAATGAAAGACCGCTAAGATAATCCGACCATTATGAGTTAAAACTTGTCCTGCGGTGGCTTGTACTGCTGCCTGAGTGCCGCCTGACTCTGTGCTTAACCCCCTATACACTTGCCAGTTTTGGTCATCCCCTAAATCATAAACCCCGTTACTCCGTTCTCGTTTGTAAAGCGCGTAGGTTCGGGCAGCTACAGCTTGGGCTTTTAAGGCTTCTTGGGGCCAGCCGCCATCCATTTCTGCCCCTAATACACTGTAGAGATACTGTTCGAGATCAACATAGTTAACCGCTGTAATTCCACCCTCTTTAGGAACTAACAACACTCGACCTCGATACCAACCTTCACCAATCCAGACGTGACCATTTGCCGTTGGTTCTATCCAGAGTTGATTGCCTTGCCATTCTCCCAACGAAATTTGACCAGACTTGGGTTGTGCGACTAATCCACCTTGAGGAGAAATTTGTCCGACCGTTTGACCATTAGCATCCCGAACAACAGCCTGAGTCGAACTTCCCACCTTGACTTGACTTGCATCTTCTGTAACGGCAATTCGCATCAAGACAGAGGCTTGCGCTGGGGCAACGATTAGCAGCCAGAACAATACAGACAAGCCATACTGTTTGATAGGTTTGAGCAAAGGCATCAAAGCACCAGTTGAGAGTAATCCAGCTTTCATCATCTCCAGGAGTGAGAGTTATCTTTTGTCAGAACAGTAACTGCTATCTTAGCGAACGCTTTGCGGAAATATTTTCATCATTTCCAAAAAAATCTACAGGTTTGCATGGCTTTAGGGTCTGACACTCGAACTAATGGTCAAATGCGTCGAGGATAGAATCGTTCTTAGTATTTTGCTCACAAAAGTCTTTTATTCTAAGATCAAGCAAGATTTCAAGTGCTGTCAGCTACCATGTCACGGATTGAAGCAAGATGAGCAGAAAGCTTTATACTTCTACTCTAGGGCTGAAACTCAGGTGAGGCAGCTTTCGAGTTATGATCACAAAGTGAAAACTGCAACTCAATTACCAAGTTTTGCAGATTTTGATGGAAGTGTTCATCACTTGATACGCTCAAGGATATAAAGTTTAACTGTAATTCTTTGCTCCCAAAGAGCATGATATGATGACACATCGTTCATTTATCGGAGAGTTTGTCCAACGGGAGACCTAGATGAAGACGGTTCTGATTGTAGAAGACGATCCGGTTAATGCCCGTGTTTTCTCAAAAATCCTGACAAAACGGGGCGGGTTGGATGTTAAACATACAGAAAATGTGGAAGAGGTGATCAAAATAGCCCGCGCTCGTGAGGCTGATCTGATCTTAATGGATGTATCCCTTGCCCGCAGTGTTTATGAAGGTAAGGCGATCGATGGGATTAAAATTACCCAACTCCTGAAAGCCGATCCCGAAACCGCTAAACTACCGATCATCCTTGTTACTGCTCATGCGATGGCTGGCGATCGCGAAGATTTCCTCGCTCAAAGCGGTGCGGATGATTATATTTCTAAGCCTGTGATCGATCATCAGCAATTTGTTGACAAGATTAAATCGCTCTTACCGGATGAGTAAGAGTTGTTTGTTAACAAAACAGACAGTAGACGTTGGCTGTTCTTCTGCTGATGATCAAGACTAGGGAGACACCGATGTCGATGGGTTTCCCAGTTGGGCGATTGTTTCTTTCATTTGAGGTGTGTCTAGAAATTCTTGGGTATCCTTGAGCAAGCGATCGCCCCAAAGGTTTTCTTTAAGAAATTCTAGATCGGCGTAGCGACCATCGATTTGTAGCGCAGTTTCTCCCATTGATAAGGCTTGTCGGCGTTTTCCTTGGTTATATAGAGCCACTGCGATCGCTAATATGGGTTCTGCGGCTTTTTCATCGATGGCGATCGCCTCTCGCCATTTTTCAATCGCACCTTCTGTATCTCCCATCTCATAGCGAACTAAGCCGATATTGTTAACAGCCGGCCATAGATTCTTCTCTTGAGCAAAGGCTTTTTCGTATTGCGCGATCGCTTGATCGTATTCACCGAGCATATAGTAAGCATTACCCAGATCAAACAAAGCACCGGGAACATCATCACGGACTTTTAATCCCGCTTCAATCTGATCGATGGCATCTCGGTACTCACCCTTACGAAAATAAGCTTCTCCGAGAACAAACCGCACCGGAGCATTTCCCGGATCTAGCTTTTGTGCTTGTTCGAGGGCGACTACTCCTTCATCTAGGCGATCAAATTGAATGTAAAGACTACCCAGTAAAGCCCAAGTCTGGTAACTGTCTGGAGCTAACTGGGTTGCGAGCTCGGCTCTAGGAAGCGCCAGTTGATATTGCTGAAATCGAGTCAGTTGAGCGGCTTCTTCGATCAAGCCTAAACCTGTTTGTTCAAGCTGTTCTGGATTGAGTTGTATCGTGTAGGGAATCAGTGCTTGGCTAGTGGCTGGACTCGGAATGCTCCACACACTAAGACTGAGCAGTAAGGTTAAGAAGGAAGTCCGATTAGGCACGACTTTAAGACAGATTTTGAATATTTTCTTCTTATTCTTATACCATTTTAGTAAAATCCGCAAAATTTTTGATTTTCTCAGAATTTATTGCTTTAGGGCTTTCTCTCAATTCAGATTATAGATTCACAAACCTAGATCAGTGCGATCGCGCTGATCTATTGGACAGGGATGGTCGGCTTCAATCCTTTTGATCTGACACATCCTTGTCCTTTTTCTAATCCGCGATCAGCTCACTTCTGAAAACTTACTTGTCAAAGACAGTAATCGTTTTCTTCGCACTATCAAACATAGAACTGACGATATAGAAATCCTGGGGATACACCCATTGGCTATCTAATGGCCCGTGTATTTGAATTCCTGTCATCACCGCATAGTGGAAAATAATCGGATTGAGAGAACTGAGTAAGCGCTTCACATCCTGGGAAATAATCTTACAAGCCAGTTTAGTGATGTCGCATAAATCGGGTTTATCGCCATAATTGAGAGTCGAAAGAATCTTTTGACGAATAATACTTTGTTCGATATCGTGTAAATCCATTTCTAGATTCAGATGTCCAGATTCTAACTCTTCTACAATGGCCTCTAACGCTCCACAAGCATGAGAAGGTTTCTGAATGCCTTCTCGATATACTTTGCCAATTTCTCCGTAACGAGAGATGGCAATATGAGGCATCGCATAAAAGGTGAAGCGACGAATGCGATCGGAAATCGGCGTATGATTTGTGGCGGCGATGAGTCCCGTTTGCCCGATTGTAATAAATCCGGCTAAACTACAACAGTTGAAGGTTTTTCCCCAATATTTCATAACTTCTTCGTGCATCGGATCTGTAATTTCATCTCGACAGATCGCGATCATTCCCATCGTATTTTCGTCTTCAAATCCATAAGGACTCAAGCATTCGTAGGTCTTTCTCATATACTCGTCCAAGGGCAATGCTCCTGGAAAGTTTTTGTTGAGTACGTCTACAAATTCGGGAAATTCGACTAACTCAGAAATTAAAGTTGTTCTTTGCTGCATTGATTTGGGCCACGCTACATAACTTACAATTGCACAATACTCATAGATCTAGCTGATCCTGGCTAACTCTTTTTCAAATAAAAAATAGCTTGATTTTTTATTCAAGTCACAATAATGTCACGAATATTACAATTACCTCTACCTCTCTATATCACTAAGGGTTTGTCAAGGGATAGACTAGACTAATTTTGGGATTCATCAGAAAACCTAAATCCTGACTCAAAATGACGAGTGTCCCAGAGACGGCGAACGATAATCTGTCATAAATATCAGACCTCATAGCTTTACATAACCCCCCCTAATATGAAGGAATGTTTTCTAGGTAACAATTTTCGTGTAAAGATTTAGTGAAGGTGGTAGGGCATAAGTTGCGGCAACCGATTTTTTTGTATTAGTATCTTGTTTGTTCAACTTCATATTTTTACTTTCTTGGTGTGCAAATAATAGTCAGACTAAAGTGGGCTAACTACAGGTTGCCTAGAGATACAATCATAGAGTCCTAATCAAGTCGGATTTTTTCAGGTCAACTTGTTTATTGAATTGGGTTGCATATTTCGTGAATTCAATGATCAACCTGACTTGATTAAGCTTTAGGAATTTATCATCTTGACGGTGTATGTAGTCAATATCCAACTTTATTGACAGAGAAATCTTTGTCAGAAGCTGAGTAGTTCCGAGACTTAGCGTATCCATTCAATCAGTGACGGAGATTCAGAACGACCGAATAGCCTGAATCCTTCACCCAATCAGTGGTCAACATCTACAAAAATCTAAGAACAACCTTTATGAAGACTCAGAATCTTATCTCTCAGATAGCTGAGGCTGTGATTACCCCATCAGCCTGGTCTGCAAGCTGGAATCCCCGAACCAGAGTAGAGGTTAATCCTTCCTGCAATTTAAACTGGATAGAGCAAGGTCAGGTTTGCCAAGCTACCTATACTGATGAATTAGGGACAGTTAAACTTCACATCAAGAAGGAAACCCAAATTCCAGCCAGCGATATTCATTGCTACTGTGTTAGCTATCAATATCGTTGCCCACACGGCAATCTAATTGCTCAGGGAACATGGGAGCCTAGACAAACGATTAATCAAGCCAAACAGCTTGCCGAGTTTCAGTTACGACAGTTTCTCTGACCTTTGTAGATATTCTTATCTTGAAGTCTAGAACCCAATCATTTTTGTAAAGGGTGCTACTTCTTTTGTTAAAAGATTATGAATTTATTAAAACTCAATGCGAGGAGGAAACGGAATATCAGGGTCTGAATCGGGTTCTGGATTAGCTTCTAAAGGTCGGAACAGTTCATCAAGATATTCTTGTGTATACTCAAATTCCTCGGTTTCTGAGCCACCAACCGGAAAGGTCAAGCGGGAATCTTCTCGTCCGATATTGAGCTGATCTCGATCTCCCAGTTCTTCAGCAGAACCCACTGGAGAGAGTTGAGCTTCTTCAAGAGACTGTACCAAGAAACTCGCACCATCAAGATTTGCTCCAATCAGTTGTGTTCCTTGGAGTCGAGCTTGAATTAGGTTTGCATCCGTTAAATTTGCTTGTGTGAGGTTAGCATTCTCTAACTCAGCACTATTGAGGAAAGCTCCCTGTAAGTTTGCTTCTGTAAGGTTTGCTCCTTTCAGGTCTGCTCCCTCTAAATTGGTGTATGCTAAATTAGCTCCTGATAAGTCTGCATCTCTGAGGTCGGCTCCAATTAAGTGATGTTTGCTGAGATCGGCTCCGCGTAAATCACAGCCTTGACAAGCACCCGTTGCAATCAATTGTTGCACATGGGCGGGGTTTTGGGCATGGGCGGATGTGGATAAGCCAACAGAAAAGAAAACAGAACTGGCGATTACGAGTGTAACTTTGGAGAAGATGCTCACTTTGATGTCCTCCGGCTTGCGTCTAGATTTAGACATGAGCTTTAAGTCTATCTACTTCTAGAATAGGTGATATTTCGGAGTTTGACTTCCTCCAGCAGAAGGATATTATTTGGAAAGATTGATTTTTGTTCCCGCTAACTTTGTACGCACAAAAATGCTCTTTCGTCAACTATTTGACCGAACTTCTAGCACCTACACCTATTTAATTGCCGATCTGAGCCAGAAACAAGCAATTCTTGTCGATCCGGTTTTAGAACAGGTTGAACGAGATTTAAAATTATTACAGGAATTAAACTTAACTTTAAAATTTTGTATCGAAACGCATATTCATGCCGATCATATTACAGGAACGGGTCAGTTGCGAGAATTGACGGGTTGTTTCGGGGTGCTTCCTCAAGGCTGTCTGGCGGATTGTGCGGATTTGTACTTAGCAGATGGTGAGATTTTATCTATTGGAAATATTACGCTAGAGGCGATCGCAACTCCAGGTCATACTAACTGTCATCACGCTTATTTTATTAACCGCGATCGCATTTTAACCGGAGATACCCTATTTATTCGGGGATGTGGACGAACTGACTTACAAGGAGGCGATCCCGGTTTGCTCTATGATGGAGTCACTCAACGCTTATTTCAATTACCCGACGAAACTCTAGTTTATCCGGCTCACGACTACAAAGGACAGACGGTTTCTACAATTTCTGAGGAAAAACGCTTCAATTCTCGTTTTGTTGGACGCGATCGCAAAGCATTCATTGAGCTAATGACAAACCTCAACCTTCCCTATCCGCAAAAAATTATGGAAGCGGTTCCAGCCAACGAACGGTGTGGGAAAGTTCAAGTCAAGTTGTAATCCCTTGACCCCACACATAGCCCTCTGAAAATTATCGGTACGAGCATCTGGATCACGAAAATTTTGGCTACTCTAGCAAGAGTGCCATACATTACATGACGAATTCAACTTTTCAAGCAGATTCGGGTTTAGGAAGCGAAGAGGGATGAACTAATAACTCAGCCGTTGAGCGTTTCTCAACCATCTCTTTCGTCACCTGACAGCGTTTTACGTCCTTGCGAGACGGTAGCTCATACATGACATCGAGCATCAATTCTTCGACAATTCCCCGTAATGCTCTAGCACCTGTTTTACGACGATAGGCTTCTTGAGCGATCGCTTGAATTGCCTCTGTTTCAAATTCTAACTGCACGTTATCCATTCGCAGCAGTTTTTGATACTGTTTAACCAATGCACTGCGAGGTTCAGTTAAAATCGCCATTAATGCCTTTTCATCTAACGGGTCGAGAACCGCAACCATTGGAATACGACCAATTAACTCAGGAATTATACCAAACTTCACCAAGTCGTTGGGTTCCATTTTTTTCAAGGTATCCGCTGCCTGTTTCTCTTTCTCTTGCTCCTTTTCGCCCTGAATAAAGCCCATTGACTTTTTGCCCGTTCTCTGCTCTATAATCCGATCTAGTCCCACAAACGCTCCACCACAGACAAACAGAATATTGGTCGTATCAATTTGAATACAATCTTGGTAAGGGTGTTTTCGTCCACCTTGTGGGGGAACGTTGGCGACTGTCCCTTCCAACATCTTTAACAGGGCTTGCTGGACTCCTTCCCCGGAAACATCTCGTGTAATGGAGGGATTTTCACTTTTACGGGCGATTTTATCAATTTCGTCAATGTAGACAATTCCTCGTTGGGCTTCTTCCACATCAAAATCAGCCACTTGTAACAACCGTAACAGAATATTTTCTACATCTTCGCCTACATATCCTGCCTCTGTCAGTGTTGTTGCATCCGCTACTGCAAAGGGAACATCCAACATTTTGGCGAGGGTTTCTGCGAGTAGAGTTTTCCCGCTTCCCGTTGGCCCAATTAATAGAATATTCGACTTTTGCAGTTCGATATTATCTTCTGTCGGTTGGCGGCTTTTTCCCTGGATAAACCCTAACCGCTTGTAGTGATTATAGACAGCGACAGAAAGCACCTTTTTCGCCTCATCCTGACCAATCACATGATTATCGAGGTAAGCTTTAATCTCAACCGGCTTAGGCACTTGATTGAGAGCGACTCGACTAGGGCGAGGACGACGTTTCGGAGGGGGGGCGGCTTGGGGACGAGGGGGAGGAGGTGGAGGAGAAGCTGAGTTGGAGTCAAACAACTCCTCATCTAAAATCTCATTGCATAACTCGACGCATTCATCGCAAATGTAGACCCCTGGCCCGGCTATCAACTTACGAACTTGTTCTTGGGATTTTCCGCAAAAGGAACATTTTAGATGGGAGTCGTATTTTGACATAATTGCCTCGTCTTAATTTGCTGGGACAGATTCTCCAGGGATAGGACGATTCTGCTTAGAGATTACCATGTCTATTAGACCATATTCTTTGGAATCTTCAGCAGACATAAAAAAGTCACGTTCCGTATCCGCTTCAATACGTTCTAGGGGCTGACCTGTATTTTGAGCGAGAATTTGATTCAGTGTGCGTTTATGGTAAAGAATTTCTCTCGCTTGGATTTCGATATCTACGGCTTGTCCTTGCGCCCCTCCTAAAGGTTGGTGAATCATAATCCGAGAATTAGGCAAGGACATCCGTTTTCCTTTTGTTCCAGATGATAATAAAAACGCGCCCATGCTAGCTGCTATACCATAGCAGATTGTGACAACATCTGGGCGAACCTGTTGAATCGTATCATAAATTCCCATGCCTGCTGTTACGGAACCGCCCGGAGAATTTATGTAGAGTTGAATATCTTTTTCAGGATCTTCAGCATCAAGAAACAACATTTGGGCGCTGACGGCGTTGGCGATCTCGTCATTTATTTCTGTTCCCAGAAAAATAATTCTTTCTCTGAGCAAACGGGAGTAAAGATCAAAAGCCCGTTCTCCCATTCCCGACTGTTCGACCACCATCGGAATCATCATTTTAGGTGAACTCATAGACTGAATCTCCTGTTGGCTAGAACTTTGGAGATCGCGGTTATTAAAGCTCACAATGGACGGGTGATAAGACTCAGATGTAATCATGGGGCAGTATAGATAGATGTTGAACTGTGTGATTTTTGAGATCTAGGATTTTTAAGATCTGGATATTATGAGTAGTGCCTTGGTACACCTGGGGCAATTTTTGCAGGTTGAGTTTGAAAGTTTGGTGAACTTAATACAGTATATTATGCCTCAACTCGTCGCAAACGGGGGTGGGTAAACTTTATATTTTTCCCAAAAAAACTGAATTCATTTCAGCTTTTCTGTAGGAAGACGCAAAAGGCAGGAGGCAAGAGGAAGATTGAGACTCTCTATCCGAATAGACTAAAGATGACCGACAAATGACCCCCTTTATCGCTTTTTCTTGCTACTCCTGCTTCTGGCTTTCAAAGCTATTTTTAGCGTTTCAAGCCCAGACCATTATTCCTCTTGTGTTGCTTCAGAGTCTGAGGCTGAGGCTTCAATGTCTGTCTCAACGGGTTCGGCTGTTTCTGAAGTTAAGACTTCAACTTCTACCTCAGTGGGTTCAGCTTCTATTTCCTCATCTTCCTCATCTGACGAACTTAATGTTCCTTCCGGAACTAATTCAACGGTGCAATTTTCTTCTAGCCAGGTGTAGGTCTTCTTCCGCAATAAATCTTCGCTGACCACTTCTCGCAACCGTTCTGGGTCAACCTCCTGATCTTTCAACTGTTCGATTGCTTTGGCTTCTTCGGCTTGAATTTCCTCCTCAGAAAGCGTGAGTGACTCTCGCTTGGCAATTTCCTTAATAGCCAAAGATTGCTTAAGCTGTTCAATGGCTTGAGGACGAGAACGTTCTCGCATTTGCGGAATCATTTCCTGGGTAAAGAGTTGCTTAATGTCTACTCCCATCTGACTCAATTGCATGGCTTGCTGGGTCAGGACTTGATCGACCTCCTGTTTAATCAGAGTTTCGGGTAAATCTACGTGTAAATTGGCAACAACTGCCTCTACTAAAGCTTGGTGTTTGTTGGTTGTGGTTTTGTCGTCGGCTTCCTCTTGAAACTGCTTTTCGAGGGACTCTCGCAATTCGGCTAAGGTTTCAAACTCACTGACTTCTTCGGCGAAATCATCATCAAGTTCCGGCAGTTCTTTTTCCTTGAGTTCGTTGAGCGTGACGGTAAATACCACAGGTTTTCCGGCGAGTTCGTCATTGCCATAGTCTTCAGGAAATGCCAGCTGAAGTTCTTGGGTTTCGCCGGGGTTCATCCCGACCATTCCTTCAGTAAAACCGGGAATAAATTGTCCGGCGGTTAACTCCAGTTGGAAGTTATCGGCTTGGCCACCGGGAATTTCTTCCGGTTCTTCCTCCTCACTGTTAGTGGCAAAGACCCCTTTAAAGTCTACAAATGCCACATCGCCTTCCTGAGCAGGTCGGTTCTCTACGGGGACGAGGGTAGCGAGTTTGGCTCGTTCCTGCTCTAAGACTTCATCGACACGAGCGGGGTCAAACTTAATTTCTTCGGCTTGCACCGTTAAGCCCTGATATTCGCCGAGTTGGACATCTGGCTCGACATCAACTGCTGCCTTAATGGTTAAACTCTGTCCCGGTTCGTACTGGGCGACCAAGTCTTCAACATCGCCCCGAAGTTCAAAACTGCCGATGGCCGAGATATTTTCCTGTTCAACCGCTTTGGGTAAGTATTGCTGCATCAAATCATCTAGAGCTGCGGCTTTAATCCGACCGACTCCTAAACGTTGGACGAGAATATGACGGGGAACTTTCCCTTTGCGAAACCCAGGAATATTGACCGAACGAGCATATTGACGAATCACTTGCTCGTAGGCGTTTTTGGACATTTCTGGGGAGATTTCGATATCTAGCCCAATTTGGCTAGCGGGAAGTTTTTCCTGGGTAACTTTCATAATCGTGGTATTCTTGTACTTAATAACCCCTCAACACATTTTGACTCTGGGGAACTATAATTTGGGTTGAGTTAGTCTATCGACTAGATGTGCAATTGTATCCTATCTGGCGATCGCGCCGCGCAGAAGTTAGCGACAATTTGCCCTCAAGTTTTCAATCCGGATAGCTGACCCAAATATTAAGATTCAAACTAAGTGGCTGTGAGAGGATATTTTTTAATTTTAGATACGGCTTACTATTGTAGATGACCGATTGGTTTGTTATTAATTTTGTTATTGAAATTTCAGGTTGATTTTAGAATTGTTTCCGAGGGAGGGTTTTAACATTGTCTAAGTTTTACCGAGTTGCCATATTAGGGGCGACGGGTGCTGTTGGAACAGAATTGTTAGAGTTGTTGGAGAGTCGTAACTTTCCAGTGGCAGACCTGAAACTGCTGGCATCAGCGCGTTCAGCCGGAACTCAACTTTCGTTTAAAGGTGAAAAGATCGCGGTAGAAGCCGTTGATGAGCAATCTTTTAATGACGTTGACTTGGTTCTAGCCTCAGCGGGAGGGTCTACCTCTAAACAGTGGGCACCCAAAGCTGTTGAAGCAGGGGCAGTGGTGATTGATAACTCCAGTGCCTTTAGGATGGACGATCAAGTCCCATTAATTGTACCGGAAGTGAACCCAGAGGCGGCCGCTTCTCATCAAGGGATTATTGCCAACCCTAACTGTACAACAATCCTAATGACTGTTGCGCTTTGGCCGTTGTATCAGGTGCAACCCATCCGTCGAATCATAGTTGCGACCTATCAATCAGCTAGTGGTGCGGGTGCTAGGGCAATGGAGGAAGTCAAAACCCAGACCCAAGCCATTTTACGAGGAGAAACGCCCCAAGCTGAAATTTTTCCCTATCCCTTGGCATTTAATTTATTCCCTCATAATTCTCCCTTGAATGATCAGGGGTATTGCCAAGAAGAAATGAAAATGGTGAACGAAACTCGCAAAATTTTCGGGGTAGAAGACTTACGAGTTTCAGCCACCTGTGTGCGGGTTCCCGTACTTCGCGCCCATTCAGAAGCGATTAATCTAGAGTTTGATCAACCCTTCAGTGTGGCAAAAGCACGAGAAATTCTGTCTCAAGCACCGGGAGTAGAATTGCGAGAAGACTGGCAAGCTAACTATTTCCCCATGCCCATTGATGCAACGGGTCGAGATCCGGTATTGGTAGGCCGCATCCGTCAAGATATTTCTCACCCCTGTGGCTTAGAACTATGGCTGAGTGGCGATCAAGTTCGTAAAGGGGCGGCATTGAACGCTGTACAAATTGCGGAATTATTAGTAGCGAAGAATCTTTTAAATCAGTCTTCCCTTGTCGCTAGCCATTAACAGTGTTAGGTTTGCCGTTGGAGATGAAAACGCTTGGGAACATTGATCAGCTCAACTGCACGTCAAATGTGACACAATTAGCAACAAACACAACTGGCAACAATCACAACTGGCAACAATCAGCCTTGGAAATTGCACAACTGATGAAAAGTAGATGGTAAGTTTTGGAAAGGTGATGACGGCGATGATTACGCCGTTTAAAGCAGATGGAAGTGTTAATTATGAAGTGGCAGAACAGTTGGCTGTTCATTTGGTTGACCACGGTACGGATACCTTGGTCGTCTGTGGGACAACAGGGGAATCCCCGACATTAACTAGGTCAGAAGAGTATGAACTGTTTCGAGTTGTGCAAAATGCCGTGGCTTCCAAAGCCAAGATTATGGCGGGAACCGGATCAAATAGTACACGCGAAGCGATCGAAGCGACTCAAAAAGCTGCTAAACTAGGGTTAGATGGATCATTGCAGGTGGTTCCCTATTACAACAAACCTCCCCAAGAGGGCTTGTACCAACATTTTAGGGCGATCGCACAAGCGAGCCCAGAGCTACCTATGATGCTCTACAATGTTCCAGGTCGAACCGGACAGAGTTTACATCCAGAAACGGTGGCTCGGTTAGCGGAAGTCTCTAACATTGTCTCGATTAAAGAAGCGAGTGGCAATTTAGAGCAAGTGAGTCAAATTCGACGGCTAACCCCTCCAGAATTTAAGATCTACTCTGGAGATGACTCTCTAACACTACCGATCTTGGCAGTCGGGGGAATAGGAGTTGTGAGTGTTGCCAGTCATTTGGTCGGAGATCGATTGCAGCAGATGATTCAAGCCTTTGAAACAGGAAGTGTACAAATCGCAACCGAAACTCATCTCAAACTCTTCAGACTATTTAAGGTACTCTTTTCAATGACGAACCCGATTCCAGTGAAAGCTGCCTTAAAGTTGCAGGGCTGGAACGTAGGTTCGACTCGATCTCCGCTGTGTGAACCTTCTAGTGAGGTCACTCAACAATTGCAACAGGTGTTAAGTGAACTCAAATTACTGGAAGCTTAAGATCAGTATAAAAAGTAGAAAAAAAGCAAAGTTTCAGACAACTGAATATTAATGAACATTAGTCGTGAGTTGATTAAGACTTTAGTTAATCACAGTTTGTTGATCGAGCTTTCGACTCGAATTAACATTTAGCTCTAGTCGTTCATTCTTAAACAAAAAAACAACAGATTCAAAGGAAAAACAAACATGGTTAAAAACGTAACTACACCCATCATTAAAACAAGAAGTTCTTCTCGGAAACCCCTTAGTAAAAGTGAGGGAAATGGCTTGAAAATTATCCCATTAGGGGGTTTGCACGAAATTGGCAAGAACACTTGTGTTTTTGAGTATGATGATGAAATTATTCTCCTCGATGCCGGATTGGCTTTCCCTACAGATGGGATGCACGGCGTAAATATTGTTCTACCCGATGTCACGTATCTGCGAGAAAATCAACATAAAATTAAGGGAATGATTGTCACTCATGGTCACGAAGACCATATTGGTGGCATTCCCTTTCACCTGAAGCAATTTGATGTTCCCGTCATTTATGGCCCGCGACTGGCGATGGCATTATTGCACGGAAAATTAGAAGAAGCAGGAGTCTCAAATCATACTGAACTCAGAAGCGTTCGTCCTAGAGAAATTGTCAGACTTGGGAAGAATTTCCTGGTTGAATATATTCGGAATACTCACTCGATTGCGGATAGTTTTACAGTTGCGATTAATACTCCAGTTGGTGTTGTGATTCATAGTGGTGACTTCAAAATCGATCACACTCCCGTTGATGGAGAATTCTTTGATTTTCAACGACTTGCAGAATACGGCGAAAAAGGGGTTCAATGCTTGTTGAGTGATTCAACAAACGCAGAAGTTCCCGGATTTACACCTTCTGAAAGTTCTGTTGCTCCGAACTTAGATCGAATTTTTGCTCAAGCTGAAGGACGGATTTTAGTCACAACCTTTGCCTCGTCAGTCCATCGGCTGAATATTATTCTTAGTATTGCCCAAAAGCAAGGCCGTTCGGTTGCAGTTGTGGGTCGTTCGATGTTGAATGTGATTGCCCATGCTCGTAATTTAGGGTATATCAAATGTCGAGATGATTTATTTATTCCCTTAAATACGTTGCGAGATACGCCTGATGACAAAGCCTTGATTTTGACAACAGGGTCGCAAGGAGAACCACTTTCAGCGTTAACTCGGATTTCCAATGGTGCTCACCGACAAATTAGCATCAAAAAAGGCGATACAGTTGTTTTCTCCGCGAACCCCATCCCGGGTAATACCATCGCCGTTGTGAATACGATTGATAAATTAATGATGATGGGGGCGAACGTTATTTATGGTCGTCATCAAGGTATTCACGTTTCGGGTCATGGATGTCAAGAAGATCATAAATTGATGTTGGCATTAACTCGTCCAAAATTCTTTATTCCCGTTCATGGTGAACATCGGATGCTGATTCAACACAGCAAAACAGCCCAGAATATGGGAATTCCCGCCGAAAATATGATCGTGATTGACAACGGAGATGTCGTTGAACTCACTCAAGATTCTATCGGGGTGATTGACCGCGTCAAAGCTGGAATTGAACCTGTTGACTCTTCTCGCACGGGTGTTGTGAAAGATGATGTGATGAAAGAACGGCGTCAGTTGGCTGAAGATGGAGTCGTTACCGTGGCGGTTGCTGTTGACCTGAATGGAAAATTAATCGGTCAACCGAAAATTCACTTCCGAGGTGTGGTTACTGCTGTTGATGAGACAATCGTACAACGCTTGATTAGTCAAGCGGTAGAAGGAACGTTAAAAGATCGGTGGTCAGAGTTTGTGCGAACTTTCGACGATCAAAAAGAAGTAGACTGGGTTGGTGTAGAAACTCAAATTGAACGGGCTATTGAGCGATCGCTCAAACGAGAACTTAACCGCAGTAATCCTTTAGTTGTACTGTTGATGAATACTCCAGAAGAGGATAGTGATAACTCCCAGGAATCAACGACACCTGCACCCAAAACCACAGGACGGCGACGGACAAGAACAGCGGCGAGAGTAGCTTCTTAGCCAATCTCGAACTAATCAGAGAGTCAGGGGTTCAAGCCCCTGATTCAGTCATTTTCAAAACTGTTTTCAAAACTGGATTAGAGTCGGGTGCGAACTGACTTTTTTTGCTATGGTAAGCTGTGTAAACTAAAATAGGAATCTAGAACAGAGAGATGGATCTAGAAATTTATGTTTTAGTCGATACTTCAACAGCATTAATGAAAGTCGATGTGTTTCTCTGGGAACCTGATGCAATTTCCGAGAAAAATAAACGAGAAGATCCCAGTAAAGTTAATGTTTTCAAGAAAAAAATTACAGTCCCAGAAAAATAATTTATCAAATTCATGATTGGCTCAATTCAGAAAAATTCCTAAGAGTTCTTCAAAATCTAAAATGCTGAGTTTCATTGTGGCTAAGTTCCCAAACGTGAAGACACCAATAAAATTGAATTTGGCGTAAAAGTCATTGATGTACTGGTCAATGCCTGATTTCTGATTCGTTGGGTATAGACCTTGCTCTGGGTGTTTTTCAGCCAGAAACAGCATGATATCTTTACTATCTCCAATAATCTGCTCATCATACTTGAGAACAGGAACCGTCATTGTTGGCTGCATCCGGACGAACCAGGGTTCATAATTGTCCATTGCATACTCAATATCAATATTCACATTCTCCACGTTATCGAGTCCATGTTCATGCACGGCTAGCCGACAAATTTGAGAACAAATGGAAATGTCTGCCGCATATGAAGTGACTTTTGGTGATGGACTATTACTTTCTGATGTTATCGTTCTGTGCTCCTTCCTAGATGTCTTCACGAGTTACTACTTTGTATTGGGTAGCTGCCACTCCGCAACCCACTCAGAGGGTGGATGTCCACCGGGCCAATGACGAACAGCAAATTTCATCGAGTTGCGTGCGTAACCTGCCTCAGCATAATGACCAATATTTTCGCGCTCTGGACGCTCCTTCCAGAGCCAACCATAGCCCAGGAATTCTAGGCGGAAAAGACTAACAATCCAGAAGAGATCAGCCAGGGTGAAGCGATCGCCAAAGCACCAAGGCCCACCATTTTCAGACAGTGTGGTGCTGAACTCCCCAATCAGCCGATCCGTCTCGGCGATCACAGCACGCATCCGCTCAGGTGTGCCAACAAAATCACTAGCGGCTTCTTCCTTGGCAATCTTCGCAGCGTAGGCAGCATCCAGCTTATCATCCTTGCCTTTTACGGATTCCCACACAGCATTTAATGCAGCAATCTTGTGGTCATGGACACCACCGATCACATTCCGCAGTATGGGTGGACGACGATCATCATCTGGGTTGGCGCCATAAAGCAGTGCCACATGGGGGAAAAGATCCACTTTGTCCAGTTGTGCCAACACCTGCGCTTCAATATCTGCGGGTAGAAGCTGATCATCATCAACCTGCTGACAGAGGTACAGACAGACAAGTCGGGAGTCTGCAATGATTGCATTTTTCTCAACATCTACCAGAGTCGGTACAACTAGAGCATCAAACCCCTCTTCCTGGACACCACTATTACCAGAAAAGCCAGTCGCCAGTTTGGCATTGCGTGCGATGTCTGAAGCCAAGCGCAAGCGCACATAGTCTGGATTATAATTCTCTTGCTTTGGGGCTTTGATTTCCACTTCCAGGGAAATGTAGGGCAGATTTTTTTCAGCTAAGGTCATCCGTACCTTGTGAGAACAGATGGACATTGCCGCATGGTAAAGTTCAAACCTTGGCTTGTCTTCAGGAGTTGCGGGTTGTGTCGGTAGAGGATGTTCTTCAGTAATGAAAGTACGCCGTTCGGACGGGACAACCATCTCTCGCGCTGTATTGATGAGTGCAGAAATCTCAGCACTAAAATCTGTCATCAGTCCATCCTCCAAGAGTTTGAGTTGAGTTTAAAGTTCAAGCGATGTGATATCTAGACAAGTCAGTTGCGGCCAAAGATCTTAGCTGCATTGATTTCCATTGCTATGGAGTATTTTACTGAAAAAAACTACTTGGTGCTATCACTACGAATATGTAAATCTCTCTGGGGGAAGGGAATTTCAATGTGATGAGCGGCTAACGCCTTCCAAATGGAGCGGTAGAGATTGCTCTTTACCGTTAACCGAATGGCAGGATCGTTAATAAAAACTGCTAGGCGAAAATCCACACTAGAATCACCATAACCCATCAAGTGGACATAGGGTTTAGGGTCAAGTTGCACCTGCTCATTTTTCCCAGCAACATCTAATAAAATTTCGATGACTTTCTCTGGGTCACTATTGTAGCTGACTCCCACTGGAACTAAAACGCGAACAACTGAATCTCTCCCTGTATAAGTTGTAACAATAGACGTAAAAAAGTATTGGTTTGGGACTATTTTTTCAATATTGTCGAAGGTTTTGACTGTTGTAGCACGAACACCCACTTGTTCAACGGTAGCGGCTTCTCCTTCAACCTCCACCATGTCACCCGGACGTAAAGATCCCTCAAACAGAAGACCAATTCCACTCATAAAATTACCCAGTATTTCTTTCAAACTAAATCCAATCCCCACCGATAGTCCGCCACTAATCGCTGCTAAGGTAGTCGGATTAAAGCCCACGTAACCGAAGAATAAGACAATTCCTATACCAATCAGTAAGTAGCGGATAATAATAGAAGTGGCTCGTATGGAAGTAGCTTGTGTTATCCCCGCTTTGGTGTTGGCTCGGAGAAAAAAGACGGACAAGAATAGTTTTTCAATAATAGATACACCAATCACCCAGAAATAAATTCCGACTGTAATTACGAAGATAGCCCCTAAAGTAACTGGACTATCGAACAAACGCATCACAGCTACTTGAGATAATTGTTCTATTCCTGTTAACAAGCTGAGGATCGTGTTAATAATAAATAAGATCAATAGAGGAATAAAAAATTGGGAGCGGTAGCGACTGACCGTAGCTGAGGGAAAAACCTGATAGCAGATTAGTAAAAAAAAGCGATAGAAAAAAAACGTCCACTGGATGTTTAGAGCAACGGTTATGAGTCCAGCTCTCCAACCCCACTGAAGGAAACTAGCTTTAAGAAAACTCACCACAATTAAACCGAGAACTGGATTCAGTAGGTAGCGTAACCCGTCAGTTATGTAGTGTTTTAAGTTGGGCTTTTTATCACTCAATTCTAAACCGTTCGTCGTTGAAAATTGCCTTTGCCACTGAATCCAGATGCCTTGAGAAATTAGCCACGCTAGAATCAAGCCAATGGCAATTCCCAATAGCTGCATTTGAACAACCGAACGTTCTAGAGCGTGTAAAACTTTCCAAAACAGCTCAAAAATCAGAGTAAAATCTAAGTCAGATGCTTCTCTCATCTATTTTTATTACTACGGAACTTCAAATTGAGAATTAAAAGTTTGAGTGAGTTGACGAGCTGCTTGCTCCGGAGACATTTCTCCAGCCATTACCTTTATATAAAAATCTCTAGCCAAGTTCGTCATAATATTCAGTTTTTCCATCTGGTCTAAACTAAATGTTGTCACGTTTTGAGATTGTTTTTGGATAATGCCTTGAATGGGAAATAAGCGTGGATCAATCATTGCATCTTTATTAGCGGGTATAATTGAGCGCAATTTCACCGCAATTTCTGTTTGCTGTTGGGGATTCGCTAAAAACTGAGCAAATCTCAGGGCAATTTTAGCTTGATTCGGACTGGATGCTGAACTGAACAACAAAGTATCTGCAACTAAGAAAGGTGCAGCTTGTTTATTGTTTTCTCCAGGTAATAGAGTTACTCCAAATTGCTCAGGACTCAGTGATGCTCTCAAAAAAGGAATTTGAGAAGACCAACAGGTACTATAAGCTAACTTCTCCTCTATTAAAGCATTTTGCAGGACAAAAGGGTCTTCATTGAGAATAAAATTAGGTTCGTTGTTGGCACTTTTTAGCCAATTAATCCATCTCACCCATCCTTCTCCTTGGTCTAGAATCATACGCCCTTGAGCATCTAATAATTCACCTCCAAAAATATGAGTTCCCCAGAAAGCATCCTCAAAACTAGATAACATTCCGACAGAATATCCTTGCCTAGCTTGAACAATTAGTTCTGAGAGGGTTTTGGGGAGTTCCTTGACTTTTTTCCTGTTATAGCAAAGTGCTTGGGTTGCTAATCCTAATGGTATTCCATAGATTTGATTCTTATATAAAACTTGGGCAATGGCTTCAGAGCGAAATTGCGAGAGATTAATAGAGTCTTGATCGACAGGAAGCAATACTTTAGCTTGAATTAGAGGAAGAATATGAATAGATTGAGAATAGATTAGATCTGGACCTAAACCTTTTTCCAATTTTCTCGCTAACTCTTCAACTAACTTCCCCTCCTCCGTCAACTCCATGATAATCTTGACTTTAGGATAGAGTTCAGTAAATTTTTCTGTGTACTCAGCAAAAATTTCTTGGTACTGAGAAATCAAAGTCTCTGTCAGGTATTGATCGGGAAAGCTCTGCAAAAATATGATCGTTCCAGAAAGTGTATTGTTAATCTCCTTACCGTTATCAGATACTTTTAGCGTTGTATTACAAGCCACCAGTAGCACCACAGTAAGCAGAATTGAAAAAAAATATTTTAACCTAGCAATTATAGTCATTCAGTTGCAACTATTGTTAATTATTAAAAATGAACCTGAAGCTGTTGTGTTGTATTTTATTCTTGTTCCTGAGATTATGAACCTAGTTTAGTCTTAAATTCAAGTAAACAAGATGCCCACACTCTCAACAACTTTCCAAGATATAAAGAGTGGAAGCCTGAGAAAAGTGTAAGCGTCTTGCTTCCGGCAATCCATAAATCTAGATGTGTAACTGTTAATTATCAATCCTTTCTATTTATGTATAAAGGTCGCCTACATATTCGGCATAACCATTATATAAAAGTGTCGGTTGCTTTTCCCAGGTAAAGTTCGGTGAATTTGTAACAATGCGTTCTGTGGCTTGTGACCATCTCGGATGAGGAACTTCTGGGTTAACATTCGCTTCAAACTTGTATTCATTCGGAATTAAAGTATTCCAAAAAGTAGCAGGTTGTTCAGCCAAAAATTCAATTTTAACAATCGACTTTGCCCCTTTAAAGCCATACTTCCACGGAATCACCATCCGTAGGGGCGCACCATTTTGTTTCGGTAAACTTTTCCCATAAATTCCAGTGGCAAAAAAGGCAAGATCATTTGCCATTTCTTCAATTCTAAGTCCTTCAGTATAGGGCCAAGGATATTTAACCGCCCAAAATCCAGGGCCTTTGGTAATTTTCGGATCGTAAAATGATGTAAACCGCACAAATTTCGCTTCAGAAGTGGGTTCAACAGCCTCTAGCAATAACCGCATCGGAAACCCAACCCAAGGCACTACCATCGCCCAGGCTTCTACACACCGAAACCGATAAATGCGTTCTTCGAGGGGAAACTTTTTCTCGATATCATCAAGGTCATAGGTTTGAGGATTTTTAACTAGCCCTGTGACTTCGACTTGCCAATTATTGAGAGGTAGTGCTTGGGCAGCTTCCCATACGGACTTAGAGCCACCAAATTCATAATAGTTATTGTACTGCGTGGCAAATTCTACGCTCGTTACTTCTCGACCCACATCTGAAAAATTCGGGTTAAGACGAAGATCGGGGTAGGTGGTTAGTTCCTGAGACCAGGGTTGATTGGTAATAGCAGGTGTGCGATCGCAACCGGCCAGTGGTAAAATACTAGCACCGAGACTCGCTCCAATCAAACTTTTCATAAAGCGACGACGGTTGAGAAAAGCCGATTCAGGAGTGACCAACTTTTCTGGGAGTTCCCAAGATTGAGGTACACGGATTAAAGGCATTGGAGCAGTTTAGAGTTACAAACTGTAAAGCGACCTTCTCATTTTAAACGTCTCGTTGATTTTGTTCAGTAAGTTATTCTCAATCGATCGGGTGCAGTCTAATCAAGCTCATGGGGGATTTGAATCTCTGGTTTCCAGAAGCTGGAAAGTAACAGAGCGGTAAAATCCTTGACAATAAGGAAATCTTCTGATTTCTGACTTCTCTAAAGGGGTCGCCAACCCGAAAACAGAATATATTGCAAACAAATATTAGCATCTATACTGTTGAACTGGGTTTAGGAGTGTCAAGATAGAATAGACAGACTTAACGACTTGCCAGTTATGAGTTACTGCATTAATCCCAACTGCAAACATCCTCACAATCCCGCTCACTATAGCTACTGCCAGAGTTGTGGGTTCAGTTTAAAGCTGAAAGATCGCTATCGCATCATTAAGGTCTTGGGTCAAAGTGTTACCAGCAGAACCTTTTTGGCAATTGATGAGGATCAACCTTCTAAGTCCCGTTGTGTGATTAAACAATTTCTAGATCGCGCTCAATCTGATTCTTCCTCAGCCTTGGATAATGCAGCGAACCTCAGACTGGTGCCCGTTTCTCATATCCCTGCAACAGATTTAGAACGGCTAGGAAAACATCTGGCTATTCCGGAGTTATGGGCTTCTTTCCAGGAAAACGGCTACCACTATTATGTACACGAGTACATCCCTGGAAACAACCTGGCCACAGAACTAGACCATAATGGGATTTTTCGAGAGGAACAGGTTTGGCAGTTACTGAATGATGTCTTACCGACTTTAGAAGAAATTCACGATAACAATATCGTTCATGCTGATATCAAGCCGGATAATTTGATTCGTCGTTCCTCTTCTAGTGTTGATGGCGATATCGACGATGACGAACCCGAAATCATGTTGGTGGATGTTGGAAGTGCTATTCATCTTGAAGATGCTCTGATTTTAGACGATCAACATCAAGGTTCTGCTGAATATTCTGCCCCTGAACAACTCCACAGTCAACCCAAGCCCAGCAGCGATCTCTACAGCGTCGGGGTGACTTGTTTACATTTAATGACTCAGGTTTCTCCGTTTGATCTTTATGATGTCAAGTCGAATACTTGGGTTTGGCGAGATTATGTCAAATATCCGATCAGCCGACGGTTGGGAAAAGTTCTGGATAAAATGGTGCAGCGTCATCCCTCGAAACGCTATCAGTCGGTGCCGGAAGTGATGCAAGATCTCAAAGCTCGTTCGGGTTTGGGACTGAATACGCTCTCAACCCAGCAGAAACTGATGCTGACGGCTTGGGGTGGTGCGGTTGTCGCGATCGCTTCTTTGATCCTCAGTTCGATTCCTTCTAATGTCTCTCGGCTGTCTTCCCAGCAAAGAGATCACCTCAATCGGATTCCAGATGTTCACCTGACGCCACCAGAGATTAAGCGTTTACCTCCTAAGCTTCATAAAACGCCTGCGGTTCGCACTCTGATGCGGAGTTACAGTCCAGTTTGGGCGATCGCAGTTAGTCCTAATGGTCAGATTGTTGCGAGTGGGAATACCGATGGCACAATTAAAGTGATGGATATCAAAACAGGGGATGAGCTTTATACACTCTCTGGACATTCCAGCCCGGTTGGTGCTTTAGCCATTAGCCCTAATGGTCGTTTACTTGTCAGTGGTAGCGGCGATCATACTCTGAAAGTTTGGGACTTGTGGAGTGGTAAATTGATCTCGATGCTCTATGGTCACAAAGCTTGGGTTTATGGTGTGGCGTTTAGTCCAGATGGTCAAACGATTGCGAGTGTGAGTCGAGATCAAACCCTACGATTGTGGAATGTGGAAACCGCCGAAGAAATCGGTCAATTGCAGGGTTATGCGGAGGATGTACAGTCAATTGCTTTTAGTCCAGATGGTCAAACTTTAGTCAGTGGTGGCAGTGACGGAACGATTGAAGTTTGGAACTGGCGAACTCGTCATTTACTTCGTAGCCTCAAAGGACATCCCCAAGCGATTTGGTCTGTTGCGATTACGCCAGATGGTAGCACCTTAGCGACCGGAAGTTGGGATCGCAGTATTAAACTTTGGGATTTAAACCGCTTACAGTCTGAGTATTTTAATAGCTTACCTGAACGGACTCTGATTGGTCATGGCGATAAAGTTCAGTCTCTGTCTTTTAGTGCGGATGGTCAAACCCTTGCCAGCGGAGACTTTGCCGGAACGATTAAGTTATGGCAAATTCATACTGGAGGACTGATGGGAACGCTTAAGGGTCATAAGTCCTGGGTTGATGTGGAATTTTCTCCCACTGATAACAATTTAGTCAGTGGAAGTTTTGATGATACGGTGAAAGTGTGGAGACTCTCGCCCTAGTAATTTGAGAACAAACCTCTGAGTGAAACCCGCCTCGAAAGATCTGCTTATTGACAGAAAAGGCGGGTTTATTGATATGGAGTATAGACTAGGATCAGAATAAGGGAGCGGGTTCGTTGAGATTGTTTGTTACAGAACAGACAACTTTACTGAACTTGCTCCTTGTCCTTTCTTTGAATGAACAAAAACCCACAAAGTACCGAAAGGATAAGAGTTTTGAGGATTTGTAAAAAAATGTTGCAGGATTTAGACCTTATATGTTAAGTTATGTATAGGTGACAGAAACGATAAAGGAGCCTTTAGACATGGAAAACCAAGAATCTAAATTCGGATTTACACAGTTTGCAGAAACTTGGAATGGTCGTTTGGCTATGCTAGGTTTCATAATCGGAGTAGCTACTGAATACTTGACTGGTCAAAGCATTCTGTCTCAAATCGGCTTAATGTAATCCATGACAGTTAGTTGATTAGTGCTGCCATACATAATAGTTGAGCTATAGTGAATTGGGTTTCCGTAAGCACTGCTTCGGGAACCCTTAATAGTAGAACTCGATTTCAGCTAAACTGCAAAAAAATCCCTCAAAACTGAAATGCTAGAGGGGTGTTAAAGTTTGATTTAAAACTGAACGTCAGAACTAAAGTTTGTTCTTGTTCTGGATTTACTGCCAACCTGATCGTTCAGGTAGATAAAATTTATACCAAATGAACAAACCAAACAAAATCAAGATTTTAAGACTCCAATGGGCAAATGCAAATCCCCACACACAGCAAGCTAATCCAGTTAACCCAGCTAAAACAAATGGAATATCTTCAGATGTTTGTAAATAAACCCAAATGGAACCTATAGTGAAGGCAAGTAGAAGTATGTAGACCCCAGGCATGGTTGCCACCTCCTTGGGAAATTGTAGACAGTCACTTGAGTTAAAGTAGACTCAACTCTACTATACATTTAAAAATAAAGATAAAACATAGAGAACGGATTAAATCAATAAATAACGTCACAAAACTTGAGATAAAAGATTACAAAACTTGATACTTGAAAGTTCGATGCTTTTTATAATTTTTATTAAAATTTTGGAGTTACTCTAATATAGTTTTATAAATTTGTATAAACCATTGAGTATAACTAATCGTAGACTTTTGTTTTCTTTGAGAAGCACTGCTTAAAAGTAGAATTTTGACAATCAAGAAGAATACTTAAATATCACTGAAATATCACTTAACTTTTTTATCTTTAATGAAGGAATTTAAGAAAAGATAATGACAATCCGAAAACTGCATCAGTATGATTCAAAATTTCGATTTTTGTCTTGAGTTTTGTTACGATCGCTGAGAGAATATAGTGAGTTTGTATGAGCAGTGGACTTTAGTATAAGAGCTGAGGTATTAAAAAGAAAGTTAGACTGTAAACTCCGAGTCATTGGAAACAGTTGAATCAATGATTTTTGTACCTAAAACAGTTATGCTATGAGACACCGCTTCACCATCAGTCATTAAAAATTAAGGGCAGAGTAATGGGCAAAACAACTAAAAATCAGTTTCCAGATGTTCTTTCCAATATTAATGAGCAAGACTTCAACTTTGAACAATGGGCTAAAGCGGTAAGACCTCAATTAATTGCAGCTTTGCGAGGAAATTTTACCATAACTCCCCAACAGTTCAAGTCAGTTCAGTCCAAACAAGACTGATAGATTCTGAGACTGTTCTTAATTATTAAATTGCTAGGGTTTTAAAAAACTCATTTCTAGAAATTTTTGATAAAATATAACCTCTAGCTTAATAGATGGCTAGGGGTTTTTTGTCGCCTGAAAATTTATAAAGTTTATTTCTGATCAGATGAAAAAAGATGTCATTGCTAAATTTGTCACGTGGTCTGTTGGATTATTTTTTTGGTGTACGCCACCTGTTCTAGCAGGACATCTCCACAGTCTCTATCTGTTTTCTACTTCTCCAACTCTCTATGCAGTGACATCTTCCCAACAAAGGATTTTACAAAATCTGGAAACGGCGGATGTGGTCTACTTAGGAGAAACGCACGATCAACTTCAAGATCATCAAGCCCAATTACAAATTATTCAAAGCTTATATCAGAAAAATCCTCAACTGGTGATTGGTTTAGAAATGTTTCAGCGTCCCTATCAAGAATTTTTAGATGAATATATTGCAGATTCAATCAGTGAAACTGAATTAATTGAAAAGAGTCAATATTTACAACGTTGGGGTTTTCCCTGGAAAAATTATGCTCCGATTTTACGATTTGCGCGTCAAAATAAAATTCCAGTTCTCGCCCTCAATACACCGAGTGAAGTGACTCGAAAAGTCGCTCAAGGGGGTTTAGAAAGTCTAACAGACGCAGACAAAACCTATATTCCTCCTCTAACAGAAATCCGCACCGATAATGCTGAATATAGGCAAATGCTGAAAGACATTTACGGCCAACATCATCATAGTCAGGGAAACAGCAATGCCTTTGACAATTTCTTTTTAGCCCAAGTGCTTTGGGATGAAACGATGGCAGAAACCATTGCTGATTATCTTCAGAATCATCCCAAATCTCAAGTGATTGTTTTAGCAGGAAGGGGTCATATTATCTACAATTATGGCATTCCCAGTCGAGTTGAACGACGGTTAAGCGATCTCGTTCAGCGTTCGGTTTTATTTTCCAAAACACCTGAAGAATCTGTTTCCAGGAATCCTCCCATCGCTGATTATATTTGGCTAACTGAATAGGGCTAAAATCGAGTTAACTGTTCACATAAAAATCACGGGTTCCTTTAGCATTAATCGCTTCTCCTAGACGATTTAAACCATGAATATAAGCGGCGGTTCGCATCGACACCTCCAAGTCTTGAGAAATTTTCTGGAGTTCTTCAGTTTCTACTGTCATTTTTTGTTTGAGACGCCGATTAACTTCTTCTGCTGTCCAATACAATCCACTGCGATTTTGAACCCATTCAAAATAACTGACTGTTACCCCTCCAGCATTCACTAAAATATCAGGAATGACTTGGATTCCTCGTTCTTCTAAAATGCGATCAGCTTCTGAGGTTGTAGGGCCATTTGCAACTTCAAAAATATACTTGGCTTTAATATCTTTGGCGTTTTCTTCAGTAATTTGATTTTCTAAAGCGGCGGGAATCAAAACATCAACATCTAAGGTCAAGAGTTCTTCATTACTAATCACATCATGTTCAACAATATTACAAACACTGCCTTCACAGTACACCGCTTTAACGCTTTTATTGGACTCTTTAAACTGTCGAACACTGGGAATATCTAAGCCTGTTTTTGCATAAATTCCGCCTTGAGAGTCACTGACTGCAACGACTCGGTATCCGGCTTGGGCGAGAAGTTGGGCGAGAGTTGCACCTGCATTTCCAAAGCCTTGAACAGCAACGGTTGTATTTGCTGGAAGTTGAGTTAATTTTTCTAGAATAATTTCAATCACAAAAAATGCACCCATCGCAGTGGCGGTATCTCGCCCTAAACTTCCGCCGAGTTCTATGGGTTTTCCGGTGACGACTCCCGCACACAGTTGACGCCGAATAATACTATACTGATCCATCATCCAGCCCATAATCATGGGATTTGTGTAAACATCCGGTGCTGGAATATCAATATCTGGGCCAATAAAATCCGCGATCGCATCGACATATCCGCGACTTAAACGTTCTAATTCTAGTCTGGAAAGTTCTTTTGGGTTAACCGTAATTCCACCTTTTGCCCCTCCAAACGGTAAGCTGAGAACAGCACATTTAAACGTCATCCAAAAGGCTAGAGAGGTGACTTCATCGAGGGAGACAGTCGGGTAGTATCTCACCCCTCCTTTTGTTGGCCCTCTTGTGTCATCGTACCGGACTCGATAGCCTTGAAAAATTTTCAGTGAACCGTCATCCATGCGAACAGGAATAGAGACAATTAAACTTGATTTGGGAAATTTCAAACGTTCGATGGTATCTTCCGAAAGAGAGACGTATTTTAAAGCCCGTTCGAGTCTTTGGCTGGCATCCGCAAATAGAGAATCAGACATGAGATTGAAGATAAGCTGTATGTCTTAACTCATATCACGGTAATTTCCAGTTTTTTAGATTGTTAATTCTATTTGTAAAATTGCAATCAAAGTTAAGGAAGAAAACTAAATCGCAGTCAAAACATGAAGTTTGACAATTGAACAGCGATGTGTATTTTTATCTGAAGGTAAATTTAAGCAAAGATTTTAAAGATTATTTTAATTTTTGATGATTTTAATTTTTAATTAAAAATGGGAGTGGCACAAATTCGGATGAATATGTCACACTAAAGAATACAGTTCATCTAAAATCAGTATGTTTGAATAATCACTTATCATGGTTTTTCAACTCTGAACTTTGAAAATTTAAGAGATTCAGGTTGTGTCTGAGCCAAAATTGTGATCAACAACTCTCCAAAACAGTATTATGATAGAACTCCTAGCTGCACTTTCAGCATCCGCAGCAGCAGGGATGAGAATTGCCTTACCCTTACTTTTAATTGGTTTACTGCAAACAGATTTATGGTCGCGTGTTCCCTTCTTATCTCGCTTTTCTCCTCAATTAGTGATCGCTGTTTTAGTCAGTTGGTCGCTCTTTGAACTGTTCGCCTCAAAAAAGCTACTGGGACAGCGAATTTTAAACTTAGTTCAGCTTGTTTGTAGTCCCTTCGTGGGAACAATTATGGGCATTGCGATCGCCCAAGCTTCAGAGTTTCCCTCTTGGCTAGTGTGGCTGATTGGGTTAACTGGAGGATTGTTAGCCCTCGTGTTGCAACTGGTTCAGGTTGGATGGTTTTACCGTTTACGAGGTTTACCAATTTGGGCAATCTTTTTCCAGGATTTGCTCTGTATTACCCTCGTGGTGTTTGCATTTGACGCTCCTCAACAGGGAGGATTAATTGCGATGTTGCTACTATGGCTAGCTATTCGCAGTTCTAAACAATGGTATGAATGGTACACTGCAACTCCCTCTAAACAACATCGCGCCTCTGCTCGCCATCACCAAAATCCAGATTAAATCCTAGATAGATTAAACCTCAGAAATTACAGTAAACCCAACATATGTAAAGGGCCTTGACCTGTAATTAATTCAACCACAACGGCTACGATTCCCAACATCGCCAAGCGACCATTCCAAACTTCGGCGGCGGTAGTCATTCCCCATTCCCAACGTTCTTGGGGATACATTTTCATTTTTTCAGAAGGACGAGCCACATCCTCAAATTTGATCTGAGGCTTATCTAAAGCTTCTACCACCATATCAGCTAAATCTTCAATGAAAACGGGATGAGTATTGAGTGCAGGAACGCGATAAAAGTTCTTAATTCCTGACTCTTCGGCGAGATGGCGATACTCCATGTCTATTTCTTCGAGGGTTTCGATATGCTCAGACACAAAGCTAATCGGAACTACCATCAAATCTTCAACCCCTTGTTGAGCGAGTTCAGGAATCGCCTCTTCAGTATAGGGTTTGAGCCACTCAACCGGACCCACACGACTTTGATAAGCTAACGTATGGGGATTGGGGCGATCAAGGGTTTCCATGATTAACTGCGTACAGTTTTCGATCTCCGTTTGGTAAGGATCTCCCGCTTCTTCAACATATTTGAGGGGAACACCATGAGCGCTGAAAAACAGATGAATTTGGTCAGAATTGTCACAGTGATCGAGTTCCTGAGCAATGAGTTGACTCATCGCCTGTAGATAGCCAGGTCGATCATACCAGGAAGGAATCACTGTATAATCCAAGTTTTGCAGTGCGGGATCTTCTTCCCAAAGCCGCTCTAAAAGGCGGAAGCTAGAACCACTGGTACTAATCGAAAATTGGGGATACAGAGGTAGAACAACCAATTGTTCAACCTGATCTCGCTTAATTTTCACGAGGGCTTCTTCAGTAAAAGGATGCCAATACCGCATTCCCACATAAATTTGAACATCATGCCCTTTCTCTTGTAACCTTTCTTGAAGCGCAACAGCCTGTTCCTCGGTAATGCGTCGCAAAGGAGAACCGCCCCCAATAGACTTATAATTTTCTTGAGATTTCGTGTAGCGCAAGGTGGAAATTAACCAAGCCAGGGGTCTCTGCAACCATTGAACGGGCAAACGAATAATTTCCGGATCGGAAAAAAGGTTATATAAGAAGGGGCGGACATCTTCTATTTGCTCTGGCCCACCCAGATTTAACAGTAAAACTCCGACTCGTCCCATAGTGGTTACTGATCCCCAATTTTAATCTTTGTTACCTATTTTAATAATACTAACCTGTATTGGGGCAAAGTTGATAGAAAAAATTTGCAAATAAGATATGGCAACATTCCTAAGAGGTCTCAGTTACCGTTACCAATGGCTTTACGATACCATTTCTCGTCTAGCAGCGTTGAGTGTGGGAGGAGAAGCCCGTTTCCGGCAATTGGCGTTAGAAGGATTATCGATTGAAGCTAACAGCAAAGTCTTGGATTTGTGTTGTGGCAGTGGACAGGCGACAGCCGTTTTGGTCGAACGTTCTGAAAATGTGATTGGGTTGGATGCTTCCCCATTATCCCTCAAACGCGCCCAACATAACGTTCCTACCGCAAAATATGTTGAAGCCTTCGCCGAGAAAATGCCGTTTACTGATGGTGAATTTGATCTCGTTCATACCAGTGCGGCTTTACACGAAATGAATCCAGTTCAACTCCGGGAAATCTTAACAGAAGTTTATCGAGTTCTCAAGCCGGGTGGGATTTTTACTTTTGTTGATTTTCATCAGCCTAATAACCCACTTTTTTGGCCCGGAATTGCCTTATTTTTGTGGTTGTTTGAAACCGAAACGTCTTGGCAATTGTTAAGAACAGATTTGATGGCTTTGTTATCGCAGGTTGGGTTTGCCGCCAATTTGTCCCAGAAGCAAGGGTCAGAGTTTCCCAAACAACGACTTTGCGCCGGAGGTAGCCTTCAGGTTGTACAAGTTCAAAAGCCCGTTTCTTAGATTTCGTTAACTGAATGTGGGGAAATGTTAAGGATTGCAACAAGAATCCCTGCGCCTGGTGAGTTCGTGATAAGAAAGGAAAACAAAGGGTATTAATCCAGTACAAGTAAACCTCGCAAAATTAAGGAGATAGTCAATTGATTTATTCTGAATTAATCGCCGCTACAGCAAACACCGTTACAACTGTTTCTTGGAGTCCCAAAGTTGCAATTGTAATGATTATTTGCAATGTTTTGATGTTCGCAGTTGGCAAATTTGTTATTCAAAAGCCGAATGAAGGCCCGGCGGCAAATACCTTTTTAGGAATGAGTGCAGCCGCTTTAATTGGAAGCACTTGCTTAGGTCATATTGTGGGTGCAGGTGTTATCCTGGGATTAGCAAACGTAGGTTCTTTCTAGAGTTAGACTCTGTCTAAGTTCGGATGCAAATTGTTATATTTTTTAGAATTAAGCTAGGAATTTAACCTCACGTCAGCAATAATTCCTAGCTTTTTTTAGCGTGGATTAAAAAGTTTTTGAATCCGTTGGCGAATCCAAGTGACAGGATTATGACTGTTTTCTGATTCTTCGAGAAGTCCCAGTGACCTTAGTTTTTCCTGACAATTCATAATGATTTTCTGGCGTTTGGCGAGTTCTTCCGCTAAGATGTGAACGAGTTCTTGTTTATCTTGAATAAAGGTTTGAAAGTTCTGTTTGTGAATGATAAATAATGTAGTCTTTTCTAAACAGCGAATACTCGCAGGTTGAGGAACGCCTAACATTAACGAAAATTCACCAAAGAAATCATAGGTATGCAAAACATCAATCGCTTGATCGGCTTTTTCGAGATAAGCTTCAACAGAACCTGATAGAATTAGATAAAATCCGTCACCTGTTTCTCCTTCCTTGAAGACCTGTTCAGACTCTTGAAATTGACGACGATAGCCGAGTTCTATCAATTGTCGAATATGAAAATCGTTACAATTTTTGAAATAGCAAACACTTTTCAAAATATCTTTTAAAAAGACAGGTTGAGGCGCAGGTTCGGGAATGTGAGGAGTAATTGAAGCGATCGCTAACTTATTTCTAATCGGTTCAGGATGTTTAGAAATACTTAAAGTTTCAGGATTCTTAATCCACAAATCCCGTTGCGGAAACGGAATCGAAATTCCATGTTGGCGAAACTTATACTCAATGGCGTAGAGAATCGAACTTTTCACCGTTACTCGATTGTCAATTTTATCGACATAAACCCACAATTCAAACTCTAAAGCATTATCTCCAAATCCGATAAATTTTACCTTGGGTGAAGGATCATGTAAAACAGTTGGTTCTAGATAAGCACAGTCTAAAAGAACTTCTGTGACAATAATTGGATCGCTTCCGTAGGCGACACCCACCGGAATTTTAATTCGCCCTCGAAAGTTCTCCAAACTCATATTCACCAAGCTATCTTCGACTAACTTGCTATTCGGAACAACAACATCAAATTGATCGAAAGTCGAAATCAACGTTGAACGAATCGAAATTTCTTTGACATATCCACTCACTCCATCCAGTTCGATAAAATCTCCCACCTTAATTTTCCGTTCCAGTAATATTGTCAAACCACTGACAAAGTTTTTGGTCAAATCTTGTAACCCAAACCCAATCCCAATCCCTAAACCGCCTGCTAAAATGGTTAAAGAACCGACATCAATTCCATTCGCTTGTAAAACAAAAATACAGACTAAAACTCCAATCCCGTAGCCAAGAATCGTTGAAATGACTTCTCGGTTACTCGCATCAATATTGAATTTAGTCAGAACTTGACGTTTTAGAAATTGTTTGAGAAGTCGAGAAAATAAAACGGCGAGAATCAGCGAAACTGTTAAATTGATAATCGCTAGAATTGAGACCGATTTATTGCCAATTTTGAACAGCGGTTCAGACAGAAACGCAAAATTAACAGTTAGAATTAATATTGGAACTGAGAATAACATCAGTGCAAACCCTTAAAATTAAAATCAAATCAAATCCAATCAAAGTTCAATCATTACTCAATTATAAAAGGTGCTATGAGATTAAATCAAGTTACTATCAGCGTGACAGATATGAATAAAGCCATTCAATTTTATCAAGGATTGGGATTGATCCAAATTGTCGCGACAGAAGATTTACATTATTCTCGGTTTTTGTGTCCCGATGGAGAAGCAACATTTTCCTTAGAACGAGTTGAATCTGTCCCAAAGAATTCAACAACAACCGTTTATTTTGAATGCGATCGCCTTGATGAAACCGTTAAAACGTTGCAGGCGAAAGGCTATATTTTTGACATTGAACCCACAGATCAACCTTGGCTGTGGAGAGAGAGTTATCTACATGACCCCGATGGGAATCAAATTTGTCTCTACTCGGCGGGCGAAAATCGAATTAACCCACCTTGGCGACTAAAGTAGTTTTGTCGATGAACTAACTGTAAACATTATTCCTGCTGACGGTGAAGTTTCCAGGGGATAATCTGTAGGAGATCCTTTGAGCTGTATTACATCCGAATTTTTATCAAAATGTACGATCAGAGTATAGTCATTATTGTCATAAGAAATCTGTAATTCATCACCCAAAACAAAAGTTCTAGGTCGAAGCTAAACTGAGTCTCATTTCCCGCCGAGCATCAAAATTATAACATAAAATATATGTTACAAAAGGTCTAGATAAATCCTAATAACAACCCCAATTAGTTGTTATTTTCAAAAGTTTATGAAGATTCGATGAAGTTGTCTAAATGCTCTTGACACAAAAAGAGAGGGGAACATAGAATGCTATTTAAAAGAAAGTTTCAAGGTTTTTTCAGTTCTATGCGCTCTACGCTGGTGCAGAAAATCCTTAATTTCTGAGTTGATCTTTCAAAGAAAAAAAGCAGAAGAAAATGCAAATCAAACTAAATAGCCTTTTGAGTATTGCTAAGTACGCTAGTGCTGCTGTTGTTGCTTCCTCCACCTTTCTGTTCGCACCCTCCGGTGCATCAGCCGTCACTTTAATAAGGGCAAATGATGGCTCGGTTACGCGAATTGAAAACCTTGAGGTAGAAGGGTTAGAGTATAACGTAGACTTTATCTTTAACCAAAGTTATAATGATGTCTTTGGAGGAAGCTTTGACTTTGAGAGTGAGCAAGAAGCTTTGAGTGCTAGTGAAGCAGTAGCGACTGCCCTGGGAGATGAGGAGTTCTTGTTTGAAGCATTTCTTTTTAATGCGGGTGTGACCAACCAGGACGATTTCTTCATTCCATTTGAATTTTCTGGTGTGTCTGATGTGCGTTTTGTTGGTGAAGACGTTTCAATAAGTGCTCCACTATTGGATATAGACCAACCCAGCCCTCTTCGTTTCATTAATGTTGATGGTGATTTTGCCTTTGCTCCGTGGGCGAAATTCTCCCTGGTGGACGACGGGGGTAACGGCTCTGTGTCAACTCCTGAACCTACCTTAATTTTAGGTTTTATCACATTAGGTAGTTTAATGCTAGCCAGCAAAAGAAAGACCAAATAATATACCCATTAAGGCGGAACAATCCTTACGTTTCATAAAATCTCCTGTTGGAAACCACCGTCTTTAGGCGGTGGAGGAAAACGATTGAAGTCCTTTAGGGCTTCGTTTCTGCTACAATACCTTTGGATGTACATTGACCTTTAACGGTGGGGTGAAATTCCGGGAATTAGGGGACGCTTCAGTTAAAAGGTGGTTAGCAGAAATTGCTAACCCGGTGTGCATACACTCTGTTTCCAGCCCAAGATCTGCAAAAAATCGGTTAAAGCGAGTAAGTGAGTCCAATAACTAAAAGTAGCCTGAATGGTAGAAATACCGGACAGAGTAGCGGCATTTTGGCTATGCCTTTAAGAATCAAATTTTATGGCGTTTACGCCGTTAAATTTGCCCCTCTTAAGAATCACTGTCCTTTAGGTCAGTGAGTGTCAATTGGGTTATTCCTTGTTAGGTAGTCCTGTAGAAGTAGTGATGTTATCATTTAGAGGGTGCATCTTAATTGTGCAGTAAGTAGTAATATTTTGTGATCTCCCTGCTCTACACATTGAATCACTATGTTGACAGATTGAATAAATAATCAAGCTGGGTTCAGTTTACACTAACCCAGCTCAAAACACATAATAACTTTTGAATTAACGGTTCGGCTTGCTTCGCTGACCGTTAACACCGTTAGAGGTGTCGAGGTGTTAAACAAGCACTAAATCGGGATAACTTTCTAACATATCATCCGATGAAAGCGTATCTCCTTTCGCTTGGGGAGTCCATAAAACTTCAACAGCTAAAAGTTGTTCCGCTCCGATAGAACCTAAACGACTCACCGCTTGACGTAGATCTTGTTCGCTGTTAACTTTGGGTAATTCTAACTTCCCAACAGTTCCGACAACGAGAGTAACAACAATATATTCTCCCGGTGCTTGACCCTCTTGAGGAACAATTTCACCACTTTCAGTATCAGCCGCTTGAATCGCAGGAGCCATCTGACCCGTCATCTGATTATTATAGTTAGACAGGGTTTCTTCAGTGAACTTACTGCGTTCTGCGATCGCCCACTGATTGAACTGAGCTTCTGCTGATTCTAAACCTGTTTGTGTCGTCTCAGCCGCACCATAAGCCCAATATTCAGGATGACGCAACAGAGCTAAAGTGGCTTCTTGTAAGACTTGGGTGCGACCCTCAGCCGAACCTGTATCCGCCATTTCAGCAATGCGATCGAGGTCATCTTGTAAGCTACGACCCTCAGCGAGTAAACCGACTTGTACGCGAGCAACCGATACACCCGTTCGTCCATAACCGCCAATTTCTTCATCTCCAGAAGTCGCAGACTGGAAACTTCTAACGAGGAAATTCGCGATCGCAATTACGATGAAAATACTAAAGAGTCCGCCAAAGCCACCCCCAAACCCAAAAAATGGAATTAGGAAAGGGAACCCAAACCCACCGCCACCGTAGTAACCGCCAGGAGCGCGACGGGGAGCCGGAGCATAGGTTCGAGGTGTTCTAAACGAGCCACCACCAATACGTCCACCACTGCGAGCAGCGAGTGCAAAATTAGCTTGGGAAAAGACCAAAGTAAAAATTATCCCAAAAGCAACTAAAGATTTCAGAAATGATTTAATCAACGAATGTTGTTTTTTGTTTTTCTTCATAGTTTCTTCTGCTTTATCATCCGGTTAACCGAGAGGGGATAACCGATCTCACTTAATACTGTAGCGTTTCTCTGTTATTGTCTTGGATCTATTCATGGAGAGATTTCCGCAATTTCCAGTTCAACTCACATTCCTGTACTCTTGGCTAGCATTGTTCGCAGCGTTTGGGCGTCAGGATAGACCGGAAGTTGATAATTTGTGCGGTAAATTTTCGTATCATACTCACCATTTGGATAAAGCGTTAACACTCTAAATCCAGGAGTCGCGACATCATCTAGGGTTAACTCTGTGGCTTCAGGTTTAAACTGTACACAAGTAGAAGGACACCCTAAATAACGAACACCATTGCGAGTAGTTTCAAAAGCTTGATGAATATGTCCAAAAATCACCAGTTTCACTTGAGAATGGCGATCTAGAATTGTAAATAAATCCGCTGCATTCCGCAACCGAATATTATCCATCCATTGCGATCCAATTTCTACAGGAGGATGATGTAAAGCAATTAATGTCGGTTGATTGGGGTGTTGAGTTAACTGAAAATCTAAGTTTTCTAAAGATTCCGAGGTTAATTCACCGTAGACTTTTCCGGGATATTGACTATTCAGTAAAATAAACTGCCAGCCTTGAATTGTAAAGGCTTTTTCGGTTGAGATTGGCGGTTCCCTGAGAATAGAGTCTACAACCGATAAATCATCATGATTTCCAGGTATCCAATAGGTAGGAGTCTCAAAAGGCAAAAGCAATTCCTGTAAATATTGATAAGATGCAGAGGTTTCATCTTGAGATAAATCCCCGGTAATCAGAAAAACATCGGGATCAAGCCGCAGTTGACGAATTGTTTCTAAAACTACTCTCAAAGAATCAGCCGTCGTTAAACCCATCATTTTTTGGGTTGGGTTTGCAAACAAATGATTATCTGAAATTTGAATAACTTGTATCGGTGCAGTTTGCAGCATAGTATACAACTTAATTTGATATTGGGTCTAGACTCAAGCCTAAAGCCTATGATATAGTATGGTCGAAAAATATATATAGAGTATTCCTTAAAAGTGGACAATAAGTATGAATCCGAATTCAATGAATTTCAATCGTTTCAGTCAGTGGTTAAACCGTAGGCAGCTTCAGTTACTTGATGAAGCCTATCAAGCCGCACAAGATATTAGAGCCTTGGAAGATAAGTATTTCCAGGGCGGGAAAATTACACCCAGCCATCAGCAAAGCAAAACAATATATGATTATGTGAAGAGTTTACGCGATCGCAAACTTTTAAAAATTAGAAGCAATTTAGCCCAGTTTCAACTCGGAGGTTTTTTTCTGAATCGCCAAATTTCAACATCAGAAACCTTAGAGCTTAATTCCAGTGAAATTAGCAAACCGGAAGCTGAAATCATTACAAAATTAGACTACATTGAGTCTGTAATCGGTAAATATCGAGACTCTGACGATGAATTAGAACGTTTGATGGCTGAAGCAATGCCACCTTCAAACTCCTTGAAAAAACCGATTGATCCTTTGAGTATAGAAAGTGATGAAGCACAAGTTAAACCGATAAATTCATCAATCACTCCTGCAAGTACATCGAGGTTAGACAATCGTTCAGATTTATTTAGGGGTAGATTTTTTGGGTTCCGTAAAGAACTTGATCCAGAGTACGAACAACAAGTGATTCAAGAACTCCGTTTCCGACAAAAACAAGGAAAAATTGCAATTCGCTGGCTGGTGATTTTACTCCTGATTCCGGTGCTTGTGCAAGTTGTATTTAAAAATATTGTTTTTGAACCCGTTTTAGGAAGTTATACAGAACAGAGTCCAAGTCAACTTGAACTCAATCAAGAAATTCAAGAAAACTTGTTAAGAGAGTTTTCCGAATACAAGGAAAAATTAGAAGTCGAAGAACTATTAGGCGTAATCTCACCCTTATCCTTTGAACAGCGACAGGAACGATTAAAAGAAGATGCAGTTGACCTGTGGCGAGAAGGACGAGAAGAACAGTTAGATGGTTTGAAAAATCTTTTGGCAGATGGTGTTGCCCTACTCGCATTTGTGGGGCTGGTTTATTTTAACCGAGCTAAATTAACCATTATTCGGAACTTCTCAAACCAAACGTTTCTGTCTCTAACCGATCCCACAAAAGTTTTTCTGTTTATTCTGATTACAGATATATTTGTGGGATTCCACTCGGCGGAAGGTTGGGAGGTTTTATTAGTGGGAATTACTGAACATTTTGGACTCCCAGAAAATAAAGCAGCAATTAATACTTTCATTGCAACAGTGCCAGTATTTATGGACTCTTGCGTTAAATTTTGGATCTTCAGTTATCTAACTCGTTACTCACCCTCTACCTCTGCAATTTACGAACGCATGAATACCTAAGTTGTCAACAAATTCGGCAGATCCATCAGACTGCGGCTATACTCGATCTAGAGAGAAGCAGGAGTCTATTAATGTCCTACGATCGCGAAAAGCAAGTTGCAATTGAAGCCACGTTATCTGCCGCAAAATTGTGTGAACAGGTGCGTAAGGATATACCGCCCGCGATGGAAAAAGGGGATAAAAGCCCCGTTACAGTTGCAGACTTAGGTTCACAAGCGATTATTTGTAAAGCCATTAGTGAAGTCTTTTCCAACGATCCAATTGTTGGAGAAGAAGACGCAACGGAATTACGCAAGCCAGAAATGGCAAATAACTTGGCAAAGGTCACTGAGTATGTCAAGGGCGAAATTGCAGATGTGACCTCTGAATCGGTCACAGCCTGGATTGATCGAGGAAATGGTCAAGTTGGTCAACGCTTCTGGACACTCGATCCCATTGACGGAACCAAGGGCTTTTTGCGAAAAGATCAATACGCCATCGCCTTAGCCCTGATTGAAGATGGAGAAGTGAAATTGGGAGTCATGGCTTGTCCTGCTTATCCAGTTCCGGGTCAAGAACCGGGAATGTTGTTTATGGCGGTTCGAGGAGAGGGATCGATGATGATGCCTTTTGCAACCGCCGAAGCGACTACCATTCAGGTGGTGAAAGCCGATGATACTGCGAATTTGCGCTTTGTCGAGAGTGTAGAATCGTCTCACGGCGACCAAGATCGACAAAATGCGATCGCCCAAGCCGTCGGAATTCAAGAACCTTCTGTACGGATGGACTCTCAAGCCAAATACGGGGCGGTCGCCTCTGGACAAGCAGCATTATACTTGCGGCTTCCCTCTCCCAAGTCTCCTAACTACCGCGAGAATATTTGGGATCACGCCGCTGGGGCGATTGTTGTTGAAGAAGCAGGCGGGCGCGTTACAGATATGCACGGTAAACCTCTCGATTTTGCGTCCGGGCCGAAAATGTTAGATAATCAGGGTGTCATTGTTAGTAACGGTATTATTCACGATACAGTCTTAGCTGCTTTGAAATAGTTGCAAAACCTCTCAATTTTCGATGATTTGAATCGATAATTTGAATATTTGAATGATGCAGGAAAAAGATAATTTTTCCTGTTTTTTCTTGAAATGCGATCGCGCGAAGTCAATCGCACAGGTTCAGGATGAACAGTTAAGAACTTCAGCATGAGTATATTGGGTTTTAAGCTGACTCAAGCGTTCATCGTTAGACCGCCCAAATGTTTTTAGCGTGCGAAATTCTTGAGGTTCTAAGGGAGATTTTAACACTTCCTCCCCTAAATCACTAAACAGAATCACTGGGTTTAAAAGAATTTGTTTTTGTTGATTTTGACGATACAATTTCCCATAGGTTTGACTCAAGTTCTGCCATTGTTCTGGAGGACAAAAACTCCGATCTACTAAAACCGCTACTTCTGGAATCGGAAAAAATAGACCAATTGCAAAATTAGCGATGAGAAATCCGACCCCAGTCAGTCCTAAAAGTTTGAGTAAATAACGAGTTAATCGATTCATCAGTTTTCTCCACAAATTCAACAATAGTACAATCAGAACAGTCAAATCAGAGAGTAAGTATCTCCCTGAAAAGATACCTACTCCTCAAAGCAGAAAGTTAGAGTTACAAATTAGTTTGGAATAAACCTTTAAGCAAGCTTTGCACATTTTCTACCGTACCAACTTTCACCGTAGACTCTCGAAGTTGGGCGATCGCATTCAGTTCAATCTCATTAACTTCTCCATAAGCAATAGGATAAACCCGAACACCACTTTGGTTAATAATCTCTTTGATTTGATCAAATTCAAAGCCACTATTTGTTTGACCATCAGTGAGTAATAGTAGATAAAACAACCCATTCGGATCGGCTTTTTTTTGTTTCATCAGTTCAGACAAAGCCACCATTACGCCGTCATACATTGCTGTATTTCCATCGGCTTGGAGATGATCGATAGCTGCCAGTAATTTTTGGTGTTGGGAAAAGTCAAAGGGAGCTAAAGGAACATGAATTTTAGGTTGATTTTCGTAGGTCACTAACCCAACATAATTATCTGGATTTATTTCCTGAGCAGCCAGTTTTAATCCAGCTTGAACCGCTCGTAAAGGTTCACCATCCATTGACCCACTGGTATCAATAACACTCATCAAATAAACCGTGCGTCCCGCATCTTTCTCTCGCTTCCAATAGGATTGAACTTGCTGCAAAATCTCACCATTTGGAACCGGAGGTAAATCTTGACGTTGGAGATATTCTGCTACTTCTATACTATGAGTAGGTGCTAATTTTTGCATAGCTTCAGAAGTCGCAAATTCAGCAAAGATTTTCAGGGCTTCCTGTTCAATAGGTGTATTCCATTCAAAACCCGCTAGAGGGCTACTCTGAGGAACTCCAAAAGGAACATAGGTTGTTTGAGCAAAATCAGGTAATTGTTTGAGTGTGGCATAGCTCAAATAGTCAATTGCAAAAACAGGCAATTTTTGAGGATCACGAACGAATATTTCTTTCAAATCTGGTGTAATTAAAGCCGTCACTAACACCTGTTTTTGAAACTGATTAAATACGGATTTAACTTGGGGTGATTGTAAGTCTGTAACCGTTAAGGGTTTTCCATATTGATGATGTCCAGCCCCTCGCCAAAACAGAGTGTACAGTAAATTAAGTCCAGTTGAACTGGTATAAGGATTGGTGTAGCCAATATTGACTTTCCCTGATAAAATCGCCTCTAAAACCCGATCAAAAGTTAAATCTTGATTGGGAGAGATTTCCTGCTTGAAACTATTATGAACAACAAATCCAGCATTACTCGGTAATAGATTCGGTTCAATCAGAGTTGGATTAATATTCTCAGGTTTTAGCATTTCCAGCCAGAGTTCGTGAGATGGGCTAAATCCTTGAGGTTGAGTGGTTTTAGAAGCAATTAATCGCTGCGCCATCCCAGACGGAATATTACGAATTCCGACTTGAATAAGCTGACCTGAACTTGTGAATAATTGCTGACGATTAAAAGCTTCTGCTACATCAACTAACCAGCGTTCATCTGGTTTTTCAGCATTAGCTTTTTCGGCTGAACTAAAGATTTCTAGATAAACCTGATTGGGGTCATTAGAAGGTTGAGCCGCATAAAGTGGAAAACTCTCAACTTTGGGTAAGGATTCTGAAACTTGTTTGGGAATATAGGTTGTTGTTACAGACTCAGGTAATCTTACTGTTTTTACCTCAATACTGGGCAGAACTTTTTTCTGTAACAGTTGATCAGCCTGTTCAAAACTTTGGGGTTTGTATGTAGTATCAATACAACCCGAGATAAAATTTGAAGATAGAACAAGACAAAATCCTAAAATTAGCCAACTAGAAAACCGCCGTTTATTTTTCATTGTACTTTTTCTCCTTTAAATTTAAGTTCTGGGAAGCTTGCAAAACTGTTTTGTTATCAGCAATGAGAATTTGCAACCGCTTGGGGAGAGTATATTCTCGTGTTAATTCGGTTTCAGGTAATTGTGCGAGGACAATTTGATCTCGAAGCTGTTGCAGGTTATTCTGCGTTTTTTTTAGACGTTCATAACTTGCTTTTAAATAGTTTCGAGCCTGATTTTTGTAAGACTCGGTTTGAACTTTATGTAGGGCTAAAGTCGCATAAACTCCCTGTTCAACCAGTCTGATAACGGTATAGAGTGTTTCGATTAACTCCGCGTGCAGCTCAGGTTCGGAGATAGAAATTTCTTGAGCAATCTTATGAATTTCCAAAGCCGATTGGTTCATTTTTTGCCAAGCGATTGGAAATTGAGTGATGATTTTTTGTTCTAGGTTTTTGAGATTAAACTGAAAAGCTTTCAGATCTAACAGATCAAAGCTAAAATTAAAAGTAGACTGAATTTTTTGTAGCTTTAGTAGCCACGCTATCCCAGCACTCACACAAATAATACCGCCAATACTGCAAACAATCAGCCGCAGTCCTTGACTATGAATGAGGCTAACATATCCAATAGCATTCCCAAAAATTAAAAAATAGGTTTGAGGCAAATTTAGCGCAATTCGCCATGAAGGAATGGTAGGTGTTGATAGAGTTCTCATAGTTAGAATTACAACAATAAGAATAAAACAGCTTACGCTCAGTTTCTACTAACTCCTCTCAGGACGAACCTATGCAAATTCTCAAGCTGGACTGCTGCGATATTATCAAAAGTGCATAGGTTGACATCGTCAAGAACTACGGAAGAACAGAAGCGTGAAATGGAGTAACTACAAATGCCAATTCAACAAATTAAAACTAAAATACAGTTGGGGTGTATGGGGAAATGATCTATGAAGCTTCACCAATACTGGACATTAAGTCAAATTACTTCTGGTCAGAGTCAAACGGGATATCGCGATCGCACATTTTCCTCAATTCAAAAACGGTTTCAAGCTTGGTTCCCCGAGTTAACTGAAACCTCACAACTTTCTGAACAACAGGATCGCCAGATTCAAACCACCTTGCATTCTCGCTTTCTTCATCAATATTCTGATTCATCTCGATGGTCAGACAAAGCAATAGCAGGATTGAGTTTGCGTTGCTACGTTTCCCATCCCATCTTGAGTGCTTGTCGAAAACTTGCTCAACAATTTGGTGATAAATATGGCTTTTCCTACGTGGATCTGTTGAGAGATGTGCTGACTGATAATGGCGAATCGATAATACTCTCTGAAAACAACGATCAGTTGATTCTCAAACAAGGAAAGCTGCAACCCTCTCCCTATTCCTATTTCTCAGTCGAAATTCTCAGAACGTTCAATCCTGAAAAAAGCGGGCTATGGAAGTGGGCTTATCTCCTGACTCGCCGCCATCGAGAATTGAATCAAACATTATGGATAGAATACGGGTTGTCACTGGCGACACCTTGGGCGAGACTGAATGATATTAGAAATCCCCAATGGAAAAGCCTTTCAGCCAACGATCGCACTATTGTCGAGGTGTTTCATCAGGTGTATCGACGCGATCGCCGAGAACAGGGCGCACGGGGGAAATGTCCAGATCCGTCTGAATCTCAACTTCAGGAAATGCGCGATCGCCTTCGTCCCCAGGGAATTGGATTTGATTCTTCTGCTCAACTATTAGAACAACTCAAAATGATTGCTCAGTTTATACTAGAGCCGATCGTCGAACTTCCAGAGCCATCTCCAGACGATCAAGAACTAACATCCGAACTTTGTGAGGTTCTAAACGAAGATCGAGATCGAGCGATGATGGATGCAATTGAGCAAGTTCTTTCTCAACGCCTAGAAAAACTGAGAAAAAGCGCCTGGTATGCTGATTTTGCTGATTATTTTTTACCCAGTTTGCGATTAATTTACTTTGAAAATTCCTCTCAAAGCGAAGTAGCAAGACAATTTGGAATGATAGATCAATCGAAAGTGAGTCGATTTCTCAGGCTCTCTAAAATGATCGACAAAATTCGAGAAATTGTCATGGATCAGTTGCTTCAGGTTTTATTAAAGAAAGCTGGCATCGACCCCACTCAAGGTGTTGATAATCTCCAAACTTTTGATTCTATTATTAAACTCTTGAGTGATTATCTCGATGAAACTGTATTTACAGAAGCAATAGCAGAAATTTTTGCCGGTAAACATCGAAATATAAATAGTTTATTTGCTCAAAAAATGTGCCAATATCTCAATCAGTCTTTCTAAGTCTCTCTAATTTTTCGCTTGAGCATAATATCTTCATAACTGAACTGATGCCTAGCTTTGTTACGGTGAACCACTAATTTGTAATAACGTCACATCGGAGAAATAAGATGAATTTTCCTCTAAACTCAGAACATTTAAACGCAAACGAACGTAGGCGATCTTACCGACAGTTAAACTTAGAAAGCATTGATCTTGAACCGCATGATTTTGATCACGCCCATCGTCTAAGTCGTCAATTTAGCGATGAACCCCAACAATGGCAAGCCTACCTGAATACATTAGCATTATGTGCATTGAAAAAATGGTTGGGCGAGCGCAATTTAACCTTGAGTTATGATACAAATACTCTGATCGAAACTCAAGTTCTGTGTTCGACAGCAGTTAGTCCTCTCAATATTGAGAACTTTAAACTCTGCTTACTGACGAATCAGAGCCTAGAAGAACAAGAGGTTTCCATTCCGTACAAAATGATCCATTCTCCTCGCTTCTTTGCTCATTTCTACATACTGATGCAGGTATCGGTAGAGTCAGAACAAGCGATATTAATTGGATTTATTCGTTACGATCAATTGATGAAACAGTCTCTCAAACGGACAAAATCAGGAAATTATCAACTATCTCTCGCTGATTTAAACTGTGAACCTAGCCATTTTGCGTTAAATTTAAAATATTTAGTTCCCGCTGCGATCGCACTTCCAGAACCAACAAAAGTATTGGCAAAATTAACATCCTGGCTGGATAGTAATATTTTGACAGCCGGTTGGCAATCTCTTCAAGAACTACTCGGAAATCGTCAGCCGATTCTCCAGATGTCTGACCTGACTATACCCATGCGTTCTGAGTCAGATGATACAACTGAAAATCAACCTCAAAAAGCAGCGAGAAGATTTTTAAGGCAATTTCAAGATCATCCAATTTTAGGAGATAAAACGCAGGGAGAATTATCAAACAAAGTTACAAAAACAGAAGTTAGTAACCTACTCGTACAACTTTTAGAAACAACAAAAGATGAAGAAACACGCTGGCAAGCTGCCGAGTTATTATGGGAAATTGACCCCAATCATCCAGCGACAGGTGTACAACGAGCAATAGATTTAGGAATGCAGCTTGCGGGTGCTTCTGTTGCGCTCATGGTCGCAATTTTACAGAAACCCGATCAACGAATTGCTATTCTAATCAGAGTTTATCCTCTACAAGAGCAATGTTTTTTACCTGCGAATTTAAAACTGATTGGTTTAGATGAAGAGGGCTTATCTCTATTTGAAGTTCGTGCTAGAGATCGAGATGATTATATTCAGTTTAAATTCACGGCAGATCCCGAGGATCGGTTTAGCCTAGAGGTTGTTCTCGATGATGCGACCATAACCAAGCACTTTGTGGTTTGAATAAACTGACCTAAATCTTGTGATAGTTCAGTACAGGAGTTTTCTGCACTACCACCGAATCATCTAAAAAGTTATGGCCAAACAAGTTGTTATTAGAATCGAAGCGGGCGACTTTGAATCAGGTTTTCCGGTTTCTCTTATATTTTGGGAAGATGGCAAGATTGTAGCAAGCGATCGCAACTGTCCTCAGCTTCCCGCCAACCGACGCATTCCTCAAGTTTACGATCGATGGAGAGAGATTTACACTCATTTAGGCGATCGCGTTATTGATTTACCCGGCTCTCAAATTACTCATTCCTCAAGTCTAGAAGACTGTCAAAATGCCACTCAGGCTCTAGAATCAACGCTGAGAAACTGGTTTAATCACCCCATATTCGGTGATATTCGGGGACGGATTGTCGGACAAGTCAAAGACGGAACACCAGATGAATCAGTCCGAATTATCCTCGATACCTCCAATCCTTATTTGCGTAAACTGTCTTGGGATCGTTGGGATTTATTTGATCAACCCTACTTTTTACCCCAAGCTGAATTAGTTCTTTTGTCTCGATACAACCGACCAACCGAAATGCTACAAACACCAATTAAAATATTAGCAATTTTTGGGAGCGATCGCGGAGGATTGCAACTCAAACAGGATCAAGAATTGATTGAAACCTTAAGCCAACATAGGGCAGAAATTACAACAATTCCAACAATAGGACATTCGTTGACTCCGCAAATACTATTTGATACAATCTGGATGGGAAGTTGGGATATTATTTTCTATGCTGGACATAGTTCGAGTCAAACAATTGAGGTCGATCATACCTTACATTTATCGATTGATAGTATTAGAGAAGCTTTGAGAAATTCTGCGAAAAACGTTAAACTTGCCATCTTTAACTCCTGTGATGGAATCGATATGGCTGAGTATTTAGCAGATATTGGAATTCCTAATTTAATTGTGATGCGAGAAGCTGTTCCTGACCAAGTCGCACGCAGTTTTTTAAAGTTTTTCTTAGAAGAATTTACCCAGGGAAAACCACTTCACGCCGCAGTTCGAGATGCACGGAAACGCTTACAACGACTAGAAATTCAATCGAGTTCAGATGAAGTGTTTTATCCTGCGGCTTCTTGGCTACCTGTTCTCCTACAAAATCCAGCATCATCCGAACTCTATTGGCCACAACCTGAACCTAAAAATCCCTTTCTACAACTCTGGACAATCATCCTACTTTTACTGATTATGACGGGTTTGTCCAGTATTTTTTGGGTTTTCAAAGCATTTACCTCTGAAAATATTGGAGATCAAATGAGTAAAGGAGAAGAAATTTTAACGCCCTTTAAACCTCGATTAAAACAAAAGGGTATCATCTCTATTGAAAAATGTCAGAAACCTTTAACTTATTTTATCTCCGTTTGGAATCAGAATATTCGACAACAATGGAGTGATTGCTTTGTTACGCATGAAAATTATCAGCAAGCTGCTCAATATCTTCAAAAAAGCTGGAAGGAAGAACGCCGAGATCCAGAAACATTAATTTATCTCAATAATGCACTTTTAGAAGCAAGTGGAGAGGATTACTATACCATTGCTGTCGTCGTTCCTCTGTTACAAAATCAAGCCGGAAAAGTTGTAGATGCAGAACTGGCAGAAGAAATGCTGCGTGGAGTGGCTCAAGCTCAAACCGAAGTACATTTGAATTTATTTCAGGGTAATAAAACCTCTGATATTACCTTATCGGGTTCAGAGTTTCTCTCTGCTAATAACCTAAATGGAAAAGGTTTAAAAGTTATTATTGTCAATGATGCGAACTCAGAAAGTCAAGCTGAACAAGTTGCTGAAACCTTAGTTAAACGTCCAGACATTATCGGTGTTATCGGGCCTTATACCAGTGAGATGACAATGGCAACTGTTGATACTTACAACTCCAATCAATTAGTTGTCGTTTCTCCAGGCACAACCACATCTGAACTTACTGAAAATCCGCGACCCTTTTTCTTCCGAACTCCTACATCTAACCATGTACAAGCTGAGATGGCGGCTGATGTTTTACTGAATCAGCTTAACCAAAAAGAAGCTGCTATTTTTTATAATCCAGCTAGCCCTTATTCTAGCGACTACCAAAGAAAATTCAGACAAAAATTCTTAGATCAAGGAGGATATATCGTTGATTCATTTGATATTTCTCAGCCTAATTTTGATGCTAAACGTGCAATCGATAAAATTAGACAGTCTGGAGAAACAGCAATTGTTTTAATGCCTGATGGTCAAGTCACCAATTCACTGAAGAATTCTATAGAAGTGATTAAAGAAGATCAAGGTCAAAGCCAGATACTCTCCAACTGGTCAACTTACAGCCCTAAAACTTTAAAGATTAGACAACCTGAACTTTTAGAAAAACTAATTGTCACTGTTCCCTGGCATTATTTAAACAGTCCCAAACCTAATTTTTCTCAGACAACTCAACAGCTTTGGGGTGGGATAGTCAGTGCTCGCACAGCTTTAGCCTATGATGCAACTCAGGTGTTGATGGAGGGAATTCGCCAAAATCCAAGTCGTCGCGGCGTTCAGAAAGCCTTAGCCGATGAAAACTTTAGTATTAATGGCGTAACTGGAACAATTGAATTTCAACCCGGAACAGGCGATCGCAAAGATCGTCCCATAGAAGTAGTTCGAGTCGTTCCTTGTCCAAACCGAATATTTGGCTTAACTTTTCTCCCGATAAAATTCTCAACACCCGAAGACGCAGGCTTGAACTGTTCAAACCCCTGACCCGTCAGAGATTTAATCCGTTGCGATCGCCTCTCCCTCAATTCAGTTCCGAGTCTGGAGGATTAATCATAGAATTCTCAGAGTCCAAACTAAACGTTTTTTGACAATCCTTACACCGATAACGTTGAATTCCGCTTCGACTTTTACCATTTTTTCTCAAAGCCTGACTTCCGCAATGAGGACAACTTTTCTTCTGAGTTGAAGTCGCGACATTCTTCAACTTAACTCGTGCTTGAGAAGTCGCAGAAGCAGACTTTAAGGATTGTAGATCTTCTGATGTCGAGGTCATTCCTGAATAGGTTTTAAAATCAAACGAAGAAGATGTTAATTGAGCTTGAGGTTTTTTGCTGCTATCGTTCGGTTGCAGCTTGAATTTTAGATAACTTGATTTAAACTCGATATCTAGCGTTTCCAAACTCAAATTTGTTCTGACTTTATCTAATAAATCTAGTGCTTGATGAATTTGAGCAGGAGGTCGAATTTGAAACTTGAAAATCAAATAATTGTTGTTTTGATAGGTATCAATATAATTCAGTTGAATTTGATTCTCTTTATAGTAGGTTTGAATTTGACGAGCGATAACAGATTCCCAGCTTGCATCTAGGGGTGAGTTTACTTGTTCTAAGCTGGCAATTTGTTGTCTATATTGCTGTTGCTCTTGAATTAAAGTATTAACTTTATAGGTTAAATCTTGCTTCTGGGCTTCTAAAAGTGAGATGGTTTCTTGAAGTTCAATTTCGCGATAATGTAGCATACTATCGAGGCGATCGCTACTGATCTGATAGGATTGATTAAATTCAATTTGGTATTGCTGTTCTTGTAAAAGCTGATGTTCTCTTTCCAGCTTTCGAGTTAATTGTTGCACTCGTTCATAGAGTCGTTGATTTTCTAGGCTGAGAGTTTCAAGATGTTGCTGAAGTCGAATATTTTCCTGGGTACTGAGGTTCAGCTTTTGTAAATATTCTTCTTCTAGAGATAGGATTTCCCCACTCAAGACTGTTGCGGGATCGGTTTCAGCCTCTGATAATTGCACCGCTAACTTCCGAGACTGTTGTAGAATCACTAATTTTCGATTCTCACATTCTAGACGAGACTTTTCAGCTTCTGCGAGTTTCTGTTCTACCTTGCTAATTTCTTTGCGGGGGAATCTATAGATCGTAACGATACATCGTTCTGCACCCAAAATCCCCACGATTCCAAGAAAAATTTTCTGGGTTAACTTGAGTTGAGGGGATGATACCAACAGACAAAGGGTTAAACTTGCTGTTAATCCAGAAATTGCCAAAGTTAGTTTCATAGAAAATTGTGTATTGGTTTGGTGTAGGTCACAGGGTTGGAGTTTTTGAGCAAACCATTCACCATTAGCAATTATAAACAAAGACTAACGACAAAAATCAGGACACAAAAAAAACGGGCTAACCCGCATTGGTTAACCCGCAAGCTTGGGAACGCTCAGAACTATTATTTTTGAACGATCAACTTAACGTTAGCGTTTTGAAGACCACGTTGCTTAACTTCAGACAAAGTCTTGTTAACAGCGTACTTCTGGTTGATCGCGTTGATTAATTCAGTTTGGTTGTGCTTCTTAGCAACACCCCAGAGGTCAGCGATTAGGTCATAAGTACCATCGCTATTGCGAGACCAACCTAAATCGTATTCACCTTCGAGAATTGCAACTAAGTCAGAACGAACACGTTGACCATTGTAACCACGAACATCTGCGTTAGTTTTTACGGAGATACCGAGATCGCGTAAGGAAGCCTTTAAGATTTCAGCATCAGTGATTTTGGTACGCAGAGTGCTAAAGTGAGACATTTGGATATCCTCCTAGTGGAACTTAAAACGAAACAACAACGGTTTGGTTTTGATTTTAATGGATACCGCCTTGAGTCCGTAGCGTAGAAGCTGATGACAAGAGCGGATTTCCTTTCAGAAACTGCTAGCTTTCTATTGGCTAGCCTTTCCTCCTGTTTGGACCAGGAGAAAGCTTTTAAAATTCCATACGCTGGTATTCAGCGACGGAAGATGCAGCTGGCCGCGCCCGCTGACGTGCCCAATCTCTCAGGGCTGTCACTTGTTCTTGCATCGTTTTCGACAGCGGTAGTGTCGCTTTAATGGCGGCGATGATGTCAAGCTGCGTAAACTCTCTATCTTGAGCGAAAGCTTCATACATTGCAGCGATGAGTGCTTGCTCAATTTCTGCTCCAGAGAACCCTTCAGAAACAGTACACAATTGATCGAGGTCGAAGCGATCTATTTCTGAGCGTCGTTTGGAGAGATGAATTCTGAAAATATCTTGGCGTTCCTCTTTCGTCGGAAGGTCAACGAAGAATATTTCATCAAATCGTCCTTTCCGTAGGAACTCTCCGGGTAGTCGTTCAACACGGTTTGCGGTTGCCATCACAAACACAGGTGAGGTTTTTTCCTGCATCCAGGTAAGGAATGAACCAAAGATGCGGCTGGATGTTCCCCCATCTGAGTCGGCTGAACCTGAACCGCCTGCAAATGATTTATCTAACTCATCGATAAATAAAATTGCAGGTGAGATGGATTCGGCAGTCTTTAATGCGTTTCTCAGGTTGGCTTCAGAGCGACCGACCATTGAACCATCGTAGACTCGACCCATATCTAATCTTAGCAGAGGTAAGCCCCATAAACGAGAGGTCGTTTTTGCAATGAGAGATTTTCCACAACCTGGGATTCCTAATATTAGCATTCCTTTCGGCTGAGGCAATCCGTACTCTCGGGCTCGCTCTGTAAAGGCGTTAGACCGTTGCTGTAACCAGCGCTTTAGCTCCTCCAAGCCCCCGACAGCATCAATTGTTTCATCTACATCGATATATTCTAATATCCCGTTTCGACGAATGAGCTGTTTCTTTTCTGAGAGAACTACATCAACTTCTCCTTCAGTCAGGCGATTGGCTGTTACATAAGCCTTTCGATAAACTTTCTCCGCCTCATCTTTCGTTAAACCTAGAGCAGCTTTGAGTAGCTTTTCTCGGGTTTCTGTGCTAATTTTTCGAGAGCGGATTTGGTCTAACTGAGCGGTCAGAACTTTATTTAGCTCCTTCATATCCGGTAGAGTGAAGTCTAAAACAACGACTTCTTTCTCTAACTCGATTGGGATTTCTTGCACCGGAGACATCAAAATGATAGTCTTGTTAGTATCCTTAAAACTCGCGATCGCATCCCGTAAACACCGGGTCACTTCTGGAGAATCCTTAAAAGGATGCAAATCCTTGAATATATAGATACCGCCACTAACATTAGGTTCTCGATGTCGGATTACCCACTCGATCGCTGCTTGGGGAGAAACTGTATTTGACTGAACGCTAGTACGAGGCTGATCGTATTTGACTAAGCCACGGGTAACTGTCCATACATAGACTTCTCGTTGACGCTTGGCTTGGGCTATTCCGGCAATTGTCTGCTCAGACCGCTCCTCCTCGGATGTGACGAGGTAGATCAGAGGATAACGAGCTTCAATTAAGATTCCTAGTTCTTCTTGCATAGTCCTCGATCCAATAGAAACGGTACAACATTTTGTGTGAAGGTAGGGTAATAACTCTTTCACTCAAATCTGAACACGACAGGTGCGCCCAAACTGCGATCTAGAGTTTCTTAAACTAACAGGGAACTAACTTTTCGCCCTGTTGAGATGAGGGAGTATCAACTTGCGGCACTTGCTGAAGATTGAGTTCTTCTTCCGTAACCACACTGGGTTGATTTTTCAGTGAAGCGAGTTCGCCTTCTCGAATCACAACTGAACTGGCACATTCGGGACAAGAGTATACCCGATGAGTTTGCCCATAAGATGCTTCCACTTCATCGACAACCTCTGGGTTATTGAGGTAGAAGACGATCGCCCGCTCTGCTATGGAAGACATTGGCTCGGACTCAACTGCCGCCTTAATTTTCAGTTTGCGATGCAGTTGGGGCGGGATATATAACGTTACCTTTTGCTTACTTTGCATAGGACAGTGAACTTGTGTACCCGGGTATGTATTAGACTATATCGGGATCATTCCCAGATGTCAAGACGTTATGCTGCTATGACGTTGATTTTTTAACACTTCGTTACATTTGGCTGGATTTATCCCAGAAAAACGTTAAAAAATCAGCGGTTGAGAGCGTTCGGATGAATTGAAGCTTGTACGCTATCCTAAAAGGAAAAGCTAAGGCATAGCTCTTTATGACGGAAACCACAGGCTACAAACACAGAAGAACGGCAGTTGTGACCCTTGTCTTAATTGCATCGATTGGTTTAAAGTCCTGCGAATCCTCAAAAAAACGAGAAGTTTATCGCAGCTTGCAAGATTGTCAGCAAGAATGGGGACAACCTGAGCTGTGTACGCCCATTACCGATGGCTCCTATCCCGTTGGTTATCATTATGGCCCCTACTACCGACGCCGCCGAGGTAACTATTATTATTACCGGAAGACGCGGAAAGCCCCTTCCTTTAGGAATGGGAATGGATAGCGGTGAGCCGAAGGTGAACAGTTGATGTTATCTAGCTTTGTTTGTGGTAACATAGTCTTATGATAGTAA
>JBCBCI010000037.1:0-52913 GCA_038530755.1 Cyanobacteria bacterium J06592_8 | reverse complement strand
AAACTTTACCTTAAGCGATCGCCAGCGAATTTTCTCCAAACAGCGAGAAATAATCCGTCGGATCTTACCCCAACACCGTTTAATGCAAGAAAACGGTCAATTAGAAATGGTTGAATATGTGACTTTAGCTATTTTGCTGTTTCAACGGCGATTTATCGAGTATCAAGCCTTGCAGCGATCGCAACGCTGGGAATATCTACCTGCACAAGATGCTAGATCCTTTACAATCGGGATTTTGGGAATGGGAAATCTCGGTTCAACGGTGGCGCGATCGCTAGCAGCTATGAGGTTTCCTGTGCGGGGATGGAGTCGAACCCCCAAAGCCATTGCCGGAGTGGAATGCTTTCATGGGCGCGAACAGTTTAAGCTTTTTTTGAGCAAATGTCGGGCGATCGTGTGTTTGCTGCCCCTAACGCCGGAAACCGAGGGTATTCTCTGCCATGAAACGTTTTCAGCTTTACCGACTGGGGCTTACTTAATTAATGTCGGTCGAGGTAAGCACTTGGTAGAAGCCGATTTATTGAAAGCATTAGATTCCGGTCAAATTGCCGGGGCTTGTTTGGACGTATTCCATCAAGAACCCTTGCCCAAGGACGATCCTTTTTGGTCTCATCCACGTATTCTAGTAACTCCCCATATCGCTGCTATAGGTCTAGCCGAGGAGTTTGCTGCTAGTATTCTAGATGCGATTAATTGCAGTTACGAGGGAAAACCATTGAAGAATGCCATTGATCGAAACCGGGGCTACTAAGTCTTAATTGCCTGTTTGCTCAATATGCTTAAATTATATGCACAAGAAAGACTAAATCAACTTTTATTCTCAAAGAAAGGAGCTATGTTATGGAAATCACTCAACCGACTCAGCCTGAGAAGGCTTTCAAATACTTTGACTTATACGGCTCAATGCGAGCGCACAAAGTCATGCTAGAAGACAGGGCGAGGATGGAAGCCTATCACTCGGCGATATTCAAGAACAAGTCGGAAATGATCGCCGACAAGGTCGTCCTTGATGTGGGTACTGGAACAGGTGTATTAGCTGTTTGGGCGGCTAAAGCGGGTGCAAAACGTGTTTACGCAGTGGACGCTAGTAATGCTGCTAAACTTGCTAGGCGGTTAGTTGAGTCGTCAAATGTGTCAGATGTCGTGACAATTCTCAACTCAAAAGTAGAGGAAGTGGAGATACCTGAACCCGTAGATGTAATCGTCAGCGAGTGGATGGGCTGCTTTTTGCTCAAAGAATCGATGTTTGATAGCGTGGCATATGCTCGCGACAAATGGTTAAAGCCAGGTGGGTTGATGTTCCCGAATCGTGCCACCATTATGCTGGGACTGTACACACCAGGGAACGATGGCGATCGCACCAATGTTGTCAGGTTAAAGCTGGAAAAAGAGATAGCAGAGTGGAACGAAACGGTAACCTTACTTCAGGGTTTTGATGTGGACTACTCCGGTTTCACTTCGGAGGTGGTTCAGGATTTGTCAGACTACTTTTTGACAAATAGTATGCGCGTCAACTACCTGTCCCCAAACAATCTCGCCTCAGTACCACAGAAAGTGCTTGAGTTTGACTGTGCCACTGTCGATCCGACCACACTTGTCCAGTTCAGCCAGGATTTCGAGTACAGTATCAGTAAGCACGCTGAAATTAAAGGATTTCTCGGCTGGTTCACCACAGATTTTCCCAACGGAGTCGTTCTGGACACGGGAGTTGGGGAAACTTACAGTCACTGGGGACAGCTACTATATCCGCTTCAAGAGAGTTTCAAAGTTGCACCAGGCGATCAGGTGGTGGGAACAATCACGGTTAGTCGAGATCCGGATGAGCCGAGATTTAACATAGTTGAGTTCAAGTACCGAGTTGGTACGGGTGCAGAGCATACAGCCGTGTTTAATATGGGCAATGTACAACACCTGGATGAGTGGTCGAAAACCTTTTTACACTAGGCGTAAGCCCTTACTCTGAGGGTGTTTTACAACTGAACAAGGAAGCCCGAATTAGTGGGCTTCTGCAAAAAGGTTACTCAGTCTTAACGCTTTGTTTGCTTAATGTGGTTAAGTATATGCCAAATAAAATAATCAACAATGACAGCCAGTTCAGCAAATTTAAGGTTTCTGAGAAGATTAGCGAAGCGAGGATAGCAGTAAGAATTGGATTGATCAGAAGGATAGTCGCGACTAATCCTGAAGATAACCATTTGAGGCTATAAGCCATCAAAGTTTGAGTGAAAATTACGGTTATCCCCAGAATCATTACGGTTAGCCATCCGGACCAAGAATGGGGAAAGAGTTCGTCGCCAGTTAGCCAGAGAATGGGCAGGAGAAAAAGTGTTCCCGACAGGCACTGCACAATCGTGATTGCTATAATACTCAATTGGGTTCGGAGTTTTTCCATCACCACTATATTTACAGCCCAGAACAAAGCTGAAAGTAAAGCCACTCCGTCACCTGATAGTTTGTCAACAGTAATTGAGAAGTCATTCGCTGCTAGGGCTATGGAACCTGTAAAAGCGATCGCCATTCCGATCAGAAATAGGCGATCAAACTTGTGACCAAATAAACTCCATCCGAGTAATGTCGTTAAGAGTGGAGTTACACTGTGCAGGACTTCTGAGTTAGCAACACTGGTTTGAGTCAGAGACCAAGCCCACAGTGATTGGTAACTCACAAAAGTAATTGCCAAAATTAGAGACAATAGAAGGCTATTGGTATTGGGAAACCGTTTGATATCAGATGAGTTTTGAAGGGTTCGCGTAGCGACTTCTCCCGAGTATCGCTGCTTTAAGAGTAATAGTCCATTCCATAATCCTAAAATTGCCGTCGCGATCCAAAGGCGGTTAAATATCGTGGCATTAGGGGTGATAGAACTTTCGCTGATTCGGAACAAAATCGGAATGAAAGCAGTTATGAATAGAGTCGTTAATATAGCAATATAAGCCTTTTTGACTTCGACTGGGAAAAAGTTTGACTCCGGTAAGTCCAATGATTCTGTCATTTAATTGATCAAGCTTAGAATTGATAGGTCTCATAAGTATAACTAACTATTGATAGTACATTCCCGACAGATTATTACTCGTCTCCAACTCGTAGCTTACATTTCCGCCTTAGAGACAGAGATTTACGAATCGAGTAGAGGCTTAACACTTCGCAGACGAGTGCTATCGTAGGTATATCCTAGCTTGCGAAAATCAAGAAGGTCTGCGGCGCTGACAACCTCATCGATCACAGGTAACATCGAGACTAAATCCGTATCATTGAGATTTCCAGGTTTTGATAAGCCTCCATCCCAAGGCCAAATCGGATCGTTAAGATTATATCCAAAATCCTTACCTTCAGAGGGATAAAAATCTGCACCTGTATGTCCGCGATCCTGCCACTCTGCCCACAAACGGTCTACGTTAGAATGAATTAACCAAAATATTGGATCGTAGGGAGAACTGAGAATACTCATATTCGTTCCCAGATTTTGGACTTGGTTGGTTGGAAATGCGGGAATACTGTAGTCTTTGAGAAGTACGCCGCCAATCATCGCATGGGAGTAAACATGAACCGCCCAGTCTGGAACTAACTCACTCTTTTCATTTAAACCAATACCACCGCCTTCAAGTACCCCAGAAAATATTTCATAGTTATCGAGATTCATCACGCGATCAATCACTTCTTTAGGAATTGGATATTCGTCAAAAGGAGGAACTTCTAAAAAGCGCAAAAGTTTCGGACCAAATGATGTGAAATTAACACCCTCAATATGAATATCTTCATTGAGTGTCCAGTCTGCAAAAGGACCCGACTTCACCACACCGCCTTCAAACTTTCCAAAACCTGGAACTTCTACGATTGTTCCTTCACCATTACCACCCATAAAGTCATCACTTAGCATCACATCTAAGGCGTTTGGGTCAGTCCAATCCCAATAGGGAATCGTAATATTTGGGTCTATTTTTTGTAACTCTTTTTCTAAATCATAAACCAGTTTGCGATGCCAAGGTAAAAACCCCGGATGACCCGGATGGGCGGGATTAAATCCGGCGGAGGGACCCGATGCAGCAAACGGAGGTTCAAATCCGCCGACTAGAACGTGTTCGAGAACCAATTGATCGAAGATACTGAGTTTACTGCCTTCGGGAAAGGTGTTTTTAACTTTTTTTAGGGCATTAACAAATGCGGCTTTTTCTTCACGGCTTAAATCGACAAGACTCTTACGAACTTTCAGGTTTACATCTGACTGGGCTTTGGGATAAACCGGGGCAGGACGAGGTTTATTGGGGTCAGGATTCACGGGAATTTCATAAAATACTCCCGGCATAAGACCGGGTTCCGAGACGGTTTTAACCTGATGAGAAAACTCCTGTAATTGTGAGCTAAAAATGATCGCGATCGCGGTCATTGCTAGTAAGAAAATAAAGGCGAAAAACGAGATTTTTTTGATGTTTTTGGGAATGTTCATAGTTCTCCTTCAAAAGAAAGAAATAGATGAGGAAATAGATTTAGACAAAACAACCACAACCCATTCCACCTAACCATCCGGAAAGATTCCCGCTTGAGTTGAGTAACGAGGCGGATAAATTACTGCTGATATTGGCATTCATGCTGCTGGGAAGACAACAGCCAATATGACTTGATGAATGGCTTAATAATGCGATTTTTTTAGAGTTTTGTTGGGAATATTGCTCACCTCCATAATAGGCAACAGGCGACCAATCTGGACTAATCGGCAAAGGGGGCGGTGCCAGATCGCTAAACTCTTGGGCTGCATAAACGGTCTGACCGCCAACAATTGTTAAAACCGATTCTAAGCCTCGAATTTCTGCTTCGGGAATGGAGAAATAGTCCGCAGAAAGTACCGCTAAATCTGCGAGTTGACCGGGAACGATTGAACCTTTTTCTCCAACGGCTGAGGTAAACCAACCTGCATTGGCTGTGTATAATCTTAAGGCTTCCATGCGGTCAAAACGGTTCGCTTCTGAATACAACGTTGTACCGCCAACGGTCTTTCCACTCACTAGCCAATACAAACCCACCCAGGGATTATAACTGGCAACTCGGGTACCATCTGTTCCCGCCCCGACAGGAATTTCCATCTCCAACATTTTCTTAATCGGAGGCGTGCGTTCTGTGGCTTCTTTGCCATAACGGTTGAGGAAATTTTCGCCTTGAAATGCCATTCGATGTTGAATCGCGATGCCACCACCTAATGTTTTAATGCGTTCTAAATTGCCATCCGAAATCGTTTCACAATGGTCTAATAACCAATTAATTCCCGTTAAAGGAATGTCTCGATTAACCGACTCAATCACATTTAAAAAACGAGTAATCGATTCATCGTAGGTGGCATGAAGACGGAACGGCCATTGATTTTCGGCGAGTAAAGTAATAACATTTTTAAGATTTTCCTCCATCGTTTGGGGTAAAGTGGGGCGAGGTTCGGTAAAATCTTCAAAGTCTGCCGCCGAATAGACCAGCATTTCCCCGGCGCCATTAGTACGATAGAAGTCATCGCCTTGACCGGGACTGGTAATTTTCACCCAACGTTCAAAGTCTTCGAGTTCCTGACCGGGTCGCTGGGTGAACAGGTTGTAAGCAATGCGAACGGTTAATAAGCCTTCTTGGTGAAGTTGTTCAATAATTTGATAATCATCGGGGAAATTTTGCCCACCTCCGCCCGCATCAATGACGCTAGTAATCCCCAGTCGGTTCATTTCCCGCATATATTGACGAGAGGAGTTGATCTGATCTTCGGGGCTGAGGACAGGCCCTCTAGCAATACTGGCGTAGAGAATTCCGGCGTTAGGTTGGGCGATCAGGAGTCCAGTGGGTTGCCCATTGCGATCGCGTTGAATGGTTGCGCCTTTGGGTTCTGGGGTATCTTTGGTAAAGCCTAAAGCCCTGACTGCGGCGCGGTTGAGTAAAGCGCGATCATAGAGATGCAGAACAAAAACAGGAACATCGCCAGAAACAGCGTTAATTTCTTCGAGGGTCGGCATCCGACGTTCTGCAAACTGAAACTCTGACCATCCGCCAATGACCCGAACCCATTGTGGGGCAGGCGTTCTAGCTGCTTGTTCTTGCAGCATTCGTAGTGCATCGGCGAGGGAAGGTACGCCATCCCAGCGCAGTTCCATATTATAGTTGAGACCACCGCGAATTAGGTGAGTATGGGTGTCATTAATGCCGGGAATTGCCGTTTTTCCGTTGAGATCGATGACTTGAGTATTGTCACCTTTATAAGCTTGAATTTCTTTATCGGTTCCGACTGCAATAAATCGACCATTCGCGATCGCAACTGCTTCTACAAAGGAACGATTTTCATCTTGAGTGGCAATGCGACCATTCATTGCAATTAAGTCAGCATTTGTAGCTTCTCCAGTTTGTTGAGGCTGGCGACAGGAACTTAAAAAATAAGATGAAAGCCCAGAAGCCACAGCCAATTTGAGAAACTCTCGTCTCGGTAATCGACTTTTATTTAACATAAGACCAATAACTGTTGACTATTTACTGTTGACTGAAAAAATTGAATGGCACGCATCTCAATAAACCTCCGAACTCTAGCAATTTTCTAAAAATTGGATGGATCAAGTTTTATAGAATCTCAGGTTAAAATGAATTTTCCTACAGATTCAAAGTCAAATCACATCAAATGCAACCCATAATAAACTCACTTTTTTAGTTTATAAAATTTATCAAGCTGGAGCAATGGAAATTTTATAGATGAGTGGAGAAAATTTATAAAATTAATCGATCTTGATGAAGGTTAATAAAAATTTATTCAGATCAATTGAATTAGCTCAACTCACTGAAAGTAATCTGAGAACTAACTGAGAGTAAGCTTAAACAGAACAGTACACAGTCATCAGTACACAGTAAAGTTGATAAATATTCCAGTCTTCTTCAGAAGACTTTGACTAACTTAGACAGAGATTTTAATCTCTGGTTTCAACAAAACAGTCATCAGTATACAGTAAAGAGTGAGTCGTTAAAGCTGATAACTGATCACTGTAAAATATCTTCTAAAAAGCTATTGAATACTTCTGTATATATGCTAGTTCTGTAGCCAGTCGTCGAACTCTATGGTAGACTCGCCCAGTGAAAGTTTGACAGATTGTGACCCCTGAGACCCAGTTTCCCCCAAAAGATCACAGAAATTTGACAATATGGTGAGTTACCATCAAGGAACAGCCATTCTACACAATGATGCCAGATGAACGTTGATGAAGCACTAGAACTTGTCGATCAAGTTTTGTCCAAACGTCTCAATTACACTCAGCAACTTGTTTTTTGCCAATCCTGGGAAAAGCAAACCTATCAAAATATTGCTTTTGACTCAGGTTATGACCCAGATTATATCAAAGAAGTGGGATCAGATCTATGGCGATCGCTTTCTGAAGTAGTTGGGGAAAAAGTGACGAAAAAAAATATTCACTCTGTTCTGAGAAACTATAACCACACCAACCCAGAACAACTTAAAACCTCAGAAAAGCCCAAAAAACCGGCAATATTAAATACTCAACTTGAGTTCCCCAATGGTGCTGTATCGCTCAATTCAAGTTTCTATATTGAACGTTCTCCAATAGAGGAACATAGCTTTGCTCAAATTACGCAACCGGGAAGCTTAATTCGCATTCGCGCCCCTCGACAAATGGGAAAAACATCCTTGATGTTCCGAATTATTGAACAAGCTCAAAATCAAGGATTTCACACCATAACTGTCAACTTACAGAAGGCTGAATATAGTGTTTTCACTTCTCTTGATAAATTTTTGCGCTGGTTTTGTGCAACAATTACTCGTCGGCTTAAACTCCCCTTAGAATTAGATGAATACTGGGATGAAGATATTGGTAGCAAAGTCAGTGCGACTCTCTATTTTGAGAATTATCTTTTAGAAGAAATCGAGAATCCGATTGTTTTAGCAATTGATGAACTGGATCAAATCTTTGAATATCCTGAAATTTACCGCGATTTTCTTCCTCTACTTCGATCTTGGTACGAGGATGCAAAAGAACTGGAAATTTGGCAAAAACTACGATTAGTTGTCGTAATGGCAACCGAAGCTTACGTTGATTTGCCGATTAGTCAATCTCCTTTTAATGTCGGATTACCGATTAAATTACCGGAGTTTACAACCGAGCAAGTTCAGGATTTAGCCCAACGTCATGGATTAAATTGGATGGATGGAACTGAAACTGAAAAATTAATGGCAATAGTAGCTGGACACCCTTACTTAATTCGATTAGCCCTTTACCATCTGGCGATAGAAAGCATAGAATTAGAGACATTTTTACAAGAAGCTTTGACACTAGATGGTATCTACAGTGATTATCTGCGGAGTCATTTGACGACTCTCAATAAAAACACAGAATTAATCCCTCCACTCAAAGAAGTCGTCCTTTCTGAGAATGGCGTTAAATTAGATGCCGTTACCGCCTATAAGCTAGAAAGCATGGGATTAGTTAAACTTGACGGAGATTTAGCTAAACCTAGTTGTGAATTGTACCGCCATTATTTTGAATCTCAGCTTACCGTAGAATAACTGTCAACTCAAATTATCAGTGAATTCGACAGATTTATTAGGGGGTTAAACTCAAAGATGACTCTATGCTTCAGTTTTATACTATTCATCAATAAAAATTTAGGGGAAGTCAAATGACTTACTATCAAGTTGGGGGAAGTCTAAATTCAAGTAATCCGACTTATGTAGCTCGAAAAGCTGATTTAATGCTTTATCGATCTTTAATAGCCGGAGAATTTTGTTATGTATTTAATGCTCGTCAAATGGGAAAATCCTCCCTGAGAATTCGGACAAAACATCGTCTCGAACAAGAAGGATTCACCTGTGCTTCAGTAGATTTGACTCGCATTGGTAGCGAAAATATTACAGTTAATCAGTGGTATAAAAGCTTCGTTGCTGATTTATTGAAAGCATTTAAACTGTTTCGCAAGGTTAAATTAAAATCTTGGTGGCAAGACCACGAAGATCGCTCAAATATTCAAATTCTTAGTGATTTTATTGAAGAAGTAGTTTTAACAGAAATCAAATCAGAAAAAATTTTCATATTTATTGATGAAATTGATAGCATTCTCAGCTTAAAGTTTTCAGTTGATGATTTTTTCGCTCTGATTCGATACTGTTACAATCAACGGGCTGAAAACCCAGACTATAATCGCCTCACTTTTGCGTTGTTTGGAGTAACGACTCCTTCAGATTTAATTCAAGACAAAACGCGAACGCCATTTAATATTGGCACAGCAATAGAGTTACAAGGCTTTCAATGGAATGAAGATGAAATTCGCCCTCTAGCAGCCGGGTTAGAAGGGTATGTAGACAAACCTATCTCCGTGTTAAAAGAAATTCTAGCTTGGACAGAAGGACAGCCTTTTTTAACTCAGAAAGTTTGCCAAATTGTAGTTAACAATCGAACTGGAAGTATACAATCTAGAGATCTAGAACAAGATGAAAATCACGATCTCGATGAGAACTTACCCATTGCTAATCCTCAGTTCTTTAAAATTTTTAATAAGTTTTCGACCTCGTTTATTGAAAATTATGTGCGATCGCATATTATTGAGGGTTGGGAAACAAAAGATGAGCCAGAACATTTAAGAACAATTCGAGATTATATTACGAGAAATGAAAAACGAGCTAGAAATCTATTAGAACTCTATAAAAAAATTATTCAAGGTACTGATATCACTTTGGATGCTTCGAGAGAACAACTTGAGCTGCTACTTTCGGGATTAGTGGTTAAAAAAGAGGGAGGCTTGCGTCCTAAAAATCGAATTTATCAAGAGGTTTTTAATGAAAATTGGGTAATTCAACAATTAGGTAAGCTTCAGCTTGATTCTAAATTACCCAATGATCTCAAACAAAAATTGCAAGCTTGGTTAGCTTCAGAACAACAAGATCAGTCTTTACTTTTACAAGGAGAATTCTTACAAGAAGCACACCAATGGGCAGAAAATCAAGGATTGAGTGGTTTAGATTATCAGTATCTAATTGCAAGTTTACAGCAGTCTGGATTCGAGAAAATTTCGTAGTTTATTTCAAATCGTTATTGTACTTTAGCAAAAATTTGAATTGTTGTTTTACTTTAGTAAAAATTTTAGGAATCGTTGTTGTATTTTAGTACAACTTAGAGAGGTTCAGTGCGCTAAAGCGCAACTACAAACTTATATAACTTTAGGTCAGAGTTGGGCTTTAGTAAATATTTGAGAGGTTTAGTGCGCTAAAGCGCAACTACAAACTTATATAACTTTAGGTCAGAGTTGGGCTTTAGCACTGTAGGTATAACTGAGGTATTTAGTCTACACAATCTGAACTGAATCAACATCAAAGTTAGTCACGCCATCCAAAGTTGCGACCGCATCATTTCCAATCAAAAGTTCACTTGTCGAGGAATTAAAACTAACTGCATTGCTAACAGCAGTATTAACATTATTGCTGATGCTATTTATAATAGATGATGGCAAAGGCAAAGCACTTAAATCAATCGATAAATCAAGCTCGATAATATCACCTTCGGCTGCATTAAAGTCTGTAATCAAATCATTTCCAGAGGTTGTTACACTCAGACCAGAAAAAGACCAAGATATGTCCATAGAAACTTCAAAGGTGTCAGCACCTCCGCCACCTGTTAGAGTATCGTCACCATTTCCCCCAGCTAGAGTATCATTACTGTTTCCACCGATGAGAATATCTTGACCATTATTACCTGAAATTTGGGCTGCACCGCCAAAATTAATTAGCGTATCATTGCCATTACCGCCTGAGAAAGTATTACTTCCGGTTCCTGCATTAACAATCGTATCATTACCGTTACCGCCATTGATAACATTATTTCCGGTTCCCATATTGACAATAGTATCATTCCCTACACCTCCGGAAAGTGTGCTATTTCCTGTTCCTAAATTACCAATCAGGTCATCACCGTCATTCCCTTGGAGATCATTATTTCCAGACCCAATATTAAGGACTAAATCATTTCCCCCATTTCCAATTAAAGTGCTGTTAGCATCATCAACATTAACGAGGTTGTCACTGCTACTACCACCTGTGAGGTTATTGTTGTCCCCATTAATATTAAATTGTAAGTTAGAGAAGATATTGCCAAGATAGCTATTTAGATTAGCTTCAATAGCATTAACGGCTGCATTATCAACACCTGCACTTTCAAGTCCATCGAGAATCGTTTGTTCGTCGCTACCGACTAAATCTTCAATTAAGGCTTTCCCATCAATGCTTGTGAGTGTTGCATAAGTTGTGACAACATCATTTGTGGAGATATCCAAAAAGTCGTTAACTAAGTCATTAACCGCTGTGTTAAAAGTTGTAGTCGTCATAATTCGTGTCGTCCTAAGTTGTGTTTACGAGATGTAGAATGTGAGTTTCGCCCTGGTTTTTTATTATTTTTTCGAGAGTAGAAAGATGAATTTATGTCTTTGCCCTGGTGAAGTTATTACTATTATGGAAAATGTTAGAAGCTTTGACGGTGGGAAAAGGTAGGTTTTTTTATTCATCGCGTTTTTCTCACCTTTCCCCACTTTCGTAATGTTAGAAGTAAAAGGGTAAGCCGCTGAGAGAAACCACGCTTGTGGGTTCATCTGGGTTTTGAGAAACTCCAACCAGTTGGTTTGCGATAGATATGAAACGCCAGTACAGAGAAACAAAGCATTGTGTATGAAGCATAGTCATTGACCTCCTTTAGAGATGAGTGTGTTGGGTTGAACTATTACTATTATTAAAAATTGCAGATGCTTCGACAGTGGGAAAAAGTCAGCATTCCTTTTTCGTGAAATTTCCTACTTTTTCTCATGTTATTTTTGCGAAAAATGACCGGATGGAGTGAATGCACTCTTGAAATGTCCCAAATTTTGATCAGAGAGATGGGAGTGACAAGTGTAGGGTGTGTCACTGGCGAATCAATCAGATAATACAATCTTTACACAATCAAAGAACTAATATCATTAATTACACCATCTAAGCAGTTATCCTGTTGATTAACTTTGGCTGAGAATAAACCCCAAAAATTTGAACCGTCTTTCCTTTTAAATTGGGTTTTAAAGTTGCGAATCTCACCTTGTTTGGTAAGCTGCTTTAACATTTCCTGTCGATCTTCATTCTTCACATAAAAATCTGTCGAATATTTTTGATGAATGATTTCTTCAACCTGACTGTAGCCAATCATTTCGACTAAACGTTGATTCACCTCTAGGAATAAACCATCCTCAATACGAGTCCGAAAAATACCGATTTGAGAATTATTGAAAATATGACGATATTTAGCTTCATTGGCTTGTAAGGCAAGTTCTGCACGTTCGCGCTCTGTGATATCATCAGAAATAGAGAGTAAACAATCTTGTCCGCTTAAATTAATCGTCTCTGCTGATAATAAGGCTGTTCTGACTTCGCCGGAACGGGTGCAAAACTGAAACTTATAATTATGAACAGAATGCTGTTTTTCTAATGCTTCAAAAAGGTGCTGACGATCTTCTAAATTCACCCAAAGATTAAGATCGAGTGCCGTTTTTCCCTCAACTTCTGCTTGAGTATATCCTGTAACCTTTAAAAAACTTTGATTAACCAAAAGATGTTTACCATCTTCTAATGAGGTAATTGTAATCGGATTAGGATTAGCATTAAAAGCCTTGGCAAATCGTTCTTCTGATAATCGTAAAGCCATCTCAGCCGAAACGCGATCGCGAATTTCTTTTTGAAGTTCTTTTTTTAAGCGAACAATTTTTAGTTGAGACTCCACTCGCAGAAAAACTTCTTCCTCACTAAACGGTTTTGTGATATAATCAACTCCACCCACTGCAAACGCCTTTACTTTATCAAAAACCTCATCTAATGCACTAATAAAAATAACGGGAATTTCTGACGTTTCTGGATCGGCTTTCAAACGCTGACAGACTTGGTATCCATTCATATTTGGCATCGTAATATCCAATAACATTAGATCCGGTACAGCAGTTTTAACGGCTTCTAATGCCATTTCACCATCAATTGCTTTTCTAACCTTATACCCCTGATCTTTCAACATCGCAGACAACAGGCGTATATTTTCGGGTTTATCGTCAACCACTAAAATATCTTCGGGTTCTTTTGGAGTTGGAGAGAGTGAATTCAGATTCATTCGGAGATAGGAGGGTCAATATTAGTGAGTTTTCTAATCTTACGAAAATCATAGCGGACAATGAGATTATTTAAACCTTTCCTTAGAGATGGATAGTCTTCCGGTATATCTTGAATCAGATTATCAAGTTGTTCGTCATCGCCTGCACTCGCCGCCTGATGCAACTGTTTAATCCAATCTGGAGGCATAACCTGTAAATTTTCTGGAGTGAGAGAATCGACATCCACAGGTGACGTTACCATTGTATCAGCAGATTCTTCATAGAGATAACGAATTCCTAAATTTGTTGCCATTCTTTCTAAAAGTACATTCTCTTGGAACGGCTTGTAGAGAATTTCATCACAACCAACGCCTAAAAGTGCTTCTTGTTCTTCTTTCAATGTACTAGCAGTTAACCCAATAATCACCACTTGCTTTTCATTCTCTTGCATTTCCAACTGACGTTCTTGTTCTCGAATATGTTGAGTCGCGTCACGACCATCCATCACAGGCATTCGCATATCCATTAAGATTAAATCAGGCTGCCAACTTTCCCACTGATTCACTGCATCCGAACCGTTAACTGCTTCACGTAATTTAAACCCCAAAGGTGTTAAAAGTTTCAATAATAATTGACGATTTTCGCTTTGATCGTCAACGACTAAAATCCGATAAATGGGTTGATTTTCTGCAATCCCAATAACTCGCCGTTCAGAAGCTGGAGTAGAAATATCATCAGCGTTCGCTAAACTGACTTTAATATCAAATTTAAACGTTGTTCCTTCTCCGAGAACACTACTCACGGTAAGATTTCCGCCCATTAACTGAATAAATTTCCGGCTAATCGGTAAGCCTAAACCCGTTCCTTCTTCGGCTTTTTGTCCGACTTCTGTTTGAGTAAAGGCTTCAAATAAACCTTCTAAATCTTCGGGCGCAATTCCCGCTCCGGTATCTTTTACTTCAAAATACAAAGCATGGGAATATTTATCCTCTTTAACAGCTAACGGTTGACTTCTCACCGTAACAGAAATGCTCCCTTGTTTCGTGAACTTAATCCCATTTCCAATTAAATTAATTAAAACTTGGCGTAGTTTCCGCTCATCCGTTTTTATATATTGAGCTAAATTAGGTGCTTGATTAATAATCAGTTGTAAACCTTGCGCGTTTGCTTTCAGTTTCAGCATCTCCCCAATTGTATGGAGCAATTTATAGAGATCGAAGCTATTTTTATATAAGGTCATTCGACCGGCTTCAATTTTTGAAAGGTCTAAAACTTCATTGATCAAAGACAGTAAATGTTCACCACTCCGACCAATAATATCTAAATATTCTTTTTGATCGGAACTCAATTTAGGAAAGCGATACATCAGTTGTGTAAAGCCAAGAATTGCATTCAGAGGTGTGCGAAGTTCATGGCTCATATTCGCGAGAAATGTACTTTTGGCTTTATTGGCTGTATCGGCTGCTTCTTTTGCTTTTTCTAACTCAGCTTGTACCTGTTTGCGCTCTGTAATATCATTAGAAATTGACAATAAACACTCTTCTCCTTGCAGTTCAATCACCTCTGCTGATAGTAAAGCCGTCCGAATTTCACCTTGTTTAGTTCGGAAATCAAATTCATAGTTTTGAATATTACCATTCGCTGTTAATTCCTCAAATAAATGCTTGCGATCTTCAGAATTTACCCAAAGATTCAGATCAACAGCAGTACGATCAATCACTTCTTCTTCACTGTAGCCGATCATGTTCAAGAAGCTTTCATTCACCTCAAGATGTTTACCGTTTTTTCGTAAGGTAATTGTAATCGGATGAGGACTAAAACGAATTACCTTGACTTTCTGTTCAAGAGTTTGAGCATTCTGTTCTAATTCTTGATAAGATTGCTTCAATTTATCTCCGAGAATATAGGTAACACTGGTAACAGTTGAAAGCGTTAGAGCCAGAAAAGGAGTGACAACCGGAATCCAAAAACTGAAGAATGAAAAGAGAAGATAACAACTCAATATCAAGGAAAAGATTAGAGCTGATACGATCAAAAAGAGAATGAAAAGGATCACGAAGATATTAAACTGTAGTCTAACTAAAAGATAGAATTTTTTTTGACCCACTCTAAATCCTGTCGTTGCTCCTAATCCTGACCAGAATAAAATCCAAATATATTCTATAGAATTATCAAAAGTTTTAATTAAAGGTCTTCCATCTAAAGCGGCACTGATAATCATACTGGTAACGTGAGCATGAATTTCAACACCTGTTAAGGCTGTCGCATCTTTCCAGCTATAGGGAGTGAAGAAAGTATCTGTCACACTAGAAGCTCTTGCTCCGACTAAAACAATGCGATCACGCATCAAATCTGAGGGAATTTGATTTTGCAGAACCTCACTCATTGATACGATTTCAAAAGGACAAGACTGTTTGTCATTTTGACAAGATCCTCCTCGATAGTTTAATAAGACTTGATAACCTCGTTCATCAGCTCCAACATATCCACCCTCATTACTTTGAAAAGGCTTGAAAATTACTTTTCCTAAGTGGTAGTGACTCTTTGTATTAGGAATCGGTTCTAGAGTTATATTGTCAACTTCTAAATAGTTTAAAGCCAATTGTGTACCTAAACTAAATCGTAGTCGATCATCTGACGGCACTGAAAGTAAAGCGCGGCGGATTTTACGATCTTCATCAGAGACAAAATCAGTAATACTGACTTGATTCAGTTTAACTAATATTGGGGATGGTGGAATTCTCTCTCCCAGGACTTTCTCACTACCGATTAAGTTTGGGGTAGACTCAAAAAGTCGAACTAATTCTTGATGACCCGGTTCAATTGGAAAATTTCGATAAAGATTTAAACCAATCACTCTCGGTTGCTGGCTTTTAATTTTTTTCAAAAGTTGAGCGAGTAGTGCATCAGAAATCGGCCATTGCTTGTTCTCTCGAATATCTGACTCGTTAATACTTACGATAACGATGCGTTGGTCCGGTGCTTCTTGCCGACGGTGGCGAAAAAAACGATCAAGCGCAGCTAATTCCAACAGTTGGAAAACTCCAGTAAGGCTAAGAGCGATTACCAAGCCTGCTACACTGGGCGCAGTTACTAAAACGATTTGCCATGAGCGAACTTGTTGTCGAAGCTGAAGCCACATTAATCAATCCCAATTGAGTTGGGAGTTGTGCAAGACTAATCTCTAACTATAACAATGTTAACGGTTGAATGTGTGATGAATGTGTAATATCCTTAAAGTCCAATTAAAGTTCAATGATTGGATGGCATTGTCTGAACTACATCTACGGCGCGCCTCTAGCTTTGGAACACCAGTCTATTTGGAATTTAGTGGGAACCTCCTGCCTCGTCACTGTCTGGTTGTCCATCTGCTCTAGGAGTAAAATGAAAGTCCACAACAGGTTCTGTAGCCATCTCGTTCAATTGAGTCATCAATAATGATTGATTTGCGGTTGTCGTTACCAGCTTGAGAACACCACGAGAACCCGTTGCTACTGAGTTTGCCGGTCGCTGTTCTAGGCTTGGGCTTGACAACTGAGCAGACACTGGCTTGTTGAATACATTCAAAGCCAACAGAGTTGGGAGAAGAATGTTTACTGAAAGAATATGCAGTGGTTTAGGATTTTTTGAGATCATTATTCCTACTTGAAAAAATCAGATTATTTCATTATTTTACTAAAATTTTAGTCCATTTGCCAGGAAGCTCAATTGACTTTAAACAGTTGCTTAGTCTGGGGTGAGAGTTAGAGCTTTTTTTGGCGATCGCCGTAATTCAACAAAATTTTCTGACATCTCAAGAATCGCTGCTTTTTTTGAACAAAACCTCAATCTTGATCAGCTATTCAACTAAGGGTTTTGTAACCATGTCCTCAAGTCCAACTGACTCTGACTCTAACAACCTCTTCCACTCGGCTGCATAGATTTCATTATCCGGTTGCGATCGCTTCAGTTCAGCCATAATTTCTAAGGTGTCAAACCAAATCCCATTTTCTGCATATAAAACGGCTTGATCTAGGGGGTCAGCATTCTCTAATTGATTACTCACAGTTGGATTCAGTTCAACTCGCTGAATCATTCCATTTGCATTTTCTACCCCATAAATAAATGCTAACTCATAGATTTTTCCGACCTCAAGTGAGGGAGCATCATCAGGCAAAGGAATCGGAAAAATCCCGGTATCTCCATTGAGTTCTATGGAATTTTCATAAATAATATCTTGAGTTTCTTGATCCTTTAAAATCAACTGTACTTCCTGAATATTTTTTTTGCCAACATAGATAAAAAATGTCGGTTTTTCTTTAGTTGTCAGCCATGATTTATTGGTCTCTGGTAGTAACAATCTCAGATTCCCACGGCTACCTCCGGATGCTGAACCATCAGGTACGCCATCTGAGGAAGGCTGAAAATTGACACGAGTCCGAATAATTTCCTCTACAGCTTCTTCATTTGTTGGAAGGGGTTGTGCGTAGATAGGATGAATAATATTCAGAGCAAATAATAATTCAATAGACAGGAAAACGGGAAGAACTTTAACAGCGCGAAGAAATTTAAAAGCCATGATAGGAAACTCCTTGAATAAATAATCATGTACGGTTGACTGTTGGTCTTTTCGATACAATGGTCAATGGTTCCGGATCAGTGATTAGATTTGACTGAGCCATATTGTATCGGGTCTGAATGGGATTAACCAGAGGTGAAATCCCGGCGAGATTCCCCTTTTCTTGGAGACTCAGAGTCTGACTCTAGTGAATAGATGACTGGCTCTTGGGTCGCTTCTGTTTCTAAAACCGATTGAGCTTGAACAGATGAGTGCAGGTCTAGAGAGTACAAGAGTTCAAAACAAAAGAAAATTGGGATAATTTTAACTAAGCTGAGAGAAAATCTACGAGCCATCTTCTGAGAGTCCTTTAATAATGAGTTTGATACATCCAGATATGATTAACTTAATCTGAACTATTGTTACATAATTTGTCTTGCCATCCAACAATAGTCAGCGTGTGTATTTTCTAAGTATATATTTGGATTTTCTTGAACAACTGGATGAATGAGTGCTGAAATTTCAGCTTGTTCGGTTTGAGAGTCTGACTGTTTTAAATCTATTGGTGTGGAACGTCTGAGAGGATCTCGTTGAACCGCAGCTACCCCCTGACGAACTGCGACAATAATTTGAGGTTTGTACTGTTGTTTTGCTTGTTTGAGCTGATACTGCAAGCCTTCTTGGCTAGAAGCATACAAAGAAGGTAAACGGTTGAGAGCATAGGTTGCTACTTCAACGAGTTTGATATACTGAACTTGCTTAGGTGTAAGTTGTTTCAGTTGACGATCTGTTTCTCGCACCACCAAGACTTCCATCACGTTAATTGTATTGAGATTGAGGTCAGTAGAGGTTAAATTAAAGCTCGTCGTTTCCATGATCGATTGAACGTTAAAAATAATGGTTTACTGACAATTCAAATGTTATCCTCAGCCTCAATGAATTTGGGTGTGAGAGTAACGATTTGATTGCTATATTTCTATTTCATCAAGTTTCAACTGAAAACACAGTGGGAAAAAGTATGTATTTTACAGTACACAGTTTAATCTGATTGTCTATCTCTTCTTCTGATATTTGGTTTTGGCGATCGCATTCACAGCCTCTACTATGAGCGCAGAGAAGATTAAAGTGAACAGGAAAAAAGCATTTTGAGTGTACAAGTTCAATCTCTGACAACATCAGGAAACTGATACAATAATCTAAGATTCTTCTCATGCTCTCCTATTAACACCTTTGACTCGATGAACCGCTTTTTCTACCTCGTCAGCTTGACAATATTATCCTGTATTGCTCCTCTCGCTTCAGTAAACGCCCAACTGGTTCCCGATAATACATTAGGTTCAGAAAGCTCAGTCGTCACTCCTAATGTTAATATTCGGGGGTTTAATAGCGACCGCATTGACGGTGGAGCGGTTCGAGGAAATAATTTATTTCATAGCTTTCAAGAATTTAACGTTGAAGCCGGGCGAGGGGTTTATTTTTCTAATCCAGAAACAATTATTAATATTCTGACTCGGGTCACGGGAGATAATCTTTCTAATATTCTCGGAACATTGGGTGTTTTAGGGAATGCGAATCTATTTTTAATTAATCCGAATGGGATTGTATTTGGACCGAACGCACGATTAGATGTAGGCGGTTCATTTTTTGCCTCAACGGCTGATAGTATTTTATTTGAAAATGGGATTGAATTTGCTGCATCAAATCCGCAAGCCCCGCCACTTTTAACGATTAATATTCCATTGGGATTAAATTTCCGAGAAAACCCCGGAAAAATTCAAGTGCAAGGGCCAGGTCATAATCTAGAGGTAGACTCCGAAACAAATCAACCCATAACAGACAATCGACCTTTAGGGCTAGAAGTTCCTTCCGGTCAAACTTTAGCACTGATTGGCGGCGAAGTTGAACTGGTGGGTGGAAATTTAACAGCAGTGGGTGGACGAGTAGAATTAGGAAGTATTGCAGGAACCGCTCAAGTCATCTTCTCTTCTTCACCCCCTGCCCCCGTGACCCCCAATAATTGGAGTTGGGCGGAGACAGAGGGGCAACCTCAAACCAGCTTAAGTTATAACCCGGCTTCTCCGTTTGGAAATATTCAGTTATCCCAAGCCGCCTCCATAGAAGCCAGCAATGGCGGAACCATCCAACTCCAAGGACAACGCATCATCCTCAGCGAGAGTGCGGTCATTTTAGCTAATATTCAAGCAACACAGCCCGGAGGAAATCTTACCCTGCGTTCCTCAGAATCTGTTCAACTGGTGGGGAGTTTAGAAGACAATCCGTTTTCCAGTAGCATCCTCGCCAACGTTGAACCCGAAGCTATTTTTAAAGGCAGTGATGTCACCATCGAAACTGGAGTTTTGCAAATACTTGATGGAGCAACCCTATCCGCAAGTACCTTTGGAGTCGGACAAGGCGGAAATGTCGAAATTCGAGCCAATGTCGTTGAAGTCAATAATGCTAATCTTTTCGTTGAAACCTCAGCAACTGGAGATGGTGGTAATTTAACAGTTGATACGGGACGCTTATTAGTTCTAGACGGTGGATTCATCAGTGCCAATACCAGACCTGATTCTACTGGAAATGGGGGTCGAATTACGATTAATGCAACCGAATCTGTAGAACTACGGGGTCAAACCTCAGATAGCTTTTTTGCCAGTGATATTCAAGCCGGAACAAGAGGTTCTGGTAATGCGGGAGGAGTAGAGATTCAGACGACAAACCTAGTTTTACAGGATGGTGGAGGAATTTCAACAGGTACAGGTAGTCAAGGTAATGGAGGAAATTTAACCGTTCGAGCCTCAGAGTCCGTTGAACTCAGCGGAACGTTTCGAGAAGGAACAGCTTCGGGTGGATTATTTGCCCAAACGAATCCTGAAGCACCCGGAAATGCTGGAACACTCACGGTTGAAACCCAACGGCTGACAGTGCGTGATGGTGCTCAAATCTCTGTTTCTACCCAATCTCCCGGTAATGGCGGCACCATGTTAATCAATGCTAGGGAGTCTGTTGAGATTCTTGATGGTGTTTTTCGAGAGGATGGTTCACGGGTAACGAGTGGTTTATTCAGTTCTGTAGGTAGACTAAATGACCCAGACATTAACCCTCAAGCTACAGGTGAAGGCGGAGATATCATTTTAGAAACCCAACGGCTACTGGTTCGCAATTCCCAGCTAACCGCGAGTACCTTTGCAATTGGCGATGGCGGAACTTTAACCCTAAATGTTGGCGAGTTGGTGATTCAAGATGGCGGACAAGTGGGAGTCGGAAGCTTTGGTGAGGGCCAAGGCGGAGAACTGAATGTCAACGCCACAGAGTCTATTACAATTTTTGGGACTGGACTCGATTTTACGCTGCCTGGAGAGACGGAGTTAAGACCCGTTAATAGTCGTTTATTTGCTCAATCGGAAAGTTCTGGAAATGCAGGTAATATTCAAGTAACGACGGGAGATTTAATCGTTCGAGAGCGAGGAGAAATTACAACCAGCAGCTTAGATTCCGGAAATGCAGGTAATCTTAATATTACTGCGCGATCGCTCTCGATGAGTAATACAGGTCAAATTAGTTCCAGTAGCGAAGGCAGTGGTTCAGCCGGAAATCTCAACATCACCACCACAGATGATATTCGTCTAGATCGAGCTTCCATTACAGCTAATACTGTAGCAGGTGAAGGCAATATTAGATTGCGATCGTCAGATTTACGACTCCGAAATAATAGCAATGTGACGACTAATGCCACCGGATTTGCCCCAGGCGGTAATATTGAAATTGATACTCGTCAGTTAGTCGCCCTCGAAAATAGTGATATTTCAGCGAATGCAGAACAAGCCGAGGGTGGACGTGTGACTATTAATGCAGATGCTGTTTTTGGAATCCGGTTTCGTCAACAGCCCAGTGATGCGAGTGATATTACTGCAACATCTCAACTGGGGGCTGAATTTAGTGGAACTGTTCAACTCAATAGCGAAATAGATACCTCTCAAGGATTAATTGAATTGTCTCGTGATATTATTGACCCCGCTGCATTAATTGCTCAAACCCTTTGTCAGCAAGGCAAAGAAAGTGAATTGATTATTACCGGGCGAGGCGGTTTACCTCCGAACCCTACTCAAGGCACTCGTCAACGGGGAGTGAGTCTCAGTTTAACTGAACCTATTCAGCCTGACAGTAGACCTCAATTCAATAGTAATCGTCAGCAGTCTCGAAATCAGGATTTAGATGATAACGTTCAACCTTTATCTTCTGATGAAATTATTCCAGCAAGAGGATGGATACGCACAGAAGACGGTGAAGTGATTTTAGTCGGTTATGACCCCACCGGAACTCAACCCCAACGTCAACTTGATAATTCTAGAGATTGTTCTAACCCTTAAAAACTAATTTTTCAAGTCTGGAAGAGCAAATCACCTGAACAAAACTGAACTTTACCTGAATAAACCTGAACATTTAGGGATTTTTTCTGCTGAGGTGGTAACGCTATTATTCAAGTGTCGAATTTTGGAGGTAAAATCAATGTTTCAATCCGTCCAACTCATCTATCCGGGAATAGCTTACTTCTGTAACGAGCAACAGAACAAAACGCAAGAAACGTGTAAAAAGCCTTTAAAGACTAACCCCTTTACAACCTATCGTGACCCTAAAACGGGTAAATGGCTCGTGATTCGAGAACAAAATCCTTCTCAACTCTCCTCTTTTAGACAACAAACTGTTAATGGAGTGTAGAGAGAGGACTTTTTTAAAACTCACAATTTGTGATTCGAGAAAATGTTTCATAGAAACCCAAAAGCATATTTTTGAATAGAGTTGTGAAATCTCTCAAAAAATATAGAAACTGATACACTAGGGAAATTGGTAATATGCGGCTGTTGAAAGCCCTTTGTTAGATGAATCGTCTTTTCTCCCTCGCCAGCCTGACAACGTTGTTCTGGGTTACTGGTCTAGCTTCAGTAAACGCCCAACTGGTTCCTGATAATACATTGGGTTCAGAAAGCTCTGTGGTTACTCCTAATGTTAATATTCGCAACATTAATAGCGATCGCATTGACGGCGGAGCCGTGAGGGGAAATAATTTATTTCATAGCTTCCAAGAGTTTAACGTTGAAGCCGGGCGAGGGGTTTATTTTTCTAATCCAGAAACGATTATTAATATTCTGACTCGTGTAACCGGAGATAATCTTTCTAATATTCTCGGAACACTGGGTGTTTTAGGCAATGCTAATTTATTTTTAATTAATCCGAATGGGATTGTCTTTGGACCGAATGCACGATTAGATGTAGGCGGTTCATTTTTTGCGTCAACGGCTGATAGTATTTTATTTGAAAATGGGATTGAATTTGCTGCATCAAATCCGCAAGCACCCCCACTTTTAACCATTAATATTCCAATTGGATTAAATTTAAGAAATAATCCTGGTAATATTACGGTACAAGGAGAAGGAAATAATTTTACAGTTGATCCCAATCAAAGCGCAAATCTAATTCCCAGTGAACAAATAGAAGGATTACAAGTTCCACCGGGTCAAACTTTAGCACTGGTTGGAGGTGATATTAATCTAACAGGTGGGAATTTAATTGCTGCAACCGGACGCATTGAATTGGGTAGTGTTCAGTCAGGCGAAGTCACCTTTTCAGACCCGATTAATCAAGACTTTAATTATCAAAATGTCACCCAATTTGGGAATATTCAACTGTCAGAAGCCGCTTCTGTTAATGTACTCGGAGAAGGTGGGGGTCGCATCAATGTTCAAGGTCAGTCTATTCGTTTGAGTGATGGTTCAGTGATAATTGCAGATACCTCTGGAGGCGTTCCCGGCGGAGGCTTAAATTTATTTGCAGTCGATACTTTAGAACTAATGGGTTCTTCTCCTCAACAGGTTCCGAGTGGTTTATTTGCGAATATTAGTCCGACTGGAACCGCACCGGGAGGAACTATTCTAGTAGAGACTGGAAATCTGGTGATGAACCAAGGAGGCAAAATTGCCGCAGATACCTTTGGGGATGGAATAGGCGGAAATATTACGATTAATGCTCAACAAATTAGCCTAGACGATAATTCTCAAATTTCAACAGGGGCTTTTGAACGCGGTAATTCCGGTACATTAACCCTCAATAGTCAGAATCTTACACTCCAAAACAATTCTCGTATTCTTGCCAATAGTTCAGGTGAGGGAAACGGAGGAATATTAGTTATTAATGCAGAGAATATTACGCTTCAGGAAATGACTTTTGAGACTCCTGACCCGATGCCACAAACTTCTCAAATTGCCGCCGAAAGCCGGGGAATTGGTAAGAGTGGTGACATCACAATTACAACGAATACGTTAACCGTTGATGGGGGAACTATTCGAGTTGATGCAAATGCAGAAGGAGATGCTGGAAGTTTAACTGTTAATGCTAATACTATCACCATTACAGGAGTTAATAGTCGTCTCTCTGCCAATACAAGTGGTACAGGTAATGCGGGAGAATTAGAAGTCAATGCCCAACAACTGACAATTAATAATGAAGGACGAATTTCTAGTCGAACGACAGGACGGGGAGATGGAGGTACATTAGAAGTTAATACTGATAGTTTAGTGCTTGAAAATGGAAGCCAAATCCGCGTTAATACTGAGGCGGAAGGTGAAGGGGGCAGTTTAACAATTACCGCTCAGGATATTACGATTACAGGTTTAGGGAGTGGTTTATTTGCGGATGCGAATGGAACGGGTAATGCAGGAGAATTAGAAGTCAATACTCAACAACTTACCGTTAATAATGAAGGACGGATTTCGAGTCGAACTACAGGTAATATGATGAATGCTGGAAGTGCAGGTTCCCTCGAAATTAATACGGATAGTTTAGTTCTCGATACTGGAGATATTCGAGTGAGTACCGATGGTGCGGGAAATGCCGGAAATTTAATCGTTCGAGCTAATGATATGACGTTAACGGGTGTCGATGCAGGTTTATTTGCAGGTGTTGCACCCATGGCGACTGGCGTTGGCGGAACGATTACGATTGAAACTCAAAACCTCAATCTTAGTAATAATGCAGAAATTCAAGCGGGAACAGCAGGTATCGGTGATGCGGGAAATTTAATTATTAATGCAGACAATCTCAATCTCAGTAATGATGCAGAAATTCAAACGGGAACCCGAAGTGCAGGTAATGCGGGAAATTTAACCTTAAATGCTGACAATATTCTCGTCCGAGATGGTTCTAAAATTGCCAGTGATACTCGTGACAATGCCAACGGAAATGCTGGAAGTTTAACGATTAATGCCGATAATATTATTATTGAAGAAACCGCAGAAATACCGGATAATCCTAGAGACCAAGCTGGTATTTTGGTAGGGACAGATGGTGCCGGAAGTGCGGGAGAATTAGAGGTTAATAGTCAACAACTTACGGTTAATACTGGAGGACGAATTTCGAGTCGAACAGAGGGGACAGGAAATGCAGGTAAACTAGAAATTAATACTGATAATTTAACGATTGCAGGGGGAGAAATCATTGCCAATACTGATGGGTCTGGAAATGCAGGAGATTTAGAAGTTACAGCGAATAATATTACCATTATCGGCACTGAAGTTGAAGGTTTAATGAGTGGTTTATTTGCGGATGTTCAACGAGAAGGAACAGGTGATGGTGGAACGATTACCATTCAAGCTCAAAACTTAAATATGAGTAATGGTGGGGAAATTCGAGCGGGAACTTTTGGAACGGGAAATGCCGGAACTTTAACCATTAATGCTGATAGTATTCAAGTTCGAGATGGTGCAGAAATTTCTACTGATACTCGTGGTAGTGGAAATGGAGGAACTTTAACTCTCAATGCAGGCAGTATTCTTGTTGAAGAAACCGCAACTATACCCGATGAACCGAGAGAAAGAGCAGAGATTAGTGTGGAAACAGGAGGGACAGGAAGTGCAGGAGAATTAGAGGTTAATACTCAACAACTTGCAGTTAATAATGGCGGACGAATTTCGAGCCGAACCACAGGTAATATGAGCAATAGTGGAAATGCAGGAACACTGGAAATTAACACCGCTGGTTTAACGCTTGTCGGGGGAGAAATTCAAGCCGATACCGCAGGTGCTGGAAATGCGGGGGATTTAGAAATTACGGCTAATAATATTACAATTATCGGAACTGAAGTTGAAGACTTGATGAGTGGTTTATTCGCAGATGTTCAACCCGGTGGAACAGGTGATGGTGGAATTATCAATATTCAAACTCAAACTCTAAATATTAGTAACGACGGTGAAATTCGAGCGGGAACTGTTGGAAGTGGAAATGCGGGAGACTTAAATATTAATGCTCAAACGGTACAAGTTCGAGATGGTGCAGAAATTTCCACCGATACTCGCGGTAGTGGAAATGCAGGAAGATTGACCATTAATGCGGAGAATATTACTGTTGAAGAAACCACCACGACCACCACACCACCGCGAGAAACCGCCCGAATTATTGCAGAAACAGAAGGAAGTGGAGACAGTGGAATTGTCACGCTAAATAGTCAACAACTTACGGTTAATAATGGTGGGCGAGTTTCCAGCCGAACAGAAGGAACCGGAAATGCAGGAACTTTGAATATTAGCACTGAAAATCTGACAGTAGAAGGCGGAGAAATTCAAGCTGATACCACAAACCGAGGAAATGCAGGGAATATTAACGTCACAGCCAATGATGTTGAAATTATTGGGACCCAGACAGAAGGACAAGTCAGCGGTTTATTTGCAGATGTTCAACCGACGGGAACGGGAAATGGCGGAACAGTAACTGTTAATACTGGAAATCTAACCGTTCGGGATGGCGGCGAAATTCGAGTTCAAAGTCGAGGTGCGGGAAATGCAGGGAGTATTAATGCAACGGCTGCTAATATTCGTTTAGACCGTCAAGGACAACTTTCCGCTCGTTCCGCAACCGGACAAGGGGGAAATATTACCCTCGAAGCCAATGATATTCGTTTGCGTCGCCAAAGTGAAATCGAAGCATCCGGAAGTGAGAATAATCCTACCCTTGATGGAAATATTACCATCACCACCAGCTTACTGATTCTGTTGGAAGGGAGCAGTATTACAACGAACGCTTTTGACCCCGCAGGCGGAAGCAATATTGCAATTCGAGCGTTAGAGGGTTCTAATTTAACCGTGATTCAATCTCAAACTAGCACGATTAACGCCGCCGGAGATTTAACGATTGATACGACCTTGAATTTTGACCCGCCAGAAACTCTGAATGTAGAAGTGATTAACCCAGAAGCTTTAATTGCTCAAACGCCTTGTCAGGAAGGAGACGAAAGCGAATTTATTATCACTGGACGAGGCGGTTTACCTCCAAACCCCACCCAAGGAACTCGTCAACGAGGAGTGAGTTTAAGTTTAACTGAACCTGTTCAACCTCAAAATCTAACCCCATCAAATTCCAACCGTCAGCGTTCTCGAAACCCTAACGTTCCACTCTCTTCAGAGGACATTGTTCCGGCGAGAGGATGGATACGCAACGAACAAGGTGAAATCATATTAGTCGGTTACGACCCGACAAAAACACAACCCCAGCGTCAAATTCGACGTTTAAATCTCTGTTCTCCCCGTCATTAACTATTTGTTGTTGCGTTCAGTTGTAATTGCGCTTCAGCGCAACAGAAACTTACATAGGACTAAAGCCCAACGACAACCCTAAAAGCTTATAGGGCTAAAGCCCAACTCCGAGCTAATCAGGTAGAGTCAGAATATCCACTCCAGTATCAGTCACCGCCACCGTATGTTCAAACTGAGCAGAGAGCTTACCATCAATCGTGATAGCAGTCCAACCATCTCCAAGAACTTTTGCTTTCCAAGTTCCCTCATTAATCATCGGTTCAATGGTAAAAACCATTCCCTGACGGAGTTTTTTTCCTTTACCTGCTTTTCCATAATGAGGAATCTGAGGTGCAGTGTGAAAGGTAGTATTAACGCCATGACCCACAAAATCGCGAACCACAGAAAATCCATGAGACTCGGCGTAGCCTTGAATTGCAGCCCCAATATCTCCAACCCTTGCGCCCGGTTTCACCGCCTCAATTCCCCGCATCATCGACTCGTATGTCACTTCTACCAATTTCTGGGCGAGGGGAGACGGTGTCCCGACAAAAAATGTTTTCGAGGTATCGCCGTGATACCCTTCTAAAATCGGAGTCACATCAATATTAATAATGTCACCCTCTCGGAGAATTTGTTTAGCATCTGGAATACCATGACAAATTACATTATTGATACTGGTACAAATCGATTTTGGGAAGTCGTGATACCCTAGAGGTGCGCTGCGAGCGCCGTGAGCTTGTGTCCAACGTTCGGCTTCATCGTTGATTTCGAGGGTGCTAACTCCGGGCTTCACCATCGGTTCTAAATGATTCAATAATTGAGCCGCTAAACGTCCGGCTTGACGCATTTTTTCAATTTCACGGCTTGATAACAAAACAATCGTTTCGGTTCCCATCTGCGCTTAATCAATAAAGAATTTGTCGAGTGATATTTATAGATTACTCCCTTACGGTATCATAACGCACAAACGTTAATTTGGATTAGAGTTTCAAAGCCGCGATCGCTAAACATCCCCAACCTGCTATCAACGCCACGCCACCTAACGGTGCAATTGCTCCTAAAATCTTAATTCCCGTTAGACTCAAAGCATACAAACTCCCTGAAAAAATACCAATTCCCAGAATAAAAGCACTTCCTGCAATCACCATTAACGGTTGCGGAGATGGGGAGGTTTTCAGCAAAACTGCTATCAACAGTAAAGCCAGGGCATGATACATTTGATAACGCGCTCCCGTCTCAAAGATTTCAATCGCCCGTTCACTAATTTTACCTTCCAAAGCATGAGCGCCAAACGCACCCGCCATCACAGAGAAACCGCCTAAAATTGCGGCAATTGTCAAGAAGATTCGTGCCATTGCTTTTATCTGGGATTCAGCTTAATTTCCACAGAAATATTATACCTTAACTGACTGTCCAGATTCGTCCATAATGACTAGGAATGGTTAAATAATGATCTTGATCTTTCCACATCTCTTCAAAGTTCAAAGCTGGGTTGTCTTCGCCATGTAGTTCTTCTCGAAATTTTCCGGTATAGTTAGAGGGAAGTTGAAAGTTAGGATCATCTGGAAAACAAAAATTAACCGTTTGATCTTGATCGGTAAAATTGAGAGCAATCAGACTTAAATTTTGATTCAGTTTCCGATAAAGAATTAGAACACCACGCGACTGATAACGGTAATGATGATTGTGAAAATAATAACTTTCATCATTTAAAGCCCGAAATTGAGGCTGTTGGCGACGAATCTGAATTAGTTTTCGCACTAAACGAATCATCTTTTGACCAATTTCATCATAAAAATATTCCCAGCGCACAGGTCGAAATAGCAGGACTCGAATCGCACCTTCTGAGGGAATAAAATAGTTTTCCGCAAATTCTTGACCTTGCCAAAGTAAGGGAATTCCTTTCGCGGTCATCATTCCCATTAAGTAAGGCTGAACTTTAAACCAATTTTCGAGGCGATTTCCTTCTTTTAAAACTTCTTCGTTGTAGCTCGTTTTACAGCCCCAATTACACAAAAACCTGGCATGATCGTGGGTTTCAATGTATTGTAATGCGGTTTTAGTTTGGGTGTCCTCCTCATTTTTAACTTGATTTGGATAATCGTATAAACTATAACTCAACGCTAAACGATGCAAGTAATTTTGATGACCGTGAGCCACTTGTTTAGACGCATACAAGGTCTGATTTTGCCAAGTACAATTGCTATAACTTTTATGTAAAATTCCCTTGGGATCTTGCAACTGTTCCGCACATTGAATTAAATTAATATCCTGACTGGTATTGTTGTCATCAAAAAAGCGTTGCCAGTTTTTCCAGCCTTTGTGTTTCTTTTTAACTAATTTTGCCTTACTTTTAATCTCTTGATAGGTTCTATAGGTTAACTTTGCATAACCCTGTCCCATCGCCCCATCCCAATATCCGGGAACAAAATCATAGCGAAACCCATCAATATGATACTCTTCTAGTAAGAAAGTGTTTACGGTAAAAAAGAAGTCTTGAATAAAAGAATTATCGAAGTTTGTACATTCATCCTCTTCCCCAAAACCATCTTGAGCGAATTTTCCCATTAAAGGATTTTTTATGCCTAATTTTCTGTACAGATAGCAATAGGCAAAATGTTCCTCAGTATGAGCGTAAACCACATCTAAAATAACAGCCATGCCTTTTTGATGCGCTTCATCAACTAACTGTTTGAAATGTTGGCTGCTTCCGAAGCGCTCGTCTACACCAAAGTGACCAATCGGTTTATATCCCCAATCTATGGTATTAATAATATTAGAAATCGGCATAATATTCAAACAATTTACGCCGAGATCCTGAAGATAGTCTAACCGATTAATTGTTTCTTGTAGATTTTGACCAAACTCACTGATCATCATCTCGTAAATGATTAAATCATTGAGTGGTGGTGTTTTCCACTTCTGTTCTTTTTTACTCCATTGATACTCTTCTTCTCCAATCGTAAAAGCAGACATTTTCCCCATGCCAAATTCTCGTGCAAAGGGATCGATAATCCAGTCAATATCTTCTGAAAGATCGGGATGTTTCAGACAATATCGATATAAATATTTGCCTTTTTTACCCCAGCTAGAGTTCGAGTGAAGCTTTGGGAATTTCTGGAGATCGACTTGAGTTGACCAATATTCACAGGATACTTCATCTTTTTGAGATTCAAAAATTAATTCAAACTGATGGGGCTGAATTTCCTGTAAAAACTGGTCATGTTCATGGATCACTTTCACAAAAACTCGATAACCCTTGGCGACTGAAATTTGAGGTAGAAACAGCCCAAACTCAATATTGAAAGGACTTTTAGGATTAGCCCTAGCTCCCAATTGATTTAAAGGTAAATGCGCCATAATGGAAATGTTGACTGGATGATTTTTGATTTTGCTTTAGAACCTTCTATTTTTACATAAAGATCTAGAAAATGGACTGATGCAGTCTCACAATATAACCTCTAATATAACATCTAATTTAGTCTGACTGGTGACGGAAAAAACGGGTGACTGTGAAAGATGAAACTGTAGATCTCTTGCAAAAGTATTTTTTTGATACAGTTTTCATCAATTCTTCTTCACTGTTCCCCGCTTGCCCCTATCTTGCCCGAAGGGTTCCCTTTTCCCGATTCCCGACTTCTGGCTACTGAGATGCCAAGCACTCAACTCAAATAAATAAATTTAACCGACTTTTTCGCGGTAAAATAGAGAAGTATTTTCCTAGTCAAAATCTCGATGACCCAGTTCAGCCAGTAATTGCTTACTCGACTCTAATTGTGTGTCGAGCGTTGATTGATCCAAATTAAAATAACGTTGTAAGTGTTGCTTGAGTTGAAAAGCATCTTGTAGATAGCGTTGCCAAATCGTTGGGTTTGAACGTGATAACATTCGCAAAAAAAAGACTGAGGTAGTTCCAAGAGTAGAATTTTATCATGCAAATGTTCTGTCGGTCTTTCTCAATTTTGCATCAAGGGTTAAAAGCCTGGGGAGTTCTCCTCCTTTGTCTTTGTTTACTGATTTGTGGAGGGTGTCAATCTCAAACTGCAACCTCATCAGAAGTGATTAATTTAACCCTTTGGCATGGAATTAATCCACCGCCGAACCGTGATGTTTTTCAGGCATTGGTGGACAAATTTAACCAAACCCATTCCCAAATTCAGATCAATGCCTACTACGTGGGTCAACCCGATCAACAAATGCCCAAAATATTAACCGCAGTCGTCGGAAATGCCTCACCCGATATTCTGTGGTATAGCCCTCAAATTACAGGTCAATTAGTCGAACTCGATGCAATTATACCACTCGAAGACTGGCTTGATCGCTCTCCTTTAAAAGCAGAAATCGACCCAACATTATTTGAAGCAATGGAACTCCAGGATCAAACTTGGTCGATTCCAATGGCAGTAAATAATACCGCTATTTTCTATCGTCCTAGTTTATTTGAAGCCGCCGGAATTACCAAACTTCCCTTAACTTGGGAAGAATTTCGAGTCACCGCCCAACAACTGACTCGCGATCTTGATGGTGATGGCGACTTCGATCAACACGCGATTATTTTACCCTTGGGAAAAGGAGAATGGACTGTTTTCACTTGGCTACCATTTATGTACAGCGCAGGTGGTGAATTAATCGAAAATAATGAAGTGGATTTAGTTAATTCAGGTGCGATCTCCGCTTTGCAATTTTGGTCCGATCTCCTCAATGACGGTTCAGCCATTCTCTCCCCACCCGAACGAGGCTACGAACAGGATGATTTTATCTCCGGTAAAGTGGCAATGCAAATTACTGGCCCTTGGACAATCGGTTATCTCCAGTCTGTCGGTATTGATTTCGGCGTGTTTCCTATTCCCGCCCTAGACAAACAAGCAACCGTTGTCGGCGGTGAACATCTGTTTGTGATGAGAACTACGCCCGAACATCAAGAAGCCGCTTTAACGTTCTTAGAATACGTGTTGAGTCAAGATTTTCAAACCGACTGGAGTTTAGGAACCGGATATCTCCCCGTGAACCTAAAAACTCGTCAAAGTCAAGCCTATCAAGATTTTGTTTCTCAACAACCCAGCTTACAAGTCTTTCTCCAACAAATGGCCTGGGCGCGATCGCGTCCCATTATCGCCGGATATCGTCGTTTATCCGAAAATTTAGGTCGGGCGATCGAAGCCTCTCTGTTAGGAGAAAACCCTCAAGACGCTTTAAAACAAGCCGAAAACCGCCTCAAACTTATGCTTTAACATCAGATATGGGATTGCTCAACTTGAAAGAGTATGATCGAAAAGCAACTTAACTAGAGGGGTCTATCATGGCAAAAGGTTCTTTTGCAACCATGCAAACCAAACCCACAGCTACGCAGCTTACGTTCCATTACGAAAATGGTCACGCAGAAACCTTCAGCGTTCCTATAACAGCAGATGAATTAGGAAACCAACTGCAACAAATGCTTAATCAGCCTTGGCTAACATTTCATCTCGCTGAACAAACGGTGATGATCTCCACTCAGAAAGTGATTAAAGTTGAAATTAAACCCGCCGTTAGTCAACTGCAAGGCGCAGGTATTTATCCCAATACCCAACGTGTCACCGCTCTACAACGTGGCGCAGCAGGTCGCTTAGGAATTACGCCTTAGTTGATAGTCTGGGAAAAGTAAAGTGCTATGCACTAGGGAACAGGGAATTCTGTTTAAAATAGAAGTGTTCATCCATTCTTAGCCTAAACACAAATTCCCTGATGTCCGCCAGAGATTTCTTCCATCTTTTTTAAATTAGAGTTTCCACAGTTAATAATGGCATAAAATCAAGTTAAACTCGTTATTTCTGATCCAGAATCGGAGGTAATTGTCGAATGGAAAAACTAGAGCGTTATCGGAACTATATACAGGAACTATTAATAAACTACAGCCAAAACAAGCCAGCTTATGGAGAGATAGAAGTCGAGACGATATTTGATACGGTTCGAGACCATTCTCAAATTGTCTATATGGGTTGGAAACAGCAACAATGGATTCATAGCTGTGTGATTCATATTGATATTAAAAACGAAAAAGTTTGGCTTCAGTGGAATGGAACAGAAGTAGATATAGCCGCAGAATTGGTTGCCGCAGGAGTCGCAAAAGAGGATATCGTTTTAGGGTTTCAAACTCCATTTATGAGGCAGTTCACTGAATATGCAATCGGTTAATAATTGCGCTTAGTTTGTAGTGGCGCGGAGAGCGCAGAATTCGACTTTTAAATAAGACAAATTTGTAGTTTTCAGCACAGTATTAATGTCTAATGGAGCTAAAACCCTGACTACGAAAACTTTTCATAAAGAACATCCATAATTATAACGCGATCGCGAAAATTGCTAAGTTATTATTGACGGGTTAGTAAGCCGAATTTTCACTTGTTGATAAAGACAATCTTATTGTGGATTGAAATAAGAAATAATGCCTCACCCAATGGGGTGATTTAATTGAAATAAAGACTAGAATCTTGCTGAAAAGGGAATATTTTTAGTGTAGTCTGCATAAGAAAAATGATGAAGAAAGTCGTCTTAGCTGCTTTATTTTTTGTTGGGATGGCAGCTCCAGTATTTGCAGTGCCTAAAATCCATCAATTCCCCGGAGATGGATTACAACTAAACAACGAACAGTATATCAACAGTAAGATTATATTCCCTACTGAAAATAATCAGATTCGCTCCCACACAATCGCTAAACCTGAACTCAGTGAACTAACTATTTCTTACTACTCGGCTAATTGCCCAAATTTTTATTGGATTTTATTTGCAATTCAAAACAGAGATCGGAATAATAACGAAGTTAATTTTAATCAGTTTGAACGCTACATAATGACTCCAATAAATAGTGAATATGAGGCTGCTTTTGAAGTGTGTTGGTAAGTGAATGTGCGACCATAGCACCGACAGTCCGGGGTGATTTTGAGACAAGCTTACTGTGCCAATTGCATCAATCTCGAAAGAGTCAAAACAATTCAAAATTATTAATTATTAATTAAATCGGATGAACATTTTTGTGGAAATTTATGTCCTTTGTTACATTGAATCTCATCAACGAGAGAGTCCCGGTTGAATTCCAGGAATATTGAGTCGAATTCGATACAGACCGCTACTCGCCGTGATATAAAGGGTTTTATAGTCTGCATCTCCCCAACCTATATTAGCGGCGGTTTCTGGTGTCTCAATAATGCCTAATTTCTCCCCAGTCGGCGAGAAGACCCACACTCCACCAGGCCCGGTACTATAAACATTACCTTGAGTATCGACTTTCATCCCATCTGGAACGCCTTTTTTATCTGGATCTTTTTGAGTGGCAAAAATACGCCCATTCGTTAAGCTTCCATCGGGTTGAACCTCAAAAACTCGGATATGACCTTCTTGAGAATCATTAATATAGAGTCGGGTTTCATCTGGAGAAAAAGCAATTCCATTCGGACGAACAAAATCATCAACTAATAGCGTTAAATTTCCATCGGGTGAAATCCGATAAACGCCATAAAATCCTAATTCTTTTTGTTCAGGTTTAATACCGTAGGGCGGATCTGTAAAATAAATACTTCCATCAGATTTAACCGCTAAATCATTCGGACTATTTAGTTTTTTGCCTTGGTATTCACTCACAATTGTCACAATTTCGCCATCAGCTTCGGTTCGGGAAACGCGACGGTTAGAGTGTTCAGCCGAAATTAAACGAGTTTGTAAATCTAAGGTATTTCCATTTGTATTTCCGGAGGGTTTTCGGAACACTTTAACCGACTCGCCAGGTTGCCATTGATAAATTGTATTATCGGGAATATCGCTAAATAATAAAAAGCCTTCTGGATGCCAAACGGGGCCTTCTATAAATCGAAATCCATCAGCTATTTTTTCTAAACTGGAATTGGCATCAACTATCCCTTCAATTTGACTTTGCTGTAGATTTTGCGATTGATTTTGAGCCATAGAAACGGCTGAATTTTCAGTTTGACAGCCTGCAATTGAAAATAGATTCAGAAGTAAAGCTAGACTTACTAATTTTAAGCTAAACTGATTCATAACTTTTTGATGATAGAGTGTGTAAGACTCCGCACTTAATAGCCTTTAATTTTTAAGAGTAATAGGCAGCTTTGGGTCAGCTTGCGGTTGAACTTGACCGATAATCGCACTTTCTGTATATCCTAAACCTTTGAGATGATTTAAGCAAGCGATCGCATTATCATCAGGAACAGCCGCTAATAAACCGCCAGAGGTTTGCGGATCGAACAAGATCGGAAATAGAGGATGATCGCTAAATTTTGAGTGATTCTTAATCTTTTCAGAGAAATGATAGTTTTCGGGATAGAGTGAACTCAAAATCCCTTGCTTGATTGTTTCTTCAGCCCCATTTAAAATCGAAATAGCCTCTAAATTCAGTTCGACTCCTACACCTGAAGCTTGAACTATTTCTAGTAAATGTCCGACTAATCCAAATCCACTAATATCTGTACAGGCTGTTACTTGATGTTGTAAAAAACAGTTCATCGCCGCTTGATTTGAACGTAACATTGACTCAATTGCTGTTTCGATCCATCGTCCTTTTGCTTTAAGCTGCATATCCGCAGCAAACAGAGTTCCGGTTCCAATTGCTTTCGTTAAAATTAACGATTGGTTGAGTTTCATTCCACTTTTTCGCAGGAGATTATTCACCGAGGCAAAACCGTTACAGGTTAATCCTAAAGCTAATTTTTCTCCTTCTGTTGTATGTCCGCCAATTAAGGTTGCAGAGGCTGAATTTAAGACATCTTGAACTCCCGATAACAGATGAAATAGCATTTCTTCTTGTTTACTGGAAACTGCGTAGGGAAGCGTCACGATCGCCAATACACTTTGAGGTGTTGCCCCCATGGCAAACAGATCATTTAAACAATGATTGGTTGTAATTTTACCCAATAAGAATGGATCGTCTATTAAAGCGGGAAAATAGTCAACTGTTTGCACAAGAGTCTGTTCGGGCGGAACCTGAATGACGGCGGCATCTTCTGCATCTTTTAGCCCAACTAAAACATCTTCTCGTGTTTTAATCTGTAAACGGCTTAATACTTTTTCTAAAACCGATTGACCGACTTTAGAACCACAACCCAAACATGGCATTTGGGGAAGATTAACCGATATTTTTTCAGTTTTATTTGATGATTTTGACATCGGTTCTAGGTTCGTAAATTGATTCATAAACTTGCGATCAATATAATCTTTCCATCGCCAGAGTAAAGGATGTGGACCGAATCCAATAATTCCTTTTGATGCGATCGCCTGTTCATTTCCCGTACCAATCAGAATTAAAAATTGTTTTTGAGGAATAAACGGTTTCAGCGTTTTTTCTAATAACCCTCGTCGTAAATTTTCAAATAAAGGTTGACCCTGACGAACCGCAAAAACGCCAGCTTTTGGACGAGGATAATTCACCATTGTCGCCACATCTCCCGCCGCAAAAACAAAAGGATGAGAGAGCGATCGCAATTGCTCATCAACCTGAATAAATCCCCGCTCATCTGTGAGAAGCCCAGACATTTTTAACCAAGAAGCAGCCGACGCTTGAACGACCCAAAATAGGCGATCGCATCGAAGTTTAAATCCAGATTCACAATGAATAATTTTTGCCTCGCCTTTCGCTTCTATTCGATTAACCGTTTGTTCTAAATGTAAATCAACACCTTGATGTAGCAGTAGTTCTTTGACCTTTTGACCGACCCATTGACTGCGTTCAGGTAAAAGTTTTACACCGCGTTGAAATAGATGGAGTTCAAATGGCTCTTTGAATGTTGTTTGATGATTTTTGTGAGAATTATTATTAGAATGCTTGTCAGAATAAAATCTAGATAAATATCCTTGAATAGAAAAGATTAACTCTACACCTCCCGCGCCGCCTCCGACAACAGCAATTCGTTGTTTGTCATATGGATTTTCTTGAACTGCTTTTGTAACTTGATTCCAATACTCAATAAATTTAGAAATCGGCTTAACCGGAATCGCCTGTTTCGTTGCGCCAGGAACTGAAACCGTCGCAGGTGTACTCCCAATATCAATCGATAAAATATCAAAGGAAATCGGAGGATGATGTTGACAAAGAACCTGTTTTTTCTCTAAATTTAAACTGATCGCTCGATCTAAAATCATTCGGGCTTGAGCAAATTGAGCCAGAGGACGCAAATCAATATGACATTCATCAAACTCATACAACCCCGCAACATATCCTGGTAACATTCCAGAGTAGGGCGTGTGAGAGACATCTGTAATCAGCGTTAAACGCACTCCCGCAATCGGATTCATCCCAAACTGCTTCAGGACAATGGCATGGCTATGTCCTCCGCCAATCAGAACCAAATCCTTTAGAATCGGTATTGAAGATTTCATCATTGATATTTTTGAACAACCGTTGATTGGAGCAACTTAGCAAGCGAGAGCTTACACTAAGGTTTACATTTCTATCAAAATGCTATCTCTATTAAAAGATTTTGATCTGAGTACAAGCTGAAAATGAGCCTCCCAGTATTGAACGAGTTGAGTGTATTACTGACAAATTGTGATTTCAGTCAACATAAAAAGCGATCGCACAAAGTAAAACTATAACAGAGGTACAATTTATGATAATGATGTTAGTGTGATGACTCCGAAAAACGCTAAACCTATTCAGAATTTAATTCATCGTCTACCTCTGCGAGCCGTTTTAATTGTACCGTTTGTGCTTCAAATCTTTATCGCTGTCGGACTTACCGGATATATTTCTCTGCGAAATGGACAGAAAGCCGTTAATGATTTGGCAATTAAGTTAACCGAGGAAGTCAGCAATCAAATTGAAGAAGATGTTCATACTTTTCTAGACTCCACAAATCAAGTCCATGAAGTGCTTATTGTCGGAATTCAAAATCAAAATCTCGATCTGAAAAATTTTTCAGAACTAGAACCCTATTTTTTTGATCTGATTCAAGCGAATTTAGTCCCTGATATTTTTTTTGCCAATCCGCAGGGAGACATCATTGGCATTGCACGCGGAAAAAACGGAGACATTGCAATCCGAATCAAAGACAGTTCTACCTTGGGAAATCGTCAGAAATATCTTCTCAATGATCGAGGTAAACGAACTAAAAAAATCGAAAATAAACCCTACAATCCACTCGTTCGCCCTTGGTATCAAATCGCAGTCCAAGCCAAACAACCCAGATGGAGTGAAGTTTACCCTTCAACAAACTGCTCCTATCTAGAAATGAGTGCCGTTAGACCGATCTATGATCAAGCCAATAATTTAGTGGGTGTTTTAGGAAGTGAATTGACCCTAGAACGGATTAGTCACCGACTCGAAAGTTTAGAAGTTAGCGAGTCTGGACAAGCTTTTATTATCGAGAGAAATGGAGATATGATTGCCACTTCTACCGGAGAAATCCCATTTATACGCAATGAAGGTGAAAAAGCACGACTGTTAATCATCGAAAGTCATCATCCACTGACTCAAGCAACTGCTCAGTCTCTGCTCGAAAATTTTGGTGACTTTGCTCAGGTGAAACAAAGCCAGAACCTAGATTTTACAATGAATGGCGAGCGACAACTTGTGCGAGTGACCCCGATGAAAGAGACTCAGGGAGTAGACTGGCTCTTAGTGGTTACAGTCCCTGAATCAGATTTTATGTCAAATATTGACACGAATACGCGAACAACAATTTTGCTTTGTTTAGCAGCTTTGAGTATTGCCACAATTTTAGGGATTTTAACCTCTCGCTGGATTATTCGACCCATTCAGAAATTACAAAAAGCCAGTGAAGCGATCGCCTGTGGGGTGCTAGAACACCCAGTCGAAGTTCGGGGAATTGGTGAACTCGAAAGATTAGCCCGATCTTTCAATCAAATGGCCACCCAACTCCAAACCGCCTTTACCAAACTTGAAGATCGAGTTGCAGAACGAACTGTAGAACTCAAACAAGCCAAAGAACAAGCCGACTGCGCCAACCAAGCCAAAAGCGAATTTCTGGCGAATATGAGCCACGAACTGCGTACTCCGTTAAATGGGATTTTGGGCTATGCTCAAATTCTTAACCGCTCTCAAACCCTATCAGACTCAGAACGACACGGAGTCGGTATTATTCAGCAATGTGGTCAACATCTCCTCACCCTAATTAACGATATTCTCGATCTCTCTAAAATTGAAGCACGCAAACTCGAACTCATTCCCACACCAATACATTTGCCATCATTTCTGCAAAATGTAGTAGAAATTTGTAAAATACGAGCAGAGCGAAAAGGTATTGAGTTTGTTGCTCAACCTGCTCCTAATTTACTGGAAGGCATCTACACAGACGAAAAACGGTTACGTCAAGTTTTGATTAACCTATTGGGAAATGCGATCAAGTTCACCGATTGTGGAACCGTAACATTTAAGGTTGAAGTTATCGATCAGCAGAGCAATCCCAACATCAAAACTCTAAAATTTCAAATCAAAGATACGGGTTTGGGTATTGCACCCGAGAATCTTGCCAAACTCTTTCAAGCCTTTGAACAAGTTGGCGATCGCCAACGAAATTCAGAAGGAACGGGGCTAGGACTTGCGATTAGTCAGGAAATTGTACAACTTATGGGTGGAGAGATTCAAGTCAAAAGTCAGGTGGGTTTAGGGAGTGAGTTTACCTTTGCGGTTGCCCTCCCCATCGCCACAGAATGGCAACCCAATCCCAGTAGTCATGATAAAATCATCCAGGGCTATCACGGAAAACGTTATCGGTTGCTTTTGATCGATGATTGTTGGGAAAATAGGACAGTCTTGACAAATTTGCTCGAACCTCTAGGCTTTGAAATTACAGAAGCTGAGGATGGAAAGCAAGGATTGGAAAAAATGAATACCATAGCACCGGACTTAGTCATTACCGATCTGGAAATGCCTGGGATGAATGGCTTTGAAATGCTTAAACAAGTCCGACAGTCCCAAACACTCCAGCATCTAAAAATTATCGTCTCGTCTGCATTTGTTTCAGGGCGCGATCGGCAGATGGCAGCCAATGCAGGAGGTGATGCCTTCTTATCCAAACCGATTGATGCCAACGAGTTATTTCAGCAAATAGGCAACCTACTGGATATAAAATGGTGCTATCAAGAATCAATAACTTCCTCAAATTACCCTCAATTTCCAACAAGTTCTGATCGCACCGATAACTCTCATACCATTTTCCTTCCCTCTGTAGATATTCTGCAATCCTTATTGGAGTTAACTCAACAGGGAAAACTCAGAAAAGTTCGCCAGTCTTTAGAAAGCTTAATTCAGGAAGATAAACGATATCAGAGTTTTGCTATGCCAATGATTGTCCTAACTAAGCAGTTCAAAGACACAGAAATTGAAAAATTGCTTAAACAGTATTTGATCCAGAGGAAGCATTATGGTTAATGAGGAGATTCTGGTTGTTGATGACGGTGTGGAAAACCTAGAAGTGGTCAGCCATATCCTAGAAGAAACGGGCTACGAAGTCGCAACGGCACTGAATGGCGATCGCGCTCTTCAAATTGTCAGTCATCATCCACCTGATTTAATTTTGCTCGATATTAAAATGCCGGGAATTGATGGCTTTGAAACTTGTCAAAAACTGAAGTTAAATCCTGACACTTCTATGATTCCTGTGATCTTTATGACTGCGTTTAATGATACCAAAAGTAAAGTCAAAGGCTTGGAAATAGGTGCAGTTGATTACATTACAAAACCCTTCCAGGAACAAGAGTTACTGGCTCGCGTTAAAACTCATCTGCAATTGCGGCAATCTAGTCAAAATCTCGAAAAGAGAATTGCAGAACGCACCCATAAATTACAAACGGCACTGGATCAAATCAATGAGTTTCAGTTGCAGTTAGTTCAAAGTGAAAAAATGTCAAGTTTAGGAAATTTAGTGGCGGGAGTTGCCCATGAGATTAATAATCCCGCTGGATTTTTATTAAACAATCTTAAACCGGCTGAAAACCATGTAGAAGATTTACTCAGTTTAATTGATTTCTTGCTGACGAAATGTTCGCCAAACGATCCAGAAATTCAACAAAAAATAGAAGAGTATGATTTTAACTTTATCCGTGAAGATTTGCCCAAGTTGTTGAAATCAATGAATCTCGGTGTTGAACGGATCTGCCATCTCAGTTATAGTCTGCGAAATTTTTCTCGGCAAGATCGAGAACATAAAATTGATTTTAATATCCATGATGGCATTGATAGCACATTGCTTATTCTCAAACATCGCACTCAGAAAACGCCTAAACGCTCTGCGATTCATATTATAAAGCACTATGGAAATATTCCTGTAATCAAATGTTTTACGGGTCAATTGAATCAGGTCTTTATGAATATTTTAGCTAATTCAATTGAAGCCTTCGATGGAGACGAAATCAATCAAAAATTCACCGATAAAAAAGAAAAAAATCATCAGATTATTATTCACACGGCTGTTGTCCCAAAAAATCAAGTCGAAATTAAGATAGAAGATAATGGTTTTGGAATGAAAGCAGAAATAAAAAAGCGTATTTTTGAGCAGGGTTTTACAACTAAACCAATAGGGAAAGGAACAGGACTCGGCATGGCGATCGCGCACCAGATTATTACAGAGAAACATGGCGGTACAATTACCTGTGATTCTCAAGAAAACAAAGGAACGACCTTCACCATTAGACTTCCCATATCATAGCTAAAATTCAGTGAAAAGCTTTCACCATCACTCAATTAAAACCAACTCTACTTTCATCGCACTTTCAACTTCTCGACTCTCGGAAATATATTCTTGAATATAAGCACAATCTACAGTAGAGATTCCCGTTTCATTATCAATAAATACCGTTTTCAAAAGCATATATGCCATATTGCTAACGTAGGAAACTTCCACAGGTGAAAATCCAAGTTCGAGGTGGCTTTCCGTTTGAATAATATACTGAATAGTAATTAAAATCTCAACATCATCATCAATTTCGAGGGAAGGTACATTTTCAACCACAGCCACATCTCGAAAGTTTTTCAGTACAATTACCTGTCCAGGCTTGAACTTGTAGGGGTTTTGAGTTGAATTAGTCATTAAAATTGAGAGGTATACAAAGTACAATATGAGTTGGACTTTAAAACAGCCCTGATGCTTCGGAGACTCCAGACACAGAAATCCGATCTGTTTGCATCACTAATGCCTTTGTTGATGATAATAGCAGGGAACACCGGGAAAATCACAGCGTCAAATATCTTAATCTATCCAAGCGTTGAGAATTGCACTTTCTAGGAATATTTTCTCAATTCATGCTCAGTTAGTGATACATTGATTAAATCATTACGCTTTGAATTAGCTGCACCTCTCTATGTTAAAACCCAAGGCAGTTATCATTACCAATGCGGGAGTATATTTAGCGGCCCTCTATCCAGCCTTAATGGGGGCGATCTTTACCTTGAGTTCAGGTTTGGCTGCTGAATCTGAAGATTTGTTAGAAGTGAGTTTAGAGACGGGTTCTGCCTCCATTCTCAAAGATATCCTGTTTTATGCTCTAGCCACTTTTCCGATTGTAGCCGCCTTTTGTATTGCTTTAGCGTGGAGTTTGTATAAGCTGAGAGTCACCAAGCTAGCAATTTATATCAGTTTTATTCCTTGGATTAATATTTTGATTTTCATGTTCGCGGGTCTATTTGCGTTGAGGACTTAATTCGGATTGATGTTCTAAACCCACCGCCTCAGAAATTGAGGTTAACCCATGAGTCTCTAACTTCTCTATAAGTCCAGTTAAAATCCGGTGAATCATTCCTGGCCCTTCATAAACCCAACCCGTATACACTTGAATCAAACTCGCGCCAGCAGTAATTTTTTCCCAAGCATCATCAGCCGTAAAGATACCACCGACTCCAAGAATCGGTAATTTTCCTTGAGTTTTTTGCCAAATTAAACGAATCACTTCTGTTGCGCGTTTAGAAAGCGGTTTTCCGCTAATTCCTCCCGCTTCTTCGCTCACAGGGTTTCCAGTTTTCGCTAAAGTTTGAGTGTTGAGACCATCACGACGAATCGTGGTATTCGTTGCAATAATCCCGGCTAACTGATAGGTCTGTGCTAGCTCAATAATCTCACAAATCGCCTCGTCTTCTAAATCCGGGGCAATTTTGACCAATAACGGTTTCCGATTCGGATTCTCTTGCTGTAAACTATCTAGAATCTTGCTTAATTGTTCCCCGTCCTGAAGCGATCGCAATCCCGGTGTATTCGGAGAGGAGACATTCACCACAAAATAATCCCCATACTCCCTTAACACTCGAAAACTCGCTAAATAATCATCCGCAGCCTCTTCTAAAGGCGTGATTTTAGATTTTCCTAAATTAATCCCAACAGGAATCGAAATTTGTCGGGAAGGATCTCGATTTTGCAAGCGACTGGCGAGGGTTATTGCCCCTTGATTATTAAACCCCATACGGTTTAAAATCGCTTGATCCGACAGCAATCGAAATAATCGGGGTTGAGGATTTCCCGGTTGAGGATGACAGGTTACTGTTCCCAATTCAACCCCACCAAACCCTAAATTTTCCCACACTCCAACTGCCACTCCATCTTTATCAAATCCGGCAGCTAACAAAATCGGATTTGGAAACGATAACCCCCACAATGTTTGGGTCATCCGGCTATCTTCTAGACAAAAAGCAGACTGTATTCTTGATAAAATCCAAGCTGAAACCGGATGTACAGAACTTTGATCGAGCCCACTCAAAAGTTGTAGAGAACGGTGGTGCGCCCACTCTGGATCAACGTTCAACCCTGAAAATAAAATTGGTCGTATCCCTGAGCGATAAATATCCAACAGTTCCTCCTAAAATATGATTAACAGCTTTATATTTTTGACTCGGCCAATCAAAGCACTCGCAATAGGGAACTGATGAGTCATAACTCCTGACTGCTTCATCCCCTTTCCTCTCGAGAACAAAACGATTAAAATTTGTCTATCCCATGCTCACGCTCTGTGAGATTTCCATCAATTTCAAACTTTTTTCAAGGATTCAATTCCTATGGGGCAGCCCTTACATCTAGCCAATCGAAGGCATTCTATGACCCTTAGTCAAGTCCTCCAAACACTGCGAGAAGAAGACAATATAGATGTCTTATTGCAGACCAGCTTATCGTATCTACAAGCGAAATTCAACTATCGTTTAATCTGGATTGGCTTGTACGATCGTCTCGATCATCAGTTAGTCGGGAAGGGTGGAATTACTCCTGATGGGGAAAGAAGTTTTCTCCGGCAACGATTTTCCCTGACCCCTGGAGATTTACTCGAACAAGTGATCGTTCGACTGCAACCGATGGCGATCGCTAATCTACAAACGGAAACGCGAGTGGGAGAGTGGTGTAAGCTTGCACAAGCCTACAATATTTACTCGACTCTATTGTATCCGCTACGCCACAAGGATCGCTGCTTTGGCTTGGTTTTACTGGGTTCTAGCAATCAGGAGCATTTTCCCAAAACCTACAAAACCGATGAATATCTCTCGATTATTTTAGGCGGACTCTCAGCAGCACTATATCATATTGAAACCGAATGGCAGCGTCAGCAAGTTAAGCATCCGGGTTTTTCGCTCCTCAAGTTATTATCAGACTTTCGCAGCTTCGCACGTCTGGATCATTATCTAGAAGCGGTGGTTCAGGAAGCCCATCGATTTATTCAACCGACCCGCACGAATATTTATTGGTATCATCAGGATGGACGTTATTTTTGGCGACGCAGCAGCAACCTGAAAAGAACACCAGAAGCTGTGATGACCCGCTCGGCTTCCGGAATTCAGATTCAAGATTTAACTGACTTTTATCAAGCTTTAGAAAGCGATCGCTTAGTCGCAATTGGTGACGCCCATAGCACCCTCAAAGCAGAAGTCACTCAACGTTTGATGGAGAAAATGCGAGTTCGCTCTTTACTCGCCGCCCCGATTTTATTTAACGGTGAACTGTTAGGATTTTTAGCTGTTGAAGGCAAGCATCCTCGGATTTGGCAAAAGGGTGAGAAAAGTTTAGTTCAAGGAATGGCTCAACTCTTAGCAATGATCGTTCCTCTAGCGGACATGAACGAGACAATCCAGCAGATTGAACAGAACCAGGCTTTGACCACAGAAATCACCAGAGCCATTGTCAGTGAAGAAGATTGGCAGGTTGTACTCTCAAGTGCCGCTCAACGTCTAAGTCAATATTTGAAGAGTGAATACTTTTTTCTGCTCGAAGAACGACCCACAAACCAGCAGTTCGATCTCCTCTATCAAAATCCTCTCCCTCAACATCGGTTGCTGACGACACCTTTAGCCAAGCTGACCTCAAACTCAAACCAACAACTTCAGGATACAGGAGTGATCGCTCTGCAACAGTGGGATGATGCGGCTGGTTTATCGGCTTGGAGCGAGCCTTTACGAAGCATTGGGGTGCGATCGCTCCTCGTTTGTTCGATGGATCAACATATAGCCTGGGATAGCGAAACAAACCGTCGTTCTCTGCTGGTGATTGGACATACTCATACTCGCACCTGGACGCAAACTGAACAGGCTTTGGTGAAAATTGTCGCTCAACAATTGGGGTTAATTCTGCATCAATGGCACCTGAATCATCAAGTCAGAGTTCAGCATCAACGCACTCAAATGTGTGCTGTCGGCTGGCAAATTATTAAAGATATTGATGATATTGGCGAGTTGGAACGTTGCTTGAGCGAACAAATCGCGATCAACTTCTCTAGTCATCTGCTACTATTCGTGACTTGGACCGAAACTGAGCGAGAGGGTGAAATCGTTCAGCGCTACGAACAAAAGCAGCGTATTTTACCCAAAACTCAGATTAAAATTGATGTCGATCAAGATCCTTTGATTCAGGATATCTTACAAACAGAGGGGGTTCTCTGCAAAGCTATAGATAGGATACCGGATGTGAGCCGTCAGTGGCTGGATTGTCCAGGTGATTGCGATCAGATTTGGGCAATTGCTTTACGCACCCATCACCAACATCAACCGACAGGTGTGTTGTTACTGACTCATCCCTATTTAGAAGAAGAACCCGAACAAACTCGCCTGCTTTTCGAGGGATTTGTGACCCAACTTGCCTGGATGCGGCGTTATCTGAGAGTTCAAAGTTGTTTATCTCAAGAACGAGAAGAACTCGAATGGCTCAATTGGTACAAACAACGACGCTTAGAAGAACTTTATCGAGTGGTGGGCAGTCGAGTTAAACAACTTAATGAGCTCAAAGACTCTCCATTTGCCAATCTGGATGAGCATAGATATCAATTGACCAATTTGCGGTATCAACAGCTTTTACGCCAAATTAGCCAGACCCTCACTTCAACCTCATCTTTACTCAAACGAGAACAGTGGCAATTGCATAATCGCCAAGATTTGATCGTAGTTTCTAATTTGTTACGACGAATTCGCGATCGCATTCATCCCCTGATGAAAAATCGCCAACTCTTGCTAGAAGTTCAGCAACAGAGAAATCTGACTATTGTGACGGATAGTCTCAAGCTAGAACTGGTCTTCTATGAGTTGTTGCTAATTGCCTGTTGTCGATCGCCATCAAGGGGAGTCATTGAGATTAATGTTCAAGCCTTGGATGAACAAAACCTTGAATTTGTGATTACCGATCGTGGTATTATCAATCCTCAACTGATGCTTGATTTGAAAATGGGTCGCTCAAGTGATGTTTTGAAGACTTCTTGTCTTGATCGCCCTCCTGGTCAATATTTGATGATCGTTACCCATGTAATTCAACAAATGGGAGGTCAATTTCAACTGCAACAACTCGATCTAGGTCGAGTGGTCAGTCGAGTCATTTTGCCCATGAACAAGCCCATGTCGTAGAACACAGATGACACTTTTTTTAAGCAAACGTGGAAAAATTGTAAAGATTTGGTTAAGTTTACGGTTTTATGTCTAACGATAGTGATTTTTATGCAGCAAAGGAGGTTGTAATTCTAAGTAATTACTCATAATCAAGATCCAGAATAAATTCAATGCGTTGATCTTTGTTCTATATTTTGTGGAGGGAACTGTCGAAACAGATGTTACACTGATCCGGAAGTATATGCAGCTCGGACTTCAATTTGAGGCAAAATAGATTGATCTGTAATCCGACAAGATTCCGGCAAAACTATTAATAATATAGAAATCATCTTAAATCTCAGCGAGTTCAGTACAATGGTTTTCAATTGGTTTCGTCGTCAATTTGACACGAAGGAAGAAACTGAAAAATCGGTAGAAGCCGAGAGTCCCTCAGAGGAACGCCCAGCCGAACCTCAAGTCTTAAAGTCGGAGGATTCCTCACCCAGTAACTCAGAAGCTCAGACCACTTCTGCTGAAGATTATCTTCAGTGGGCAAAAGCTGCTTATCAAAATTTGCAGACCTCACAAAGTCCAGACTCCGAAATTCAAGAAGAAGTGGAGGCAGCAACGGCAGGCGAGGAAGCGGAGGCAGTCACTGAAGCCACAGCAACCGAAGAGGTTGAGGCAACAACGGCAGCAGAAGAAGCCACCGCAGCGGAGGAAGTTGAGGAAGCACCTGTTCCCTCAGCTCCAATACCAGTATGGATGCAGAATCAAACCGAACGTCAGGAGAGAATTGAACGGTTAAAACAAACAGCTCAAAAAGAAGAATCAAATCCCAGTATCTCACCGACAGCAACAGTTCAAGCTGAACAATCCGCAGTAGCCTTTGATGAGATGTTTCTGTGGTCGGCAGAAGTTCTCGCCAATCAAGGCCGTCGTCCAGAAGATGTTGCCGTCGAGGAAATTACCTGGCTGCAAAAGCTGTGGCGTGGCTTAGGGCGAACTCGTCGTAATTTGCTCAACCAACTGAAAGCCATTGTCGGTCAAGGGCCATTAAACCAAGAAGCCATCGAGGAAATTGAATCCTTGCTGTTACAGGCAGATGTGGGCGTAGAGGCGACAGATACCATTATCAGCGCCCTGCAAGAGAAAATTCGCACAGAAATTCTTCCGCCAGAACAAGCGATCGCTTATCTCAAGCAAATTTTACGAGAACTGCTGGAACGTCCCTATCAAGAGGGTTATAGTCCTCTGTTTGCGCCAACCAAGGAAACCTTAAATATCTGGTTGATTACTGGGGTAAATGGTGCGGGAAAAACGACAACAATTGGGAAAATAGGTCATTTAGCAACAAAATCCGATTATAGTTGCTTAATTGCTGCGGCCGATACCTTCCGGGCAGCCGCCGTTGAACAGGTGAAAGTTTGGGGCCAGCGAAGTGGAGTTGAGGTCATTGCCAATCCAGGTAAAAATACTGATCCAGCGGCCGTGGTCTTCGATGCGATCGCTGCGGCGCAGTCTAGAGATGTTGAATTACTCTTAGTCGATACTGCCGGACGCTTACAGAATAAAAAGAATCTCATGGAAGAGCTGAGTAAAGTTCGTCGGGTGATTGACAAAAAAGCACCAGATGCTACCGTAGAATCCCTACTCGTCTTAGATGCAACTCTCGGTCAAAATGGTCTACGGCAAGCGGAGGTCTTTGCAGAAGCCGCTCAATTGAGTGGAGTAGTCTTGACAAAATTAGATGGAACTGCTAAAGGTGGTGTTGCTCTTGCCATTGTCCAGCAGTTAGGACTGCCCATTCGTTTTATTGGAGTTGGAGAAAGCATAGAAGACTTGCGGCCTTTTTCAAGTTATGAGTTTATTGAAGCCTTACTCAGCGGTTAAGCACAACTCACAGTCAAAGCCCAATCGCGCCAAATATTGATTAAAATGAAAAAAATTCCGCTGACCCCCCCCAAAAAATTTCAGAAATCCTGAAGTTAGTGATTGATGATCTTCTTAAGCAACTCTCACAACCTGTCAAATCGAACTTGCGATACGATGTCCCCTTTTTGTTTAAACCATTATCTGAACCAGATATGACTGCTCTGCCCCTGCCACAGCACTCTGATCGATTTTCCTACGGAACGCCATCCAAGGCTGAGTCTTTGTCTAAAGCCTCAACTCCGGCAGATATTACGCCTGTGACAATGTTGAAAGAACTGGTGGCTCGCTTACATCGAGAACAGCAGAATGTTAATGAATTGTTGAGTTCTCTCGGATTTGCACTGCGAAGTTTCAAGAATCTCAATCAATTTTTAGAATTGACTCCCCTCGTTGCTAGTCGGGTAACAGATGCGGACGGAGGCGCTCTTGTTCTATTTAAACCTAACGGTCAAGTCCGCTTTCAGCGGCTTCATTGTCAAGAAGGTCGTCCTTGTAAGGATATTCGCCAAGCCCTAGAAACAGCAACCCGTCAAGTTAGTGTTCAACCCCTCAATGCAGTTGAGCGACTCCCCAAAAATCTACTGAAATCCTATATTGCTAATCTGGACTACCAAGTTAGTAATTTCTTAGGGCCAGAGGTGCAAGTGTTTGGGACGGCGATCCTGGTTAATAATATTGAGCGGGGACGTCTGTATGTATTCAGCCACGATCCGAACTATAGCTGGACACCAACACGTCAGAAATTAATGCGTTTGGTTGCCGATCAAACCGCAGTGGCGATCGCGAATGATGAACTTGCGGTATCATTGCGAGAAAAAGAACGCCTGGATCGGGAGTTAGAGATCGGGGCGGAAATTCAAGTGCGCCTATTACCGCGTAAATGCCCGAAAATTCCGGGTGTGGATGTAGCGGCTCACTGTCAAACGGCGAACCGAGTTGGGGGTGACTATTATGACTTTATTCCCTCAAACTTTGACTCTCCGACTATTGCGCGATCGCAATCCTCAGAAAATCAGGCTTTAGGCACTCAACATCTACCCCATTCCCAAAAAAGTGACGCCCATTGGAGTATTGTCATCGGCGATGTCATGGGTAAGGGAGTTCCTGCGGGTCTGATTATGACCATGACACGGGGAATGTTACGAGCAGAAGTTCTCAACCGCCATAGTCCGGCTAAAATTCTCCAACACCTGAATCGCGTCATGTACGCGGATCTCGAAACCTCAAATCGCTTTGTTACCCTGTTTTATTCAGAGTACGATCCAGAAACTCGGATTCTGTCTTACAGTAACGCCGCTCATCATCCTCCTTTACTTTGGAAAGCTTCAACGCGCTCTATTCAACAACTCGACACCTTGGGAATGTTAATTGGGTTGGATGCGGATACTCGCTATTATGAGGCTCAGGTGCAACTTGAACCCGGAGATGCGATCATCTATTTTACGGATGGCATTACAGATGCAGTCAATCAAAAGGGTGAACGCTTTGACGAAGAAAATCTGCAAACAGCCTTTGAATGGGCTTGTCAAAATTACAGTAGTTCTCAAGCAATCCTTAACTATATTTTTGAGCAAGTCCAAGAATTTGTTGGCCCGGGTAGTCATAATATTGATGACATGACCTTAGTTGTTATGCGAATTCAATCTTCTACTGATCTTGAGGAAACTTGTAATGATGCAGCTTAACAAGCCTTGCTGAACAGCGGTGAACTCGATTAGGTTTAACGTTTAAAGAGAAGAAAAACTGACGATTTCCTCATTCAATGATTGACTCTAATTATTGACTGGAACTTGCCAAATTTTAATTGTTTTATCTTCACTTCCACTGACTAAGATTTCACCATTCGGACTCAAAGCTAAAGCATTAATGAGTTGTGCATGACCTAGAAGTATCGCCACTTGTTCTCCGGTTTTTATATTCCAAAACATAATGCGATCGCTTCCACTGATGAGAGTTTGACCATCCGGACTAATCACTAGCGATTTCATCGGTCTTTTCTCACCAGAAAACAACTTCTCTCGATCGCCTGTACTTGTATTCCAGATGCGAACCGTACCATCATCACTCGCACTTCCTATACTTTGACCATCCGGTGTGTATGCGATCGCATTAATCGCTCCGGCGTGACCTTCAATCGTTAATTTTCGAGTCCCTTGAGTCAGACTCCACAGCTTAATCGTTGCGTCACTGCTACCACTGGCTAAAGTTTGACCATCCGGGCTAAAGGCAATCGAACTCACGGGCTCTTCGTGAGCCGGAATGGTTAGTATTCGAGAGCCATTGTCTAGACTCCAGAGGCGAATCGTGCCATCGTCACTACCACTCGCTAAAATCCGACCATCCGGACTAAAGGAGAGCGCATTCACACTTCCGGTATGACCTTCTATGGTCCGTCGGCGAGTTCCTTGCTTGAGATTCCAAAGACGAATTGTTTTATCGTTACTTCCACTGGCTAAGATTTCACCATCAGGACTAATCGCCAAGGTTTTCACCCAACTCGAATGAGCCGCAATCGGTGGATACAGTAACTCACCCGTTTGTAAATCCCAAATTGTGATGTACCCAAAGCTTCCGGCGACGAGAGTTTGACCATCAGGACTAATCGCCACTGCATAGACTTGACCAACAGCACTCTTGTGTCCCTGAAGCCAGAGACTACTGGGTATACTTTTGAGGATCAGCAGAGGGTTAGCCGGAGTAAACCCATATTGTAAGTAACCCGCAGCCTGTGTATAAACTAGACCTCCAGTGAGTAGAACTGCGATCAGAGTCCACAGAAATTTAAACGGAAAATGAAATTCAATTGAAGTGGGGAATGGATTTGAAAATCTAGTGAGTTTTTCTTTTTTGAGGCGAACTTTTTGCTTCGGTACTGGACGCTTTTTAGGTGGGGAATCTCTTGGTTCGGATTTTTGAGGTACAGCACGAGTTCCGGTCTGACTCAGATCGATTTCTCGCAGACACTGCAAAATCATTTGCGGATTCTGAGGGCGATTTCCGGGAAATGGAGCCATCAAATAGTCTAGAACATCAGCCAATTGCTTGGAAATATCAGGCGCACCTTTTCGCCACAGTAATTTTCCAGTTCTGGGATTTTCCGGATAGGCAGTCGGAGGCCTCCCCGTTAACAGATAGATAAAAGTTCGTCCCAGTGCAAAAAAATCAGACTGAGGTACAGCTTTTCCATTCGTTTGTTCGGGTGGAGTATAGCCCGGAGAAACAATCCCAGTTACGTTTTGCCCGCCTTCCATTTTGGCAATGAAGGTGTCTGTCACCTCTCGGGCTGTACCAAAATCGATTAAAACTAACTGTCCATCAGGCTTTCGCATAATATTTTGCGGCTTAATATCCCGATGGAAATATTGTAATTTATGAACTTTTTCTAAAATTTCTGCCAGTTGTTTCAACCAATCCATCGCCAGGTCTTGAGAAATTGGCTCTTTCTTGCGACTTTTCATCCAATCTTGCAAGTTAGAACCTTCAATTTTTTCCATCACCAGACAGTGAACGGGTTCTTTGCTGCTCTTGGGCATAAAGGTAAAATACCCATCCTTTTCAACCAGAGGAATACCCGGATGTCGAAGCTCACTCAAAACTTTCGCTTCCTGCTTAAACAGAGCAACTGCCTTGGGATGTTCTTTGAGCAAAACTTTTAAAACTCTGTGGGAGCTTGTTTGATTGTCAATGATCTCAAACGTTTTACCAAATCCACCACCGCCAAGCTGTCTGGTAATACGATATCGACCTTGTAGCAGCAAATCAGAACCGCATTGACAACAAACACGTCGATTCGCATTTGACGGGTCAGTCGGACTTGGGCAATTGGGATTAAGGCAATAACTCACAGAAACTAGAACCTGAACTTAGGTTGCCAGATTAATTCCACTATAACGCACGAGGATCACCATCTGTCCGAGAAATTAAAGGCCATCGGAATAGTCTATCTAAAATGGAGCAAGAGGACGGACGTTATAACGCGGAGCGTTTAGCGGGAGACGGGGCTTATAAACGG
>JBCBCI010000036.1:0-52940 GCA_038530755.1 Cyanobacteria bacterium J06592_8 | reverse complement strand
CCAATATCCGTAATTCCAGCGGCAACAATTCCTTCAATTCCGTACCATAAAATTGGCTTATTTGCAACAGGAACAAGCTGTTTAGCTCCTGTGTAAGTCAAAGGACGTAGGCGAGTTCCTTTACCACCAGAAAGAATGAGTGCTTTCATAAAAAAAATCTCAGAAGATTTGTTAAGTCTTTAATGTTTGCACGGAAAATTTTTGAGAAGATGCCGAATTGGGAATCGGCTGATAATGGGTTGTGACCATTTTTCCCCGATCTCAAACTCCTCAAATCCAAGCTAACCTGATCAACCCTTCCCTGCCAACTCCGACAGCATTTTTCTCAAGCTTTGTCGCCACTGGGGAGGATGGGCTCCAAGGATTGCTGATATTTTTTTTGTGTTGAGAACTGAATAAGCCGGACGTTTTGCTGGAGTGGGATATTCAGCCGTAGAAATGGGAACGACTCGTTGAATTTTTAAGGGAAAACCGAGTTGTTGGGCTTCTTCAAAAATCGCCACTGCGAAGTCATACCAACTGGTAACACCACTATTCGTATAGTGATAAATTCCCGCCGTTTCGGGGTTAATGCGATCGCTTAATTGTACAATTGCGTTGGCTAAATCTCCGGTCCAGGTTGGACTTCCCACCTGATCGCAAACCACTCGCAGTTCTTCTCGATCCTTAGCGAGTCGCAGCATCGTTTTAACGAAATTACCTTTACCACCGACACCATAAACCCAGGCTGTTCTGACAATTGCAGCATTGGCTTGGGCTTCAGTCATTGCTTGTTCTCCGGCTAATTTTGACTGACCATAAGCCCCCAACGGTTGCGTCGGATCGGTTTCAAGATAAGGATGACTCTGACTCCCATCGAACACATAATCTGTCGAAACATGAATGAACGTCGCCCCCACCTGTTTCGCCTCTTTCGCCAAAATACCGGGTGCTTTACCGTTAATTGCGATCGCGAGATCTAATTCACTTTCAGCTTTATCTACAGCAGTATAGGCGGCTGCATTGATAATTAAATCGGGTTCAACGTCTGCGACAACTTTGGCGATCGCGTCTGGATTTGCCAAATCTAGGCTATCTCGTCCAACACATTTTACATTTCCCAAAGGGGCAAGTATAGGCTGTAATTCCTGACCCAATTGGCCGTCTTTACCGATGAGTAATATCTGTCTCATTAAAAAACGTCCGCTGATTTGAAGGGTTTACCGTCTTGATCTTTAGCTGAGAGAATGGGTTCGATCCCATTTAAAGGCCATTCTATGCCTAAATCGGGGTCATTCCACAAAATTGAACGTTCATGTTGAGGGGAATAATAGTCTGTCGTTTTATACAGAACTTCCGCCACGTCTGAGAGAACTAAAAATCCATGTGCAAATTGAGGAGGCACCCAAAATTGTCGTTTATTTTCGGCTGAGATTACAGAACCCACCCATTGTCCAAAAGTGGGGGAACCTTTGCGAATATCTACAGCTACATCAAAAATTTCACCCTCAACAACCCGTAAGAGTTTACCCTGAACTTGCTCAATTTGATAATGCAAGCCTCGTAACACTCCTTGACGCGATCGCGAGTGGTTATCTTGAACAAATTCGGCTGTTACACCTGTTTTGTCTGTGAAAACTTTCTGATTGAAACTTTCAAAGAAAAATCCTCGTTCATCTCCGAATACTTTCGGCTCTAAAATCAAAACGTCTGGGATGCTTGTGGGAAGTACATTCATGCTCAATCTCAGCAGCGATTCGCCAACAATTATCCTAACAAACAATGTCTCGTTTTCTAAAATTTTGATTAAATCTTTAAATTCTTTACAATTCTCCGGTTGATTTCGCGGAAGTGCTGATTTTGACTTCGCTTTGCAATTTTACAAACTGTTGCTGTTGCGGATCATAAATCCAGGCTTTAATCTCTGTCTCCCCGATTGGCAAAGACTCTCCGGAAAATATTACCACCCAACGCGCTAAACGATAGCGGTTAGAATTGAAAAATTCGGCAATATCGGGACTTTCTTGAACAACATCAGCATTGGCAAAAAATGAGTTTTGTTCGCCATAAGATAAAAAAACGAGGTTAGGTTGTTGTTTTTGTTCGGGTAAAATTGCCCAACCACCCACCTGAATTGAATCACTTTTGTTAATTTTGATGGGAGTGTCAGTGATTTCCGGATTGTCAATATACCCATAAACTTGGCTGGGTTTAGAAACAAAGGGAATATTTTCAGCAAAGTCTCTTAGACCAATATTCTGCAAAGATTCAACGCCGTCTTGAATCCACCATGTTGATTTACTCATCGCCAGCAAACATCTATCAGGTGAGGTCTTGAAAAATTCTGAATCTTCTAGATAATTAAATAAGTATAAGCAGGTTTCCGCCCTCTGCTTTAAGGGTTTTTCTACCGTAACTCTAGCCACCTCAGATTGAGAACTCACTAAGATAAAGCTAAATAGAATTCCTGCACAAAAACTAGAGGTTAAAAGATGACTAATTTTTCTGGGATTGTTTAAAGTTTGAGAATTTGAAATCAGAACCCGACTCAGATGAACCAAAGAAATTAAGAGTAATAAGCTATGAGTCGTATATCGAGTGGCTGAAAGCGGATAATCTCCCCCCCATTCTACTCGTCCCCAGGTTGTCAACAGAGAAGTTAAAAGGGAAAATAAACCAATTGATAGCCAAGGTGTATAGAATTTTGAGATTGATTTATTCTGTTTTAAGCCATAAACTAATATCCCCAGAAATAAGGCTAAAATACTCAACCCAGTTCCAATCGATAATGCGGGAGATTGTACGATAGGAGCCGCTAAAATATTAAGAAAAAAAGTAACAAATGTTAAGAGATATTCGGGCAACGAAAGAGCGATAATTCGAGGTTCTTGCTGATAGCCAATCGCATAAATCCCACAACAGGTCGCAAACCCACTCAACCACAATAAAAGTTGCTTTTGATGTGATTTTTTTCGAGATTCATTTTGTGATAATACCAGAGGAATAACGGCTAGCCAAGTCAGCAATCCTTGAACAGAAGAAAAACTAGCAACCCCGCAAAAAATAGCAGTGATCGCTAACTTTAGCTTATGATTAAGACTATTGATAGATAACGTTAAGCAAGCTAAAATCAAGCAAAAGTTAATCAAAAAAATCGGCAGTTGAAATCCCCAAAGCCATTCTTGATTTAAGTTAAAAATCAAAAAGCAGGTTAAGAGATTTGAGAGATGAAATAAATGATTATTTTGCGCCCCCCTAGCCCCCCAAATTTGGGGGGAATTTCTAAATTTTCCAACTTTCACATGATCTCCAGAATTTATGATCGCGGAGGCTGAAGATTTAGAAGGTAAGTTTGTTAGAGATGCTAAACCCACAAGTGCAAAAAAAGTGCAAACAGCCAATCCCAGACTGAAAAACATTTCCCATTTTATATTCCAGTCTGATAAAAAAGCTAAACTAATGAAAATGAGCCGAGGAAAAAGGATTCGATGATTATTATGAAGTTCAAATAGATCACTAAAATGGAGTTGATTTGTGGCGATTTTTTCAAAAAGCTTTGGTAACACCCATTGATCGTAACTAGGAATATTAACCCCAAACTGAATAATATACCCAAAGGTAATTAAAATAGGAAGAAGATAAAATATCAGAAGAATTAAAGAAGATTTAGACCCACTAAAATATTGTTTAAACATTCAGGGTTAAACTGAAATAACCATTAGAAAATATAAGCCAGTAGTTGCGCTTTAGCGCATCAAAGACTTGAGACAGTGTTAAAGCACAACTACGATTATTGTCATTAAGTTACCATAACGCTCCAATGTATAAAGATACCCCATGCAGTGCTGAAGCACAACTACGAGCTGTTACACTTCAGCGCATTCAAAGCCTAAGACAGTGCCAAAGCACAACGACTTGAGGACACTATCGAACGTTAGTAATGCTATTAAACTGTCCAGTTAAGCGGCTGAACAACATTTGTAAAACTGTCCGCTTACCAATATTAATCTTGGAGTTAACGGCCATACCAGACTGAAGATCAACTTTAAGTTCTTGATCTTCATCTAAAATAAAGTGTTCTCGCTCTAATTGAATCTTCGCTTTAAACGAGAAATATTGACGTAATTCATCAGGTGGAATCGCTTCTTGGCTAATCCATTTCAACTCACCCGGAACTGTACCAAATTCTCCGGCGGGAAACGCATCAATATTAACTTCAACCGGAATACAGTCTCGGTCATCTAAGCCAATTTCCTGACGGGCTTCTGGCGACTCCGGACACATACAATTTTTTTCCGGCGTACATTCGATTTCTTCTCCGCCGATTTCCTGACCATCATAAGGAAGCAGTTTTTCGCGTTTATTTCGCAGCGCATTCAAAACCAAAGCCACATCAGTATTCTGCACATAAACAACCGCTTCTAAACCGCCTTCATCATCTAAAACTTGCAGCAGGGTTTCCGTTTGTTGAGCCTCATAATAGGCATCTTCACAGCGTTTGGGTTTAGGATCTTCCGGACGTAGAGAAGCCACCTGTTTACAAATGTCATCTTGATTCATGTTTAGTTCAGAGTCATCTTTCGTCGAGGGAACTAACTCATAAACAATTCCCGCCGCTGGCGCCCGTAGAACTTGAGTATCCTGTTCTTGTTCTAATTTAGTGATTTGAGCGCTAACATCTACCTCTTGGTTCTTGAGATCTTGATTGTATCGAGCTAGTTGAGAATCAACCCGGGCAATTTCCTTCTCATTTTCTGAAATACGAGTCACCAGTTCTCTGGCCCAGGCATCTTTTGTATTTTGCAGTTCTTGTGCAGTTCGACTCATCGAAACTTGCAGTCGTTGCTGTTCTCCCTGCTGATTTCTGATTTCAGCTTGAATCCGTGAAATTTCGCCTTCACGAGCATTTACTTCACCTCGACGGCTATTAACTTCTCCATTCAGTCGATTAATCTCACCTTCACGGGCTTGGATTTGATCTCGTTGTTGGAGAACTTCCGCTTCTCCCCGAATCACTTCTTGCTCTTGACGATCTTTTTGCAGTTCAGCCACTCCTCCTTCTTCGACTAACGGAACCAGTCGAGCCAGAATCGCTCTATTGGACTCTAGAACCTGCTCAGATTTTGCCAATTGCTCTTTAGCGAGTTGCAGTTGTTCGCGAGCATAACTTAACTGGGCTTCAGAGTTAGCTAGTTGGTTTTGAGCAGAGGTCAACTGAGATTCTGCAAACCTTAACTGATCTCTAGCCGCTTGTTCTGCATCTTCGGCTTGAAGCAGTTGTTTTTCTAACTCTTGAATTCGCAGTTGGACAGAATTCACACGAGAGATATATTCTGCTCGGTAGTTTGAAACTAGACCCCCAAGAGAAGGATCGTAGTTAGATGAACCGCCACCCCCGTAATACAAATCATTGATCAAGGATTGTAGAGCTTGATTTTCCGCAGTGCGAGCAATTCGTTCTCTCGCCAAATCCACTAACTCTGGGGGAAGTTGGCTACCTCCCTGGCCACGCAACAAGGCTTCATAAAAGTTTTTCTCTTGTTCCAAAGTTTGTTGACGGCTTCTGAGGGCGGCGAGATCGGCATTGGGGTTTGTCGGGCTAAACGTAAGGAGAGGTTGATTCTTCGCAACGCGATCGCCATTTTCGACGTGTAACCGAACGACTGCACCTGTTGTCGGGGCTTGAATATCTCTAGCACCATCGGAGAGTTCTAGTTCTCCGACCGCCGGAACGGTTTGTTCAATTCGGGCAAAATAGGCCCAGACAATTGCTGAAGTCGAAACCAACATGATCACCCACAAGAACATATGGGACCAGATGGCAGGTTTCTCTAAAATAACGGGTTGATCGGAAAGTGATACTGAAGATTTCATGGTTATCTTAAGTTTTTAGTGGCTTTCTATTGCTTTGTGTGTTTAACGAACGATCAACTCACCCCTCACTGCCGACAAATTTATTCTAACTTTCCATTTGATCGAGGGAGAGCGATCGTCTTAAAAAATTGCTTGTTTTTTTCTGAACTCTTAACTATTGTTGGGATTCCTGTTGCTGATATAAACAGTAATACCGTCCTTTGAGTGCCATCAATTCATCGTGGCCACCCTGTTCAACAACCGATCCCTGATCCATCATAATGATGGCATCAGCATTTCTGACCGTGCTGAGACGGTGCGTAATGAAGAACACAGTACGACCTTCAAAGGCTTCTTCTAAATGTTCGGAAACTAAACGTTCAGATTGATAATCTAAGGCACTGGTCGCTTCATCGAGAATCAGCAGGCGAGGATTTTGCAGAACAGTACGAGCGATCGCGATCCGTTGTCGTTGTCCCCCAGACAGAGAGCCGCCTCGTTCCCCAACAACGGTATTGTAGCCATTGGGGAGACCCATAATAAACTCGTGAGCTGCTGCAATTTTCGCGGCTCGAATAATCTCATCACTTCCCGCATCGGGATTACTCAAGGCAATATTATCTTGAACGGTGCCGTTGAATAAGAGAGTATCTTGTAGAACGACCCCAATTTGACGGCGAAGTGAATACATCTCAACTTTTGTAATATCGTAGCCATCAATTTTAATGCGGCCAGATAACGGCGGATAAAGGCGTTGTAGGAGTTTCATCAAGGTACTTTTACCCGAACCACTCAAGCCCACAATTCCCACAAACGATCCAGGAGGAAAGTCTAAATTCACGTTCGCGACTTGCAAAGGCCCGCTCTCACCAAAGCGGAAGGAGACTTCCTCAAAAGTCACAGCCCCTTGCACTTCTGGCATGGGAATATTATTACGATCTTCTGCATCAACTTCTGGGGCCGAGTCCAAAACATCTCGAAGACGTTCAACAGACATTCCCACTTCTTGGAAACTTTGCCACACACTCACAAATCGCAGCAATGATCCGGTTACATTTCCGGCGATAATTCGGAACGCAATTAAAGCCCCAATGGTGAGTTTATTATCAATAACTAAATAAGCTCCCACCCAAAGCAGAGCCAGTCCGGAGAGTTTATTCAGGAAGGTACTAATAGAACTGGCTGTGGTTTGAGTCAGAATTGTATTAAAACTGGCGCTCATAAAGCGAGCATAGCGGCCTTGCCATTCCCACCGGGATTTCAGCTCAATATTCTGGGCTTTTACGGTTTGAATTCCGTTGAGAACTTCCACCAAATAGGATTGAGAGTCAGCGTAGCGTTCTGCCTTTTTCCGCAGTAGACGGCGAACAATAGGAGAGTTGATAATAATGATGCCTGCAAATAGCGGTAACGGTGCCAAGGCAACCAAACCCAACGGCACACTCAGATAGAACATCATTGCCACATAGACAACGGAGAATACCGCATCCAATACAACGGTCAGGGCTGTTCCAGTTAAGAAACTCCGAATATTGGCGAGTTCTCCAATCCGACCCACCAAATCTCCAACCCGACGATTATCAAAATAGTTGAGGGGAAGTCGCAGTAGGTGATCGATTACTTCTGCTGAGAGTTTAACGTCTAGGCGGTTCGTGGTATCGACAAATAGGTATGTTCGCAAGGCCGTGAGCAAGGCTTCAAACAGTGCCACCCCCAACATCAAAATCCCCAAGATATTCAGGGCATCAATATTACGTTGTCCCAAGACCTTATCAATAATGATCATGGTCATCAAGGGATTCACCAGTCCGAACAGTTGCACAAAGAACGAAGACAGCAGCACTTCAATGAAAACCGTGCGATGCTCCATCATTGCTGGCCAGAACCACCAGAAGCTAAAGACTTCTTGCTGTTCAACCTTGGGGGCTTGCAACAGTAGAATTTGTCCAGACTCGCCCCAAATCTCCGCAAATTGAGCAGGGCGCATCCGCTTCAAGCCACGTTCGGGAGTAGCAATGGTGAGTTCTCGCTCGGTAATGTTGTAGAGAATGGCAAAGCTATCTTCTAAAGCCACCATCGCTGGAGCTTTTAAGCGTCCAATTGCCTTAGCCGGAACTTGCACCAGTTGGGCATTGAGACCCATCATTTGAGAAACCGCACCACAGGCTTGTAGGGTAATCGAACCGACAGTGGTCAGTTGATTTTCCAAAACCCGACGCACCAGGTCTTTACGGAAGTTGACTCGATAGAACTTACTCAACATATTGAAGCAAGCCAGCGGCGCATCAATTTTTCCAGAACCGCGTACAATTGGGAAGCGTTGATGTGTTGGTTCTTCGACTTCCGGTTCAGGAGGAGTTGGCGGTGCCATCGTCACCCCTTCCAAAAGATTCACAGACGCGGTTTCAGTGGCAACAGCCTCATTGGTTGGGACTTCAGACTCTTCTGAAACTGTACTGAGAGTAGGACGAACACCGACCAACCGCACTCCAGATGGCCCTTCAACCTTCAGTGAGCCTTGCATTCCATCAAAAACCAGTTGTTTTCCGGTGGCAAAATCACCCACCGAACCACTACTAATCAGCCACACCCGCTCTGGATCTAACATTGAAGCGAGATCTGGAACACGCTTTTGACCATTGAGGAGATTAACAACGATCGCATCAGGCCAGACATCCAGGCAGAATTCTTTGAAGTTTCCAGCTAAGTTGGCTCGTTGTTGGACTTCTTGAGAGAGTAACTCAAAAACTTCACTAATGCTGGCGTGATCTCGGAAAGCTTCGCCAAAGCTCGGTTCTCGATCAATCAACTGCAAGAAATCCGCCGCAGGTAGGGTAATACAAATCATATCGGTCGAGGCGATCACCGTTTCGCAAGGAATGCCTCGAACAAGGCCCGCCCAGCCTACAACTTCTCCCGCCCCCAGCAGTCGCAAACTGAGATGGCGTTGCGTTCTGAGGTCGTAACCGAGTAAACGAGCTTGTCCCTGATAAATAATCGAGACCTGAGTCGGCATTTTTTCCCGTTCAAACAGCGGCTGTCCTGTCCGATATCCCAAGAGTTGACATTTGGGAAGGATACTTTTCAGGGCTGCTTCAGAGAGCCGATCAAAGGGGTTAGTTTCGGTGAGGAAACTGCGAATCTGGGTGTGAGATACAGTTGTTGTAGTCATAGTACAGAAGACACTGAGGTTTGAAGGGGTTGAAGTGAGCCTGCGGCGACCACTTGTTCCCGCAGCCAAGTTTCAAAGAGTTCGTCAATCAAACGGCGACGCATAGACTCATCTAATTGTGCCGGAATAAATTTTTCCAGTCGGATAATCACCATCCATTCAGCCAGAGGACGAGGTGCCCACAGTTGTCCGGGTTGACTAACCGATAAAAGTTTACTAATTGCCGGGTGGGGCTGAGAGAGGGGAACAGGCCCCAGCAATCCTCCAGTGCGCGATTCGGGTCCTTCGGAGTATTCACGAGCAATTTCTGCCAAGGATTGTTCTCCTTCCAAGATCCGGAAGTACAGTTCGTGAGCAAGTCCGGAGTTTTTCGTGCGGATCAGAGAGTAAACGGTATGATCTAGGCTACTTTTACGACTGACAAAATAGTTTTCGACCTTGTTACTCCAGGTGCTTTGTTTAAATTTTTCGACTTTTATTGGACGTTCAGCGATCGCTTGTAAATCTTCTGGGGTTAGGTCTTGGCTTTTGAGCCAAGCTTGTTGGGCTTCCGCTGAGGTAAGTTGATGTTGAGCGGCAAATTTCTCTAATGCCGCTTTTTGTTCTTCTGGACTGCATTCAATATCTGCGATCACACTATCAATAATCACCTCTTTAAGAAATTGAGGCATCAACTGATAACGCTTGAGCAGCGATGGAAGTTCCTCAGCTTTGATCACGGTTTCTCCGACTTTGTACACTCCTGTCATTGGACTCTCCAACGGACTTGCACTATCCCTTTACATTTACTTAAGCTGTGAGACGATCACAGGCTGTTTTTATGAATTCTCTTGTCCCGATGATAGCAGACTTAACTAACTCACAGGGAGAGTAAAAGCTTCCTATTGCCCTCTATCATGGACGATGCACCACCCAATTATTGAATGATTTTATGCTTTAGGGGTATCTATATATTTTTGATATTCCCAGTCTAGTCTATAGAGTAACCTAGATTATCTTTGGCACTGGCAGAAATCTTCCTTAATTTAGGTCAGTAAGTTTGAGAGGATGTCTATCGCAGACCAAAGAGGACTTGTTGGTTGATTGGTAAACAGGTCTACTAGACTCATAGCCAAATCGATCATTGAAAGCATCAGGCTGATTTCAGGAGTCGAGTCTCTTAGAAATTTCAGCCCGGCTGTCGCTGACTTTGTTCGTGTGACTCTAATACGGCTAGTTTGAGTACATAATCCGTCATCACGTGAATACGGTGGACTTCCGATATCGAAAATAGTAGCATTTGCCATTAATCTCGCTCCTAGTCTGTTTGGATAATCTCACTGTATAGAAAATCCCCGGCAGAAAAAATCCCGAAATGTTCAGGAAATGTTCAGCTTAGTTCAGGTCATCTGAAATCCACAAACTCATGTGACAAGGATTTCATATTAATTATTTAAAATTTCTTGTCGTAATCGATAAATAATTGTATCTCGATCTACCTGATTAATAACGTCTTTAATCACTGTATCAATCCCGAACTCTCCCCAAGTACAGCCTTGTTCCAGATATTTTTTTGTCGCTCGACCCACGGTATAAGTTCCGTAAGCGGAAATAGAAGCTTGAGTCAATGCCACACCTGCATAAGTGGTAATATCTGTAGCAAGTCCGGCTGCACTTTTACCCAATCCTAACACCAGGCCGCTGCCCCATTCCGCTAAAATCATCCCTCCACCACTGAGTAAAATCTTTTGTAGAAGTTGACTCGCTTCATAATTGGTAATCGGTAAACCATACAAACGGGCTAAAGAGCGAATCAGAGTTAAATCGGTAATCGTTGTTGCGAGTACATCAATCACTGCAATCGGATTAACCGCGATCGCGATCGCTTTATACTTTGTAAATTGCCAAATTAAGGCTTCGGCTTCTGTTTCTTGTAGTCTGATGGTTTGACGCGCAATTTGTTTTTCGGCTTCTCGTCCTTGTACCAACGCATTTAAGGCTAAAAGTGCTTCTCCTTCTTCAGAGAGAATACTAATAATTGCTTCTTTCAATTCTTCAATGTTAGGGGGCGGCGTTTCCCATTCCGAACTTACCCGACCATCTGGCCATTCTACTCGAACTTGTACTGCTGCTGGTTCTGCTGCGACTCGCACGACTTCGAGTAAAGAATCTGTATTCTCGCTGTCTTCCTCTGCGTCCCAGTTAACATTGTCCAGATCAAAATCCATAGCCGCATCTCTTTCATCTGGGGCGACTAAGCGTTGTAAATTGGAGTAAATTGATCGTTGTTCAGCTTCGGTGTAGAGATCGACTTTATTAAAAACAACAATCAGAGGTTTATGAGCATTTCGCAACTCCCGCAGCGCATCATACTCAGTGCGAGTCAAGTCTCCTGAGACAACAAATAAAATTAAATCGGCTTGACGAGTCACTTCTCGCGCCATTTCTCCTCGAACTTCGCCCCCAACCTCATCCAGTCCCGGCGTATCAATTAACTCAACTGGAATCTCTTCACGTCGATCATCGTAGCGAGACGGAACTGTCCACCGCACTGAACGAGGCCATTGTGTCACACCGTTTAATGGCCCAGTTTGTAGAATATGTTCTCCCAGCAGCGCATTCAATACGGCGGACTTTCCCCGACTCACTAAACCAAATACTGCAATTCGGGCTAAACTTCGATCCAGTTTATCTAAACTCGAGGCTAAAACATCAAGCTGTGTTTTCAAGGTGGCTTGGAGTTCAGGTAAATTTTGGTGTTGGCGTCGTTTACGGGAATAACGAGCGATCGCCTGTCGTAAACTATTACGAGCGCGATTAAAATCAACAGAGTCGGGGGAGTCTGGGTTCGTCATAATCACTCGACGATATCTTCTAAAGCAGGTTTAACGGTCGGATACTGATAATCAAAATTGAGGGAGACGGTGCGTTTTGGGATAACTTGCTGACCTTCGAGAACAAGTTGTGCTGAATCTCCCAACAGTGTTTCTAGAGCAAAACTGGGAACAGGTAGCCAAGAGGGACGATGAAGAACATCTCCTAGAGTATTGCACAATTGTTGCATCCGAACCGGGTTAGGAGCTGTACCATTGACAATGCCTTCAACTTCTGGGTGAGTCAAAGCAAAGATCATTAAATTGACGAGATCGTCGCGATGAATCCAAGAAAACCACTGTTTCCCAGACCCTAAAGGCCCACCTGCAAACAGTTTAAAGGGCGTTAACATTTTCCCTAAAGCACCGCCCATTCCCAACACAATCCCAGTCCGGACAATCACGAGGCGAGTTCCTGTTTCTGTGACTTTTTGGGCTGCGGCTTCCCAAGTTTTACAAACTTCTGCGAGAAAATCGTTTCCAGGAGGACTGGTTTCATCAAAAACGGCGGTTTCGCTGGTTCCGTAGTAACCAATCGCTGAAGAATTAATCAAAACCGACGGCTTGGGGTTGGCGAGTGCGATCGCTTCTACCAGTTTTTCGGTACCCATTACCCGACTACTGATAATTTCTTGTTTGCGTTGAGGAGTCCAGCGTCCCTCGGCGATGGAAGCACCTGCTAAATTAATCACACCGTCGCATCCAGCGATCGCATTTTGCCATGCTCCCGATTCAGTAGGAGTATAACCGACTACCTCTAACTGAGGATAAGCAGAGGATGGAAATATTCGCTTTGCGCGTTCGGCGTTGCGCGTTAAAACTAGCACCATTAGTCCTTCTTGGGAGAGTCGTTCAACCAAGCGAGTCCCGACAAATCCTGTTGCTCCAGTAATTGCTACTTTCATCAATACCTAAAATCTGAGTGATTGAGTTCGAGATCAAGTCTGAACTTGTCTCTGATTATACCGATCTCAACAGTACACAGTTTGACAGTTATCCGTAAATAGTGAGCAGTTGTCAATTTCTCTCAACTCATTCAAAATAAAGGCATTCGCACGGGTCATTGTTCTGGGAACTGTAAAGTTAAGGACAGTGCTAATAGAATATGGTGAACTCAAGACAATGCCACTGAAGAAACTAAATTTGCTCGTTGGGGCTGCAACTGTTGTTTGTATTGGGGCTTTAACCAGTCTGTTGTATCTCAAAACAACAAGAGGACGCGCCTACAGCCTTACTGACAGTGCTAAACTCGTACCCGATGAAGCGATGATGGCAACCTTTATTTCACCAACGCCAGAAGCTTTAGCTCACCTCAAACAGTTTGGGACACCAGAAGCGCGAACCTGGATTGCTCAGAATTTAACAACATTTAAACAGAAGAGTCTGGGAGAGACTGGCCTCAATTTTGATCGAGATATTCAATCTTGGATGGGCGGTGTCATGGTTGCTCTATTACCGGATCGAGATGACCCAGAAGCGAAAGACTTTGATGTTTTGATGATTGTCGGAATTAAGAACCCCATCAAAGCCTGGCATTTTTCTCGTCAGTTTAATGCTCAACCTAATCTTCAACGTCGGGAACGGGACTATAAAGGAGTTGAGATTGTAGAATACACTGAGTCCGCAAAGCGACGCTACAATATCGCCAGAATCGATCATCATATTATTGTTGCTGCCGATCCCGATGCCATTGAACGATCTATAGATACGGCTTTAGGGGAAGATTCTCTAGCGAATTTAACCGGAACTCACCAAGCATTTCTAAACAGTGTTGATGTTCCCCATCCCATTGCCACATTGTATGTTGCTGAATATCCAACTTTTATAAAAGAAATGACAACCGATGTTTCCGGTTCTTCTCGGTTGTCTATGCAGGTGTTATCCGAGATTAAACCGATTCAGTCTATGGTATTGGGGATTGGAGTTGATCGAGTCGGTATTCGCCTCAAAGCCACCACTCAACTCAATAAACAAGCAATCTTCCAACTTGATCGACCTCAACTCGATCCGCTCGTCACTCGTTTTCCGGCGGATACAATTGGCCTAGTTCATACCCAAGGGATCAAGCAAATTTGGTCAGAAATTCTCACCTTAGCTGAAGATGATAACGATCTCAGTCGTGTGGTTCGACAAGTGAAACGAGGACTGAAGGCAATTAATTTAGATGCAGATCGAGATGTGTTTGGCTGGATGGATGGAGAATTTGCGTTAGGATTAATTGCCAGTGATGAAGGCGTGCTAGCTCCTTTGGGCTTGGGAGGGGTGTTACTTCTAGAAACGAGCGATCGCCCGACTGCGGAGAAAATGCTAGCTCAACTTGACTCTGTTGTCGCTCAGAGTAATCCCCCAGTGAATGTAGAACAACGAGCGATCGCCGGAGTAGAAGTCACAGAATGGAAAGATCCCCAACAGGGAGCGTTATTTGGACATGGTTGGCTGCAATCGAATTTAGTTTTTATTGCCTTCGGAGAGCCTGTTGTCGAAGCGATCACCCGTCCACCTCAGCCCCCGCTTCCGGCAAATCCTCGCTATCAGACGGTCACAGAACTTTTACCTGAAGCTAATCATAGTTATGTCTATCTTGATGTTGAAGAACTCGTTACTTGGGCAACAGGTTATCTGATCGCCGCTCCGGCTATCTCTGTTCAACCTAATGCTTTAGCTCTCGTGAATTCAGTCCAGGGATTAGGAATTAGTGCGACTCGTCTCGATCAAGAAACTGCTAGAGTTGAGATGATTCTAACTCTCAAACCAAAAAGAAACTGAAAGATGGGAAGTCAATCTAGGTTCAAGGGTAACATATTAAAGAGTTTGGCTAAAAATGTAAATTAAATGCCAAATCCAGGTGCATGACAGTGTCTGAATACTCGCGATCGCTCACCTAAGTTTTTTCTAAATCCCATTCAGGTTGAGCATTCCACCAGAGAGTTAAAGTCAAATGTTCAGTTTCCCAGCAATTTTAGATTAAGCTCGTTGTGACTTAGCTAGACTTTAATTGCTCGATCTTTAAACAACAACAGAAGACTATGCGTATTTTAATTTACTCCTACAATTACCATCCGGAACCCATCGGCATCGCCCCTTTAATGACTGAGTTAGCAGAAGGACTCGTGAAGTTAGGTCACGAAGTGCGAGTGGTAACTGGAATGCCCAACTATCCTCAGCGTCGGATTTATGATGAATATAAAGGGAAACTGTACAAAACTGAAGAGAAAAATGGAGTTACCATTCAACGTAGTTATGTTTTTGTGAATGGCCCTGAGCCGGGAGTCTTAGATCGGATTCTGCTGGATGGAAGTTTTATTTTTACCAGTTTATTTCAAGCCATAAATGGTTGGCGACCGGATGTAATTTTTGCAACTGAACCGCCTCTATTAGTTTGCGTTCCTGTCGCTCTTTATGCTTGGGTCAATCGTTGTCCGTTTGTATTAAATATCCAAGATATTGTTTCTGAAGCAGCCGTGCGCGTTAATCTTCTGAAAAAGGGTGGAACGTTAGTCGCGATCGCGGAAATGTTAGAAAAGTTTGCTTATTGGCGAGCCGATCAATTAAGTGTGATTGCGACTGGGTTTATTGATCCTTTAATTAAAAAAGGGGTTGCTCCTCAAAAAATCACCTATATTCCTAACTGGGTTGATACGGATTTTATTAAGCCTTTACCTATTCCTAAAGCTGAAAATCCATTCCGAATAGCTCATCAGCTTGAAGATAAATTTGTAATTTTATATTCGGGTAATATTGCCTTAACTCAAGGTTTAGAAACGGTAATTCAAGCCGCAGCTAAATTACAGCATATTCCCAAGATTGCTATTGTGATTGTTGGAGAAGAAAAAGCTTTAACTCATTTAGAGGAATATTGTCAAAAATATGAGGCAAAAAATGTCACTCTTCTCCCTTTCCAGACCCGGGAAAATTTACCGGAAATGCTGTCAGCCGCTGATATTGGTTTAGTGATTCAAAAAAGTCACGTCACGGTTTTTAATCTGCCTTCAAAAATACCTGTTCTACTGGCTAGTGGATGCGCGATCGTTGCCTCTGTTCCAAATACAGGAACGGCTAAAGATGCGGTTGAGAGTAGTAAGGCGGGCGTTGTTGTTCCTCCAGAAGATGCTGAGGCTCTAGCGAATGCTTTGTTAGAACTTTATCACGATCCTGAACGAGTTAAAAAATTAGGTGAACAGGGTCGCAAATATGCAGAGGAATGTTTTTCTTGTCAAGAAGCTCTGAAACAATACGAAACCTTATTTTCTCAAGTGGTTCCAACTGAAAAGGTTTCACTTTTCAAACCTATTATTAAGTCAAATTCGGATGTGAATTAGTTGCGTAATTTAAGCCAAGATGAGTGGGAGGATAAATCTTCCTGCTCAAATACTTTAATTGTTAATTTTTAATTATAATTTTGCTGTTATAGTATTTAGATTACAGCTTAGTAAACATGACCTCAACAACAGAACAAAACCCAACTCATTCTTCTATGTCTTCTCAACTTAGAGAACAGGTGTTAAACTGGCTCAGTGATAATGTTCCTTCTCCTCGCATTACCCATATTCTTGGGGTTGAACAAATGGCAATTGATTTAGCCCTCCATCATCAACTCGATACAACTCAAGCTCAAATCGCTGCTTTAATGCACGACTTAGCGAAGTATTTTCCTAAAGATATTCTCCTCGAAAAAGCAAGAGCTAATAAATTACCACTTGATGATATCCTAGAAAGTCACCCTCGTTTACTACACGCTGATGTAAGTGCGATTGTTGCAAAAGAAGAATTTGGAATTCAAGATCAAGAGATTCTAAATGCGATCGCAAATCATACATTAGGAAAACCTGAAATGAGTCCCGTGAGTTGTGTGGTTTTCCTCGCAGATACCTTAGAACCCGGTCGTGGAGATACACCGGAACTTGAAATTTTGAGAGCTTTTTGTTTTAAAAATCTCGATCAAGCGGTTTGGAAAACCTGCGATTATACTCTCAATGAGATTATGAAAAATGCTAAAGTCATTCATCCCAGAATTATTTTTACTCGTAATTGGGCTTTAAAAAAATATCGCGCAATGGGAGTTTAATTCAGGTCAATATCTAATCATGATCAGCTATAGGTTAAAAAAATGATACAACAAATACAGCCAACTCAAGCCGATATTATCTATCCTGACAGCGATGGTCAGGCGATGTCAGACAATACCCGACAATTTCGATGGATTGTTACAATTAAAGAAAATCTAGAAATCTTGTTTTCTCAGGATGAAAATGTCTTTGTATAGCAGATACCTTAGAAATTTATCGTCCGGATGGTCGAAAGTTTCTAACTTCTGTAGAAATTTATGAACGGGCTGAACAAGAACGCCAACGCGCAGAAGAAGCCCTGACTCAATTACAAGAAGAACAACAACGATCTCAAGCTTTACTTGAACAATTACGAGCGAAAGGCATTGACCCAGAACAGTTAGAAAACCTATAAGCTTTGAGTATAAATTTTAATTTCAAGCAATCAATTACTATTCTCAGCACTGACTGATTCTGGTGTTTGAGAGTGGCTAGAAACGGTTGAAACTATACCGACTATCGATATAGCTAAACAGACTGCTAATGCAGTTAAAACAATCAAAGGTTCGTTAAATTGACGAATCGCGATCGCCAAAATTGCCCAGATAAAGACAAGAGGAAAAGCTGTTTCTAAATAGTTCAATCTCATTAATACTGCAACAATTCCGGCGACAATCAATAATATCGCTGTCCAAAGTTCATCTGATATTCCCCAACCATTCCACTGTATACTTTCTAATACAATTGCAACATTCACGATTGTTGCGACACTGATCCAACCTAAATAAATACTCATCGGAGCTTTCACAAACCATCTTTCTGCTTTTGGAACTCGCCCTCGATCAAGATTAATTGCTAAATATCCAGCGATCAGAGCGAGTAAAATTCCGACCATTGCAATTAAAGAAGGAAGAAAAAGGCGAGATAAAAAGACTCCCACCCAGATAATCTGAGCCACACAAGCCATTACTAAAAAATAGCCCATATCTTCAAGGCGAGGATTATCGCGTTGAGAAGGGAGAAATTGATAAATTCCTAAGCCAAATAATCCTAAATAAATCAGTCCCCAAATTGCAAACGCATAGTTCGCTGGCGTAATTTTTAGATCAGCAAAGAGTGAATTCGAGATTTCCCCAATCGTTAATCCATTCAGGGGTACAAGATTGGACAATACATTCACCCCAAATGCAGCAAAAATAGCAATTAAGGTGATCCATTGTCTCAGTTTCTGTTGATTAGAAGTCGGAGAGTTGGAAGTCATGTTAATTTATTGATTCATTAACGAAGATTGCTGACATTAGTCAACAGTATTTTATCCTAAAACAAATCAGAGGCACGAATATCGCGCCTCCAAATCAAGTTATATTCTATTTAAGCCGTTTCGTTTGGGAAAACTAGCTTCCACTCCCGACGGAGGATTTACTATGGGGCTGGGAATCACGAGAACGACGCTTTTTGGTTAACTTCGGTTTGGGAATAGGTTTGACTTCTTCTTCTTGAGGATAGTCGGTTTCATCCCAGTTTGGACGGGTTTGATCGTAGGCCATTTGTAACGCCGCCGCCGCGATCGCATGAGGTTCATATTCCTCTCCCAACTGAGCTACAATCGGTAAGAATGAGGCCATCCGTTCTCCGGTTAAGGCTTCTAACACCTTCTGCTTCAAGCGTTCAATGTAACGCGCTTCAATTTGCGATCGCTTCGGAATCGTCAGCGTTGTAAAATTATGACGCAGATGACGCTCAATCATCCGCAGTTTGCGTCGATCCATCGGTTGCAAGAGTGTGATCGCCTTTCCTTCACGTCCAGCACGACCTGTCCGACCAATCCGGTGAACATAACTCTCTGCATTATCGGGTAAATCGTAGTTAATCACGTGAGTTAGATGGTCTACATCCAAGCCCCGTGCTGCGATATCTGTCGCTACAATCCAGCGCACTTGACGCTTCCGGAACCGCATCAGCAACCGTTCCCGTTGAGACTGATTCAAGTTTCCGTGATATTCATCAACGCTGTGACCCGCCCCTTGCAAACAGCTTGTTAAATCTGCTGCGGCTTGCTTCGTGCGAACAAAAATAATTGCAGATTCTGGATCTTCGAGTTCGAGAACAGGCTGTAAAGCCCGTGCTTTTGTCCAACCCCGTGGCACCATGTAAACCTCTTGGGCGATGCGTTTGGGGGTTGTTTTCGGCTGTTCAACTTTTACGGTTACGGGAGATTTCAAGAACTTCCGTACCAATTTCCAGATTGAAGGCTCAATTGTTGCGGAGAAGAAGGCAGTTTGTCGGTTGTCAGACGCTGCTTCTAAAATCTTCTCTACATCTTGAATAAAGCCCATACTCAGCATCTCGTCAGCTTCGTCGAGAACCAACCACTTGATACTATCAAGTTTGAGTTTACCGCGACTGAGCAAATCTAAGACTCGTCCGGGTGTTCCCACTACAATCTGTACACCTCGATCTAACCGTTGGATTTGTCGCTCGATAGACTGACCACCATATACAGTCAACACATACAATGAGCGCTCGTTGGTCATTTTGCGGATCGCATCTTTGACCTGCATCGCCAGCTCTCGGGTTGGAGTTAAAATTAGAGCCTGAACACCTTGGGCTTTAAGATCGATTTGTTCGAGGATTGGCAATGAAAAGGCTGCGGTTTTCCCCGTTCCCGTTTGAGCTTGTCCCACTATGTCTCGACCTGATAGGATTTGGGGGATTGCTTGGGTTTGAATGGGGGTCGGTTCTGTGAAACCGATTGATTCGAGATGTTGAGCGCGGGCTTCTGAAATTCCTAATTCTACAAAGGATAGACTCATTAATGCTCCTAAATCACAAGTTTTCGCTTGGTTCCTTCCATTGCCCTCCCTAGATTCAGGTCTTAGCTCTACTCCAACACCTTAACAAGAGTTTTACTCCAGCGATACACCATTACAAGGGCATTGCGGAACCACGTTAGATTATTTATAGGTTTCCTTTAACTCTGTACTCACTCTATTGTCCCAAGAGGGTACTCAGCTTTTCAGAGCTGACTAAACCATATTCATTTATAAGCATAACGCTTAACAATCAGAAACAAAACCACAAACTGCTTAAAATTATCTCCAAATTCCCGCCTAAATACTGTCAAACCCTTTTGTAGATTAACGTTGAGGGATTTAAAAATTTTTTTTCAGCCTGTCGGTGCTTACCTAGCGTCTCCTAGCATAAGACCAGGAGAGTGAGATGGCCTATTGATTCTGAGTCGTCATGCAAATTACCGTCTTCGAGTGTTGGGAGAGGTCATAATCAATATTTTGACGTTCCAACCATTGGTAGAGTTGTTTTTGAGCAGCTTCAGCTTCTAAAGGGTTTACCTTGATAGATAACTCCAGCAGAAGGATTCGACTCGGAAGAAACCATTCTTCTAACGTCAGGCGGTGAGGAAAGGTTCTTTCGTACCACTTCCAAATTCTCGCCTCTACTATCCTATACAACTTTAATTGATCTAGCAACTCGGCTGAACCTGTATATTGGCGGAAGAGCTTTTTCTGAACTCGGTTGAGAGCTTTTCGGATCTCTTTTTCTCCGGCGACGACTTGTTTGAGCTGATTTTTCCCTGTGCGTGTTTCGAGTTTCGCGATGTGGGTTTGATGTTTCCCGCTTTGATTGACTTTTAAGCGAAACCGACTCTGATCGTACAGTTCTTGACAAATTAAATGAGAATCCAAATTTCGCAACTTCAACGTCAGAGAGTCTTTCCTTTTCCGATGAAGACGAATTCGTAAAGTCACTCCTTTTTTGAGTAAATGTAGCGATGGAGTATCGAAAAAACAACTCACTCGCTGAATATGAGGTTTTTGATGAAGGTGAAATTTTTCCTCTAGTTGGGGAAACTGACTGGGATCAAAGAAGACTTTGATCTCTACCTCGTCAATTAATTTGGGGTTTGGGGTCTGAGTATTCACTTGACCAATTTAACCTTCAACTCTAGTTCAAAGTTTCCCTTTTTTTTGCTCTCATCTTCAGTATATCATCATCAATTCTAATGAATTATTAGGTAATTCTACTGTGCTAAGTCAACAGTATGACCATATAAATCATAAATATCCGCCGCCGTAATTTCTACAGGAACAATTGACCCCAAACGGGTGCTTCCTTCAACATAAATCACACCGTCAACATCAGGTGCAAACCGCTTTGAACGTCCAATCAATTTTCCGCTTGTGGGATGTTCTTGTTCTACTAAAACCTCAACAACTTCTCCGATAGACTGTTGGTTTTGCTGGAAAGAAATTGGCTGTTGGACTTGCATTAACGCATCCCTACGGGCGTCCATTACCGCTTGAGGAACTTGATTGGGTAAATTGTATGCAGGCGTTCCCTCTTCAGCTGAGAAGGTAAAAACACCCACATGATCGAATCGATGACGTTTGACAAATTGCAGCAAATGTTCAAAATGTTGATTGGTTTCACCGGGAAATCCAACAATAAATGTTGTTCTTAAAACGGCATTGGGAAGGGTAAGTTTAATCTTCTCAATAATCTCATCATTCACTCGCCCTTGCCAGGGTCGATTCATCGCTCGTAAAACTTCAGGATGAGAATGTTGCAGAGGTAAATCCAAATAAGGTAAAATATTAGGGGTTTCTTGAATCGCTGCCATCACGTGGGGCGTTAATCCCGTTGGATAAGCGTAGTGCATTCGCACCCAAGGAACATCAACTTTTCCTAATGCTCTCAACAGTTCCGCGAGTTTGGGTTCTCCATACAAATCAACACCATAATTCGTGGTAATTTGAGAAATCAGAACTATTTCTTTGACTCCTTGATCGACAAGTTGTTGGGCTTCGGTGACAATTGATTCAATACTGCGCGATCGCTGATTCCCTCGCAAATGTGGAATAATACAAAAGGCACACCGATAATTACACCCTTCTGCGACTCGTAGATAGGCGACTCCTTCTGTTGTTGTGCGATAACGGGGAACAGTTTCATCTGCAATATAAGTCGGTTCAGCCGTAATTTCCTGAACTCGTTCTCCAAGTTCCGCCCGTTCGATGACGTTAACAATTTTGTGATAGTCTCCTGTTCCCACAACGGCTACTGCTTCAGGAAGTTCTTCGAGGAGTTGGCTTTGGAAATGCTGCGCCATACAACCTGTGATTACGACTTTTTTATCGGCTTCTGCAAGGTCTACAATGGTTTGAACGGATTCTTCTCGTGCGGCTTCAATAAAACTACAAGTATTAACAATCACATAATCGGCTAATTCTTCATTAGAATCAACCTGATAGCCTGCCTCGACCAGCAAGCCTAACATATGTTCAGTATCGATGCGATTTTTTTCGCAACCCAGATGGGAAATTGCGATTGTTGGCTGATTTGCCATTATAAATAGAGACTTTAATCTAATTAAACTACGGATTTATGATTGTAACACAAAATTAGCCTTTTACATATTTTAATTTTAAACTTCGCAATATCAACCAACCGACAGTACATCCAATCACATAATAAATAAAATCAGTCCAAACGAAACTGACTCCCAGGAGCAAACGCCCCATTAAAGTCGCTCGAATCGCCTGTAAAAAAGGAGGCTTCCATAACTGCATAAACTCCAAAATTGAAGTCACGATAAACACCCAAAATGACACCCATCCCGGCGAGAGTTGTGGCCAGATCAATAGGACTAAAAATATCCAAAACATTTCATAGAAAATACTGCTAAAAGAATTATTAATCCAAAACTCTAAAGGCCCCTGATAAAACTTACTCGCCAACCCAATCGGAACTAAAGTAATAACAATGGCAAAAATAATCCAACGATAAGTTTTCATAGAAATATAAATAAAATACAAACCACAACCCAAAAGGTAGGATCGGCATTATCTATGCTACTCTATATTCAAGACTTCTCAAAATTGAAGCCCAGCTTCTGATCGAAACTGGGTCTTATACGAATGATATGCTATTGGGCGTGAAGAGTTGATGAATATTCCTGAAATTATTTATGGCTTAAAGCTACAGTGGGTTGAGAAAGTTTTCCGTTAGATTCATGTTCAATCTTTACCTCTGTTGGTAATGCAATCGGAATCCCTTCTTGCTCAAACCGTTGTTGAACCCTGATGAGTAGATCTTCCCAGACTTTCCAAAAATCAGAATTTTTGCTGGTGAATGATAATATAACCATCACAGAATATTCAGCATATTCCCATACAAAGGTTCCAGTTTTTAAAGTCAATGGGTGTGATTCTCCAATCTCCATAAGAATTCGTTTCACTTCTGGAAGATTCTGGGTAAAAGGAACTCGAATTGTTAAGCTGCCTTTACGAGTGTCTCCAGCCGTCAAATTTTTAATGATGCTTCCCCAAATCATATCATTCGGGATGCTAATAATTTCGCTTTTCCAGCCCTTAATTGTTGTATTCGCCAGGGTGATAGAGTCAACATAACCCCAGATATCTCCTACCATGACTTCATCGCCCGTGTCAAAGGGCTTGTAAATCATCAACATTAACCCACTCGCTAGGTTAGAAAGATTACTCTGCAAAGCAAATGCCAGGACGAAACTAGCCCCCCCAACCAAGGCTAAAATTGGTCCCAGACTGACTTCTAAGGCAGTTAAACCAATCATACAGCCGACAACAATTCCACCGCGTCGGACTAAGACAACAATAAATTGTCGAAAAATATCAGAGGTATTGCCAAACTTTGACAAACTTTTATTGATAATCAGAGCAACAATTTGAGAAACAATAATTGAAGCAACAACAATGCTGACAAACTTACCAAGGTTCATTGCCCAACGCAGACCCCCTTCTTCAGATTTTACCCAACCCATTAAACGAACTGCTAAACCTTCGGTATCTTGCAGGTCAATTTCAATACCACTAACAGCTTGAATATAGTTGTTATAAGATGTGATTTCGCCTCCTTTTTTTTCAAATTCATCTAATACAATCTCAAACCGATCAATGATGGCAGTACGCTCGGCTAGCAGTTCAGTAACGTTGCTCACTAATTGGTTCTTTAAGTCAGAATCAGCTTCGGCATTTTCTTGCAATTCTTCTGTTACTTCTTCTAGTTGATCTTGTTTTTGGTCAAGATTTTCAAGGCTGTCAACGCCACCAACTGAACTTGCAACTTTCGTTTCTAAGTTCCCTTCAATTTCAGTATTTTCGAGCACATTTGCTGCTTCATTAAGGTTGCGAGAAGATTGTTCTGTCGAATTGGACTGAGTCGTATTCGCACCTTCAATTTCTTCTGTTGCTTGTTTGAGAGAGTCCTGTGCTGCTTCTAGTTGTTGGGTAGCATCATCATATTCCCAGGTATCTGGTAGAGCATTTTCTTTAATTTCTTGGGCATCTTCAAAGGTTTCAATCGCGATTTCTAGACGATCAATCTGAGCGGTGATGTCTTCATAGTCATAAGACCAAGCATCCATCTTTTCTCGCTCTTTTTTTGCTTTTTCAAGCACTTCTTTTGCCAGTTCCAGTGTACTGGTTTCTTGAGCTTCTTCGATGGCACTACTTAAAGCTTCATCTTCTTGAATTTCTTCTTTGGTTGTTGTTGCTTCTTCTACTGCTTCTTGAGCTTTTTTAAGGTTTTCTTGAGCTTCTTCTACCTTTCTGGCTGCTTCTTCGGATTCCGGTGAACCGACAGTGGCAACCGATTGACTTTCCTGAGCGGCTTCAAGAGCTTTTGTTGCTTCTTCTAAAGCATTAGCGGCTTCTAGTTCCTTATTAATCACTCGATTTTGGCGTTTGACGGCAATTTCTGCATCACTAATTTCTTGAACTTTTTGTTTGAGTAAAACCTGCCAGGCTGCTGCTTCAGTCTCCAATTCTGATAATGTTAATGGCTTCACCAACAGTTTGAGTTCATCGACTGGGATTTCCGGATCTTCTGTTGATATTGCTACAGTTTGAACGGATTGTGCTTGGGTTTCTTCTACGGGAATTTCTTGAGCTCGGAGCGGAATTCCCCAGGTGACAACAGTACAAACAATTCCTGTTATAAAAAACGCATTAACTTTATTGCGAAACACTTGTTTTTTTCCTCGGTAATTTAAAGAATGGTTCAACAATATAACCTACATTTTGCAGGTTGTTCTGAGAATTTTGAATATTTTGAAAGTAAGATTGGGTAAGGCTTCTAAGAATTGATCCCAAAGTTAATCAGGTCAAAACATCCCTGATTTCAGACGACTCTAGATGCCAGCAGGAGGTAGTTGATCAAGAAGCCAGTTCACGTAGAGTCTGTGAAAAGAATTGTCGGAAATCAAAATATGGTATGATGCTGATGCTATGGGTGCTATAGCGTCTGTAATGAAACACCCTAATAGAAGTACCAATCTGCGACATCTATAACATATCTTAAACATAACAAAGATTTTTCTAATCGTCTAGTATGCCATTAAAAATTCCTTGATATTAATGAATGATAAAATGTTTGGAATTGCCTGATATTGGGCGATCACAACTCTAGACGTTGTAGAGATAAACTCCGCTTCTGCTTCTTCCATTTGCGGTTCTCTGATCAGAAGTTCTTGAGCTTGACTCGGAACAGCCCAGGAGAAAGCAGTAGAAATAATCCTCGTGACAATCAATCTGTAAATCTGATGGCTCAACATTTTTTTTCTCTGCTGATTTCGGTTCTTTTTTTCATCTTAGTTTAAATTAATTAGAAAACCAATCCGGGAAAATACGGAATTTTAAAAGTAAATTTTTGGTAAAGGTGAAGGTATTTCCCTTTTTACTTACGTGTTTTTATAGATATGATGATTTTGTCTGATAGCAATAACCTTTTAAAAAGTCCAGCTTTATTAAAAAACTAGGCAAAATGACTAGACGTTCGCAACGAAGGGTTGTTAGATGTATGACAATTAAAAGCCTTAGAAGAGAGGGTTTTTTACTTTTTTTATAAACCCTCTGATGATGAGAAGATCTCAAGGTTCTGTTGATACTTTTGAAATCTTAATTGAACCTTCAAACATCAGTATAATTTCGGGCTTTTGAGACATTCACGCTCACGACTGAGGTTTCACCAACTTATCAGAAGAGTTTACAGAGTCTAGAGCCTGTTGAGGCATTTTGCCATGGGGTTCACCTTCAATCTCAATTGCTGTTGGTAATGCAATCGAAAGACCTTCTTGATCAAACCGCTGTTGAATCGTGCGGTGTAGCTCCGCCCAGACTGTCCAAAAATCAGAGGTTTTAGTTGAGAATGTAAAGTTAACCGTCACGTAATATTCAGCATATTCCCATATAAAGGTTCCACCTGTTAAAACCAACGGGTGTGACTCTCCCATCTCGACCAGAACTTTTTCGACCTCGGAAATACTCTGGTTAAAAGGAACTCGGATTGCTATAATGCCTTTACGAATCTCTTCAGCCGTCAGATTTTTAATGATGCTGCTCCAAACTGTATCGTTCGGCATAGTAATCATTTCACTTGACCAACCCTTAATTCTCGTACTCGCTAGGGTAATGGAGTCTACATAACCCCAGATATCTCCGATCTTGACTTCATCGCCTGTGTCAAAGGGTTTGTAAACCATTAGCATTAACCCACTGGCTAGGTTAGAAAGATTGCTCTGCAAAGCAAATGCTAAGATGAAACTTGTTCCCCCAACCAAGGCTAACATTGGTCCCAGGCTGACTCCCAAGGTGGTTAAACCAATCAGACCGCCCATCACAATTCCGCCTCGCTGGACTAACATCACAACAAAGTCCCGAAACAGATCAGAGGTATCCCCAAAACTTAACAGAGCTTTGTTGACAATTCGAGCAAGAATTCGAGAGATAAAAACTGAAGCTGCGACGATGGTCGTAAATACAATTAGCCGAATTACCCAACGGATACCTCCTTCTGGTGAGGTCAGCCAAACTATCAATCTCGCGCTTAAACCTTCAGCATCTTGCAGGTTAATGTTGAAGCTACTCACCCCATTAATATATTCTCTATAGGCTTTGACTTCACCTCCTTTGATTTCAAGTTCATTTAACACAGTCTCAAACCGCTCAATAATTGCTGCTCGCTCGGCTTGCAGTTCAGTAACTTTGTTAATTAATAGTCTCTTGAATTCTGACTTGTCAGCTCCTTCACTTTGATCGATTTTCTGGCTAATACTAATATCTTGTAGGTTGTACAACCCTTCAACTGAACTTGCAACGATGATCTCAAAGTTTCCTTCTATCTCAGTATCTTTGAGAACAGTTGCTACTTGATTGAGGGTCGAGCGAAGATTGCTTTGTAGAGTTGGACTGAGTCGTATTAGCACCTTCAATGGCTTCTGTTGCTTGTTTGAGAGTGTTCTGTGCAGCTTCGAGTTGTTGAGTTACTGCATTATATTCCGAGGTATTTGGTGCAGTGTTGGCTTTGATTTCTTGAATATATTCAACGTTTTTAATCGCAATTTCTAAGCGTTCAATCTGAGTCGTGATATCTTCATATTCCCAAGACCAAGTGTCGATACTTTCTCGCTTTTGTTTAGCTCTTCCCAGTATTCTTTTAGCCCGATTCAGTTGACTTTTTTGGGCTTGTTCAGCTTTTTCGGCTGCTTCTAAAGCGGCTGATTCTTGTTGTCTTTTCAGGGCTCGGCTCGGGTAGTTAATCGCAATTTCAGTATCGCTAATTTCTTGAACTTTTTCTTGAAGGACAAGCAGCCATGCTTCCGCTTCATTTTCGAGCTGTGACCGTGTTAACGGCTTCAACAAAAGTTGCAGTTCATCGACTGGAATTTCCGGATCTTTTGCTGTCACTGCTACAGTCGCATCTGAAGATTTCTGGTCAGTTTGGACTTCTTCTGCTTGAGCTTCTTCTGCTGTAACTTCCTGAGATATACTCGGAAGTCCCCAGGAGAAAACCGTACAAACAACCCCCGTGACAATCAATCTTTTAATCTGACGGTTCAACTTTTTTTTACCTTTCCTCATTTCGTTTATTTTTTACATCTTATTTGTAACTTTGCATTTAGCCAACCACTTCCTGAAGAATGCCAAAGATAGAGAAAATGTCGAGTTGGATAGGGAAGAGTTCATAGTCATACCAAATCCGGTTTCTACAGCGGCTTGTTTAAAATTCAGCAAAAACACTTTACAGATAAGGTTTCAGCGTTTTGCATACAGCACCTCAGTGATGCGGATCTAGTATCAGGCATCAGAGTAGAGAATGCTGTATTCCGACTTCATCTCATATCATAGAAGCATTTCAGGAAAACGAGTATACGAAAATTCCAACTTTTTGCTATCGTAACGTCAGTTTGCTGACGGGATGACAAGAAAGCTAGAAAGTAGACTGAATTAGGTAAGGATGATAATTTTGTCTGACTGTTAATTTTATTTAATTTTCACTAAAAGTTGTCTATTACAATCTCTGCAACGATCGCGAAAATATTGTCGTAATTAAGATTACAATAAAAAAAATTAACTCAATTCTCTTAATTCAATGCGTCTAACTTCACTTGATGTTTTCCGAGGAATTGCGATCGCTAGCATGATTTTAGTCAATAATCCGGGAAGTTGGAATCATGTCTATCCCCTTTTAAAACACGCGGAGTGGCATGGCTATACCCCTACCGATCTGGTTTTTCCTTTCTTCATGTTTATTATCGGAGTAGCGATGGCGTTTTCTATCTCTAAATATACCCTAGAACGTAATTCAGAAAAGTCTATTCCGGCTAAAATTTATTTACGGATTTTGCGTCGTTGTCTGATTTTATTTTTTCTTGGACTTCTGCTTAATGGTTATCCGAACTACGATTTAGCAAATCTTCGGATTATGGGTGTATTACAGCGAATTAGTCTCGCTTATGGATGTGCTGCGATCGCAATTTTACATTTGTCTCGCAAACAAATCTGGGGATTATCTATTTTGATTTTAGTCGGATATGCGATCGCCATGCAACTGATTCCTATTCCCGATTATGGTGTTGGAAATTTAACCGCAGAAGGGAACACCGCCGCCTATTTTGATCGGCTTTTACTGGGAGAAAATCATTTATTAAGAGGCGGAAAATTTGATCCGGAAGGGGTTTTAAGCACGCTTCCAGCAATTGTTACTGTTTTAGTCGGTTATCTTAGTGGAGACTGGCTGAAGAAGCAACCTATTAATAGTATTACCAGTTTTAATTTAGTCGTGATGGGTTTATGTAATATTATTATTGGTCATTTCTGGGGATTAATCTTTCCGATTAATAAACCTTTGTGGACCAGTTCTTATGTTCTCGTTACCGCAGGTTGGGCGTTAATCTTACTCGCCGCCTGTTATGAAATCATTGAAGTTCGTCAAAAACGACAGTGGGGATTTCCGTTTGAAGTGATGGGACTTAATCCGATTTTTTTATTTGTTGCTTCCGGTTTTGTCGCCCGATTTTTAATTTATACTAAAATTTCTCCAAATGGCGAATCAATTAGTTTGAAAACCTGGATTTATGAAAATATGTTTGTGTCTTGGGCGGGTGAGATGAACGGATCTTTAGCCTTTGCGATCGCAACTGTGTTAGTTTGGTGGGTGATATTATACGGGATGTATCGGAAAAATTGGTTGATCAAAGTGTGAGTACAGTGAAGATCAAAAAAAACCCTAACCATCAAGGCTAAGGTTTAGGAGAGAGTTATCCGCAATTAAAGGGTTGTTGACTGAGTTGAATGATTCAGGTGTTCTTGATCCTCCAGCTATCTATACTTCTATTATTCAAGCTTTCAAGTCTAGTGACGGTGGGAAAAAGTAGGGAGTCTCAGCCGTTTAAATTCAGTTTTTGACAAAAAACCCTAACCATCAAGGCTAGGGCTTAGGAGAGAGTTATCCACAATTAAAGGGTTGTTGACTGAGTTGAATGATTGAAGTGTTTTTTATCCTCCAGTTATCTATACTTCTATTATTCAAGCTTTCAAGTCTGGTGACGGTGGGAAAAGGTGGGTGATTTTAGCAGTCCCTATTCAGGTTCTACTATCCTAATTCTCTCCCATGAATGCTGGATAAACAAAAGCAAAAGCTGTCGAACTCGGAATAACGCTTCCATCCATCTCTTGAACAATAACGGTCTGTAACTGTTCATCCCAAATAGCTCGAATTTTTCGATTATTATAATCAATCACTTTTTCCCCAACTGTTTGTATTTCCTCGTGAACAAACGCATGAGTTGTCCCTGAAAATTGATTGTGGGGAGTCTGTTGATCGGGTTCCCAAATATAACTGACAATGGCTTTAGGATGGAGGTTCAGTTGTTCTTGGTTGCGAACTGGAAAAACTAATCGTTCATCGGTAAAATAGGTGCCGTAGGGATAGCGTTGGTAATCTCGTTGATAGCCTGTATTAGTTGAGAGAATTTTGCTATCAGGATGCTGTTTGAGCCAATTTCCCAGCGTTGTCTTAACTGCGGGAATTCGTTCGAGTGAACGGTTGACTTGAGCGCCAACAATTCCTAAAGCCCAAGGTTGACTATATAGTGTATCATCAGAGCGATCGTACATTACCAAGCAACTTTGGTAAAGTTTTCCTGAAACTCCAAAGGTGCGATTTCCTCGTTCAAAGGCAACCATCGTATCACAGAGTGGACAATAAGAAACAGTTACATTCACGCCTCCAATGGTATCATTTACGATTTCGTGCCAGTTGAGAATACCATAGGGATAGGCTTTCGCTTCTCCATTAACAACAATACCAATAATCGTTTCATCTGAAGAAAAAGGCGTTGTTGTGGCGTTATCAAATTGAGGATTATCAACACTGGGAATCCCATCTTTTGGAGGTCCTCCATTCAGCAGTTGAGCGAGATCGATGCGACTATTGGCTTGAATATCGAGATTTTGAGCGCGAAGATCATTAAATTCTTCGTTTTGATTATGAAGATATTGTGTTAGATAAAAGTACCGTAATTTAAAATTATCCCAGCCTCCAGCTTGAACGACTATAGCACTCAAGCCCAGAACGGTTAGGGTTGTAATTCCTAGCAAAATTTTTTTTAAGCTTTTCATGGCTCACCCCAATCTTTTTCTCTCTTGCTTTCTATCTTTGAGCTTACTGATTGAGATGAGGTGAGTCTGAGAACCAACTGAGTTTTTTTCCAGGATTCTGGGAGATTTTAGCGATTGAGCAAATTGTCTAGTTCAATCTGCTCAATCTTTTGAGTTAAATAATCAATCTCTAGTTTTAAATCTCACAATCTTCTAGACGTTCAAACATTTCAAACACGACCACCCGTGACAGAGAAATACACCACCAAACGACCCACCAAGCAAATCCAACCGGAAGATGACCAACAGGTGCTTGCAAATCAAATCTCATCTCATCATAATCTAACCAGATTCCACGCGATCGCCATCCAATTAAATCTCCTAAATCATCTTCAGAGACAGATTTTTTCTGATTCAGTAAACCTTGCCAAACCTGTTTCTGTACAGAGAACCCAAAATGTCCGCGACTGTATTCAAGCCAAAGTTGATTAATTGTATAGATATCTACACAGGGAAAATCACGAATGGCATGAAGATCAAGATATCCTGCACTTTCGCGTTCTGCGGCGACCAACATCACGCGAGTTGTTTCCTCATCCGCTTCTCGCCATTGCCCAGCTCTTAAAAGATGCTCCAGGTGAGTGTAATCAATTTCTCGCTCTGTGTGCAAGTCTACTAAACTGGTTGAGGGAACAATTAAACCAGGAACTGCTGAAACCTGACTAACCCCTCGATCAAAAAAAGTTTGGTTAAAATTACCATCCTTCGGTATCGTTTGTAAACCTTGGAGTCTTTCCCAAATCCTTCTAGCCCAAGCTGCTTGATGATTGTAGCGTTCCTGAAACTCTGGTGGACAAGGTGTTACATCCCAGCCACAAGTCAAACAGGATGAAACATTTCCGGGGTGATATCCCGTTTGACAAACTGGACAAAGAGCCATCACATTAGACTGAGTTAATTCTATTTGCCTCTGCTCATTCTGCATCCGAGTCACTTTATCAGACAACACCTGAACCTCCAAAATTCGTTAAAGTCATAGTCGTGGCACTGTTATTTTAATCATTTTTTGCTAAAATGTCTCTGAAAAAGTCAACATTGAATTGATGTTCTAAAAGAGTTTAGCAGAAGAATTTCACAACTGAACCCTGGCAAATAGCGGAAGTGTTCAATTAAACTTTAGAATGAAAGCCCTTCTCTAATATCGACTTTCTATGCAACCTGCCATCCCACTCGGAACAGTTCTTCAACATCGCTACCGCTTGATTGATATTTTGGGCCAGGGCGGGTTTGGTCGAACCTATCTTGCTGAAGACCAAGGACGCTTTAACGAACGCTGTGCGCTGAAAGAATTTATCCCCCCGACGACGGAAAACTATGTCTTTGAAAAGTCCAAAGAACTGTTCCAACGCGAAGCCCAGGTTCTCTACCAGATTCAACATCCGCAAATCCCTAAATTTTGTGCGGTCTTTGAAGATAACCAACGCCTGTTTCTGGTTCAAGACTATGTAGAAGGGAAAACCTATCACACTCTACTCAATGAGCACAAAAACGCAGCCCCGGGCTTACCCAAGACCTTCTCAGAATCTGAAGTCATACAGTTTCTTCGGCAAATTTTGCCTGTCCTTGACCATATTCACAGTCTAGGGATTATTCATCGAGATATCTCGCCTGATAATATTATTCTGCGACAACGGGACCAACTGCCTGTTTTAATTGATTTTGGGGTTGTTAACGCTCTGGCGACTCAAATTCATTCCACCGAAGGCACCTTACCGCCAGTGACTCGTGTCGGGAAGATGGGTTACGCGCCTCTAGAACAGTTGCAAACAGGAATTGTTTCTGCAAGTAGCGATCTCTACGCCTTAGCGGTGACAACGATTGTATTGCTCACGGGTCAAGATCCTCATCAGTTACTCGATCAAGCAACACTCACTTGGAACTGGCAACAGGCGGCAACGGTTCGCCCTGCCTTTGCTCAAATTTTAACCCGGATGCTGAGTCGTCAACCAGGCGATCGCTATCAATCGGCTTCAGAGGTTGAAGGGGCTTTGGCAACTCTTGACTCGGCTCCGAGTCCAGCTACACCGGGATCGCCATCGACTCCAAATTTATCTGAGATGAAGACAGTAGCAGTGGGTAATCCCGCTGAGGTGAATCGCCCAGCTAGTCCTAAAGCCAATAATGCCAGTATTCCGACTCGTTCTCCTAAATCAATTTTGGAAAATCCTTGGGCGATTATTGCGACAGGAATCGTTGTTGCTTCGTTAACGGGTTTGGGAGTGGTTGCTCTAATTCGCAATCTATTCACCTCGAATCAGCAAAAGCCGGAAGAACAAAATCCAACGGTGGTGATTACGCCCAGTCCAGGTACACCCAGCCCTACACTCGAACCCTTTCCGACACTGACCCCAGAGGCAAAACCCACGCCCACACCTGAAGCGACTCCTGAAGCGACTCCTGAAGCGACTCCTGAACCGATTACTCGCCGTTTAGAAGTTTTTCCCAACGCATCTGCGGCGGTTGAAACAGGTTCAGTTGCAAGCAACCAGAAAACAAGCTATCTTGTTGGGACTGAAGCTCAACAACAACTTTATATCAATGTTTCAGGAGAGGGCGTGTTACTGAGCCTTTACGATCCACAACAAAATGCAGTTGCTCAACAGGTCTCTCTGTGGCAAGGAACAGTCTCACAAACTGGAGACTATACGATTGAGTTAGAAACTTTGCCCGGATTCTCTGAGAGTGACTATACCCTAGAAGTTAGTCTCGTTGAAACACTCTCTCCGATATTACCGGAACCCGAACCGGAACGGACTTTTGAACCGCTCCCAGAACCGGAACCGACCTTTGAGCCTGAACCCATTCCTGAACCGGAGCCTGAACCCGAAGCTACGTTTGAACCGGAACCCATTCCTGAACCGGAACCTGAACCCGAAGCTACGTTTGAACCTGAACTCGAACCCGAACCTGAACTCGAACCCGAACCTGAACTCGAACCCGAACCTGAACCTGAACCCGAACCTGAACTCGAACCCGAACCCGAACCCGAACTCGAACCCGAACCGGAACCCGAACTTGAACCCGAACCCGAACCCGAACCCGAACCCGAACCGAAACCGGACAAGTCTCCCAAGTCTTCAGATGAACCCAAAATTCGGGTATTTCCAAAACCTGAACCTCCTCCTGAAGACTCATCCGAACTAGATTCTAGTTCTTCTCCTCAACCTGAGATGAAATTGCAGAACGAAAGAGAAGAAGCAGTTGAAGAAAATACAGATAATAATGATGCAGGTTAAATTTAGTAATTGTAAGTTTTTTTGTGTGAGGAATTTTATTTAAAACTGATGATTATGACAAATGCACTATTGATTTCAGGAACGGACACAGAAGCCGGAAAAACTGTATTGACAACGGCTCTGATTGCCTACGCTCAAAGATATTATACTTCTCAGCGTTTCGGGGTAATGAAACCTTTACAGTCAGGAGTGGGCGATCGCGAACTTTATACTCAACTTTTCTCACTTGATCAGTCACCGGAAGAAATTACTCCCCTTTATTTCAAAGCACCTTTAGCTCCTCCTATCGCCGCTGAACTCGAAGGGCGACGAGTAGAATTAGAGAAGGTTTGGATGGCGTTTTGTAAGTTGCAAAAACAACGAGATTTTATCTTAGTTGAGGCTGTAGGAGGTTTAGGTTCTCCGATTACTCAAGAATTAATTGTGGCAGATTTGGCGCGAGATTGGCGTTTACCGACTGTTCTCGTTGTTCCTGTACGTTTAGGAGCGATTTCTCAAGCGGTTGCTAATGTGGCTCTTGCTCGTCGTATGGGTGTGAATTTAGTTGGAATTGTCCTCAATTGTGTGCATCCTTGTACTCAGCAAGAAATAGAAAATTGGACTCCAATCTCTATGATTGAATCCTTAACTCAAATTCCGATTTTAGGAACTTTACCCTATCTTGAAAATCCTCAAGATGTCGAACAACTTGCTCAAATTGCTGCTCATCTTAACCTCGAACTTTTATTTCCTCGTTTAGCATTAAAATAGGAATTATTTGCTCAAGTTTACGCCCGAAAATATGGCTCTCAAATTGTTCCTGATGAACACGCAGTTCGGGTTTAGGGATTATAAAATACTGAAGCTCCCCATCTCTTCTCAAGGGAACTTCAGTAACCATTTAACTCTTTAGGATTTTAGTGAGAATCTTAGGAACTTGGAAGCAGTTGAGGATGAGACTCATCTAACGCTAGGTATTGTGGTTTAACCTCAGTTTCTAGGATGAAGTGACCCTGTTGACCATAAGCGTCAATGAGTGCTTGATGGGCAAGTTGAACTGTAGCTTGAAATTCTTCCATCGCTTGAGAATAGGCATTTTTGCTATGCTGAACCACTTGAGCTAATGATTTTAAGCGTTTCAAAGTTGCTGTCGCTTCGAGTTGGCGTTGCTTCAGTAAAGGCTCAATTTTTGCGAGTTCTTCTTGTTTACAGGCTAAAGTTTCCTGAGCTTTCTTCAACTTTTTAGGACGTTCTTTTTCTGCCTTAATTGATTGAAAGTGAAGTTCTAAACGCTCCTCTAAGGGCATGAGTCGGTGAGGAGGTTGAAAAACAGAAGCAGTCTCTAACTGTGCGATCGCATCTGTTAACTCTTGAATCTCTATTTGCAGTTGAGAGTATTTCTCAGCGAGATTCGGTTGAGTAGTTTCAGAAGTTGAATACACATCACAAGGAACAAGAGTAGATGAATTTGGGTTTAGGGGCTGGGAAGTGAAAGCCATAATTCGAGTTTGCTAGTCTTTTGATTGATCTTCAAAGATGCCCCCTGATATTCAGGATAATTTTCTGAAGTGTCTTCTTAGATTTAGAGGGAATATAGCCTCAGAAATGTCCCCAAAAATCAAAAATAATTTGGGTTTTCAGTTTAAATATCTGTAGCTTCTATTCCAGAAGTTAAACTGTCACCATCCTAGCATAGACTTTAGAGAGAATCTTGTCAGAAAAGTTAGGGTTTGGGACAGATGAGTTTGCTATCAGCAATTAATATTGGACGTCAAATCAATTCTCGTTGGCTTTGGCATCAAGTCAATCTAGAATTGTATCCAGGAAGCCGTTTGGCTTTAGTCGGTGCTTCTGGAACAGGGAAAAGTGTATTATTGCGAGCATTAGCAGGATTAGATCCTTTAGATGAAGGACAAATTCGATTTGGCGATCGCTTTTTGTCGAATTGGTATATGCCGAAATACCGTTCTCAAGTTATTTACTTGCATCAAAATCCAGCAATGCTGGAAGGAACAGTCGAATCTAATCTCAAAACCGTTTATCAGTTTGCCCTCCATCGCCAAAAACGTTACGATTTCCAGCGAGTTTTATCTTGGTTCAATCAGGTGGATCGTCCCAATGATTTCCTGAAAAAAAATGCAGCCACACTCTCTGGAGGTGAACGTCAAATTGTCGCCTTCATTCGAGCTTTACAACTTGATCCAGTCGTTCTTTTATTGGATGAAGCAACTGCATCTTTAGATCCTAATACAGTTCAACAAATTGAATTTTTAATTGAAAACTGGCTGAAAAAAGATTCTAGAAGAGCCTGCATTTGGACCAGTCACGATCCCATTCAGCTTAAACGAGTCACAACAGAACAGATGGAGTTATCCCATTAAATCCCATGTCAAATCAATATTTAACGATTAGCTTAGGACAACTTGCACTTTCTGCTCTCCTGATTCTGATTAATATTATTCTCTCTTTGTTCCTGCGTTTAGGTTTAGAACGCGACCTTTTAATCGCTTCTCTGCGAATGATCGTTCAGTTATTATTAATTGGCTATGTTCTCAACTGGTTATTTACATTATCCAATCCTGGCTTGGTTTTAGCCGTTGCTTTAATTATGGCTGCTATGGCTGGAATTTCAGGTGTGAACCGCACTTCTCGTCGATTTGCTGGAGTTTATTGGCGCAGTTTAATCTCAGTTTTGGTGAGTTCTTTTTTGATTACGAATTTATCAGCAATTGGAATTATTCAGATTCAACCCTGGTACAATCCTCAATATTTTATTCCCTTATTGGGGATGATTTTAGGAAATACCTTAAACGGGATTTCTTTAGGGCTGGAACGATTTACCGAAGGATTAGTACAAAATCGGGAAAAAATTGAAATGTTACTAACATTAGGTGCAACTCGTTGGGAAGCTAGCCATCGAGAAGTGAAAGCCGCAATTAGAACAGGAATGATTCCGACAATTAATTCAATGATGGTGATGGGAATTGTGAGTTTACCGGGAATGATGACCGGGCAAATTTTAGCAGGTGCAAGTCCACTAGATGCTGTTCGTTATCAGATTATCATTGTGTTTTCGATTGCTTCTGGCAGTGCATTAGGAACATTAGGTGTGGTTTTATTAGCTTGGCAAGCTTTACTCAATAATTGCCATCAATTACGACTGGATCGCTTATATCCGGCTCATCATCAATAATATTAAATTTCCGATAGAGTCGAGAGTTTAACGCCATTCACCTTGCAAAGTAAAAGCCGCCCAATAGTGAGGAGATTGCCATTCTGTTTCAGTTTGCATCTCTAACTGCGCCCTTCTGAGTGCTGAGGAATAAAAGAAGCCAATAAGGTAAAGAGTTTTTGCTATTTCAGTCTGATTACCAATTTCTTGGTAAATTTTGAGTGCTTGATTTAAAGTTTCCAATCCTTTTTCCGAAGGTTCCAAGCGATACAAATAAAATCCTGCAATTCTTTCACGCAAGAAATTAGCTTCTTGGAGGCGATCGCCAGTTTCTCGGTAAACTGTAACCGCATGATTTAAAAACTCTTCCATTCTTTCGAGATTTTCTTGTTTCTCGTAGCGTTCAGCAATTTCAATCAGAAAATATACTTCTCCTTCATAGTCTTGCAATTTTTGATAAATTATTCGAGCTTGGTTGTAAGCTTCTACTTCATTTCGATTATCTTCTAATTGGGCGTAAATTTTCCCCATTTCCAGCGCAACAAGAGGCTGACGATATTCAAATATTGATGCAGTTTCTGAATCTCCAAGTTGAGTATAAAATTGACTCGCTTTTTTCAGGGCTTCTAATTCCAGGTTATATAATTCTAATGCAGTTTCTAAGTTTCCTAACAGAGAATAGACTAAACCAAGTCGATCTCCAATTTCTTGATAAATTGCCAAAGACTGTTTTAATAATTGCTCTTTTTTGCCATATTCACTGCTATTATGACGGTAAGTTTGAGCTATTTTTTTGAGAATATTTGCTTCTCTTTGTCGTGCAGTCAAGCGATCAATGTCATTATTAGAGGAGTTGCTAACTTCCTGGTAAATTTTCAAGGATTGATTGTAACTTTCTAATGGGCGATGGCTACGGTTTTTATTTTGCCATATTTTATTCCGCTGATATATTGAGTATTGGGAAATCTGTTCATAACGATTTTGTTCTCGTAATCGCGCTGAATCTGCTGCATAAGTCTCTCCAATTTGACCCAGAGTAAATGCTTCCTGGAGACGGTTATTGAGTTCTCGATAGGGATATACTTTCTACTCAGAAAGTGGATAGTTTAAATTATAATAGTTGAATAAAGGAACAATTTCTTAAAATGTCAAACCCAATTTCTTGTAGTGCTATATAATCTCCTTGAAAACTGGGATTCAAGTTTAAGTTGTCACCAATGACTAATAAGTGTTTAACGCGCTATCGTAAAGGATGTAATACTCTCGTCAAGGACTGCAACAAGTGAATACGGCTATCGAAGAACAATTGCTGGATCGCATCAAAACCCATCGTAGCGATCGCGTAGACTATCTGGAAATTCGACTCCAACAAAGCGAAACCACATCTCTGTCTTTTCGGGGTTCTCAGTTAGATGCGGTGAACCGTAGCTTTTCTCTGGCGGGTGGTATTCGTGCTTGTTATAAAGGCGGTTGGAGTTTTGTGACGTTTAATGGTTTATCGGAACTCGATGATCGCATTGCAGAAGCGATTTCTCAAGCTGGTTTGGTGGGTCACGAAACTACCCAATTGGCGGAGATTAGCCCCATTCAAGATCAAGTTTTGGTGAAGTTGGGTCACGATCCTAGAGGTATTTCTCTCCAAGAAAAGCGTCAACTGATTGAAAACTATAATAAACTTCTCCTAGACTACGATTCCCGGATTCAAACAACAGCCGTTAGTTACACCGATCGCTTTAGCACAACCTATTTTGTCAATTCTCAAGGAAGTTGCATTACTCAAGAACGCCTGGATGTCACAGGTCGATTTGGGGCGATCGCCAAGAATAATGGTATTGTTCGACAAGGGTTTGAATCCATCAATTCTCGTTCTGATTATGATGCGTTAGTGGGAATTGAAGATCGGGTTCAAGGGGCGGCGGAACGGGCGATTCGTCAGTTGGAAGCCCAGTCTGTTAAAGGGGGTCAATATACGGTGGTTCTCGATCCCTATTTGGCGGGTGTGTTTATTCACGAAGCGTTTGGTCATCTCTCTGAAGCGGATAACGTTTATGAAAATCCCCGAATGCAGGAGATTTTGCAACTCGGTAAACCCATGGCGATTGAACAGCTTAATGTGATTGATGATGCCACTATTCCAGATTTACCGGGTTCGATTCTCTACGATGATGAGGGTGTTCCCGCCCAACGCAAATATTTGATTAAAGATGGTATTCTAACTCAACGCTTGCACAACCGCGAAACCGCAGGTAAACTCCAAGAAGCTCCCACAGGGAATGCGCGGGCAATGAACGCAACCTATCCACCGATTGTTCGGATGACGAATACAGCAATTGAAGCAGGCGATCGCTCTTTTGATGAGATGATTGCAGATATTGATGAAGGGGTTTATGCTGTGCGAATGTTGGGCGGTCAAACCAATGGTGAAATGTTTACCTTTGCTGCTGCTGAAGGCTACATGATTCGCAACGGTAAAATCGCTGAACCAGTGAGTGATGTAACGTTAACAGGGAATGTCTTCCAAACTTTGAAGGATATTGAAGCGATCGGTAATGATTTAAGTTACTCTAATGGGGGCTGTGGTAAAGGCGGCCAAATGCCGCTTCCGGTCAGTGTTGGAGGGCCACACGTTCGTATCAAAGATATTGTGGTTGGTGGCCGATAATCGGTAAATCAGGCTGAAGCCCAACTCCAGTCTAAAATCAACATTCAAACAAGTTAAAAGCGGGTTTTTGCTTAACCCGCCTGATTTTTACTCTTAAACTAGAGTTTCACTGTAACTGCTGTTTCTCCGCCTCGAGAAGTTCGATTAAGTTTTGATCGCCTTTTGATCTTGCAACTTCGAGACGCTGTTCTAGACGTTTCTGAAGGTTCGCACGATGAGTTTGAGCTAGTTGGCTTTTATTGAGTTTTTTGTTCATGGTGGACAGTTTTATTTCTTTTATTATGATAAGCGATTACTTTTAATATACCCTCGTTTCCTAGAAATAGGAGCATCAGACCAGAAACTTCACTTTTTGTAACCTAAATTACTGTTTTTATATAAGTTATGTTATGTGTGAGCTTAAGTAAGCTCTCCGGGATGATCCGTAAGCCTTGATTGAGGTTGAGAAGAGACGGAAACCGCTACCTCTACAGCCTATAGTCTAGCTAGCTTTTTTTTCTCTCTTTATCTATACTTTTTGATACTTTCCAAACATCCTCTAAGGCAATGCGTGAACTATCTGTTTTTATCAGTTTTCGAGTAATTACCGCTACCACAATAATTTCAGTATCCAGTATGTTGAGTGTTCCCGCCTTCGCCCAGTATTTTTGGGAAAAAGAGGAATCAACTGTGGTTGCATCAACTGAATCAACTGAATCAACTGAACCTACCCCTGTAGAAGCTGAAGTGGTTGAGGAGAAACCTGCCATCAAAGCTGTGACGGCAAATAATCCAAATATCTCAATTGATCTGCTAGAGGTGTTACTGAAGCCCTTACCTCAGAAAAATCTGCAAGCAGAGGCAGACGCATGGTTTGCTCTTCTCGAAGCCAAAGCCCAAGAAATTAGTGAAAAAGAAGCTGCTATCAAGCGTCAAGGGAATCAGGGAGAAATTTCTGAAGATTTTGATCAAGTAATAATCATTCTCACCCAATTGAAAACTGAGCAGTCTAATTTGGTGAATCGCTTGACAACAGTCTTAGATGCCTTAGATGCTAAGGGTGGTGACACAGAAACCTATCGCCAATATGTTGGGGTTGTTAGTGGTCTTGAGTTGAATTTTGCTAATGCTGAGGGTCTCGGACTAAGATTGACTACTTGGCTCACATCACCAGAAGGTGGCATTCGTTTAGGGTTCGATCTACTTAAGTTTGCAGGCATTCTAATCACAGCAACCTTCATTTCACCTCGGTTAGCTCAATTGACCAATAGCGCCCTGACTCGCATTACCAATATTTCTAATCTGTTTCGTGGCTTTATGGTGATGATCGTTCAACGGGGTGTATTAGTAGTTGGTGCATTGCTAGCATTAGCATCTATCGGAGTCAATCTAGGACCTATTTTAGCCCTGGTGGGTGGAGCTAGTTTTGTCTTAGCTTTTGCACTCCAAAGCAACCTGGGAAATTTTGCTAGTGGGTTGATGTTGCTGATTAACAAACCTTTTGATGTGGGAGATGAGGTGAAGATTGCAGAGTACTGGGCTTATGTCGATTCCATTTCCATCGCCAGCACTAAACTGAAGGATTTTGATGGAAATATCGTTACCTTGCCGAATAATACCGTTTGGGGAAGTGAGATCATTAACTACACCCATGCAGAAATGAGGCAAATTCAACTATCAATCCATGTCAAATTTACACAAGATATAAATGTGATTGAACAAATGTGGATGGAGATTACCGCTTCACATCCTAAAGTTCTAAAGACACCTGAGTCTGATTTGTTTCCATGGAATACCAATTATAACTACTATATTTGGGTTGAGCTGAACGCATGGACAAAAACGGAGGATCATTGGCCGGTTTATGTTGAATTGCTCAAACAGATACAGCAACGCTTGCAAGAGTTAAATGTCGAGTTAGCAACTCCAGTGCAAACGATCAAAGTAGATTCGTCTTCAGCTTCAAGCCTGAAACATTTTCTGACTCCCGGTGAAAAGGCGTAATTAAAGAGTTTAAGGGGAGTGGTGCATCGTAATGATTGACTCAGAAATGTCGTGGGAAGACTGAAGTATGTCTTGATCTCAATTTAGTTATTTAACACCCAAAGAAAATAAGTTTTGGGGTCAGAATCATTCAGGGTGATATTTTTGAGTACGGATCGTTGCGATCGCTTGAGTAAAGCTTCAGTTTCAATTGTATTCACTCCGGAGCGGGAGAAGAGGAGGATTTCTGTCTGCTCTGTTTCCACAGGCCCTAAATCGAGGTGTTAGAATAGGGATCTAAATAAATTTGCCTATTTTTTAGAACGTTTTTAGTGATGTTAAAGTATCTAATCACCGCTTTAATGGCGTTGTTGTTTGTTTTATTCAGTTCTGGTTCCTTCACACCTGCTCATGCCACGGCAGATGATTCTCAAGTTTATATTTGGGATTATGCGACGGTGGGTAGTAATCAGGTTGTTTGTAAACAGGTTATCTTTCATCCCGTTGCTCGTCCTCTACCCAAAGGTGTGGATGTTCAACCCACTCACATTTCTTCTCATGTTGTTGAGGAAAGCGACTGCGCGAATTTAACGAAACCTAAAATTTAGATAGAAAAGCTGTGCTTCCTAAAGGGCCGGATATTTCACGACTCTCCAAGCAAAATTTTCTCTAAATCTGGAACATTTACCCAAGTTCCAGTTTCGCTAGACTCGTGAGTTAAATCCATCAACAACTGCGAGTAAACGCCCTCACGTAAGGATGGAACTAGAGACTTTCCTTGTTCCATTCCACCGATCCAGTGATTGACAACGCGCACAAACGGCGCAATTCGACCATCAGAATAAACACGGGGAAACGCAAATTTTTCGGGAATTGAAATCTCAGTTAACGCCTCTCCATTTTTGCTCCCCCATATTTTAAAACCATGTACATAATCTTTTTGGTTTTCACTTCCAAGGATCAGCGTGCCTTCACTTCCATAAACTTCTACCCAATGTCCTCGTCCTTGATAGGTGACTGAACTCAGACTAATTTGACAAGGCGTTCCGTCTGCTAATTCTAATATTAAACTACAGGTATCATCAGCATCGACGGGCTTTAGTTTTCCGTTTTCTGTAGGGTCAGGACGAGAGGGAATTGAGGTACTCAGTACACCACACATTCGACTGACTCGCCCGAACAACCAATCCACATAATCAAAAGCGTGAGAACCAATTGCCCCCAATGCCCCGCCGCCTTTTTCTTTTTGAGCATACCAATTCCAACCCCGTTCAGGATTTGCCCGACTGGAGACTAACCAATCAATTTTAATCAGGCGTTTTTTTCCGACATAATTTTGACTCAAAAGTTCAGCAAAATATTGCCAAGCGGGAACAAATCTAAACTCAAAATCTAGGGTTGTTACACAATTATTTTGTTGAGCAATTTGATAGAGTTTTTTCGCTTCATTAACATTTAAAGTTGTCGGTTTCTCTAACAGCAAATGTTTCTTGGCTTGTAAAACAATCTTTGCCATTTCATAATGCAAGAAAGGAGGCGTTGAAATCGCCACTCCTGTCACTTCAGGCAAGGCAACAATTTCCTCAACTGTATCGGCTACATGGGGAATATTATGACTTTCTGCCGTCGCTTTAGCTTTCTCAATATCTCGATGATAAACCGCAACAACCTCTGTACGGGGATGTTCTTGAAATCCAGGAATATGAACTTTTTTTCCAAACCCGGTTCCGACAACTGCAATGCCAATTTTATTCATCATTTGATTCTATCTAACTGATTCGTTTTTGAGTTGAATTAGAAATAAATTTATTCTAGGATTTACCTCGGTTTTCAATCCATTCAATCACCTGTTTTCCCAAACTAACATTATCGAGTAAATCGATTTCTCGAATTCCGGTAGGACTGGTCACATTTACTTCTGTTAAATAACCACCAATCACATCAATTCCTACAAAGTATAACCCATCTTTTCTAAGTTTTGAGGCAACTTGTTCACAAATTTCTCGCTCTCGATCTGTAATTTCTGTTTGAGCAACTCGTCCGCCTACTGCCATATTGCCGCGAAATTCTTTCCCAGTTGGAATCCGATTAACGGCCCCAATTGGATTTCCCTCTAACAAGATAATTCGTTTATCTCCTTCTTTCGCTGCGGGTAAATAGGTCTGCACCATCACAGGTTCGCGACCTTGTTTGGTACTAATTTCAATTAAAGAGTTAAAATTGCGATCGCCGTCTGTCAAAAATAAAATTCCTTCTCCAGCCTTCCCGCCCAACGGTTTCAAAACGCCTGCTGATTTTTTCTCGACAAATTCCCGAATCACCTGTTTATTTTGACTCACAATCGTTTCGGGTATTGCATCTGTAAATTGTAAAGCATACATCTTCTCATTGGCTGCCCGTATTCCTTGAGGAGAATTAACGACTAACGTTTTGGCTTCGTCGATATAATCCAAAATATAAGTCGCGTACAAATAGGGAATGGTGACAGGCGGGTCAGTCCGCATAAAGACTGCATTCATCTCCTCTAAGGCGAGTAGCTGAGGTTCTCCCAAAGAAAACCAATTTTCAGCCGCGACCCAGCGATCGCCTTTTCGCTGAACCGGAGTCAGATCGACAGGAGTCAGAGTCGCCCAAGCCTTACCTTGAATCACTGTCAGTTGTTCAGCCTGTGTGATCCAGACCTCGTGACCCAAGCCAGTAGCCGCTTCCATCATCGCCACACTACTATCGTGACCGGGGTTTAATTTTTCAATCGGGTCAATGATGAATGCAAATTTCATCGAACTATAGAGATTAGGTTAACGAACAAACCGTATTGTTCAGTCTACCGCGATCGCTGTCATCTTAGATATAATTCAAGAATATAGGCTGAACTCTTTTATGTACAAGGTTTGTAGAGTACCGCTCTAGTAGACAAACCTCTATTTTCAAAAGACGATTTTGGCAAAACTTTTGAAGACGCGCAGGTGAGAGCTCGACAACTTTTTGTTTTCAAGAGTGGATTAGACAAAATTCAGGCAATTACGGAAGAGGTCTTAAGTGATGGCATCTTCCGCAATTCAAATCCTAAATTTAAGATTTCATGTTTTTGTAGATTTTGTAGACAACGTAGACGATTGCACCGACAACTGCAAGACTAATTGCCAAAGAAATTAATTCAGCAAGGGTTCGCAGTAAGGTTAACCCAACAGCCAAACCGACAACCACAACTGCGGCTTGTCCAAGCTTAGGCAGATCTTGAAACCAAACGAGAAACTGACTATAGAAGGTTTTCAGGGTTGAGAGAAACTCACCGTCTGAATCATTGCTAACGGTACGAGGTTGATTGAGTTCGGCTTCGAGTTCTTCGAGTCTACGTTTAACTTGATTGTCGTCTTGTTGATAATTCATAGGAATTGGTTTGATAAAGTTTCGGCTTGGCGATTGACGCAGAGCGCGTTAAAGGCATAGTCAATCGCACAGTAGATACAGAGGAGGCGCAAGCTTGTCAGATTCCATTGCAATTTTAGGAGATCTCGGAACAGACTCAAAAAACAAAAACTAAAAAAAATTGGATCTTCTTAACCCTAATTTAACCGAATTCGGCAAACTCGCCTGCTTCTATTATTAACTACTTGTATTTTAGAGAAAGGCACTGCTAGAGAGGAAAAACATGAAATTACGTTATGCCATTACTGCACTAACTGTTGTTCTCCATGTCGGATGGGCTGACCTGGCTTTTGCAGACCGACAGACCCTCACTTCGGACGCTTCGATATCCGCTTCAGGAACGTCAGGCGGACAGAATAATAGTGGAGATTGTGGTTTTGTGGCGGAGGTTCCCAATCATACCGTTGATGTAGCTGAAGATTTAGCTTATGTCTTAGTTCAAGTACAAACTTCTGGATCGCCGACTTTGTTAATCGAGGGGCCAACAGGACGCTACTGTGTATTACCAGAGGGTGCGGGTGGAAATTTACAATTTTCAGGGTATGCCCCGCAAGGAACTTATAACATCTATATTGGCGATCGCGAACAGGGTCAGCACACTTACAATCTATCTATTTCTGGAAAAGCCGACTAACTTGAGACTAAATTGCCTTGAAATTACTGTTTTCCAGTCAGCCAATATGTCAGCATACAACCAATACCTTTGACTTGAATTAGCCCTCGTTCAACAAAAGTATACTCATCTTTCAACAACTCATAAGTCGCGGCTGTTACCTGAATTTGACCCGCTTGGCCGTGAGACTCCATACGTGAGGCTACATTAACCGCATCTCCCCACAAATCATAAATAAACTTGCGAGTTCCGATCACCCCAGCAACTACAGGCCCAGTATTGATACCAATTCGGAGTCGGAAGGGTTGACCATCCCGGCGTCTGAAGCGGCGAATTTCTTGCTGCATATCCAAAGCCATTGCGGCGATCGCTTTAACATGATCGTCTTTAGGCGTCGGTAAACCCCCAACCACCATATAAGAATCTCCAATGGTTTTAATTTTTTCTAAATCATGTTTTTGAGCTAACGCATCAAAGGCGGAGAAAATCCCATTGAGAATATCAACTAATTCAGCCGGAGGGATTTGGGATGAAAATCCAGTAAAATCGACAATATCGGCAAACATAATCGTGGCTTGATCGAAGCGATCGGCGATGGAATGGGGTGACTGCTTGAGCCGATCAGCAATGGATCGAGGTAAGATATTCTGGAGTAAACGCTCTGATTTTTGCTGTTCAACCTGCAACGCATCCAAAACTCGGCGTCGTTCTGTTGTATTGCGGGCGACCCAAATCACAGAGTGATCGGGCATCGGAGAGACGGTTGCGGCGAACCAGACTAATTCTGTGGTTTCTGGGTTGAGAGGAGAATTAGAGGTTTGCAATTGACCTGAATCGTTTCGTTCGAGAGGTAAACTATACTCAACGTTAAGTGTTCTTCCTGTTTCTAAAACTTTCTGAATATGACTATAAAACATTCGGGCTTGAGCAGGCGGGAAGACTTCAAAGACATTTTTTCCTAGCCGATCCGGTGTCGGACTGTACAGAACTTCTGCATTGGTGGTGACAATTTTCTTATAATTCCCTTGAGCATCAAAGACGGTAATCACATCAGTCATCGCTGCAAATAATGCTCGCAATTCAGCTTCTGACGATCGCAAAGCCGCTTCAATTCGTCGCCGTTCACTAATTTCGCGAACTAGCTCTGAGGTGCGTTCATCGACTCGTAATTCTAAAACATCCATCGCTTGTTGCAGAGCCTCTTCAGCTTGTTTTCGTTCGGTAATATCTACAACAGTGCCTTCATAGTACAGTAAATACCCAGTCCGATCGCGGACAGCGGAAGCGTTTTCAGAAATCCACCGTAATTCACCATCTACTCGACAAATTTGGGACTCAAAATTAACCACCGATCCCTGTTGTTCGATCAACTGAATAAATTCCTGACGGCGATGGGGTTCAACATACAATTGATTTCCCACTCGGGTTAAATTATTCATTAAATCTTTAGGAGAGGCAAACCCATAAATTCTAGCTAAAGCTGGGTTGACACTCATAAAATTTCCTTCGGGTGTTGTTTGAAAAATTCCCTCTACTGCATTTTCAAAAATACTGCGATAGTTTGCCTCAGCTTGTTTTCGATCGGTAATATCAATCCCTACAAAAAAAGCCGCATTACTTTGGTTATATTTATGAGCAACAATTAAATAATTTCTGACTTCGGCCTTGATCAAAGAAATGACTTCTCGTTGACCATCGAGTTCTGAACTTTCAAAAAATTCTTGAACAAATTCATTGAATTGAGGACTCGCATCCAAAAAACCAATATGCTTGTTGGTAAAATCTTCTGGAGTCAAGTCAAATGTATCGGCTAAATAGTGATTAACACCAATATAATGCAAGTTTGAATTAATCCAAGATACGGTTCCCGGTACAACATCTAAAACGGCTTGTAATTGATCTTGAGTTGTTTCTAGAGCCGCTTCTGCCCGTCTTTGTTCGCTAATATCTATTCCGATGATAAATGATTCTTGATTTTGATTGTATTTTTGAGCAATTAAGATATAGTGTTGTTCCTCATCCTCGATTGTGACTGTAATTTCTCGATAGGCATGAGGTTCTTCCCGATCAAATAACGCTTGAACAAAATGACTAAATTGTGAACCTCCGCCTAAAAACCCAATATTTTGATTAGCAAAATCTTCACGAGGTCGGTTGTAAATATCAGCTAGGTTTTGATTAACTTCAATGTAACGTAAATCTGAAGTCACCCAAGATGCTGTTCCGGGTACGGCTTCTAATACTGTTTGTAAGCGGGTGTTGGCTTTTCTGAGTGATTCTTCAGCCCGTCGGCGTTCACTAATATCAAGTCCCACGACAAACGCCGCTTGATTGTTATCGTATTTTCGAGCCACAATTAAATAATGACGAGGCTGTTCATCAATATTCGTCATTACTTCTTGAGATAGTTCGGTTTCAGAACTCTCAAATAATTCTTGGACAAAGTCGTTAAAATCGGAACTCGTCCCCAGAAATCCAATATGTTGACCTGCAAATTTTTCTTTGGGCATATTGAACATATCGGCAAGTTTTTGGTTCACCTCGATGTAGCGCAGATCGGATTGAATCCAAGAAACGGTTCCCGGTACTGCTTCTAAAACCGCTTGGAGGCGAGTATTTGCCGTTTGTAGAGCACTACGCGCTTGTTCATGCTCGGCGATTTCTTGAATCAGTTGCTCGTTAGATTCTTTGAGAGCGGCTGTTCGTTCGGTGATAATCTGTTCGAGTTGTTCGTTGGTTTGTTTGAGCCGTTCTTCAAATTGCTTGCGGGCTTCAATTTCTTGTTTGAGTTGAGCTTGAGTCGCTTCAAGTTCTCTAGATTTTTGTTCAAGTTGTTCGGCGCGTTCGATACTGTGGCTGACTTCGGCGAGTAAATGCGTCACCATTTCAGAGGTGTTGAAATGATTTTCTTCAAAGCCTAGCCAGGGTAACGGTTTAATTCGCTTGGGTGTGGTGTAAAGCACTTTAAATTGTCCATTAGGTAGGGCTTGACCAATTCGACAGGGTTTAGAAACATGATGATTGGGTTTAACGCAGATAAATCCACCCGGAGAGGCGAAACTCACTCCATAAGCCGCGACACGAACGCGATCGCAATCAAAGGACTGAGCCAGTTCTACGGCTTGTTTCCACAGATAAACCTGAGTATATGCGGCTTCAATGGGTGCGCTTGTGACCCGATGTTTGCCATATCGGGCTTTAAAGTTAGCAACAAATTGCTGATTTTCAGGAGTATCAAGACTTTGGAAATAACTCCAACAGCTTAAATGTCCTGTGGCTGAGTTCCCGATTTCTTGCAGTTCGGTTTCAGAAACCGATGTTGCCATAATTGGGATATCTTCAGCAGTTAAACCTGCGGCTTGAAATTGACGGTAAAATGCAATATTACTATCTCCAGTTAAGGTGCTAAAAATTACATCCGGTTGAGCTTCTTTGACTCGAGTAATAATGGCACTAAAGTCTTGGGTTCCCATGGGGGAATAGGCTTCACCCACAACATTGCCCCCTAATGCGGTCAGCTGAATTTTGACTAATTTATTAACGGTGTGGGGAAAAACATAGTCTGAACCCAAGAGGTAAAATCGCGTTCCGAGATTTTGCAACAGCCAATTGACGGTAGGTTCAACCTGTTGATTGGCACAAGATCCAGTATGAAAGATTTTGGGGGAGTTTTCAAAGCCTTCATAGTGAACGGGATACCAGAGTTGAGCATTATGGGCTTCGATAATAGATTTAACGGCTTGACGCGCCGCAGAAGTCCAACAGCCAAACAGAGTTGAAATGCGATCTTCCTCAATCAGTCGTGTCGCTTGGGTCGAAAATTTTTCAGGATCAGATGCACCGTCTAAGATGACAGGTTCGATACACTGACCTAATATACCTCCAGATTGATTGATTTCAGCAATTGCCATTAATTCAGCATCAACGAGGGGAGATTCGCTAATTGCCATCGTCCCACTCAGTGAATGTAAGATTCCAACTGGTACATCTGGCATGGCCTGTCACTGGTTTAAAGAACAACGACCCGGTTAGAAGTCTTTTGTATGCACCCTATTCTTGAACTGGTTTCTTTGATATGTCGAGTAGATACCTTAGTCTGAACTAAACAGCAAAGGTGTAGATTGGTCAAGTCTACTTCCCACCGTAGTTCTAGAACTCCTTGATGTATACTAAGCGGAGACTGTACCACAGGGTATGACTCTCCTAGCTCTAAGGAGTACAATTGAGTGCGTTGTCTTTACAGAGTTGCCTTTACAGAATCGTTTACTCTAAACCATTTCCCTAAAATGTTGCATCCCTGATCCTTAATCAGTTCAGAAGTGTACTAATAAACTATCCTGATTTGTCAGTCTGGGTTTTTCTTTGCTACAACTGTACCCTCACCTTTTTATAGCATCTAGACAAAAATATGTAAGTTAAGAATGGATAAATAACAAGTAGTATTGCTTATGTGATATATTAAAAGGCTAGTCCTAATTTTAAGGTTGGGGCTATTCCTAGATGTTTCATGGTGATCCTGGCATAGAGTTCAGATGTTAATAATCAGCAAATAATCTTAACACTCTTTCACACAATCCCGCAATCTACAATTCTTTCAGACATAATCTGAGCGTGTCGCCACCATTGACCAGAACTGATAATCCCGATGCGAGACGGTAAATGGCCGACAGGAGCAGATCGGTTAAATCTAAAACCTGTAGCCGGATGATGAGTATTGTAAGACAGCCAACCCAGGCGATCGCAAAATTGACCATAATCTCCTTCTTCTTCCTCGTAAATACGTGTTTGTACGCTGAAGCCAAATTGTCCTTTGCTAAACTTTACCCACAACTGATCGACGGTTCGCAAGTCCGGACACGGTATTTTTTTCAACTCTTGAGGAGCAAGATAACAACTTCTGGAGAAACCCAAAGCTTGACATAAAACCCACCAGGTTTCTTGATCAGCGGCTTTCCAGTCTTGAGCGGCGAGGAGACGCTGTAACTTATTATAATCAACTCCAACAGCCGAATCTAGCTCGTCCATCAGTGGAGTCGAACTCGGTAAAAATTGAGTGAAAAGATCTGGGAGTTTCCAGCCTGATGGAGTCTGTTGTCGAGAGCGAGTCAGACGCTTAACGGGTCTTGGAGTCGTCGAGAGTATACTTTTCGGTGTTTTAATCGCTTGTAACACCTCCTCAACATTAGCGTAACGTTGATCGAGCGGATGAATCACCAAACGATCTAAAATTTTTCCTAAGCGTTCGCTGACACGAGATTGAGAACTGAGAGACTCTCGCCAAACCCAATTTTGTTTGACCTCGTCATACAATTTCCAAGGTGAAACACCTGTAAGTAAATACAAACAACTCACTCCCAAGCCATACAAATCACTCGCGGGAAATGCTTTTCCTCTAGTTTGTTCGGGTGCCATAAATTCCGGCGAACCGATGATTGTTCCCGTTTTCTCAATTGCTGTATCAGATAGAAATTTAGCGACTCCAAAATCAATTAAAACCCATTGATGTTCTTTCGGTTCAAAAGTTTTAATTTCGGGTTCAGAGATGAGAGCAGAACGCTGTAAAATATTTTCAGGTTTAATATCGCGATGAATAATCTGATGGTCGTGAATATATTTTAAAACCGGAAGTAACCCACGCAATAAATCCCAAATTTGCGTTTCATTAAATAAACCTTTTTGTTCAAATTCCTGGGATAAGGTTGTTCCCGCAATATATTCTTGTACTAAAAAAAGTTGTTTATTTTGTTCAAAATGAGCAAATAATTGGGGAATTTGTGGATGTTTCCCTAACTGTTCGAGGCGAACCGCTTCTTGACGAAACAATTTAGCTGCTTTTTGGTAACGGTATCCTTGGCGATCGGGAAAATGAAATTGTTTAATTGCACAAGGCGGTTTAGAGGGAATTTGTTCATCAACCGCTAAGTACGTTTTACCAAATCCCCCCTGTCCGATCAACTGAATGGGGCGATAGCGATTTTGGAGTAGAAGTTGTTCCCCACAACTTTGACAAAATTTTGCAGTATCCAAATTAACAGGACGGAGACATTGAGGATTGGTGCAGTGACTCATAAATAATGACTGACTATCCGATTAGTTTTATTAATATTGAATCGCTTTTGACGATATATTATCAAAAACATACCCTTTTTCATCAAAAGAAGTGACTCGAATCTGAAATATTCACAGCATCTCTTCTGTCAGTATTATTTTATACTATTTTCCAGGATAATGTGATAGTTTATTTTCAAACGAATCGAAAGCAACTCCTTTTCTCAAGAGTTGTTGCATTTGAGGAATATTAGATAGATGTTGAGGAAAGTGTCTTCTCTCAAGTTGAATTGGAGGTTAAATACCAGCCATCCACAAATTTAATGAAAATATTAAAGCTGATTATATTGTATAGTATTACAACATCTTATCTCTGATTTCTGAAATAAGATTTGACATTTGGTTTCCCAGTCCGACATATTGACACTCCGTTAGGTGGCCCCGAAGGCAATGGAAAACCAGCATTTCCTAAATAAAGAAAAAAATCACTGCTTGTCAGCTTAAAATCATGTCATTTTTTAAGAATGAACAGAGGAATAACTCATGTTAAATATAACTATCGATGAAATATTACGTGATCCGTTAAAATATCTCAGTCTAGTTAAAGCGGGTGAAACTTTTGTTATTATTCAAGCGGATCAGCCTATTGCTGAACTCAAGCCTCTAACATCTAATCAGAAGCAACGCAGACCTTCTGGTTTATGTGCTGGAGAGTTCACAGTTCCCGATGACTTTGACGAACCTTTACCGGATGAAATTTTAAGTACATTCTCCCAGAGTCTCCTGAAATTTATTTACCGAAGCAGCGTGATCTTCATCAAATTGCTAGCCTCAGTCTCGATGAAGCTAGTGTTTCCCACTTAGTTAAATTACCACTCTTGCATCGTGACCCATTTGACAGGATACTCATCTGTCAAGCACTACAAAATAGTTTAACAATTGCA